>CANFWI010000005.1 GCA_947450675.1 Comamonadaceae bacterium | reverse complement strand
CTGCTGGCGTGGAAGAGATTGACTACAAAGACATCGACACCCTGCGTGACTTCGTCGCCGAAAACGGAAAAATCATCCCTGCTCGCCTGACCGGCACGCGCGCGATTTTCCAACGCCAAATCAACACCGCCGTCAAGCGCGCTCGCTTCCTCGCGATGCTGCCTTACAGCGACCAACACCGTAGCCTGTAAGGAGCACAAGCATGCAAATTATTCTGCTCGACAAAGTTGTCAACCTGGGCAATCTGGGTGACGTCGTCAAAGTTAAAGACGGCTACGCACGTAACTTCTTGATCCCATCGGGCCGCGCACGCCGCGCCACCGCTGTCGCTATCAAGGAATTCGAAGTCAAGCGCGCTGATCTTGAAAAAGTCGCCGCTGCCAAATTGGCTGAGTGCCAAGCCCAGGGCGCCAAGCTCGGCGGCACCGTGGTCAAGCTGACACAGAAGGCTGGCGTTGACGGCCGTCTGTTCGGTTCGGTCACGAATGCTGATGTTGCTGCGGAACTGACCAAGCAAGGCTTCGCTGTCTTGAAGGCTCAGATCCGCATGCCTAACGGTCCTTTGAAGATCGTTGGCGACCATCCTGTCAGCGTTGCACTGCACACTGATGTGGTGGTTGACGTCACCGTCACGGTATACGGCGAATCCGCTTAACAGCGGTCAAGAGAGCCTAGGCTCCCTCGAAAAAGCCGCTCCTCGGGGCGGCTTTTTCGTTGGCTGTCGGGAGCGGCGTTGCGGTGATTCGATTTCCACGCTCTATTCACATCAGGTGCACCTGTTATGCACAGGTTTATCCCAAGGCATTTTGCGACTCTGGCTTTAACATGGTCGTGTTTACAGGAAACCCATGTCTGCCGTACTCTCCACCCTTGACGACGCTGGCTACAGCACCGACCGGCAAATAGCCCAACTCCGCATTCCTCCGCATTCGATCGAAGGCGAGTCGAGCGTGCTCGGCGGCCTGCTGCTCGACAACAGCGCTTGGGACCGCGTCGGCGACCTGTTGGTCGACGAAGATTTTTACCGCTACGAGCACAAGCTGATTTACGCCTCGGTGGGCGCGCTGATCAATGCCAGCAAGCCAGCCGATGTGATCACGGTGTTTGAGCACCTGCAAAGCCAGGGAAAGGCCGAGGAAGTCGGTGGCCTGAGCTACCTCAACTCGCTCGCTCAGTACGTGCCAAGCGCCGCCAATGTGCGGCGCTACGCCGAGATCGTGCGTGAGCGTTCTATCTTGCGCAAACTGGTCAAGGCCAGCGACGAGATCGCCACCAACGCTTTCAATCCGCAGGGCAAGGCCGTTGCCACGATTCTGGACGAGGCAGAGCAGAAGATCTTCAAGATCGGTGAGCAAGGCTCACGCATGAAGCAGGGCTTTCACAGCATGGACACGCTGGTGGTCGACCTGCTGGACCGCGTCACCGAGATGTCGGAAAACCCGAACGACATCACGGGTGTGCCGACCGGTTTTTACGATCTGGATCGTCAAACCTCCGGCTTTCAGGCCGGCGATTTGATCATTTTGGCCGCGCGACCTTCGATGGGTAAAACCGCGCTGGCCATCAATATCGCCGAGCACGTTGCGCTCAATGAAGGCCTGCCGGTGGCGGTGTTCTCGATGGAGATGGGCGCCTCACAACTGGCGGTGCGTATCGTCGGTTCGATTGGCCGGATTGACCAAGGCCATCTGCGCACCGGCAAGCTGTCGGATGAAGAATGGCCACGGCTGACGGAAGCGATTGAAAAGCTGCGCAACGTCTCGCTGCACATTGACGAAACGCCGGGCCTGACGGTCAGTGAGTTGCGCGCCAATGCACGGCGCCTCGCCCGTCAGTGCGGCAAGCTCGGTTTGATCGTCGTCGATTACTTGCAGCTGATGAGTGTCTCGAGCAGCATGAGCGACGAGAACCGTGCGACGGCAGTGGGCGAAATCTCGCGGGGTCTGAAAATGCTCGCCAAGGAATTGCAGTGCCCGGTGATTGCCCTGTCGCAGCTCAGCCGCGGTGTGGAATCACGCCCGGACAAGCGGCCGATGATGAGCGATTTGCGCGAGTCTGGCGCGATTGAGCAAGATGCCGATGTGATCATGTTCATCTACCGCGACGAGTACTACACCAAGGAAGCCTGCAAGGAGCCGGGTGTGGCTGAGGTCATCATCAGCAAGCAGCGAAACGGTCCGACCGGCACGGTGAAGCTGGCCTTCATCAGCCGCATCACAAAGTTTGAAAGCTTGGCCAGCGGGAGTGGTAGCGGCGATTATTGATTTTCCTTGCGGTATGCTTTCTGCATGAAACTGCACAACTACTTTCGTTCGTCGGCCTCTTACCGGGTTCGCATTGCCCTGAACCTCAAGGGCTTGGACTATGACTACGTGTCGGTGCACATTGCCCGCGGTGACCATAAAAAGCCGCCGTATGTCGCCTTGTCAGCCGACACCTTGGTGCCCTTGCTGGAGACCGACAACGAGCGCTTGTCGCAGTCGATGGCGATCATCGAATACCTCGACGAAACCCACCCAGAGCCGCCTTTGCTGCCGGCTGATGCCTTGGGCCGTGCCAAGGTGCGGGCGCTGGCGCAGTCAATTGCCTGCGACATTCATCCGCTGAACAACCTGCGCGTGCTGAAGTACTTGGTGCGTGAACTGAAGGTCGACGACGAAGCCAAAAATACCTGGTATCGGCACTGGTGCCGTGAGGGTCTCGAAGCCTTTGAGCGTCAGTTGGCGCAATTGCCAGATTCGAATTTTTGCTATGGCGAGACCCCGACTTTGGCGGACTGCTGCTTGGTGCCACAAATCTTCAATGCCAGCCGGTTTGACGTCAGCTTTGAAGGTTTGCCGCGAACCATGCGCGCCTACGAGGCCTGCATGGCATTACCCGCTTTCAAGCTCGCAGAACCTTCGGCCTGCCCAGACAGTGAATAACCCTGACTGGCTGACCCCGCGCTGGCCCGCGCCCGCGGGTGTGCGTGCGGTCTTCACCACGCGTCAAGGCGGCGTTTCGCTGCCGCCTTTCGACACCATGAATTTAGGTGGCCACGTCGGTGATTCTGTCGCTGCCGTCGCCGCCAATCGATTGATTTTGCAGCGTGCCATCGGTTGTCAGCCGGTCTTTTTGCAGCAGGTGCACGGCACCGAGGTGCTGGAACTGAGTCATGGCAGCGTTGATGGTCTGGCGGCCGACGCATGCCTGACGCGGCAGCGCGGCTTGGCCTGCACGGTCATGGTGGCTGACTGCTTGCCGGTGCTGTTTGCGCACCTGGACCAGCCCGTCGTGGCTGCGGCGCATGCCGGCTGGCGCGGTTTGGCTGGGCCGCCGCGTATCGCCACACCGGCTAACGCAGGTCAGACGCCATTTGACGGTATTTTGGAGGCCACCTTCAGGCATTTCGCTGCTTCGGCTGACGCTGCCCAGGATGCGGTTGCGCCCAGAACCATCGCATGGCTGGGCCCCTGTATCGGGCCGACAGCTTTTGAGGTGGGTGCCGAGGTGAAGGCTGCGTTTGAAGCCGTGCAGCCGGCGGCAGGAGCGATGTTCTTGCCTGTCGCGGGAAAGGTCGATCAAACCAAATATTTAGCTGATTTACCGGGCTTGGCACGACTCAGATTGAACGCCCTCGGCATCACCCAAATTTATGGCAATGACGGCACGGATGATTGGTGCACCGTCAGTCGGCCTTTACAGTTTTTTTCGCACCGCCGGGATGCTGTCGGTGGGCGCAGCACCGGCCGCATGGCTGCTTGTGTTTGGCAAGTCTGAGTTGTTCATGCTCGCGTTGTTGATGTCGGCATCTGTTATTTTTTGCATGTCTTCAGCTTTGTCTTTGGCCTTGATGGCGCGTCGTCTCGCTGGCGTTCGCATCAGGTAAAGCACCAATGTCAAAGGCAGTGCGCCATAGAGTACAAACGTGATCAGGGCACCCAGAACGGTTCCTGTGGAGTTGGTGGCTTCGGCAACACTCATCATGAGCACAACATACATCCAAGCAATGGCAATCAAGTACATAAAAGTAGGTGCGTAGTAAGCTGGGCGAAATAAAAACTATCCATAGTCGGTTAACTGTAGACGCTGGCATGAGAGTCTTTCCCAAAAGACCACCGGCTATTCGCTAACGCAAGAGGCAACATGAATTCTGACGCAAAGTGGTCTGAGATGGCTCGGCAATTCCAGGAAACCCTGGGTTTGAGTATGCAAAAGGGCGTGACGCCTCATGTCTTGATGCCGGGTTTACCCAAGACAGCAGACGCAGGCCCAGCACTTCAATTTGACTCTGCCAAGCTACTGGAAATTCAGCGCGCTTACATCCAAGAAGCCAGTTCTTTGTGGAACAAAGGTTTCTCGCCCGAAGCCGCACCCGCCACCGCGTCAGCAGACAGGCGCTTTGCCGCGGAAGCTTGGCTCACCAATCCGCTGGCGCATTTTTCCGCTTCTTCTTACATGCTCAATTCGCAAGCCTTGATGGGCATGGCTGAGGCGGTTGAAGGCGACGAAAAAACCAAAGCCCGCGTGCGCTTTGCGGTTGAGCAATGGCTGGCCGCAGCAGCCCCCAGTAATTTTTTGGCACTGAATGCCGATGCGCAGAAAAAAGCCATCGAAACGAAAGGCGAAAGCATCGCCCAAGGCCTGCAAAACCTGATGCACGACATGCGTCAGGGGCACGTCTCCATGACCGATGAAAGCAATTTTGAAGTCGGCAAGAATGTGGCCACCACCGAAGGTGCTGTGGTCTATGAAAATGCGTATTTCCAGCTGCTGGAGTACAAGCCCCTGACTGCCAAGGTGTTTGAAAAACCGCTGTTGTTGGTGCCGCCTTGCATCAACAAGTTTTACATCCTCGACCTGCAGCCTGCGAACTCATTGATTCGTTATGCGGTTGAGCAAGGCCATCGCACCTTTGTCGTCAGCTGGAGCAACCCGGACGAGTCGATGCAGGACAAAACCTGGGACGACTACATTGAGAACGCAGCCATTGAAGCCATCAAGGTGACGCGTGACATCACTGGCGTCAAAACCATCAATGCGCTTGGTTTTTGTGTCGGTGGAACGATTCTGGCGACAGCCCTAGCTGTGCTGGCTGCACGCGGTGAAAAGCCGGTCTCTAGCGTGACGTTTTTGACGTCCTTGCTGGATTTTTCGGACACCGGCATTCTGGACATTTTCATTGATGAAACGGCCGTCAAATTTCGCGAAATGCAGATGGGGCAGGGCGGTCTGCTGAAGGGGCAAGACTTGGCCTCGACCTTCAGCTTTTTGCGGCCTAACGACTTGGTCTGGAATTACGTGGTGGGCAATTACCTCAAAGGTGAAACGCCGCCACCATTTGACTTGCTCTACTGGAACAGCGACTCGACCAATTTGCCCGGCCCGTTTTACGCTTGGTACCTGCGCAACACTTACTTCGAAAACAACTTGGCCAAGCCCGGCAAATTGACCATTTGTGGTCAGCCCGTCGATCTGTCCAAGCTCGACATGCCCGCCTATATTTACGGCTCGCGTGAAGACCATATCGTGCCGATTCAGGGGGCTTATGCCTCAACCCAAGTGCTCAAAGGCCCTAAGCGTTTTGTCATGGGCGCATCGGGCCATATTGCGGGCGTGATCAATCCGCCGGCTAAAAAGAAACGCTCGTATTGGACCAGTGACAAGCTGACCACCACCCATGACGCATGGCTGGCCGGCGCCACCGAGCACCCCGGCAGCTGGTGGACAGACTGGTCAGCTTGGCTCAAACGTCAAGCTGGCAAGCAAATTGCTGCACCCAAGACCTATGGCAGTCGCAAATACAAAGTCATCGAGCCCGCGCCGGGGCGCTACGTCAAGGTCAAAGCCTGAGATCCGCTACCCATAACTATTCATTAGCAACTAGAAAGAGACAAAAAAATGGAAGACATCGTTATCGTTTCAGCGGCGCGTACAGCGGTCGGCAAGTTTGGCGGTGCGCTGGCCAAGACGCCGGCCACCGAGCTGGGTGCTGCCGTCATCAAAGCCTTGATGGAACGTTCCGGCCTGCCTGCCGATCTCGTCGGTGAAGTCATCATGGGCCAAGTGCTGGCCGCCGGCGTGGGCCAAAACCCTGCGCGTCAGTCGGTGCTCAAGTCGGGCTTGCCACACGCTATTCCGGGCCTGACCATCAATGCGGTTTGTGGCTCTGGCTTGAAGGCCGTGATGCTGGCTGCGCAGTCGGTGGCCACCGGCGACAGCGAGATCGTCATTGCCGGCGGTCAAGAAAACATGAGCGCCTCACCGCACGTGCTGAATGGTTCGCGTGACGGTCAACGCATGGGTGACTGGAAGATGACCGACACCATGATCGTCGACGGTCTGTGGGACGTTTACAACCAGTATCACATGGGCATCACGGCTGAAAACGTCGCCAAGAAATACGGCATTGACCGCGCCATGCAAGACGCACTCGCGCTGTCCAGCCAGACCAAAGCGGCTGCGGCCCAAGATGCCGGTAAGTTCAAAGATGAGATCGTGCCGTTTTCGATTGCCCAGAAAAAGGGCGATCCGATCATTTTCTCGGCTGACGAATTCATCAACCGTAAAACCAATGCCGACGGCTTGGCGGGTTTGCGCCCAGCTTTTGACAAAGCCGGCAGTGTGACCGCCGGCAACGCGTCTGGCATCAACGACGGCGCCGCTGCGGTGATGGTCATGACCGCCAAAAAAGCCGCCGCCTTGGGTTTAAAACCACTGGCGCGCATTGCCAGCTACGCCACCAGCGGCCTCGACCCAGCCCTCATGGGCATGGGGCCTGTGAGCGCGTCCACCAAAGCCTTGCAACGCGCGGGCTGGAACGCGCAAGACCTCGACTTACTGGAAATCAACGAAGCCTTTGCGGCCCAAGCTTGTGCAGTTAATAAAGAGATGGGCTGGGACACCAGCAAGATCAACGTCAATGGTGGCGCGATTGCGATTGGTCACCCGATCGGTGCATCCGGCTGCCGCATTTTGGTGACGCTGCTGCACGAGATGGTGCGGCGCGACGCCAAGAAGGGCATTGCCAGCCTGTGCATTGGCGGCGGAATGGGTGTTGCGCTGACACTGGAGCGCTGAATTTAGAGTAATACTTGCGGCGAAGATAATCATTTTTAACAATAATCAAAGGAACGAGACATGACACAAAAAGTAGCTTACGTCACAGGCGGCATGGGTGGTATCGGAACGGCTATTTGCCAGCGACTTGACCAAGACGGCTTCAAAGTCGTTGCCGGTTGTGGCCCGACGCGGGACGCCGCCAAATGGTTGGCTGAGCAAAAATTGCTCGGTCACACTTTCTACGCCTCCGTCGGCAACGTCGGTGACTGGGACTCCACCGTCGCGGCCTTTGACAAAGTCAAGGCCGACCACGGCCCGGTCAGTGTGCTGGTCAACAACGCCGGTATCACCCGTGACGGTCAGTTTCGCAAGATGAGCAAGGCCGATTGGGACGCTGTGATTTCGACCAACTTGGACAGCATGTTCAATGTGACCAAGCAGGTCATTGAAGGCATGATTGAAGCGGGCTTTGGGCGCGTCATCAACATCTCTTCCGTCAACGGTCAAAAGGGTCAGTTCGGCCAAGTCAATTACTCGACTGCCAAAGCCGGTCTGCATGGTTTCACCATGGCGCTGGCGCAAGAAGTCGCCAGCAAAGGGGTGACCGTCAACACCGTCAGCCCAGGCTACATCGGCACCGACATGGTCAAAGCGATTCGGCCTGACGTGCTCGAAAAAATTGTCTCTGGTGTGCCAGCCAAGCGTCTCGGCAAACCAGAAGAGATCGCTTCGATCATTTCTTGGATTGCTTCAGACGAAGGTGGTTACGCAACCGGTGCAGACTTCTCGCTCAACGGCGGTTTGCACATGGGCTGATAGCGGTACACGCTGATAAAAAAACCTGCTTCGGCAGGTTTTTTTATCACTGTTTGAGTCGGCTGTCAGACTGTGCTGACACAAAGCGCGTGGTTTCGCTGATACATCATCAGTCGCTGATAGGTGAACATCATCTAAGCTTCAAAGTACTTTTAAAGCTTCCAATATTTAAAAGGTAAAGATCATGTTTTTTGACAGCCTACTGCCCGCTCAAGATGCCCCATCGGGTCCCAAAGAACCATCCGAGTCTCGGGTGCTTGCACGAAAAAAAGACCATCCGCATCCTCGCTTTGCTTGACGCCAAGGCCGTGCTCGGCATCCGCCGTATCCCTTGCCTTCGCCTTCTTCGCATCAATACCCTCAAACCGGTCTGCGTTATGCGGAAATGGTGAAAATAAAGGCCTTTCGCATACACAGTGCGTAAACGCCATTGACCACAGAGGGAGCCTTTTATGCAAGACGAAGAACGCTGTTGCGGGACTGGCACCTGCATTATTGATGCGCAGGGTGCGTGCTGGTGCGGACAAGTCTGGGACGGCGAAAAAATGTGCGCCCCCGTGCTCAGCCCTCCTTTGGCCGATGCCGAGTCCCCATGAAAGCAGTGCGATGAACGATCTTCGTTTGAATGCCGATGTGGCACAACGCTGCATTTTGGACAGCCATGCATTGCCTTGGCTGCCATCGCCGTCGCCACTGGTGCACCGCCGTTTGCTGGCCCGTGATGGCGGCGAGGTAGCCCGCGCTACCTCGGTCGTGCGTTATGACGCTGGCGCCCGCTTTGACTTGCACACGCACGCGCTGGGCGAAGAAATTTTGGTGCTTGAGGGAACCTTGAGCGACGAGTCGGGTGACTATGGCCCCGGCACTTACATCAAGAACCCGCCGGGTTCTGCACACGCCCCTTTTTCTGAAAGCGGTTGCACTTTGTTCGTCAAGCTGCGCCACTTAGATCCGCAGGACCTAGAGCGCGTGGTCATACCGACCCGGCAAGCGCAGTGGCGCCAAGGCATGGTGCCCGGCCTGACCGTGTTGCCGCTGTCGGAGTTCGGCACCAGCCACACCGCCATGGTGCAGTGGGCGCCAGGCACCTACTTCAATCCGCATCGACATTACGGCGGCGAAGAAATTTTCGTCGTCGAAGGCGTCTTCTCAGACGAACACGGCGACTACCCGCAAGGCAGTTGGCTGCGCAGTCCGCACCTGAGCCAGCACCAACCCTTCAGCGTAGAAGGTTGTCAGATTTTGGTCAAAACCGGACACCTGCTGGATGCCTAGCCGCAACGCCACCGTGCCAGTCCTCACAGACCTCACAGAAGCAGACATCTCACGCATCATCGAGATGGCTTGGGAAGACCGCACGCCTTTCGAGGCGATGGCGGTGCAATTCGGCTTGAACGAGTCGGCGGTGGTTGCCCTCATGCGCCTTCACATGAAGCCATCGTCGTTCCGGATGTGGCGCAAAAGAATGGCCGGTCGTGTCACTAAGCACGCGGTGCTGCGCGGCGCCAAGTTGCTGCGGCATCGCGCATCCCACACGCGACAGTCCTGAGTTAGGGGTGCTGGTTTGATCGCGCCCCAACGTGCCTTGGTTTGGTTCAAACGCGATCTGCGCGTGCATGACCATGCTGCCTTGGCGGCGGCACAGAGTCACCCTGACGCCCTCGGCCTGTTCATCATCGAACCCGACTGGTTGCAAAGCCCAGAATGCGACGCCAGCCACGTGGACTTTGCGTTGGGCTGTTTGCGTGAATTACGCGCTGCGTTGGCCTTGCGCGGCATGCCGCTTTTGGTGCGTGTTGGCCCTGCGGTGGAGGTGCTTGACAAGCTGCATATGGAGGTCGGCTTCACCCATCTGCTGAGCCACGAAGAAACCGGGTCTGGTTGGTCCTACCAGCGCGATTTGAATGTCGCGGCATGGTGTCGATTGCAGCGGGCGCAGTGGCAGGAATTCACGCAGACTGGCGTTGTTCGCCGTCTGCGCAGCCGCTCGGGCTGGGCCAAGCGCTGGCAGTCACGGATGGACGCGCCGCAGCATGTGCTCAACGATAGATTCAACGCCGCTGTGTCAGTGGCACAACCCGACTTGCCGACGCTCAGCAGTCTGGGGTTTTCGCCGCACGGCAAGACCTTGCAAGCAGCGGGCGAAAAAGCCGCCTTACAAACACTCCATTCATTTTTGCAATCACGCGGCCACAACTACCGCAAAGCCATTTCAAGCCCGCTCACGGCAGAAGACGGCTGCAGTCGCTTGAGTCCGCATCTGGCCTTTGGCACGCTGTCGATGCGAGCCGTACACCAAGCCACCGAGGCCGCTATTGCCAACACCAACGACCGTGGCTTTGCCTACGCGCTGCGTGGCTTTGCCGGACGAATCCGCTGGCACTGCCATTTCATGCAAAAGCTGGAAGATGAACCGGGCATTGAATTCAACAACTTTGCGCGTGCCTGCGACGGACTGCGTGAAGACGACTTCAACCAAGAGCACTTTGCGGCTTGGTGTGCGGGGCAAACCGGCTACCCCATGGTGGACGCTTGCATGCGCTCGCTCAAAGCCACCGGCTGGCTTAACTTTCGGATGCGGGCGATGCTGGTGAGTTTTTCAAGCTATCACCTGTGGCTGCATTGGCGTGAGCCGGGCCTCTTTTTGGCGCGCCAATTCTTAGACTTTGAGCCCGGCATCCATTGGAGCCAAATGCAAATGCAAAGTGGCACCACGGGCATCAACACCTTGCGCATTTACTCGCCCACCAAGCAGGCCCATGACCAAGACCCCGAGGGAATCTTCATTCGCCGCTGGGTGCCAGAACTGACGCGCGTGCCGCTGCCTTACTTGGCCGAGCCGTGGAAGATGGACATCAGCGTGCAGCGCATGGTGGGTTGCTTCATCGGCGTGGATTACCCGGCACCTATCGTCAATGAAAAGGTCGTCTTAAAGGTGGCCAAAGACCGCTTGTATGGGCTGCGTCAGACCGCTGCGGCACGGCTGGAAGCGGGTGGTGTGCAGGCCCGTCACGGTTCACGCAAAAGCGGTTTGCCAGCCACTGGGCAAGGAGGTAAGTCCAAGCGCGAGCGGACTGCCAAAACGCCGAACGAGCCCTCACCCCAAGGCGATTTGTTCTGATGAACACAGCGATGAAAAAAGACTTCAAAGGCAACAAGCAATCCCTGCCCAGCAAGCCCTGTGCGGTGTGCGGGCGGACCATGACGTGGCGTAAAGCCTGGGCCAAAAACTGGGAATTCGTGTTGTATTGCTCAGATGCTTGCCGGGCTAAAAAGTCGCATAAAAATATGCCTTAAATTTTGTACATTAAAATGTACAAAATACATTTATAACCGCTGATTGCTGAGGCACCCTATGACTGTTTCTGTCAAAGATATCGTGGCTTTTTCGAGAGCGCGGATGAATTTGTCCGACTTGGTCCAAGAAGTCGAAAATGGCGCGGAAAAAATCATCACCAAGAACGGTGAGCCCGTGGTCGCCATGATCGACGCCAAGCGACTAGATCACTATCACCGGCTGGAGCGTTCGCAGATCCATTTGCTGCTGTTGGGCGAAGCCGAGCAGGGCTGGGCTGACATTGAAGCCGGTCGAACCCAACATGCGCGCGAAGGACTGACCGCGCTGCGTGCGAAGCGCCAGCGCACGCAGCAAGGTGGCAATGCCTGACGTGCTGGAAGTTCGTTACACCGCCAACTTTGAAACCAACCTCCAGAGCATCGAGAGCTTCTGGGCCGATAACAAGTTTCCAGCGGGCTATGATCAATTGCTTGACGAGTTGATCGACACGGTCGTGACCCACTTGGAGCGGCATCCAAGCCTCGGCCGGTCATTCATGCATCGCAGTCCGGAGTCTGTTGAAGCGCAGGCGCGGCTTGCAAAGCTTCACGCAAAAATGGCAGCGTATGAGCAGCCAGCCGATATGCGAGAGTACGTGATGACGAACTATGTGGTGCTTTATGCGGTCTTGGACGCGACGGCCACTCGACCACCCATCATCTATTTGGTGTCAATCAAGCACCACAAGCAGCTGTCATTTGACCTTGACCGGTTTTGGAAACCTTGAGGTTTTTTTTATGCAAACTCGCGAAAACACTTTTTTAAATCAGCAGCCTGAGATGCCCGTCATCAGCGTTGCCCCGATGATGGATTGGACTGACAAGCATTGCCGTTACTTTCACCGGCTCTTGAGCCGCCATGCGCTGCTGTACACCGAGATGGTCACCACCGGCGCTTTGCTGCATGGCGATGTGCCGCGGCATTTGCGCTTCAACGCAGAAGAACACCCGGTTGCCCTGCAGTTGGGCGGCAGCGAACCGGCTGATCTGGCGCGAGCTGCAAGGCTGGGCGAGGAGTGGGGTTACGACGAGATCAATTTGAATTGTGGCTGCCCGAGTGAGCGTGTGCAGCGCGGTGCTTTTGGCGCGTGCCTGATGGCCGAACCACAACTGGTAGCCGACGGCGTGAAGGCCATGTGCGATGTCGTCAGTCTGCCGGTGACGGTGAAACACCGCATCGGCATTGACAAAGGCGAGAGCTACGACTTCGTGCGTGACTTTGTGGGCACCGTGAGCGAAGCCGGTTGCCAGACCTTCATCGTCCACGCCCGCAATGCTTGGCTCAAAGGCTTGTCGCCCAAAGAAAACCGCGAAGTGCCGCCGCTGCGCTATGAGATGGTGCACCAGCTCAAAAACGACTTTCCACAACTCAGCATCATGATCAACGGCGGCATCAACACCGCCGAGCAAGTGCACGCGCAACTGCAGCACGTTGACGGTGTGATGATCGGCCGTGAGGCGTATCACAACCCATGGTGGCTAGCCTCGTGGGACACTGAATTTTTCGGTGACGCAGCGCCAGCAGAAGCGCTGTCGCGTGAACACATTGAGGCGCAAATGGTCGACTATATGGCGCGCGAATCAGCCTTGCACGGCACGCCTTGGAGCGCCATCGCCAGGCACATGCTGGGGCTGCGCCACGGCTTGCCGGGCTCGCGTCGCTGGCGTCAGGTTTGGAGTGACCACAAGCTCAAAACCCTGCCGCCACATGAAGTGATGGCGCTGGCACACGCTGAGTTTCAGGCTGCTGCCTGAGGCGTCTGTTGGCTGGGGCCGGGCAGCCGCATCAAAGCGGCGAAGCCGATCCCGCCGAGTGCGGCTGAAAACCACAAAGCACCAGCGCCGTAGCGGTCAATCGCTAAGCCAAACAGATACGGAGACAGCGCTTGCGCGAAGCGTGCCGGCACCATCAAGATGCCTTGCCGCAGTCCGTAGTCTTTGGGGCCAAACAGCACCAAGGGCAAGGTACCTTTGGCAATCGTCAGCACGCCATTGCCGGCGCCATGCAACAGCGTGAAAACTGCGCCGGCAGGGACGCCCAGCAGCAAAAAAGTCAGTGCCCCGACTGAATGCAATGCGCCCGCCACTCGCGCTGAGATGACCGGATGAACCTGTCTCAATAAGCCGTATTCGAGCAAGCGGCCAGCCACTTGCGCGGGCCCAACCAAGGCCGCCAGCAGCAAGGCAGTGGCCAGCGGCACGCCCTCGGTCTGCAGCAGCCGCGGCAGGTGGGCCGCCATGCCGGTGCTGATGAACCAAGTGATGGCGAAGGTAACAGCCAGCAGCACGGCGGATCGTGTTGTGTTGTCCGTGTCAGCAGACGTCGCTGCTGCCAACATGACGGGCGCATGCGTTGCACTGTCTGTGTTGTCAGATGCTTTTAGAGCAGGCGTTTTGGAAAGCAAACTGTACAGGGGTAAGCCCAAAAATAAATGCAGACCAGCCCAAGTCAGGCAGGCACTGCGCCAGCCCCATTCCAACTCCAGCCACGCCGAGAGCGGCCAGCCGATGGTGCTGGCGAAGCCGGCCATCAAAGTGATGCCGGTGATCGCGCCACGGGAGCGCTGGCCGTACAGATGCACCAGCGTCGCAAAGGCCGCTTCATACAAACCTGCGGCCATGGCCACGCCCAGAATGCTCCAGGCCACGAACATCCCAACAGGGCCTTGTGCCAGTGCCAATGCTGTCAGGCCGAGTGCAAAGACGAGGCTGTTGAGCATCAGGATGAGTCTGCCGCCGTAGCGGTCAATGGCTTTTCCAGCCAGCGGCCCTAGCACGGCGGAGACCAGCAGCGCCAGTGAAAAGCCTGCAAAAACAAGTGGCGTGCTGATGCCCAAATCGCGCGCCATCGACGTCGCCAACATGGCGGGCAAGTAGTAACTCGACGCCCAAGCCAGCGTTTGCGCCAGCCCTAGGCAGGTGACTGTGCGCGTCTGGCGGGTGGACATGGGGTGCTCATTCCTAGGGGTGATCTAGTCACCCACTATACGTGTGCGGCTGAGTCAGAGCGTCGGTACCTAGGGGTGTCAAGCTGCAAGAGAGGTGTGCGTCTTGAATCCCTGCTGTTCGCTTTCAACGGCGTCTGTGCCAGCTGCACGACCGATGCCGGTGTAGTCAAATCCCAGCTCGGCCATCAAGCTGGGTTCGTACAAGTTGCGGCCATCCAAGATGACGGGTTGCTTTAAGCGCTGGGTGAGTTCCGCAAAATCAGGACTGCGAAACTCGCGCCACTCGGTCACGACGATCAGTGCATCTGATCCGTTAGCCGCAGCGAGTGGTTCCTTGCATAACTCAAATCCTGCTTGCTCGCCCCAGATCTCATCAGCCCGCTGCATCGCCACCGGGTCGAAGGCTTTGACCCGTGCACCGCGGCGTAACAGCTCGTTGATCAAGTCCACGCTGGGTGCCTCGCGCATGTCGTCGGTGCCCGGTTTAAAGGCCAAGCCCCAGACAGCAAACTGCAGGCCGCTCAGGTCTTGACCGAAGCGCGCCACGACGCGCCGGCCCAGCAGACCGCGCTGGCGGTCGTTGATGGCTTGCGTCGCTTTCAGCATGTTTAATTCAGCGCCAGCTTCTTCGGCGATATGGGCCAATGCCCGAACATCTTTTGGAAAGCATGAGCCGCCCCAGCCGCAACCGGCGTAAAGAAAATGGGTGCCGATGCGCGAGTCGCTGCCGATGCCAACGCGCACATGCTCAATGTCCGCGCCGACTTTTTCGGCCAACAGCGCCATCTCGTTCATGAAGCTGATGCGTGTGGCCAGCATGGCATTCGCCACGTATTTGGTCAGCTCTGCGCTGCGAACATCCATCATGATCAGGCGGTCTCGATTGCGCAGAAAAGGTGAGTACAGGGCGCGCATGAGCAGCGCGGCTTGCTCGTTGTCGCAGCCGACGATGACGCGGTCTGGCCGCATGAAGTCGTCAATGGCGACGCCTTCTTTCAAAAACTCCGGATTCGACACGACAGAAAAAGGCAGTACCGTGGCGCGCTGGCGCAAGGCGTTTGCAATCGTCTTGCGCACCAGATCTGCCGTGCCGACGGGCACCGTGCTCTTGTTCACCACGACCTTGAAGTCGTGCATGTGTTCACCGATGGTGTGCGCAACGCTCATCACATGTTGCAGGTCGGCAGAACCGTCTTCGGCGGCAGGTGTGCCAACGGCGATGAACAAAATCGTGCCGTGTGCCACAGCGGCTGCCATGTCGTTGGTGAAGGTCAGTCGACCTGCTGCAGCGTTCCGTTGCAAGAGCGGCTCCAAGCCCAGCTCATGGATCGGGGTGATGCCTTGCTGCAGGTTGGCCACCCGTTGGGTGTCAACGTCAACGCACATCACACTGTTGCCCATTTCGGACAAACAGGCTGCCGTCACCAAGCCGACATAGCCGGCACCAAATACGCTGATCTTCATGAGGCACTCCAGATTTTTAGGGGTCTATCTGGGGACTCATCGTCGCTGGGAAGCGTGTCGAGATGATGACGTTAGTGCGTCAAATCAATGACATCCAACAGTGGTCGCTTGGGGTAACTGCATCAGCGCTTGACCCATTCGAATTTGTTGACCGTTCTGAATGCCGTTGCACAATTCGAAGCCCTTCGGTGCAAACACAATGATGGTTGAACCATGTTCAAACCAGCCCAACTCCTGACCTTTGACGCATTTGGAGGCGCAAGGCATTTCATTGGCGCCTCGGTAGCGCAAGTGCAGCAACACGTTCAAAAAATGCAGGCGCATGCTGGCCACCAAAATGGCGGCCACAGGCACCAACGCGATCGGGTGGCCGGTGGCTGTCAAGCGCGCGCGCAGCACTGCGCGTTCATTGCGGCAAAACAAACGCTCGACTCTTTTCAGGGCGATTGGGTTCACATTCCAGGTGTCACCGCTGATGTAGGTCACATGCTCCACGGTCATGTCATGCGGTGCGTGGAAGCGGTGGTACATGCCAGACGTTAAACGCAAGGTGACGTAGGTCCCGTCGTTGAACGCGCTCGTGTCTTGACTGGCGCCGAAGAGCTCGGCGATGGAATACGGAAAGCCCTTGGCCTGTATCACCAAGCCATCAACAACCCGACCGCATGCGCCGACGATGGCGTCGCTAGGGCTGCTCATGACCGTTGGGTCCGGGTTGATCGTTCTTGCGCCGGGTTTCAGTTCACGGGTGAAGCAGTCATGCAGGCTGCCAAAGTTTTGCTGCTTGGCGTCGCTCAAGTCAAGCTCGGTGAACAAGCGCCAGACCCGAATCGACGCGCGCGCGAGAAAGGGGCTGCGGATATGACTGAACCAGCCCATGGCTCGGGTGAGCAAGATACGCGGTACCCGGTTGGTGAGCAGGAAGTTGATGTCTTCCTGAAGAAAAAATTGGCGAAAAAAATCAGTTTTCATATGCCTGTCAAAAATGAAAGTTAGGGTGGTGAAGTTTTAAAACAGAGGACTATATGGACGACAACATCGCTCTCCCGTTTTTGGCATTGGGCCTTTTGGCTTGGGCACTGCCCAAGGCCAAGCGACGGATTGAACTCTCCCGCGCCAAGCATCGATCTTTGGCCGGACATTCGCGCATCGCCAAACGCATCGCTGGGCTGCTCCCCGGCTATGCCTATGACGAGGCAACCTTCTTCAATTCGGACCATGCCGACAGCACTGTGGTGCAGCGACGCCGCGATGGATTTGCCAAATTGGCGGCGCTCTACGCTGAGCGTTTCCCCAAGAGTGCCGCCATGACAGCCAGCGCCCGCGAGATCATTTCGGACCTGCAGTTCACCGGCCGTTACCGGGTGCCTTACCAATACAGCGACTACCTGAGCCAACACATCAAAAGCGGCAGTTTTGTGAAGTCGTCGCAGGGCGTCACCGTGACCGACTTGGATGACAATGTTTTTTATGACTTGACTGGCTCTTACGGCGTGAACCTTTTGGGCTACGACTTTTACAAGGCCAGCATTGAAGCCGGTCAGCAACTGGTGAAAGACCTCGGGCCCGTCTTGGGGGCGTACCACCCTTGCGTGCTGGAGAACGTGAACCGACTCAAAGCCATCTCTGGATTGGACGAAGTGTCCTTTCACATGTCCGGCACTGAAGCGGTGATGCAGGCCGTGCGCTTGGCCCGTTACCACACCAAGCGCAGTCATCTGGTTCGCTTCAGCGGCTCGTACCACGGCTGGTGGGAAGACGTTCAACCCGGCCCCGGCAATCCGTTGCCGCCGCGAGAAACCCACACACTCAAAGAGATGGACGAACGCACTCTCCATGTTTTGCGTACGCGCAATGACATTGCCTGTGTGTTGGTCAACCCGCTGCAAGCTTTGCACCCCAATGCGCCCGCACCCGGTGACTCGTCGCTGGTCGACAGCAGCCGTCGGGTGGCCTATGACCGTGCGGCTTATACCGACTGGCTGAAAAAGCTGCGGGCGGTTTGCACTGAGCGCGGCATCGTGCTGATTTTTGACGAGGTGTTTCTCGGCTTCCGCTTGGCACAGGGCGGGGCGCAAGCCTACTTTGGCATTCAGGCTGACATGGTGACCTATGGCAAAACGCTGGGCGGCGGTCTGCCGGTGGGCGTGGTCTGCGGCCGGTCGGCGTTGATGAAGCGTTACCGGGATGATCGGCCGGGCGACATTTGTTTTGCGCGCGGCACTTTCAATGCACACCCTTACGTGATGGGCGCCATGAAGGCTTTTCTCGATGCGCTGGAAACCCCCGCGATTGCTAAGCTGTATGACCGCATTGATGAGCGCTGGGACGGCAGGGCCAAGCTGCTGAACGGCCGGTTGGAGGAGCAGGGTTTGCCGGTTCGGGTGGCGAATATGTCGACCGTTTGGACGGTGCTTTACACCCAGCCGTCTCGCTACAACTGGATGCTGCAGTTTTACTTGCGCGCGCATGGACTGGCCTTGAGCTGGGTTGGCAGTGGCCGTCTCATTTTCAGTTTGAACTATGGTGATGTTGAGTTTGGGGAGGTCGTCCGACGCTTTGCAGACGCTGTCCAAGCCATGCAAAACGATGGCTGGTGGAGTGGTCCAGAGCAAACCAATCAAACCATTCGAAAAGGGATCTTCCGGGAGATGTTGCGACAGCCGCGTTGAGCTTCAAGCCCTCAGGACTCGCGCGAGTCCTGAGGGTGTCTTGGCTCACTTGTGGTTGACGTGCTCCATGGGGTCGATCATTTCGCCGCGCAACAAAGCCAAGGGGGCCTTGTGGTACAGCATGATGTCGTGGAAAGGGTCGGTGATGATCTTGATGGCCCAGACGATGCCCGTCCACAAGTCTTGCTGAATCCAAAGCTGGAGCACACGAAACACCAAACCGGCCACACCCAGTGCCAGCCAAGCCAAGCCGACATCGTTCAAAAATTCCATCACGCCGCTGGCGGGATCGATCTGTCCAAACAGTGAGGGTTGTAGCCACAACACCACAGGCACCAAAGCCCAGACGGCCAGCAACACCACCTTGCGGCGGATGTTGTAGCCAATTTTGATCTCTTCTTTGTGAGCGTCGGTGGCTTGGTTGACGGTGTCATAGCCGCGCGGTTCAAAAAAGAAATGTCCGGCTTGACGACTCGACATCGACACCGACCAAGCCAATAAGGCTGCCCAGGCAGGATTGACAAACAGCAGCGCATAGGCGGTGACAAAACTGATCGCACTGAGCAGGTGCAAAGACTGGTTGATTCGGCTGTGGTGGTAATACCGGTGGTCATCCCAGCGCTGGGTCTTTAACTGTTGAAAAAAATCGTTCACATGAGCCTCACATAGTTTGGGGGAAAGGGCGCTGCGCCCAAGCGGATCAAGAGAGCGAACCCAATTTAGTCCCTCTGTATGAAAGTTTCGTGACGAGAGCGTTTCAATTTGAAGAAGCGAGTTGTCATCAATTTGTTACGAAGTGGCGACATCATCTGGGGATGGCTTATGAATATGCTCACAACTTGCTCGTTGACAATTTCCCGGCACATCGTCGCTCCCTGCGTGTGGCGGTTGTTTCAGAAACGTATCCACCCGAGGTGAACGGTGTGGCCGTGACACTGGCCAAAGTGGTGGACGGTTTGCGCGCTGCTAATCACGCGGTTCAGCTGATTCGTTTGCGCCAAAACGGTACAGATGCCGCGTGCCAAGAAGAGATGCATCCAGCCTACCAAGAGGTCTTGATGCGTGGATTTCCGATCCCCCGCTACCCAGAGTTGCGCATGGGCATGCCGTCTAAGAGCGCCCTGATCCGGCTATGGCAACTCAAGCGGCCCGATGTGGTTCACATTGCAACCGAAGGCCCGCTCGGCTGGTCGGCCCTGCGCGCGGCCATGTACCTCCGGCTGCCCGTCTCCACCGATTACCGAACTAATTTTCAGAGTTACAGCGCCCACTATGGGGTTGGCTTTTTGTACAAGCCGATCATGGCCTACCTCAGGAAGTTCCATAACTATGCACAGTGCACCATGGTGCCAACGGAAGCCTTGCGGGCCGCTTTGGCAGACGTCGGGTTTCAAAGACTGAAAGTCGTCAGCCGGGGCGTTGACACGCTGGCCTATGACCCCGCACACCGCAGCGAAGAGTTGCGTATGCAATGGGGGCTTGCACCGAGTGACTTGGCGGTCGTCTGCGTGGGACGGCTTGCCCATGAGAAAAATTTAGCTTTGCTGCTGAAGTCTTTCGAGGCGATTGAGGCGCGTGACGCCCGGGCCCGTTTGGTGCTGGTTGGGGACGGTCCGATGCGGCAGGAGTTGACAGCTCGCTGTCCTAAAGCCATTTTTTCTGGGCAATTGAGGGGCAAGGCACTGGCCGAACACTACGCGTCAGCCGATCTTTTTTTGATGCCCAGTCTCACCGAGACCTTTGGCAATGTGACCACCGAAGCCATGGCCAGCGGCTTGCCCGTGGTGGCCTTCGATTGCGCCGCTGCCGCAGCGCTAATTGTCGACAATGTCAATGGCAGCCTGGTGCCCGTCACCGATGCAGATGGTTTTGTGTCGGCCGCGCTGGCGTTGGCGGCCGAGCCTCTGCAGCGCAAGCAGATGGGCGCGGCAGCCAGGCAGACGTCGATGCAATTGGACTGGACGCATATCGTGCAGAAGTTCGAAGACGCGCTGCAAGAGGTGATCGATCAATCCAGAGTTGTCGTCTAGCAATAAGCGCTTGCTGGCGCTGAATTCAGGTCGGTAACGCGCGCTGTCCGCGCTCGATCAGCAGCCCCATCGCCAACGCGACGGCCAGACCCAACACGGTCATGAGCGGCACAATCGAGACGTTGGCCGAAACTAGCGTGGCGTACATTCCGAGCATGAAGAGCACGCTCAGATTTTCATTGAAACCTTGCACGGCCACCGACCTGCCAGCGGTCAGCAACAAGAATCCGCGGTGCTGTAGCAGGGCATTCAGCGGGACCACCAAAATGCCACCGACGGCACCAATGCAAGCCAACGTCAACAGCGCGATACGGACGTCTTGGACATAGGCGATGACCGAGATCAGCAAGCCCAGCACAACACCTGCCGGGAGGACTCGACGGGCGTGGTGCAGGGCAACCCATCGGCCAGCGATCACCGCTCCGACAACGATGCCGACGGCAACCGCCGTTTGCAGGTAGGCCGCCTGTTCCAGCGGCAGGTGCAAGACGTCTGCTGACCATTTCAAAACCACGAATTGCAGCGTCGCACCGAGGCCCCAAAAAATGGTCGTGACCGCCAGCGACATGCCGCCCTCAGCGTCCCGCCACAGCAGCCGATTGGCCCGCCAAAAATCTCGCATCAACACCAGTGGGTGGATCGCGCTGGCGGGGTAGCGAGCGCCGCTGTGCGGAATGCCCAGATTGAGCAGACCCGCCAAGCCGTAGATCAGCAGCAGCACCAGCAGGGAGGTGCTGAGCGGCGACATGAGCCCGACGTGAAGACCACTCAACAGCCCATTCAACATGTCGATCACTCGGGTGTTGACCAAGACGCCACCCATCACGGCGCCCAACAGTGCCGCGCAGACGACAGAGGTCTCAACCCAGCCATTGGCTCTGACCAAGAGTTTGGGGCCGACAATCTCGGTGATCAGGCCGTACTTGGCTGGTGCATAGGCGGCAGCGCCCAAGCCCGCGATGGCAAAGGCGATGAGTGGGTTGATTCCAAACAGTAAAGCTGCGACAGCGAGAATTTTGACGCCGTTCATCCAGGCCATCAAGCGGGCTTTGGGAACGGCGTCTGCCAAAGGGCCTACAAACGGGGCCAACACGACGTAGGAAATGGTGAAGACGAACTTCAGCATGGGCGCCCACCATGCCGGAAGACCTTGCTCTGACAAAAGAGCAATCGACACGATTAACAAAGCGTTGTCCGCAAGTGCCGACACAAATTGGGCGGCGATGATGAGATGAAAACCGACAGGCATCACGCTGATTGTGGTGGCCTATTAAGTCAGTGGTTCGACAGATCTATGACGCTTCAATGACGCACAAGCAACAGATGAAGTGGACATGCACGTGGCACGGCCTTGGAGTGACATGGCTGCGACGTGCTCAGCCAACTCTGCTACTGGTTTTCTTCACACGGCGCTTTTCGACATGTTTGAGCAGCACGTAGGTGGCGAGCCCGATCAATCCGGAGACCAGCACAAAGCTGCCATAGGCCACCGGCCATTCAATACCTTGCGTCATCATTGAAAACTCAGACATGCCGCCCATACCCGCCAAAATATTGATGGGCATGAACACCACGCTGAACACCGTCAATTGGTTCACACGTTTGTTCTGGTTGATGTTGATGAAGCCGATGGTGGCATCCATCAAGAAATTAATCTTGTCGAATAAAAAGGCGGTGTGGCTGTTGAGTGATTCGATGTTTCGCAAAATCTGCTTGGAGTCTGAAATTTGATCCGGCGTCAGCAAACGCCCGCGCATCAAAAAACTAAAGGCCCGTTGCGTGTCCAAAATATTGCTGCGAATACGGCCGTTCTGATCTTCTTCTTCCGCGATGTCAGCCAGAATTCCGGCGGCCTCTTGGTCGGTGATCGCCTCGCTCAGCACGTGCCGCCCGACAGCCGCGAGCTTGGCATAGATGTTTTCAAGCGAATCGGCAGAGACTTCAACGTCCGCACCATACAGATCTAACAGCAGGTCAACGCAATCCGACACAGAACCTGGCTGTGTCAGAGCGCGGCGGCGCTGTAATCTGAAGACCGGCAGTTCTTCGTTGCGCAATGAAAAAAGAATGCCCCCGTGCAAAATAAAAGCGACGGGAACACTTCTGGTATTGCCTTCACGGTCATGCAAAAAATTAGAGTGGAGATGAATGTCGTCGTTTTCTTCGACATGAAAACGCGCACTCACTTCAAGGTCAGTCGCCTCAATGGGGTCTGGCAGTTCCACGCCAAAGTGGGAACCCACAAACAGCCGCTCGGCTTTAGATGAGTTGATCAGGTCAACCCAAACGGGTTTGGCACCCTCTAAATCTTTTCGGCCCGCCATGGGTATGTGGCGCAAACGCCCATCCGCCAATTCGTAGACATTGATTTTGCTTTCGGAAAAATCAGGCTGACGGTCGCCGGCAATGTCTGATCGCCGTTGATCCGACATTTCCCAGAGGACATCGTTTTCGCGCTCTGGCGGCAATTTGGCCCAGAGTTTCAGAGCTTCGTCCACCGGCAGGGAGTCCAAGTAGCCGCCCAGTTCGGTTGAACTTTGTTTGGCAATGAAGTTATGCAGTTCCGCATCGTGTTGCTTTTGAAGCAAGGACTGCACGACGTCATGTTTGTGCATTTTTTGGCTGTGAACCATGCCGTCAACCAACTTTTGTTTCCCCAACATGGCGATTAGATTTTCAAGCGACATGGATGGTTTGTAGATAAACAGCCAAAAAATTTTATGAATTTATTGTGTCAATGGTGTGACATGGTTGGCGGGATCCCGATCACTTCGGTTTCGTCTAAAAATTCACACAACTGACTTTTTCGAAGAATATTATCTGGTGCTAATTTCATTTTTCATCTTCAAAAAATTAACATGCGACAGCTACTTCTTGGTCTTGCCGTCTGGCTTGTCTGCATGGCGGCGTCGGCGCAGGTCGCACCAGAATTGTTTTTTAAAGAATTTTTCAATCTGCCGATGGGCTCCAAGGGTTTGGAGCAAAGCGCCAAGCTGACATCCGCCAACGGTCAGACGGTGCGCATCACCGGCTACATGGTGCAGCAAGAAGTTCCCCATCTGGGGCGCTTCATGCTGTCGCCTCGGCCCGTGCAAATGAGCGAGCATGCTGACGGCGAGGCCGATGATTTGCCAGCCGCGCTGGTCACGGTCTACTTGGACGATGCGCAAAAAGACTGGCTGATTCCCTACACGCGCGGCCTGTTGTCGATCACCGGCCGCTTGAGTGTGGGCCGCTTAGAGGAAACCGATGGCCGGGTTTCTTGGGTCCGGCTGGTGTTGCCCACAGAGGCCACCCGCGGCATGGACAGCACCGAACTGACACGCTACTTTGAAGCCCAACAACACGCGCATTGAGTCTTTGTTTTAACCCCACCCAGTTGGATCACCCCATGTATCACCCGATTCCCGCACCTTTGTATCGACTCGCCGCCATCACTCTGTGTGTTTTGGCCAGCACGGCCGCGCAAGCCGCGCCCAGCGTCACGCGCCTGACGCCGCCCAGCGAGCTGTTCAGCGGCCACGCAGAAGGCCCTATCGTTGCGCGCTTTTTGCCTGGCCAACGCTTTGACCTGCAAGCCACGGTGCGACCGGACGACGCCAGCAAAACCATCACCGCCGCCCGCTTCTCTATCGACGGCAAAGCGCTCAACGCCAACGTCGCCATCAAGTCTTGCGAAGCGTTCTGCAACAAAGGCGTGCCGGCCAATGCCGCCATCGTTTCGAGCCGCGCCCTGAGCGTGATCCAACAAGGCATTCACACCTTCACGGTGACGGCGACGCAGAGCGACGGGCAGACGGTCAGCGCCAAAGGCAATTTTGAAATCGTGCCCTTGGTCGTTGGCGGACAAAAGATCAAGAACATCATCATCATGTTGGGCGACGGCATGGGCGCGGCGCAGCGCACGGCGGCTCGTATCGTGGCCGGTGGCTACGCTCAGGGCAAGGTGGTTCAGCCCTTGGCGATGGACACCTTCCCCGTCACCGGTATGGTCAAAACCGCGTCACTGAACTCAATCGTCACTGACTCTGCCCCCGGCATGAGCGCTTATGCGCTGGGCAACAAAAACAACAACAACGAGCAAGGCGTGTTCCCCGACGACACGCTGGACGCGTTTGACAACCCGCGCATCGAATACCTGAGCGAATACCTGCACCGGACCCAAGGCAAAGCCCTCGGCTTGGTGACGACCGCCGATGTCTTTGACGCAACGCCCGCAGCCAATGCGGTTCATACCAGCAACCGCGGCGCTGGCACCGGCATTGTTGACCAGTACTTGGACGACCGAAAACTCAGCGGCTTGTCCGTTTTGATGGGCGGCGGACGCAAGTGGTTTGTACCGGCCAGCACGCCCGGTTCAGCCCGTGGTGATAAATCCGACTACGCTTTTTCTAGCACCGAAGCGCACACCACAGACATCGTCAAAGCTTGGGGCGCAGCGCCTGGCAGCAAGGACAAAGACCGCAATCTGCTGGCCGACTTTCAAGCCGCGGGCTTTGCTTACGCCGGCAACAAAACCGAGATGGACGCGATTGACAGCGGAAAAACCAGCCACTTGCTGGGTCTGTTTTCTCACTCCAACATGAATGTTGCGCTGGACAAAATCGACGGCCGCCGCCAAAAAGGTCAAGGCTTGGGCAATGCGGGTAACAACCGAGTGGTCGACGACTACGGTTTTCCAGACCAACCCATGCTCGATGAAATGACGACCACCGCGCTGCGCGTGTTGGAGAAGAAAAAGGAAGGTTTTGTGTTGATGGTGGAAGGCGCGTCGATCGACAAACAAGCCCATGCCATGGACACAGAACGCTGGTTGCTGGACACCATTGAGTTCGACCGCGCCGTGAAACTGGCCCAAGCCTTTGCCGCCAAACGCGGCGACACCTTGGTCATCGTCACCGCAGACCACGAGTGCGCGGGTGTGGCGCTGATCGGTGGCTCCATCGTCAGCGACGCCCGTCTGCAAGAACTGGTACGGGATGGTGATCCGGCTTTGCGTGACAAAACCGTTGGTATTTACGAAACCGCTGGTTTCCCCAAATACCGCATTGCTGCAGACGGCTACCCGGAGACCACCGACATTGACCACCGCCTGTTGGTGGCTTACGGCGCCAACTCAGACCGTTTTGAAGACTACCGCACGAACCCACTGCCGGTGCAGGACAGCCAGCAGCCTTTCGTCAAAACGCAACCGCTGGCGGCTTACCCGGTCGATCCCAGCCAGCGCGATGCCCAAGGCAAGTTCATGATCACCGGCCAGGTGCCGGGCAACAGCGCCGTGCACACCGCCAGCGACATTCCTTTATCGGCTTTTGGGCCTGGCGCTTACTCGTTCACCGGCGTGATGGACAACACCGACGTCTTCTTCAAGATGGCCCAAGCTGCCGTCAAAGGAGTCGTGTTGCCGGCGGGACTGCAAGCGGCTAAGCAGAAGTAACCGTCTGCTTCAACTTGCTTGATGCTGTGATGAAACTGTGTCGTCTGGGCTGGCTGAGCCTGAGTTTTTTGGCTGCTTTCGCGGCTCATGCTCAGCCCTTCAGCTTTGTTGCCCTCGGCGACCTGCCTTATGGCGACGAGGCGCATGCTTACCCGCCATACCGGGCGTTGATCAGCACTATCAACAAGATTCATCCGCCGTTTTCGATTCACGTGGGTGATATCAAGTCGGGATCGACCCGGTGCTCGGATCAAGAGTCAGTGGCGCAACTGGGGCACTTCAATCTGTTTGAAACCGCCGTTGTCTACACGCCAGGCGACAACGAATGGACCGACTGCCACCGTGCCAACAACGGTGCCTACGACCCGCAGGAACGCTTGCATGCATTGCGCCAACGCTTCTTCACGCTAGGCCAGTCTTTGGGCAAAGTTCCGTTGCAGCTGGACAACCAGTCCAGATTGGATCCTGCACACGTTCAATTTATTGAGAACCAGCGCTGGCTACACCAGCAGGTGCTTTTCGTGACCTTGCACATCGTTGGCAGCAACAATAATTTCGAAGTACGCGAGCCAGCTGCGGTCGCGGAATATTTTGAGCGTGATAAAGCCAATGTGGCGTGGATTCGTCAAGCCTTTGCCTATGCGCGACAGTCTTCGGCCAAGGCGCTTGTGTTTGCCATGCAGGCGGATATTTTTGAAAGCAAGTCCAACTGGGAAGACTTTCCGGGTCACTCGGGCTTTCGAAACAGCATCGGCAACACCTTGCTGCCGTTGGCGGCAGAGTCGGCTGTCCCGGTGTTGCTGATTCATGGCGACAGCCATGTGTTCCGCTTTGACCAGCCTTTCACGTTAGAAAAAAAGCCGTTGACGAACCTGACCCGGCTCGAAGTGCCTGGCGCGAGTGACGTCCGGGCGGTTCATGTCACCGTCGATGTGCGTGAGCGCATGCCCTTCGCTGTCCGTCTCATTGAGAGCGAAAAGTAAGCCATTCGCACAGGCCCTGCGCCACCACCGTTCAGCGATGTTGAATCGACATGAAGTTGACATGAGGGTGTCAAACAAGTGTATCAAACTGACCCATGCTGTAGGACGCCTTTCGGTGTCCAGCGATTTTAAAAAGGGTCATTGATGTTGTCTTTCAGTTCCATTCAACGCGCACTTTTGCTGATTGGTTTGAGCGCCGTGCCATTGCTGTCTGCCGCTCAAACCGCCTTTCCGGCCACGCTCAGCGGCCATGCTGTTCTGCCGGCTCAAACCATGCTTGCGGCGCCCAAAGATGCGCCGGCTGATCTGCAGGTCAGCGGTAAATTCACCACCGGCCAACGTGTCGACAAAATAGGCAGTGTTGAGGGCTTGTCCGCAGGCCGCCCGACCGGCGTTTTCTTGCCCTTCAAAGGCCAGCCGGTGCAAGGACACTCTGGCATCAAACGCATGGCCGATGGCAGCTTCTGGCTGTTGACTGATAACGGCGCGGGCTCTAAAGCCAATTCGCCGGACTTCATGCTTTATCTGAACCGCTACAGCGTCGACTTCAAGTCGGGCCATCTCAAGCGGTTGGAGACGGTGTTCTTGCACGACCCAGACCGCAAGGTGCCTTTTCGCATCGTTCATGAAGGCAGCAAGCAGCGCTACCTGACCGGTTCAGATTTTGACACCGAGAGTTTCCAGATCGCTGGCGGAGCGCTGTGGATTGGTGACGAGTTTGGCCCGTACCTGATCAAGTCCGATTTGAAGGGCAAGGTCTTGGCGGTTTTTGAAACCCAGGTGGACGGCAAGGTGGTGCGCTCGCCCGACCATCCTGCCGTGCTGACGCCGCCTGCGCCTAATGTCGCTGTGAAGTTTCAGGTCCGTCGTTCGAAAGGCTTTGAGGGCATGGCGTCTTCCCCTGACGGCAGCAAGCTCTACGCTTTGCTCGAAGGTGCTTTATGGGATGAAGCCAGCAGCGCCTCTGAGACGCTGGACGGCAAGCAGTTTCTGCGTGTCCTTGAGTTTGACGTGAAGACCGAAAAGTGGACCGGTCGGCATTGGAAATATGTGCTGGAAGCGAATCATCACGCCATTGGAGACTTCAACATGATCGATGCCACCACCGGCCTGATCATTGAGCGTGACAACGGCGAAGGGACGGCCGACAAAGCTTGCCCTGAAGCTCAAAAACGCACAGATTGTTTTCATGATCTGGCCAAGTTCAAGCGCGTCTACAAGATTGAGCTGACTGAAGCCAATGTGAACAGCCCGGTGCGAAAAATCGGCTACATCGATCTGATGGCGATTGCGGATCCCCACAAGTTGGCGCGTAAACCGTTGACAAACGGTGTGCTGACCTTTCCGTTTTTCACCATCGAGAACGTTGACATCGTCGACGGCACTCACATCGTGGTGGGCAATGACAACAACCTGCCGTTTTCGAGCAGCCGTGAACCGAACAAGGCGGACGACAACGAGCTGATCTTGCTGGAAGTGGGCGAGTTTTTGAAAGCGCGCTGATTTTCTTTGGGGGTAGATGGGGCCGAACCTTTCTACCCCTTAGATTCGAGTGCAGTCAGTTCAACGCCTGAGTATCGATTGATCAATGGGGGATGCAGTTGCAGGACTACTACGCGGCGCGAGCCGGTGAATACGACAAGGTCTATCTAAAACCCGAGCGGCAAGAAAATCTGCTGCATATGCAAGCGTGGTTAAGCGATGTGCTCGCCAAACGCTCGGTTCTGGAAATTGCCTGCGGCACCGGTTACTGGACACAGTTCTATGCGCCGCTGGCTGCACGTGTCGTGGCGCTCGACAGTGCCGAAGAAACCCTGCGTATTGCAGAAGCCCGCCTTCACGGCGTGAACGTTCGGCTCCTTGCCGGTGACGCCTACAAGCTCCCTATTTTTGAAGGCGCATTCGATGGCGCTTTCGCTGGCTTCTGGTGGTCGCACATCCCGCTGAATAAAATCCCTGTGTTCTTGAATGGGCTGCATGCTGCATTGCAGCCGGGCGCCAAGATCGTGTTTTTCGACAACCGTTTTGTTTCAGGCAGCAGCACGCCCATTTCTGAGCGAGATGACGATGGAAACACCTATCAGCTGCGACAACTCGGTGATGGGTCAATCCATCGAGTTCTCAAGAACTTCCCGTCAGGGGATGAACTGCTTGCCGCAGTGGCGGCATATGGCAAGACCTGCGAGTATCGCGAGTGGGATTATTTTTGGGCATTGACCTACACCTTGCCTTGAGATCGGGCCGCAACTGCCTGACTTGGAAACCAATGTTGTGTGCGGTTGATGATGGCCACCAGTGACAGCATCACGGGTACCTCGACCAGCACGCCCACCACGGTGGCGAGTGCTGCGCCTGAATTCAAACCGAAGAGAGAGATCGCTACCGCGACCGCCAGTTCAAAAAAGTTGGATGCGCCGATCAGGCAAGCAGGGCCGGCAATGTTGTGCGGCAACCGCAGGGCTTTGGCGCCCGCAAAGCTGATCAGGAAAACGCCGTAGCTCTGAATGATCATCGGCACCGCGATCATGGCGATGACCAGCGGTTTCGCGACGATGGTGACGGCTTGAAAACCAAACAGCAGCACCACCGTGGCCAGCAGGCCGATCATCGACCAAGGTTTGAGCCATCCCACAAAATCAGCGACGGCGTGGCCGGATTGTCTTTGCAATACGTGGCGTGTGGCCATACCGGCTAACAAGGGCAACACCACGTAGAGCAGTGTCGACAGCACCAGTGTTTCCCATGGCACGCTGATGTTGGTGACGCCCAGTAAAAATGCAGCAATCGGGGCAAACGCAACAACCATGATCAAGTCATTCAGGGTGACTTGCACCAAGGTGTAGTTGGCGTCGCCCTTGACCAGCGTGCTCCACACAAACACCATGGCGGTGCAGGGCGCAATGCCGAGCAAGATCATGCCAGCGATGTATTCAGACGCAGACTGTGGGTCGACCCAAGGTGCAAAGATGTACTTGAAAAACAGCACGCCCAGCAAGGCCATGCTGAATGGCTTGATGAGCCAATTCACCACCAAGGTGAGCAGCAAACCGCGCGGTTTTTTACCAACGTCCTTGACCGCTGACCAGTCGATCTGGATCATCATCGGGTAAATCATCACCCAGATGAAGACGGCCACCACCAGATTGACCTGTGCATATTCAATCCCGGCGATGGCTTGAAATGCAGCCGGAGCCGACAAACCCAGTCCGACGCCAGCGGCAATACCCAGTGCGACCCATAGCGTTAAATAGCGTTCAAACAATCCCATCATGGATCCTTTATTTCTTTTTGGTTGTTGATACAGCCGCGCAGCTTTCGCCTTGGCAGCATTGTTCAGTCAAGTAGCCGAGCAAGGCGTTCATGCGTGAAAACTCGGCCCGGTAAATCAGATGTCGCCCGCGTGGCTCGCTGCTCACCAAACCCGCATGTGAGAGTTCTTTCAGGTGAAAAGAAAGGGCGCTGGGCGCCATCCCCAGCTGTTCAGCAATGACGCCCGGCGTCAAGCCTTCCGGCCCCGCCACGACCAAGGCCCGGAACGCACGCAGCCGATGTGCCTGTGCCAGTGCTGCCAAGGATTTGACAGCCGAGTCTTCGTCGAGCAAGTTAGATGGTGATGCCTGTGCAGATGCGTTCATCGTTCAACTATAATTGAACAGTTGAAGTAAAACAAGATGTTGAAAGAAATTCAATTCATGTCAAAGATCACGATTTATCACAACCCGGCCTGCGGCACTTCGCGCAACGTGCTGGCCTTCATCCGCAACACCGGCGTTGAGCCTGAGGTCATTGAGTACCTGATCAACCCACCCAGCCGTGAGCGTTTGCTCACGCTGATTGCGCAGATGGGTATTCCGGTGCGGGAGCTGTTGCGCATCAAGGGCACGCCGTATGAAGAGCTCGCGCTGGGCGACCTGACGCTCAGCGATGACGCGTTGATCGATGCCATGATGGCGCATCCGATCCTGATCAATCGACCTGTCGTTGAAACCCCACGCGGTACCCGGCTTTGCCGGCCGTCAGAAACAGTGCTGGACTTGTTGGCAGAGCCACAGTGAGCGCACTGGAGGGGTCGCCGTTGGACCCGACGCACTTTGTCAGGCCGGTGTTGAATTTGAGCGGTGCTGGCGCGCCCGGTGCGGCCACCCATCCACCGCGCATTTTGCTGCTCTACGGCTCCGTACGCGAGCGCTCTTACAGTCGGCTCGCCAGCGAAGAAGCGGCAAGACTGCTGCAAGCCATGGGCGCTGAAACGCGGACTTTTTCTCCGAGCGGTTTGCCGCTGCCGGACGATGCGCCTGAGTCGCACCCCAAAGTGCAAGAGCTGCGCGAACTGGCGGCCTGGGCTGAAGGCATGGTCTGGTGTTCACCTGAACGGCATGGCGCGATGACCGGTATTTTGAAGGCGCAAATCGACTGGATTCCACTCAGCGTGGGCGCGGTTCGGCCGACGCAAGGCAAGACGCTGGCGCTGATGCAAGTCTCTGGCGGCTCGCAGTCTTTCAATGCACTGAACCAGATGCGCGTGCTCGGCCGCTGGATGCGCATGCTGACGATCCCCAATCAATCGTCTATCGCCAAGGCCTTTCTGGAGTTCGACGAAGCTGGCCGCATGAAGCCCTCGGCGTACCACGACCGCGTGGTGGACGTGATGGAAGAGTTGGTCAAGTTCACACTGCTGACGCGCGATGCGTCGGCCTGGCTGGTTGACCGATACAGCGAGCGCAAGGAAAGTGCAGCGGCACTCTCGGTGCGCGTGAATCAAGCGACGCTGTAGTTCGCCAGCCTCGTCCATGGGTCCCGAGGGATGTCATGGAAATGTCATGCATTCGACATGATCGCGTCACGCTGAAACTTCAAACTTCAGGGCATGAAACAAGATGCCTTAGAAATTCAGATGTGCCCACAAGCCGAGCAGAACAACTCGAGCTCTTTTCAAGCCAATATCACGCGCATGTTGCATTGCACAGCCCTTGCCATGGCCAATGGGCCGGGCGGTTTGCTCTTTATCCCCGGCGCTAAGCCATGGCTTGACGGCTTGTCTATGTTCCCCCGTCAATGCGCAACGTCCATGACCACTCTTTAGGATCTCACATGAAAGAACTGCCTAACCCCACGTTTTCACTGTCGCCGATAGAGTTGCCACGGGGGTTACTTCATCCAAGCTCTCAAGCAATCCCTGCGGCCGTGGATGTCAAGCATGCGCCGACAAAAATCCACGTCAGCTGGGCTCGGCATCAGGACGAAGTCCGCGAAGCACAGCGGCTAAGGTACCAAGTCTTTGCGGTAGAAATGGGTGCCCGCTTGGACTGCAAAATTCCCGGCCACGACATCGACTTGTTTGATGACTATTGCGAACACCTGCTGGTGCGTGACGAGGCGACGCAGGAAGTCATTGGCACCTACCGCGCATTGACACCAACTCAGGCCAAGCGTGCTGGCAGCACTTACAGCGACTTAGAGTTTGACCTGACCCGCTTGCGTACACTGCGCAACCGCATGGTCGAGCTGGGTCGCAGCTGTGTCCATGCAGAGCACCGTCAAGGCGCGGTGATTATGGCTTTATGGGGTGCACTGGCCCAGTTCATGTCAAGCAACCAGCTTGACACGATGATCGGTTGTGCCAGTATTCCAATGCAGCACAACGGCACGCCCAGCGGTCACGCGGCAGCCAGCATTTGGCGGCAACTGCGTGAAACTCATCTGGCAGCGATTGATTGGCATGTCACACCGCGCCTGGCCTTGCCCGTCGAGCAGTTGGACAACTCTCTGACAGTCGAGCCGCCGGCACTGATTCGGGGTTACCTGCGACTCGGTGCCAAGGTGTTGGGCGCCCCCGCCTGGGACCCTGACTTCAACTCTGCTGACCTGCCGATGATGATGCGAATTTCAGACTTGCCTTTGCGGTATCGCAAGCACTTTGCCGCGTAAGTCAAATAAAGTATTCACCAAGTTGTCACGCGGCTGTCACGAAGTGATTTCAAAATGACAGTTGAGATCGAATCTACAGGCGTATCCTCATGTCTTATTCCAACGAACACACTGATGTGCTGAACGACAAAGATGCTTCAAGCATCCAATTTCTAAACCGTGACGGCAGTATTTTGGCCTTCAATGATCGGGTGCTTGAGCTGGCGACCCGACCTGAGATGCCGCTGCTGGAGCGTCTGCGTTTCTTGTGCATCGTGTCGTCCAACCTAGACGAATTTTTTGAAGTTCGGGCTGAACCGCATCTTTCTGCTGCGAAGAGTGACAGCGAAGGCGAGTCTGACGCTGCCAACGCTTTCAGGGCTCTGTCTGCCAGCGCACACGACATCGTTGAGCGCCAATACCAGCTGTTCAATGACACCTTGATGCCCGAATTTGCTCGGCACGGCATTTACTTGTTGTCGCAGAGCGAACGCGACACGGCTCAGCGACGTTGGGTCAAGGCTTATTTTTTGCGTGAGGTTCGCCCACTGCTGATTCCGGTGGGTCTTGACCCATCGCATCCGTTTCCGATGGTGGCCAACAAGTCGCTTAATTTCATTGTGCGCTTGGGTGGCAAGGATGCTTTCGGCCGTGCGAACGACATCGCTATCGTCAAGGTGCCGCGCGTGTTGCCGCGGGTCATTCAGATACCCGATAAAAGTGGCGACAGCAGGTCTTTGTTCGTGTCTTTGTCCAGCGTGGTCCGCGCACACATCACAGATTTATTTCCTGGACGCGATGTCTTGCAGTTCTCCCAGTTTCGGGTGACCCGGCATTCCGACTTGGCCGTTGATGAAGAAGATGTCCTGAATCTGCGCACCGCGCTGCGAGCCGGTCTGGAGCAGCGTCATTTTGGTCAGGCTGTTCGCTTAGAAATTTCGTCAGGCTGTTCGACTTATTTGGCCAACTTCTTGCAGCAACAATTTCAGTTGCCCTTGGACGCCATTTACCGAGTCAATGGCCCCGTGAATTTGGTGCGCTTCACGCAGCTGGTCGACCTGATCAAGGCGCCTAATCTTCTTTTTCCACCTTACAAGCCGTCGTTTCCAACGCAGCTGTTGGATGCAGATTCTTTATTTGAAAAAATCAAAAAAGGGGACGTTTGCATCCACCAGCCCTTTGAGAGTTTCGATGGTGTCTTGGCGTTTTTGCGCGAGGCGGTGAACGACCCGAACGTGCTGGCCATCAAGCAAACCATTTACCGCACCGGGACTGATTCAGAGCTCATGGTCTTGTTGCGTGAGGCCGTGCGACGTGGCAAAGAGGTGACGGTGGTGGTCGAACTGAAGGCCCGGTTTGACGAGGAGGCCAATATCAATTGGGCCGAGATGTTGGAGTCGATTGGCGCGCAGGTGGTTTACGGCGTTGTCGGCCTGAAGACGCACGCCAAGATGCTGCTGGTGACACGCCGTGAAGGTAAGCAACTCAAGCGCTACGCGCATTTGTCAACGGGTAACTACAACCCTAAAACAGCGCGCCTTTACACCGACGTGAGTTACCTCACAGCGAACCCGATGTTGACGCTGGATGTTGAAAATATTTTCTTTCATCTGGCCAGTCAAAGTCGCCTGCCCAAGCTCAGGCAGCTGGTGCTGGCGCCCTTGCAGCTGCACCGAAAAATGGTCGAAATGATCGAGGCTTTGGGCACCGCAGCGGCCAGTGGCAAAGAAACCCGTTTGATCGCCAAGATGAATGCGCTGACTGACGAAGGCCTGATGCGGGCGTTGATCAAAGCCGGTCAGCAGGGCGTCCAGATTGATCTGATCGTGCGCGGTGCTTGCATGTTGCCGGCACAGGTTCCGGGCCTCACGGACAACATTCGGGTGCGCTCCATCATTGGCCGCTTTCTGGAGCACACGCGGGTGTTTTATTTCCGCATGGGCGAGGAAGAAACGCTGTATTTGTCCAGTGCTGACTGGATGAACCGCAACATGTTTGGCCGCATTGAGCTGGCTTGGCCGGTGACAGACCCTGTCATACGCCAGCGGATCATTGACGAGTGCCTGGTGGCGTATCTGCACGACACGCAAGATGCCTGGGATTTGCAGGCAGACGGAACTTACAAACGCACGGTGGTGCAAGCACGCAGTCGCAAGCAGAGTGCGCAAGTGGCCTTGATGGCACGTTACTCGGCTGAACCCAAGGTGGTTGCCGTGAAGTCTTCTAGAGCTGGCCCAAAGTCCGTTGAAAGTGCGAAGCCAGCAGCGAGTCACTGAGCGATGGACTTAATTCTCTGGCGACATGCCGATGCTGAAGACGGGCCTGACTTCGGTTCGTCTTCGGTCGTATCGACCAGTGTGGCGGATGCCGACTTGCATCGTTGCTTGTCAGCCCGAGGCCACAAGCAAGCCAGCCGCATGGCCAAGTGGGTCGACCGCACCTTAACGAGCAGCGCTCGTGTGCTGGTCAGTCCCGCCATGCGCTGTGAGCAAACCGTTGTGCCGCTCGGGCGAAAGTACAAGACCTGCCCCGAACTTGCACCATGGGCGTCGGTGGACGACTTGCTGGGCTTGGTGCAGTGGCCTTTGAGTAAGCTGCCAGTTCTGGTGGTCGGCCACCAACCTACGCTTGGGCAGGTGGTGACTCGACTCTTGGGGGTGAAAGGTGATGAACTTTCTTTCCGCAAGGGCGCGATCTGGTGGCTGCGCAGCCGAGAACGTGACGGGAAAATACAGACCGTCGTGGTGACGGTGCAATCGCCCGAATTTCTTTAGGCGGCAGTCGAAGGGCGGCCGGTTTTGATGGTTGGCACTGCCGTCAATGCGCTCAAAAACGCCGCATCAGACATGGCGGCCAAAGCCTTGATGCCAGCGCGTAAGAGTTCACTTTTCTTGGCGGCACGGGAGAGTTTTCCTGCGCGCTCTTTCAACGCTTCAATCACCACGTATTCGGCTTTAGGAATCGTGAAGCTGTCACGGATCAGCTTTGGTTTTTTAACTTTTTCAACTTTGATTTCTTTGACAACGCTGGCTTTGGTTGTTGGCTTGGTGGCTTGCACGGGCTTGGCAGTTGCCGGGCTCACGATACGCTTTGTTGGTGCAACAGCAGGTTTTTTGAGCAGTGGTTTGCTGGCAATCCGCTTGGTGCTGACAGGTGCGGCTGGCTTGCCTGCAACCTTGGTCGACAAAGGGGTGGACTTTTTGAGAGCAGCCATGGGAAGATCCTTTTAAAAAATATATACGATTAACGGTTTATACAGTTTACACGGTTCAATGGGGTCTTTGCAAGACCCGCCCCAAGCACGCGTCTCAAGCGTCTTTGATCGTCAATGCGCTGAGGGTTTTTTCCCAAACCAAAGACTCTTCACGCAGCAAGTAGGCCGACTGCGGAAAAGCATCTGCCCAGCCGGTTCGGCAGGCCAAGACAAATTGGTTTCCCTCCATCGTCAGCCGCAAACCCTTCAGGTCGGGTTCACGCCTGGCATGACAAAAAATCACGGCCAATCGCAAGGCGAGTAGTTGCTGCACAAAAACGTTGTCACCAAAGTCCGCATCGAGCTTGCGCAACTTGCCTCGATGCCCCAACACCAGCAGGCTGAGCCGATGCAATTCTGGCAATGCAAAGCCAGGCGCATCGGCGTTATGCAAGATGTAGGCGCCATGCTTGTGCGGTTCGTTGTGGGAAATATGGCTGCCGATTTCGTGCAGCTGAGCCGCCCAGTCGACTTTTTGCTGAAAGCGTTGCAGCTCCTCACCGGCGCCTTGATGCGTCATCTCCAGCAGCTGACAGGCAATGCGGCTGACCCGCTCTGCATGGGCGAGGTCAACATGGAACTTGCGTGTCAGCCCTCGCACCGTGCGCGAACGCAAGTCGGTCTGGGTTTCCTCGCGGTCGAGCAAGTCGTAAAGCGCACCGTGGCGCAAAGCGCCTTGCGCTGTATGCAAGACGTCAATGTCGAGCAAGTCAAAAACGGCTCGCAGCACGCTGACGCCCCCGCCGATCACGGCCCGGCGGTCATCCTTCATGCCTTCCATTTTCAAACGGTCGGTGCTTTGGGCCTTGATCAATCGCTCCAACAGCCAATCCAGCCCATCGCGCGTGACCATGTCGGCCGGCCATCCCGCGGCTGTCAGCACATCACTGACGGCACCGACCGTGCCTGAGGAGCCGTAAGCGGTGTCCCAGTGCGGACTGCCGAAAGTCTGTATGGCCTCGTCTAAAACGGCTTTGGCCGCAATCTCTGCGCTGTTGAAGGCGCGCGCGCTGAGCACGCCATCTGGGAAATACTTCATCGACCAAGCGACACTGCCCACGCGCCAGGACTCCATGCTTTTGGCCTCTAGACCGCAGCCCAAAATCATCTCCGTCGAACGGCCACCGATGTCAATGACAAGCCGACGCTCTGCCGATTGCGGCAGCAGGTGGGCGACGCCTTGGTAAATCAGACGGGCTTCTTCGCGGCCGGCAATCACGTCGATGGGAAAGCCCAGAATTTGGTGCGCCCGGCTGAGAAATTCGTCTCGATTATTGGCTTCGCGCAGCGTTTGGGTGGCGACAGCGCGAACTTGATTTTTTTTGAAGCCGGCGAGGCGCTCACCAAAACGCGCCAAACAATCCCAGCCGCGCTGCATGGCTTCGGGTGTCAGGTTCCGGTTGGCATCCAAGCCATTGCCTTGTCGAACGGTCTCTTTGAGGTACTCGGTGTGGTGAATCTGGCCGTCATCAAAGCGGCCAATTTCCAGTCTAAAGCTGTTGGACCCTAGATCCACAGCGGCAAGTCGGGTTCCATTTTGCATAATTTCGCACAAGCTTCTAGTCGTTACTGCGGGCGAGCATAGCACCCGGTCAAGCGACATAACCCATGACGGCAAAGAAGTGGCAGCCGGTGCCTGCTGCGACGAAGCCGTGCCAGACGGTGTGCGCATAGCGGAGCCTGGAATCGAGTACAAAAAAAATAACGCCGACGGTATAGGCCAGCCCGCCAGCCACCAGCAGGTTGAAAACCGGGAGTGAGACGCGCTCGACAATCGGCACGGCCGCCACCAGCACCAGCCAACCCATGAGGAGGTAAAGCCCGGTTGACAGCCATGGCGTCGACAAACGATCAATGACCTTCAGCGTGGCGCCCGTCAGCGCCATGGACCACACCAGTCCGAGCAACAGCCAGCTGTGTGAGCCCTCGATGGCGCCCAGCGCAAAGGGCGTGTAACTGCCCGCGATAAAAAAATAGATGGCACCGTGGTCCAGCTTCAAAAAAGCCGTCTTGGCCCTACCCTCCGGCAGGGCATGGTACAGCGTCGAGGTGAAATACAAAAACACCATCGTCAACCCAAACACCAGCGCACCGACGAAATTGGTGTTGATCGTGTAATTGGCATTGCCGGGATGGCTTGATGCAAACATGAGGTAGGGCACGGCTGCAATGGCTGCCAACAATGCGGCGCCGTGGCTCACGCTGTTGGCGAGTTCTTCTGGCAAACTTTGAGTGCGAAGGTTCATGGGGAATTTGACATCAGCGGTGCGTTGACGAAGGCATTTTTCAAATGTGAATTGTGCGTGTTGTCGATGTCAAAACCGTGACAACATGCGATGAAGCGCGCGCTTGAAACCCCACACCACCGCCTCCGCGGCTAGCACCATGGGCTCGTATTCGACGCAAGGGCCTGCACGTGATTTGATCGACGTCTGTTTTTTACATTCGGATGTCAAAAATAATTCATCAAATCGACACAACTTCGACACATGGTGTGAGCACAATCTTTTGAAAACACGGCATTCGTGCTAGCCCAAGAAAGGCTTCCCCATGACATTTCCGGAACAAAGCTGATGCGCGCCGTACTTGATTCCTTTAGCGGGAATTACCCGCCGCCATCGCTTGATGATGAGGAGGAAACCGGCCAGCGTTTCCGAACGATTTTCATCTCTGATGTGCACCTCGGAACGCCGAGCTGCCAGGCGCTTGCCCTGATGGATTTTCTGCGGACGCATCCGAGTGATTCGCTTTATCTGGTGGGTGACATCATTGATGGCTGGCAGTTGCGTCGCAAGTGGTATTGGCCGCAGTCACACAACGATGTCGTGCAAAAACTTTTACGGCGGGTGCGCAAAGGATGTCGCGTGATTTATGTACCGGGCAACCATGACGAATTTGCGCGCGATTTCATTGGCCATCATTTCGGCGGCGTCGAAGTGGTGAAGGAAGCGGTTCACGTGACTGCGGATGGCCGCAGTTTGTGGATCATTCACGGCGACCATTTCGATGCGGTGGTGCAGTGCGCCAAGTGGCTGGCGTACTTGGGCGACAACCTGTACGAGTTCACGCTGCGCATGAACCGTCACTTCAATTCATTGCGCGCCCGCATGGGTTTGCCGTATTGGTCGCTTTCAGCGTATCTGAAGCAAAAGGTCAAGTCAGCTCTTAATTACGTGACCGACTTTGAGGTAGCCGTCGCCAAAGAGGCCAAACGTCGGGGCCATGACGGCGTCTTGTGCGGCCATATTCACCGCGCAGAGATGCGCATGATCAACGGCGTTTTGTATTGCAACGACGGCGACTGGGTCGAGAGCCGCACCGCCTTGGTCGAGCACTACGACGGACGCCTTGAAATTTTGCACTGGGCACCGTCGCATGAAGTGCAGAAAAAACCAGAGCCCAGCCTCATGCCCGAAGCACCGGTGAGCGTATGAAAATTGCTTTGATCACCGATGCCTGGCTGCCGCAGGTGAACGGCGTTGTCACCACTTTGATTGAGCTGGTTAGGGATCTTGAAGGTCGTGACCATGAAGTGCTGGTGATTCATCCGGGGCAGTTCAAGACCAGGCCTTGCCCAGGCTATGCGGGGATTGATCTGGCCTTGAAGCCCCGGCCATTTTTGAGCCAGCAGTTGAATGATTTTTCTCCAGATGCCATTCACATTGCCACCGAAGGCCCGTTGGGTTGGGCCGCGCGAGCGTATTGCGCCAAGCACAAGCTGCAGTTCACTACGGCATTTCACACCAAGTTTCCTGAAATATTAAAGGCAGCTTTGCGTGTTCCGTTGTGGATGGGATATGCCTTGTTTCGTCATTTTCACAAACCGTCATCGGGCATCATGGTGCCAACGCAAGGGGTGTTGGAAATGCTCAAAACGCGCGGTTTTAAACAACTGCGCAGTTGGACGCATGGCGTCGACACCGATTTATTTCGCTTTCATGGAAGTGCTCGCATTTACCCGGAACTCAATGAACTCAAACGTCCGGTCGCGCTCTTTGTGGGGCGGGTTTCGTACGAAAAAAACATTGAAACCTTTCTGCAGTTAGATATTCCCGGCACCAAGGTGGTTTGCGGCGTAGGACCATTGGAAGCGTCGCTCAAAGCACGTTATCCCAAAGTGCGCTGGCTCGGCCTGTTGGCCCGAGATGAATTAGCCAAGGTGTATGCCGCTGCCGATGTGTTTGTGTTCCCGAGCAAGTCCGAAACCTTTGGATTGGTCATGCTTGAAGCCATGGCTTGCGGCACGCCAGTGGCTGCCTATCCGGTGGACGGCCCCTTAGAAGTGCTGAACACGCCAGAAGGTCACAAGGGCGGCGTCCTGCATGTGGACTTGAAGCAGGCCTTTGCTGCTGCACTCGATGTTGACCGTGCCCATGCCCGCGAACGGGCGCTGGCGTTCAGCTGGCGACAGGCTGGTCAAATGTTCCAGGACAACTTGGTCGCAGCCAGACCGGTCAGCAAGTTTCCGCGCGAGTTGGATGCGCTGAAGTCCGCTTAGTCGGCTTAGTCGGCTTAGACGGCTTAGTTGGCTTAATGCGCTTTGCTGGGTTAAACCTCAAAATTTAGGCCAGTCGGGCAGTGATGCCAGTGCGCTCATCAACACCGCGCCAGCCTCGTCGAGGCTACTGTCGTTCAACACACTGATGCAACGACATGTCGGTGGCACGCTGAAGGCAACGGCGCGCTGAACGCGCGCTTCAACCACCTCAAGCGTTTCGCGTTGACGCGCCAGCAGACGGGTGCGAAGAATCTCAGCACTGGCGCTGACGTGCAAAACGTTCATACCGTCGAACTGGCGCAGCGCTTCTGGCAGGTAGGCGCGTGAGCCGTTCACCAACAACCAATGCTGCTGCTTCAGGGGCTCCAGCTCAGCGTGTCGCACCCCGTACTGTCTGCCGTTGGCCTGCCAATGCATGGCAAAAGATTTTTCTTTTTTCAGGCGCTCAAAGGTGGCGCTGTCGACGCTTTCGTGTTGTTCGCCAGAGGCTTGCAGAGGCCTGTCGATGGTGCGTTTGGCGAAGTGAATGGGTGCGTGTGCTGGCAGTTTATTTTTCAGCCAGTCAAGCAGGCTGTCTTTGCCAGCACCCGAAGGACCCATCACATACATCAGGCGGTGGTTCATGCTGTCATCTTGAAGTGCTCTTGCAACACGAAGTCTGCGCCTGGCGTCGGTTCGACAAACAAGGCCAATGTTTCAAAACGGCAGGGCGGCAGGTCGTCGAACCAGTCTTGCGCGCCCTGTTGCAGGTTTTGTACTTGCTGTGGGTTCAATTGTTTGAGGGAGCCTGTCAGCGAACAATGGAGTTGAAATTCATCCAATACAAAAGGATAGCCCCAGCGCAGCAGCAACGCATCTTGCGTGGGTGACAGTGCTGCTTGACGGCGGCGTTGCAAGTCGGCGGCCGACAGCGGTGCTGCCAAGTGCTGCAGTTCCATGACGCATCTGGCGGCCACGGTGTTGGCCTCTGCGCTAGTGGTCAGCGGCACGATGGCTAAAAAATCATCGAGCAGTGTGACTTTGAGAGGCGGCATTTCAAAAGCGCTCGAACTCGCGGCAATCTTTGTCAGCGCTGCTCGCAGCTGCTCTGCATCTGCGCCAGCAGCCAAGCTGAACGGTGCCTTCAGCGTTGCGTGCCAGCCATAGCGGCGCGGTGCGGCGGTCACCTGGTGGAACGCTTCGTCGCTGATGCCCTTGATCGCCGGCATGGGCTTGAGCGCGCCGCCCGCCGCGCAGCGTCCCAGCCACTGACTGCCGGCTTGCCACCAAGGGCTGTTCGGCGGTGGAGCGAAATAAACCGCAAATCGATAGGGTGGGATCTGATTGTTAGTCATCATGGCGAATGGTTAGTTTGACGCGGTCACCAGAGAACCAAGTCGTTGAAAATTCAATCGGTGTGCCAGCGCTGTCGACGTTGACACTGGTCACTTCCAGCACCGGCCTGCTGACAGGTTGACGCAAGTGCGCAGCGATCGCAGCCGTTGGAATCTGGGCCGTGATGCGGCTTTCCAGTCGGGTGTAATCAGTCAGTCCACAGGCCGCAAAGGCTGCTGTGATCGAGCCTGTTTCAGTGATCACCGCATCCAGTCCGTTAAAGCGTGGCAGCGGAAAAAATCGCTCACTGACATGCAGAATTTGGTCTTCAGCTTCGCCCAGCACGCTCAAGCACAACAGCTTGCTACGTGCTGGTAAGGCCAAGGCTTTGGCTTGTGCACTGTTCGCTCTCACGCTGCTGCTCTCTAGCACTTGCAGCCCACCGCGCAGGCCGGCTTGCACCAAGCTGTGTTGGTGCCGCGTGCGTTTGCCCAACATCAGTTCCACCGCAAAGTCTTCCACGTAGGTGCCGCTGCCTTGCGTCACGCGCACCAAGCCTTGGCTCGACAAACTCGCCAGTGATTTTCGAATGGTGTGCCGGTTCACGCCAAATAGTTCGGCCAGTGCATGTTCCGACGGCAAGCGTTCGCCGGGCGGGTAAGTTCCTTGGCTGATGGCCTCGGAAATTTGCGCTGCAATGCGGTGCCAAAAACTCTCCCGAGTTGGCCGCTCAAGCTTGTGTTCAGCCGATGTCAGTGTTGTCATGAAATTTACTTATGTGCTCGTTAAGCTGACGGTAGTGAATTTATTTGTCTATACAACTTGAGGGTATCACCAGAATGTTTCATGCATTTGACAACCACGACCCAGCACCAACGATGGTGCGCGCTGACTGGATGGCCTTGCTGTCGCGCGCACCGCTGGACTTGTTGGAGTCGGCTGTTGGTGCGCACTGGCCGGCCAAGCCACATTGGCTCAGAGCGCCGGAAACCGGGTTGATGATGGTTCAGGGTCGCGCGGGTTCCACCGGTGAGCGCTTTAACTTGGGTGAGGTCACGGTCAGCCGTTGCGCTTTGCGTATGTGGGGTGCGTCGACTGACACCGCCGTGGTCGGTGTCGCCTATGCATTGGGTCGCTCTCACCGTCAGGTCGGGCTGGCGGCGGTGGCTGATGCTTTGCTGCAAGACAGCGCGCAACAGGATTTATTGGAGCAAACCTTGTTGAGTCCGGTGCGGCAACATCTGGCGCTGCTGCGCAGACAGCGCGAGCAGCGTGCGCAGAGCACCAAGGTTGAATTTTTCACGGTGGCCCGCGAATCATCATCGATGGACGACGAAGGAGAGACATCATGAGCGCACACGATTTGTCGAATCTGGGTGCCGGCTTCACGCATGAGGCGTTCGGTAGTCAGGCCGTGTTTCGGGTTGCGCTGGAGGCGCTGTCACACCCTGGTCGCTGCATCACCGTACGCCATGACTCCGAGGTGCCGCAGACCGGCCACCCCGCATCGGCGGCTTTGTTACTGGCGCTGCTCGACTCCGACGCTACGCTCTGGCTGTCGCCTTCTTTGGCGAACAGTGATGCCGCCGCTTGGCTGCGTTTTCACACTGGTTGCCAGCTGGTGACGCACGCTGACCAAGCCATGTTTGCATGGGTGGCTGCCGGCGACGCCATGCCCGCGCTGGCCAGTTTTTCACAGGGCAGCGACAACGCGCCGGACCAGTCGGCAACCTGCGTGTTGGACTTACCGCTGTTAGATGCCAGCGCAGTCAGTGCAGGCAGCGAGAGCGGGGCAGCGCAGTGGGCACTCAGAGGACCGGGCATTCAGGACGTCAACCATTTATCGGTCGATGGTTTGGCGCTTGATTTTCTCGCGCAGTGGACGGCGAACCACGCCAGCTTTCCGCGGGGCGTTGACTTGTTTCTGGCTTCGGCGCAGCAACTGGTTGGCTTGCCGCGCACCACATCGATTCAATTGTCAGGAGGGCTTTGAGCATGTACGTTGCCGTCAAGGGCGGGGAAACCGCCATTCTCAACAGCTACCGCCTGCTGGCCGAACAGCGGCGCGGTGACAACCGCTTGCCTGAACTCAGCGTGTCGCAGATTCAACAACAGCTCAAGCTGGCGGTTGACCGGGTGATGAACGAAGGCTCGGTCTATGACCCGGAACTCGCGGCGTTGGCGATCAAGCAGGCCTCCGGGGATTTGATTGAAGCCATATTTTTGCTGCGCGCTTACCGCGCCACCTTGCCGCGCTTGGGCACGACAAAACCGCTGCAGACTGATCGCATGTCGCTGGAGCGGCGTATTTCCGCGACCTTCAAAGACCTGCCCGGTGGCCAGGTGCTTGGCCCCACCTACGACTACACACAGCGCTTGCTCGACTTCACCTTGCTGGCCAATGGGCAAGACGCACCGGCTGATGTTCAGCCCCAAAGCAGTGTGCTGCCGACAGGCGTTGATGCCGCTGTCACACCGCGCGTGGTGGAGTTGCTCAACCATGAGGGTTTGATTGAAACCCGGCCGATTCCGCCGGGCGATCCGTCGCCGGTTGATCTGACCCGTGAGCCTTTGCGGTTTCCGGCGGTGCGCTCTACGCGGCTGCAAAACTTGGCGCGCGGCGACGAGGGTTTTCTGTTGGCGATGGCTTACTCCACCCAGCGCGGTTACGCCCACAGCCACCCGTTTGTGGGCGAGGTTCGCTTGGGCCAAGTCGCGATTGAGATTGAACCCGAAGAACTCGGCTTTGCTATCTCGATGGGCGACATCGAAATCACCGAATGTGAAATGGTCAATCAGTTTGCCGGTAGCAAAACTGAGCCGCCTCAGTTCACCCGTGGTTACGGCTTGGCGTTTGGATACAGCGAGCGCAAGGCGATGGCCATGAGTTTGGTGGACCGGGCGTTGCGGGCCGACGAGTTGGGCGAGCCGATCGAGTCGCCCGCACAAATGCAGGAGTTTGTGCTCTCGCACAGTGACAGCCTCGAAGCCTCCGGCTTTGTGCAGCACTTGAAGTTGCCGCACTACGTTGACTTCCAGTCGGAGCTCGAACTGATCCGAAAAATGCGCGCAGCTGCCAACGCCAAAGCGGCCCAACCCGACACCGGAGTCACAGCATGAACGCATTGAATGAAGTCAGCTTCGAGCCGCGCACAGAAACGGCCACAGACGATGTGCAGGCGAACTTCAACTTCGCTTACCTCGACGAACGCACCAAGCGCATGATCCGTCGCTCGCTGCTCAAGGCGGTGGCGATTCCCGGTTACCAAGTGCCGTTTGGCTCGCGTGAAATGCCGCTGCCCTACGGTTGGGGCACAGGCGGCATTCAGGTCACGGCGGCTGTCATTGGCCCTGACGATGTGCTGAAAATCATTGACCAAGGCTCTGACGACACCGTCAACGCCGTCAACATCAGGCGCTTTTTTCAACGCACGGCCGGGGTGGAAACCACCACGCACACTCGTGAAGCGACGCTGATCCAGACGCGCCACCGCATCCCTGAAATCCCTCTGCATGAAGGACAAGTGATCGTCTACCAAGTGCCGGTGCCCGAGCCGATGCAGCGGCTGGAGCCGCGTGAAACCGAAACCCGCACCCTGCATGGTCTGGCCGAATACGGGCTGATGCATGTCAAGCTGTACGAAGACATTGCCAAGTACGGCCACATCGCCACTACGTACGACTACCCGGTGTTGGTCAACGGCCGCTACATCATGGCGCCTTCGCCGATCCCGAAGTTTGACAACCCGAAGATGCATATGAACCCGGCTTTGCAACTCTTTGGTGCCGGTCGTGAAAAACGCATCTATGCCGTGCCGCCTTACACCTCGGTGGAAAGCTTGGGCTTTGAAGACCACCCCTTTGAAGTCCAGCGCTGGGATGCGGCCTGCGCTTTGTGCGGTGCCACCGACAGCTTTTTAGACGAGGTCATCACCGACAACAACGGTAGCCGCATGCATGTGTGCTCGGATTCTGACTATTGCCAGTCGCGACAGGCTGCGTCATGAGTCTTGACATACGGCAAGCTGACGCGGCCGATCTGCCGGCGGTGTTGGCTCTGTACGCCCAGCTTGATTTCAACAACGGAAACGTTTTGTCGGAACAAGCGGCTCAAGACATCTTCGCTGAGTTTTCCCGCTACCCAAGCTACCGACTGTTTGTGGCAACAGACGGGCCAGTGGTACTGGGCAGCTACGCACTTCTGGTCATGCACAACTTGGCGCATGGCGGCACGCCGTCGGCGGTTGTCGAGGACGTGGTGGTGGCCAGCGATCAGCAGGGGCGCGGCATCGGCCGCCAGTTGATGGCGCATGCCAAAGAGCAAGCACGCGCGGCCGGTTGCTACAAGTTGGCGCTTTCGTCCAATCGCCAACGCAAAGCGGCGCATGCATTTTATGAATCTCTCGGGTTTGACCAGCACGGCCTGAGTTTTGTGATTGAGCCTTGATATGACTGTGAATTTATCTCCGCATTTTTCGGCGTCGCCGGCACCCTTGCTGCAGGTTCGCGGACTGAGCAAAAACTACGGCGACCGCGTGGCGCTGCAAGATGTTTCCTTTGATCTCTGGCCGGGCGAAGTGCTGGCGGTGGTGGGTGAGTCCGGCTCGGGAAAATCGACCTTGCTCAACGCCATCGCAGCGCGCAGCCAGCCCGATGCGGGCAGTGTGCATTTCATGACGCGTCATGAAGGGCTGCAAGACGTCTTCGCCATGACCGAAGCCCAGCAGCGTTTGCTGGCGCGAACAGACTGGGGCTTTGTGCATCAAAACGCCGCCGATGGTTTGCGCATGGACGTCTCGGCCGGTGCCAACGTCGGTGAGCGCTTGATGGGGCAGGGTGAGCGTCACTACGGCCGTCTGCGCAGTGTTGCCGCTGAATGGCTGGAACGCGTGGAGATTGATGTGGCGCGCATCGACGACGCACCGCGCACCTTTTCCGGCGGCATGCGGCAGCGCTTGCAAATCGCCCGCAACTTGGTGACGCAGCCGCGCTTGGTGTTCATGGACGAGCCGACCTCGGGGCTGGATGTCTCTGTGCAAGCGCGGCTCTTGGACATGCTGCGACAACTCACCCGCAAGATGCAACTGGCGGCCATCGTGGTCACGCACGACCTCGCAGTGGCCCGTCTGCTGGCGCACCGCATGATCGTCATGCAGCGCGGCCGCATCGTTGAAGTCGGCCTGACCGACCAAGTGCTTGACGACCCGCAACACGCTTACACCCAACTTCTCGTTTCTTCGGTACTCCAACCATGACCCATCCTTTGCTCCACATTCAAGGGGTGGCCAAGCGCTTTACCCTGCACCACCAAAACGGCGTCGAGCTGGCGGTTCTTGGCGAAGCCAACCTCAGCGTTCACCCCGGCGAGTGCATCGTGCTGGACGGACCGTCCGGCATGGGCAAGAGCACCTTGCTGAAAATGATTTATGCCAACTACCGAACCAGTGCGGGCAGCATCAGCCTCCATTTGCCAGGCCAGCTGCCGATCGAAGTGACCACCGCCTCACCGCATGAGCTGGTGCGCTTGCGCAAAGACTCGATGGGTTATGTCAGCCAGTTTTTGCGCGTCATCCCACGGGTGCCAGCGCTGGATGTGGTGGCCGAACCCTTGCTTGACGACGCGGGTGACAACCCTGAAACACTGGCGGTGGCGCGTGCCGAGGCGAGTCGCTGGTTGACGCGCCTGCGCATCCCTGAGCGCATGTGGCATTTGCCGCCCGCGACGTTTTCAGGCGGTGAGCAGCAGCGCATCAACATCGCTCGCAACATGATCAAGCCGCGGCCGTTGCTGTTGCTGGACGAGCCGACCGCATCACTGGATGCGGAGAACGCGCAGACCGTCATTGAGCTGATCCGCGAAGCCAGTGCACGCGGTGCCGCCATCGTCGGAATTTTTCACGACGCCTATGTGGGTGACGCCGTCGCCACTCGCCGCATCAATGTGGCTGACTTCAGAACTGTTGGGACTGTGAAGGATATTGCATGAACGCATCTGTGATTTTTAAAAACGCCAAGATGGTGCTGCCAGGGGAAGTGGTGCACGGCAGTTTGTTTGCACACAATGGCCGTATCAGTGCTGTCGCTGGCGACACATCGACTCTGTCTGCGGTTGACTTGGATGGCGATTATTTGCTGCCAGGTCTGGTGGAAATGCACACGGATAATTTTGAGCGCCACCTGATGCCCCGGCCCAAGGTGCATTGGGCTGAGTTGCCCGCCTTGCTGGCACATGACGCCGAGATTGCTGCCGCCGGTATCACCACTGTTTTTGATGCATTGGGCGTGGGCGACGCCGACCCTGAAAGCCTGCGCGGCAAGGCCTGGAACGACGTGCTGGCGACCATTGACAACTGCACCCAACAAGGCTTGCTGCGCGCCGACCACTACTTGCATGTGCGCTGTGAATTGCCAGCGCCCAACACCATCGATTTGTTTGAGCCGTTTCAGGGCCATCCACGGCTGTCGCTGATCTCGTTGATGGACCACACGCCCGGTCAGCGGCAGTGGGAAAACATCGAACAAGCGCGGATTTACTACACCGGCAAGAAGGGCTGGAGCCAGCAGAAGTTCGAGCAACAGGTGGTGCTGGCGAGCCAGCTGCAGGCTGAATATTCGGAGCCGCACCGGCAGTATTTTGTCGACTACAGCCGCACCCACGGCATTGCGCTGGCCAGTCACGACGACACCACGGCCGCCCATGTGCAGCAAGCCCATGCCGAAGGCGCCAGCATGTCGGAGTTTCCGACTACTGTGGCGGCAGCCCGCGAGGCCCATAAGCACGGTCTGCGCAATGTCATGGGCGGCCCCAATGTGGTGCGCGGTGGATCACATTCCGGCAATGTGGCGGCGGTTGAACTGGCCCGGCTTGGCCTGCTCGACATCCTCTCTTCAGACTACGTGCCGGGCAGCCTGCTGTCGGCGGTGATGTGCTTGGTCGAGCAAGGCGTCATGACGTGGCCACAAGCTGTGGCGACGGTCACCTCAACACCTGCACTGGCCACCGGTTTGAGCGACCGCGGTGCGATCGAAGCCGGTCTGCGTGCGGACTTGATCCAAGTCCATATCGCTGAGCTGCCGAATGGGCAGCGCCACGCGGTGGTACGCGCGGTCTGGCGGGAAGGCCGCCGTGTGCTGTGAGGTCGCGAACCGGCCCTTGTCACACAAGCTTCTTTTAACGTTCATGAAACCGTCACGACCAACGATGAGACTACATATGTCTATACAACTTAGAAGGAGTTCATGGTGAATGATGCACTTCGTATTCACAAGCTCAACAAGTATTTCGCCGGCAAACAAGCGCTGTGCGACATCAATCTGTCGTTTAAAAAAGGCGAGATGGTGGCTCTGATCGGTGCCTCTGGCTCCGGCAAGTCGACCTTGCTGCGGCACATGTCTGGCTTGATCACGGCCGATGGCCGGACGGACTCGTTGATCGAAATTGACGGGCGCCGTGTTCAGCAGGGCGGCCGCATTCACCATGACATTCGGCGGGTGCGCTCGCAAGTCGGCTTTGTCTTTCAGCAGTTCAATCTGGTGGACCGACTGCCGGTATTGGTGAACGTGCTTGTCGGCTTGTTGCACCGCATGCCTTGGTGGCGCAGTCTGTTTCGTATTTTCAATGCGCAAGAGCGGGCGCAAGCCCTTGACGCGCTGGCCCGCGTCGGCATTGCCGATTGCCACGCCCAGCGGGCATCGACGTTGTCCGGTGGCCAACAGCAGCGTGCTGCGATTGCCCGCGCACTTGTTCAAGGTGCCAAGGTGGTATTGGCTGACGAACCGATTGCTTCGCTGGACCCGGAGTCTTCGCGCAATGTGATGGAGATTTTGGCGCGTATCAACCGCGAGGACGGCTGCACCGTGATCGTCTCTTTGCATCAGGTCGACATGGCGCTGAAATATTGCCCGCGGGTGGTCGCTTTGCACCAAGGCCGCGTGGTCTTTGATGGTCCTTCAAAGCTCTTGACTCCGCAACTTCTGCGCGAGCTGTATGGCGTGCATGCGGATGAAATTCTCGCTGATTCCACACGCCTTCATGCGGCTCCGGTCGCGCTGGTGATGTCGGCTGCTGTTCCGGCGTGGCAAGCTGGACTGGCTCAGGCCGCCTGATTTTTAGACTGTTTTATTAGGACTTATTTGATGATTAAGAAAATATTGGCCATCACGGCCGCGACCTTTGCACTGGGCTTATCGCTAGGCGCACAGGCTCAGGAAATCAACTTTGGCATTATCTCGACGGAGGCAACCCAAAACCTGAAACAGGATTGGGAGCCGTTGATCAAAGACATGGAGAAACAGACCGGCATGAAAGTCACGGCCTTTTTCGCACCAGACTACGCCGGCATCATTGAAGGCATGCGTTTCAATAAAGTGCAACTGGCTTGGTTGGGTAACAAGTCAGCGATGGAAGCTGTTGATCGGGCCAGCGGAGAGGTCTTCGCCCAGATGGTCAATGCCGATGGCTCGCAAGGTTATTACTCGCATTTGATTGTGCACAAGGACAGCCCTTACAACACCTTGGATGACATTCTCAAGAACGGTAAAAGCCTGAGCTTTGGCAACGGTGATCCCAATTCAACCTCTGGTTTTTTGGTGCCTGGGTTTTATGTTTTTTCTAAAAACAACATCGATGCCAAGAGTTTATTCAAAGTCACACGCAGCGCCAACCACGAGACCAATGCTTTGGCGGTTGCGAACAAGCAGGTGGATGTTGCCACCAACAACAGCGAAAACCTAGAGAAGATCCAGAGCCGCTATCCGGAAAAGTTCAACAACATCAAAATCGTTTGGACTTCACCGCTGATTGCACTGGACCCGTTGGTGATGCGCAAAGACATGCCTGAAGCCAGCAAGGCCAAGATCAAGAAGTTCTTTTACAGCTACGGAAAAACAGATGCACGTGAGAAAGAAGTTCTGATGAAGATCTCCAAACTCTCCGGTTTCAAGGAATCGAACAACCGCCAACTGTTACCCATCCGCCAGCTCGATCTGTTCAGCAAGCGCAACAAACTTGAGTCAGATTCAGTCATCACTGAGGCAGCCAAAAAAGAGCAGCTGGCCGTGATTGACAAGCAGTTGGCTGCGTTGAACTGATGACTCCCACCGCGACTCTCCCGCCAAGGGTGACGGCCGAGTCGACTGCCCCTAAACGCAGCCTGACTTGGTATGTCTTTTGGGTACTCGTTTTAATGCTGTTGGCTGGTTCTTGGCAAGGGGCCGACATGCGGCCCCTCGATTTGCTGCGTGACTCGGGCAATATGGCCACGTATGCCGCTGAGTTTTTCCCGCCCAACTTCAGCCAGTGGCGCATGTATGTGGCTGAAATGGTCATCACCCTGCAAATCGCTTTGTGGGGAACCGCATTGGCTGTCGTCACGGCGGTGCCCATGGCCTTGATGGCATCTGCCAATCTGGTGCCTTGGTGGATCTACCAACCGACGCGCCGGTTGATGGACGCCACGCGGGCCATCAACGAGATGGTCTTCGCCATGCTGTTCGTCGTCGCCGTCGGTCTGGGTCCATTTGCTGGCGTGCTGGCACTTTGGATTCACACCACCGGTGTGTTGGCCAAGCTGTTTTCTGAAGCGGTCGAGGCGATTGACCCTCAGCCGGTTGAAGGCATCCGTTCAACCGGAGCGAGTGCGTTGCACGAGATTGTTTACGGCGTGATTCCGCAGGTGATGCCTTTGTGGATATCTTTCACGCTGTACCGATTGGAGAGCAATGTACGTTCCGCTTCGGTGGTGGGCATGGTCGGCGCGGGCGGTATTGGTGTGGTGTTGTGGGAGATCATTCGCGGCTTTCAGTACGCTGAAACCTGTGCCGTGATGATCATCATCATTGTGACGGTGACGGCGATTGACTTGGTCTCTGCCCACATTCGAAAAATTCTGATTTGAAGGACTGGGCCGTGACTTTATCCACCACTGAAATTATTCATCTCTTCGAGACCCGAGCGACCCGTCAGTATGGCCGTGAGGCGGTGAGCCAACTGGAGCACGCGCTTCAGTGTGCGCAATTGGCAGAGCAGGCGGGAGAAACTGATGCCACCGTGGTGGCGGCTTTATTGCACGATTTAGGGCATCTCATTGCGGCCCAAAAAGACGAGAGTCCAGACGAGACGCAACAGCGTGACGACTTGCACCAGTACATCGCCATTCCTTTTTTACGGGGCTTGCTGCCAGACGCAGTGCTGGAGCCGATACGTTTGCACGTTGATGCCAAGCGTTACCTGTGTGGCGCTGAGCCGACTTACTGGGCGAGTTTGTCGCCAGCCTCCAAACGAAGTCTGGAGCTGCAAGGAGGCGCTTACTCAGAGGCTGAGCTGGGTGTTTTCCTAGCGCAGCCTTTTGCCGAGGAAGCTGTTCGACTTCGCCGATACGATGATTTCGCCAAGGTACCGAAAGCGCTAACGCCTAGCCTTGCGCATTTTCAGACAAAGCTGGAAGCGCTGGCGTTATTGGATTGATCTGCTGAACGCGTGATGGCGGCAGGGCGATTGAAAAGGTCGATCCCTTGCCCACCGTGCTGGTCACTTCAAGTTGCCCGCCATGTCGCTGCGCCACGTGTTTGACAATCGCCAAGCCCAAGCCGGTGCCGCCTGTTTCACGCGAGCGGCTGCGGTCAACGCGGTAAAAGCGTTCTGTCAAGCGTGGCAAGTGCTCGGCGGCGATGCCGGGCCCGCTGTCTTCAACAAAAAATTCAGCCCAGCCATCGGGGCGCAAACGCCAGCCGGAGCGGATAGAGCCGCCGCCAGGCGTGTAGCGCACGGCATTGCTCAGCAGGTTGGACATGGCGCTGTGCAGTTCGGACTTGCTGCCTGAGACCATGAATGTCGATGCGGTCGCTTGTGTGATCTCGTGCGGCGGATGGGCGATCACGGCGGACAGCGCTTGGGTTTCTTGGAGGGCCGGCGCCAACAGGTCATCGCTTGTGTTCCATTCCCCTTGACCGGGCGCCGGACTGCCCTCAAGGCGCGACAGCGTGAGCAGGTCGCTCACCAGCATTTGCATGCGTTTCGCTTGCTGGCTCATCATGCCCAGGTAGAGATTCCGATCGGTCTCGTTGACGGGAATGTTTTGCAGCGTTTCCACAAAACCACTGAGCACGGTCAAGGGTGTGCGGATTTCGTGCGAGACATTGGCCACAAAGTCGCGGCGCATGGTTTCTGCGAGTTCGACAGCGGTCACGTCGCGCGTCAGCATCAACTTTCGCTTTTTACCGTAAGGATGAACCTTGACTGAAATTTTGGAGGGCAGTGAAGGACGAACGCCGATACCGCCGATCAGAATTTCCCCGTTGAAATCGGTGCCCAACAGATAGCTTTTGAAGACCGGTGAGCGCACCAAGTTTTGGATGTGTTGGCCCACGTCTTTTTGCGGGTCAAAGCCAAGCTGATGGGCTGCAGTGAGGTTGACCCATTCGATGCGACCCGCGCTATCGAGAAGAATCACGCCGTTAGGTGATTCTTGAATGGCAGCCAAAAAATTATCCAGGCGGGCGTTGCTGCTTTGGGTTTTTTTCTCAAGCTTTTTGATGACTTTTCGGCTGCGCTCGAAAATCTCCACCCACATGCCTGACAGCTTGGGCGTCTGTGCGGTGTCGGCGGTGTTGAGCCATTTCAACAGGCGACGTGCGCGAACAGCGTCGAGAAAACTCCACAGAACAGCGCCCAGCACTGCGCCGGCAACGGCCCAGCCGGCTGATTCGTGCACCCAGCCCCAAGCTGACGCCAGCACAACGAGCAGCAGCAGTTCAATCAGACGTTGTGTCATGTGGCGGAAATCGGCTGGCCTTGTCCTGTGTTGCCGGCGCTGCTCTGAACGGTCAGACGGTAGCCGGCGCCGCGCACGGTTTCGATCATGCTGGCGGCTTCACCCAAGGACTCGCGCAAGCGCTTGACGTGGACGTCAACAGTCCGCTCTTCAATATAGACATGGTCACCCCAGACCTTGTCGAGCAAGGTGCTGCGGGTGTGCACCCTTTCGGCATGCTTCATGAGGTAGTGCAACAGCTTGAACTCGGTCGGCCCAATCTTGAGTTCTTTGCTGCGAAAAGTGACGCGGTAAGTACCTGCATCGAGTGTCAGTTCGCCCAATTGGACTGAGTCTTTGACGATCTCAGGGGTGCGACGGCGCAGCAGCGCACGGATACGTGCCAGCAATTCTTGGGTTGAAAACGGTTTGGTGATGTAGTCGTCGGCACCCGCGTCCAGACCTTGCACTTTGTCGCTCTCGTCACTGCGGGCGGTGAGCATGATGATCGGCACGGTTTTCGTGCGATCATTCTTGCGCCATTGCCGCGCCAACGTGGCTCCACTCTCGCCGGGCAGCATCCAGTCCAGCAAGATCAGGTCCGGCAGTACGGCGTCCACTTCTCGCTGAGCCGCTGCACCGTCAAACACCACGATGGGGGAAAAGCCGTTGTGCCGTAGATTGACTGCAATGAGTTCAGCGATAGATGGTTCGTCTTCCACCACCAAGACGCGGGGTAATTTTCTCATTTGACGACCGATGCAACCTTGTCCAATGAGGTGTGACGAATGTCTTCACCCTTGACGATGAAGATGATCTGTTCAGCGATGTTTTTGGCATGGTCACCAACGCGTTCGATGGACTTGGCCAAAAACAGCAAGTCCAGACTCGGCGAAATAGTGCGTGGATCTTCCATCATGTAGGTGATGAGCTTGCGCAAGAAACCGTTGTACTCATCGTCGATTTGATCGTCTTCTTTGATGATGGTCACCGCCATCGTGGTGTCAAGACGCGCGAACGAATCGAGTGTTTTGCGCAGCATCGCGGCCGCCAAATCTGCGGCAACGCGCAGCTCAGAGGTGGGCAGGTTGCGCGGCGAGCCGCTTTTAATGATGGACTTGACCATGCGGGCCATGCGCTCGATCTCATCGCCGGCACGCTCCAAGTTTTGTGTGGTGCGTGAAATGGCCATCAAGAAACGCAGATCCCGTGCTGTGGGTTGGCGCCGGCCAATGGTGGAGATGATCTCGTGATCAATCCGTAATTCCATCTGGTTGACTTTGGTTTCATTTTCAATGACCTGCACTGCGGCCGCCAGGTCCATGTTGACCAGCGCGTAAATCGCCTGGTTTAGCTGGGCTTCAACCAAACCGCCCATTTCGAGCACGTTGGTAGAGATGGAGTTCAGCTCGGTGTCGAACTGGCTGGAGATGTGTTTTTCACTCATGATTAACCAAACCTTCCTGTGATGTAGTCTTCGGTCTCGGTACGCTTGGGCTTGAAGAAAATCTGCTCGGTCGAGCCGAATTCGATCAATTCACCCAAGTACATATAGGCGGTAAAGTCACTGCAGCGCGCGGCCTGCTGCATGTTGTGTGTGACGATGGCGATGGTGTAGTCCTGCTTCAGTTCGTGCACCAGTTCCTCGACCTTGCCGGTCGAAATCGGGTCAAGTGCCGAGGTCGGCTCGTCGAGTAGCAAGACCGAGGGTTTGACCGCCACGCTGCGGGCAATGCACAGACGCTGCTGCTGGCCGCCGGACAGCGACAGACCGTTTTGACCAAGCTTGTCTTTGACTTCGTTCCACAGCGCGGCTTTGGTCAGAGCCCATTCGACGCGCTCGTCCATGTCGCTTTTGTTCAGGTTGTCATAGAGGCGAACACCGAAGGCGATGTTGTCGTAAATCGTCATCGGAAACGGCGTTGGCTTTTGGAACACCATGCCGATGCGGGCCCGCAGCAAATTCAAGTCCTGGCTTTTGTCCAGAATGTTGTTGCCGTAAAAATTGATCTCGCCTTCAGCGCGCTGGCCGGGGTACAGGCTGTACATGCGGTTCAGTGTGCGCAGCAGGGTCGACTTGCCGCAACCCGACGGGCCGATGAAAGCGGTGACCTTGCGTTCGGCAATGTTCATGGTCACATCTTTGAGACCGCGAAATTTGCCGTAATAAAAATTGAGGTTGCGAACCTCAAGGGCGTTTTTCAGTTCTGTGGTGGTTTCAGCCATTGACAGGTCCATGGTTCTAAATCGGTTTTAGGGAGGAATTTTGAGTGATGTTGGGCTGTTCCGCTCAGGCGTGAACTTTGTCTCGAAAGAAAACGCGCGCCAGAATGTTGAAGACCAAGACGGCCATGGTGACGAGCAACGCTCCACCCCACGCCAGCCGAATCCAGTTGTCGTAAGGGCTCATGGCAAATTGATAGATCACGACCGGCAGGTTGGCCATCGGTGCGCCCATGTTGGTGCTGTAAAACTGGTTGTTCAATGCCGTGAAAAGCAGGGGAGCGGTCTCACCACTGATGCGGGCAATGGCCAGCAGCAAGCCGGTGATGACACCGCTTTTGGCAGCTCGCAGCGTCACCAAGGTCGAGACTTTCCAGCGCGGTGCACCCAGTGCAAATGCGGCTTCGCGCAGGTTGCCGGGTACCAGTCGCAACATGTTTTCAGTGGTTCGCATGACGACCGGAACGGCGATCAGGGACAGGGCCAAACTGCCGGCATAACCCGAAAAGTTACCGACGGTGGCCACTGCGATGGAGTAGACAAACAAACCCAACACGATCGACGGTGCTGACAGCATGATGTCCGTCACGAAGCGTGTGACTTCTGCCGTTTTGCTGCTGTCACCATATTCGGTCAGGTAAATGCCGGCCAAGATGCCAATCGGCGTGGACACCAAGACCGACAAGCCGACCATCATCAAGCTGCCGATGATGGCGTTTCGCAAGCCACCACCTTCTGAGCCGGGCGCTGGCGTGTCTTGGGTGAACATGTTCCAGTCGACGGCGGCGAGCCCGTTGGAAAACAAGACAAACAAGATCCAGAGCAACACGGCCAAGCCCAGCGCCATGGCGCTCATCGACAAAATCAGCCCTTGTGTGTTGGCTCGGCGGCGACTGTTGTACAGTTTTTTGTTGAAGTTATTGCTCATCATCTCAAGCTCCTTTGGCTTTATCAGCCCGCATGACCAAAATTTTGGCCATCGCCAGCACCACGAAGGTGATCACAAACAAGACGAAGGCGAGCGCAAACAAAGCCGAGATGTGAAACGCATCGGCCTCGCCAAATTCGTTGGCCAAGGTTGACGCGATTGACGTGCCCGGTGAAAACAAGGACGTTGGCATGCGGTTGGCGTTGCCGATGACAAAGGTCACCGCCATGGTCTCGCCTAAAGCGCGACCCAAGCCGAGCATGATGCCGCCAATCACACCCTTTTGGGTGTACGGCAAAACCACTTTGCGAACCACTTCCCAAGTGGTGCAGCCCAAGCCGTAAGCGGACTCACGCAAGATGGGTGGGGTGACTTCAAAGACGTCGCGCATCACGGCCGCGATGAAGGGCAAGACCATGAATGCCAGCACAATGCCGGCGGCCAAAATGCCCATGCCGTTGGTGGCGCCGCCGAACAAAAAGCCGACCAGCGGCATGCCGCCCAGAACTTTTTGCAAAGGCACTTGCAGGTAGTTGGCGAACAAGGGTGCGAACACAAACAAGCCAAACATGCCGTAAATGATCGATGGCACGGCGGCCAACAATTCGATCGACGTGCCGAGTGGGCGACGCAGCCAGACCGGGCAAGTTTCGGTCAAAAAGACCGCGATGCCAAAGGCCAGTGGGACGGCGATCAACATCGCAATACCGGCGCTGGCCAAGGTGCCGACGATGGCAATCGCGGCCCCAAATTCTTCGTTGATGATGTCCCACTCAACGTACCAAAGAAAATGCACGCCAAACTTGTGCAGTGCCGGCCAAGCATTGATGAACAAAGAGCCAATGATGCCGGTCAGTGCGATCAACACCAGCAACGAAAAGCCCTGCGTGATGCGATGAAAAAAGAAATCTTGGATGCGCTGGCGCTTGGCCACGGCGATCATGCCTTGACTGCCGGTTTCGCTGGTTGAATCAAAAGGGATTGATGGCAAAGTCATGATGGCTTCCACGCTCATTTGAATACCTTGGAGTTGTCAGATATGGAACAAAACCCGCCGACCTGCTTGACGCAGTTCGACGGGTTTATGGGTTAATCCAGAATTACTTCTGAATTTGTGACCAAACTTTGGCGCGAATCTGATTCGTCAGGCTGTCTGGCAGCGAAACGTAGTCCATATCATCTGCCATTTTTTTGCCGTTTTTGAAGGCCCAGTCAAAGAACTTCAGGGCTTCTGCGGAAGCGGCTTTGTCGACTGGATTCTTGTACATCAAGATGAACGACGCCGTGCTGATAGGCCAGCTGGCTGCGCCCTTGGCGTTGACCATGGACACGCCCATGCCTGGCACGCTGAACCAGTCAGCACCGGCCGCTGCGGCGGCAAAGGTTTTGTCGTCTGGGCTGACGTACTTGCCGTCGGCGTTTTGCAGTTGCATGAAGTTCATGCCGTTTTTCTTGACGTAAGCGTATTCGACGTAGCCGACTGCACCTTTGATGCGGTTGACGTTGGCAGCGACGCCTTCATTGCCTTTGCCGCCGACTGAAGAAGCCGCTGGCCACTTGACTGCTGCGCCCTTGCCAACTTTGTCAGCCCAGACTTTGCTGATGGATGCCAAGTAGTCGGTGAAGTTGAAGGTCGTGCCCGAACCGTCAGCGCGGTGCACCACAGTGATGTTTTCGTCAGGCAGTTTTTTGCCGGGGTTCAACGCGGCCAGTTTGGCATCGTTCCATTTGACGATGGTGCCCAAGTAAATATCGGCCAACACGGGGCCGGTGATGCGCAATTCGCCAGGCTTGAAACCGTCCAAATTCAACACGGGAACCGTGCCGCCAATGATGGCTGGGAACTGCACCATGCCGTCTTTGTCCAAGTCATCGCCGCTGACTGGGGCATCCGAGGCACCAAAAGTCACGGTTTTGGCGCGGATTTGTTTCAGACCACCGGAGGAGCCGATCGACTGGTAGTTCATGCCGATGCCTGAAACGGCCTTGTAGCCTTCAGCCCATTTGGCATAAACCGGGTAAGGAAAGGTAGCGCCGGCGCCGGTCAGGTCAGCGGCCATGGCCGAGCTCATGGCTAGGCTGGCAAAAGCAGCAGCAGCGACTGTTTTGAGAAGCGTGCGTTTGGTATTCATTGGTGTCCTTGAGGTTGAGGTGTGAAGCACAGGCTGGACTTTATGGCGCTTGTGTGACAACAGTGTGACAGCGTAATGTTGTCACACTATCTCGCGCGGGCTGTCACTTCTTGTAAATCAGCGCTTGATGGTGTTGAAAGTGCTTGTTTTGAAGCGCGCCAAAGCAGCGTCAGAAAGCAGCAGGCCACCGCAGCCAGTGCCAGGGTGGCCGCCGACCAAAAGCTGGCGGGCAGCTGTGACGCCGGCACGACAGCCGTCCCGACGTAAGCCAGAAAATAACCACCCGCCAAGCCAAAGCCCCACAGCAACACGCTGTAAATCAGCAACGGCATCAAGGTGATGCGGTAGCAACGCAGCAAAAAAGCGCAAACAGCTTGAAGTGAATCGGCTAAATGGTAAAGCGCGACCCAAGCCAACAGCGTCGAGGCGGTGAGCACGACTTCCGGGTTGCGCGAATACCAGGCCGGAATCTGCAGGCTCAGCAGCCACAGCAGCAACGCCAATGTCGAGGCGCTCAGCGCCGACAGGCTCAAAGCCAAGCCGACCACGCGCCGCGCTTGGACTGGCTGGCCAGCCCCCATCCAGAACGACACGCGGGCACTGCAAGCAATGGCCAAGGACAGCGGCACCATGTACAGCACCGCCGCCATGCTGGCGGCAATCTGGTGACTGGCCGCCGCCACCGTGCCCAGTCGGGCAATGAACAGCGCCATCAGCGTGAAAGAGGTCACTTCCACCATGTAGGACAGCCCGGCCGGTAAACCAAGCCGCGCAAATGCCCGGATTTGCCGCCAATCGGGCTTTTCCATGCGGGCCCAGATGCGGTACGGCAGATAAAGCTCATGGCTGCGCAGCAGCAGCACGGCAAGCAGCAGCAACAGGTAATTGACCACCAGCGTGGCCCAAGCGCAGCCCACCGCGCCCATCGGCTCCAGTCCAGCACCGCCGGCAACGAACCAGATCGACAATGGAATTTTCACCCCCAGTGCGCCGATTTGTAGCCAGGTGATCAGTACCGGCTTGCCCAGCGCCTGGTTCAGTGTGCTGAACAGCCGGAACAACAGCGACGGCACAAATGCCACCGCCAAGACGGCCAGATAGGCCTGAACCTCGCCTTGCATGGCGGCCGGAATTTTGGCCCAGTGCAGCAGTGGCCCCGGAAACAGCAACGCGCCAATACCGGCCAAGCTGATGAGGCCGCACAAATACAGGCTTTGCCGAATCGACTGGCCGACCGCGAGGTGATGGCGGGCGCCGCGCATTTCGGCCCAGATCGGCAGCAGCGCTTGAATGATGCCAATCAGGCCGACGTAAACGCTGATGTAGATGGCAGACCCGACCGACAAGGCGGCCAGTGCGGTGTCGCTGTAGCGGCCGGCGATGACGGTGTCGGCGACGCCAAAAGCCATGATGGCGAGCTGCCCGACCAGCACGGTGCTGGCGTGCTTGCCAATGATTTTGAGTTCTTTCACGGACTGAAAATCAAGGACGTTCAGCGGCTGCCGAAGGCTTGAAGCGGCGGTAGACCACCACATTTTCATTGCGGTCGGCCGGGCGCCGGACCATGATCATTCGCTCCCATTCAGAGCGGTTGACAACTTGCCACATGCTGGACAGCGAGTTCGTGTCAACCAGCAGGTAAGGGCAGTTGGTCTCTGGCCCGGTGGGGCGCAGGTTCAGCTTCTGGTGGTAGCGAAGGGCGGCAATCTGTGCGGTGTTCAGACCCAGTACTTCGACGCACGCTTGCCGGTTGACTTGTCGGGCGACTTGCCGCGACATGGACTCGTAGCTGCGGGCAAAGTCTAGCAAGGGTAGCCAGAGCGTCATCAGCAGCAACCAGCACAGCGTGGTACCACCCGCCGGCAAGATCAGAGACTTCCAGATGGCCGCGCGCTGCTGACCCGCCCGCCATTTCACCAGCCAGGCCCAAGCCACGGTGGCCAACAAGGCCAAGCCAAATGCCAGCGCTGAAAAGCTCGGCTCAAAGCCGGGTGCCAGCTTGGCTACGTTGGCGGCAGGTTGTTGGGGCACACCGGTCTGCATGGCGACCCAAATGACCCAAATGATGATCGCGCACGAGGTGAAAAACAGCAGCGTGAACCAATCGATCAAAGAGGCGACGCTGCGCCTGAGGGTCGGCAGTGCAAAGGCGGCGAGCGTGGCCAGTGGCGGCAGGCTCAGCAGCAAGCTGCGGTCTGAGGCGCCCGTCAGCAGTGTGGTGCCGACGGCGACAACCGCAAACCACAGGGGCAGGGCGACATGGCGGCTGGTCAACTGGCGGCGCCAGCGAAACAGCGTCCACAAGGCCAGCGGCCAAGCCGGCCACGGAAACCACAGCAGCAAGCGGATGATGCTGCCCCACTCTTTGTGGGCCTCAGATTGGCTCAGGGCGGCGACGTCAATGCGCCAAACCCAGAGACCGAGCGCATAGGCCAGCGCGGCAGTCGCCAAGGTGGCGCCCAACATCAACAGCATCCAGCCGCGCGTGTCAGGTTGCTCGTTGGACTCTCCGCCCCAGCGGCGATGTGCCCATTCGACCATCACGCTGCCGAAGCCGAGCAGGGCGGCGACGGTGGGTGCGCCGCTCAACGCCAGCCCGGCCATGCCGACCACAAAGGCTGAGCCAGGACCCAACACCTGCCACGGGCTACGGTAAGGACTGGCGGCCACGCTGTAAAACATCAACGTCATGAAGCCGAGTTGGGCCATGGCGGGGGTTGTTTCGTGGGACAGCTGAGCCAGACCCAAACACGCCAGCAAGGCCAGCAGGCCGGCATCGGCCATGGCCCGGGCATAGTCTGCCGGGCTGGCCTCGCCGCCAAAGGCAAAGGCCACCGGCTGCGCCTGCGGGCTGCGGGCCAGGTAATACACCGAGTACCAAGTGGCGGCCAGCGTCAAGGCCAGAAAAGCAATATAAGGCAGACGCGCGGCCAGAGCCGGGTCCAACAAGGGCATCAGCTTGATCGCCAGTGCGCCTATCCAGTAAGGCAGCAGGCCGTCAAAGTCGGCCGTGAAGCCCATCAGGTTGGGCTGCAGCCAGTCACTGCCCGTGGCCACCATTTGCTGCATGACGCCAAACGCAGAAATGTCGGCGTCCTTCCACGGGCCACGACCGACCAAGCCCGGCAGCACATAAGCCACGCAAAAAAGCAGCAGTGCAAGGCGCGGCAGCCTGCGCACAGCAGATTGGGCAATGAGGGCGGGGGACGGCTGGTTCAAGGTACGGTCGGCTAAAGAATGAGGTGTGTCGGCAAGGCCTCAATCATGAGGGGATTCCAGAGTTTCAGGGCGAAAAAAAAGCAGCCTGAATTTCAGGCTGCTTTTCGGATCGGCTTGAAACGATTCGCAGTTTACTTGGCGGCAGTTTTGCCGAAGCGATTGCGGAAGCGCTCGACACGACCACCCATGTTGTCCACGGATTTTTGCGTGCCGGTGTAAAACGGGTGCGACTCGCTGGAAGTGTCCAGCTTGTACAAAGGCAATTCGCGGCCATCATCCATCGTCACCATTTCTTTGGTGTTGACGCATGAGCGCGTGACAAACTTGAAGTTGTTTGACAAGTCCACGAAGCAAACTTCGCGGTAATTAGGGTGAATGCCGTCTTTCATGATCTTCCTTATTCGTTGCGGTAGCCACCCAAGCCAGTCTTGGACACTTTCCGCTAAGCCCCGCATTATGGCATTAAAAAGCGCCTGTCGCGGTGGTTTCCGTAATTGTCTTCCACCAGCAGGGGCCGCGGAACCGGCTTAGCCGGGCCGCAGGCGCAGCGCCCCCTCGGGGGCAGCTTTTACACAAAGTGAAAAGCGTGGGGGCTCAATCAACCACCCCTTCGCATCATGTCAAAGAACTCGTGGTTGTTCTTCGTCGCCTTCATATTTTTGAGCATCAATTCCATCGACTCGATCTCGTCCATGTTGTACATGAACTGGCGCAGAATCCGTGACTTTTGCAGGATCTCAGGGGCCAACAGCAGTTCTTCCTTGCGGGTGCCGCTGCGGTTCAGGTTGATGGCCGGGAACACGCGTTTTTCGTACAAGCGGCGATCCAGATGAATCTCGCAGTTGCCCGTTCCTTTGAATTCTTCAAAAATCACTTCGTCCATGCGGCTACCGGTGTCGATCAGTGCCGTGCCGATGATGGTCAAGCTACCGCCTTCTTCAATCTTGCGGGCAGCGCCAAAAAAGCGCTTGGGGCGCTGCAAGGCGGCTGCGTCGACACCGCCGGTCAGCACTTTGCCAGACGATGGCAGCACGTTGTTGTAAGCGCGGGCCAGACGGGTGATGGAGTCCAGCAAAATCACCACATCTTTGCCCAGCTCAACCAGACGTTTGGCGCGCTCGATGACCATTTCGGCCACGTGAACGTGACGTGCCGCTGGCTCGTCAAAGGTCGATGAAATCACTTCGCCGCGCACGCTGCGCTGCATTTCGGTCACTTCTTCTGGGCGTTCGTCGACCAGCAAGACCATCATCACGGAGTCTGGGTAGTTGGCGGTGATAGCGTGAGCGATGTTTTGCATCATCACGGTTTTGCCAGATTTTGGCGGCGCGACCAGCAAGGCGCGCTGGCCTTTGCCGATAGGCGCAATGATGTCAATGATCCGGCTGGTCAGGTTCTCTTCGCCCTTGATGTCGCGCTCTAATTTGTACTGCTCGCGTGGGAACAGCGGCGTCAAATTCTCGAACATCACCTTGTGCTTGTTGTCTTCAGGTGCGCCGTCGTTGATTTTGTCGAGCTTGTTGAGGGCAAAGTAACGCTCGCCGTCTTTTGGCGTGCGGACTTCACCTTCGATCATGTCGCCGGTGTGCAGGTTGAAGCGGCGGATCTGGCTAGGGCTGATGTAGATGTCGTCGGTCGAGGCGGTGTAGCTCGAATCCGGTGCACGCAAAAAGCCGAAGCCATCGGGCAGGACTTCCAAGACGCCGTCGGCGACGATGGTTTCACCCGTTTTAGCGCGCTTCTTGATGATGGCAAACATCAACTCTTGCTTGCGCATCCGGCCAACATTTTCGATCTCAAGGGCTTCGGCTTGCTTGAGGACTTCAGACACGTGCAGTGCCTTGAGTTCGTTTAAGTGCATGGGGTTACCTGCGTAATGAGAACTCTTCGAGGCGAGTTCAACTGAAAAAACGGGGGGAGGTTGGATAAGTCGAGTCAGCGAGATGACGGTTCAGAGGGGGATTTCTGAAGCCGGCTGTCAATGCTGGAATCCGCACTCTCTGTCTAGAAGACAGCAGCGAATGTCGCGAATTATGACAGGAAAAAATGAGGCTTTGTCAGGCTCTGCAGTGCGCTAAGGCACTAGGGGGAGCCGAGATCAAAAAAAGAAGCTCCTCAGAGCTTCTTTTTGGGGCTGGCTTCAGGCCAGTTGTTGGTCGATGAAGGCAGTCAATTGAGACTTGCTCAGGGCACCGACTTTGGTCGCGGCGAGTTCGCCACCTTTGAACAACATCAGCGTCGGAATGCCGCGAATGCCGAACTTGGCCGGGATGTCGCGGTTCTCATCGACGTTCATCTTGGCAATCTGCAGTTTGCCTTCGTAGCTGGTGGCGACTTCATCGAGAATAGGCGCAATCATCTTGCAAGGACCGCACCACTCGGCCCAGTAGTCCACCAAAACGGGTTGGGTCGACTTGAGCACGTCGGCTTCGAAGGTGGCATCGGTGGTATGTTTAATCAGTTCGTTGGCCATGATGGCTCCTTCAAAAGGTTGTTCAAGTTGCGGCAAAAGTTGTAGTTATTGTGTCAGAAAGCCAGTACCCTCGTTGCCGGGGAAGCCTTCCTTCCTTCTATGAGCGCGATAGCCTAGTCGCCAACTTCCACCTGTAACTCTATTTGTGACTTCATCCCACATCATTGATGCCAACTGGTCCCGCGTGACCCGGCAAATCCACGACCACATTGATAGCCGCGGTTTGCACCCAGCGGCCTGCGTCGTGCTGGTGCCTTATGCGCAGCTGATGCAGCAGGCGCGTACTGCTTGGGCGGCTCAAGGCACGGCTTCGTTTGTGCCGCGCTTCGAAACCACCATGAACTGGGCCAACAGTTTGCAGGCGCCGCTGGAAGGGCCGTTTGAGCCTGCTGCCAGCGACATACGGATGGACGCGGCCTGTGACTTGCTGACGGCCGCCGGGCTGCTGGAACGCGCCGGTTTGGGCGCGCACAAAGACTTGTTGGCGGCTCGTTTGGTGGAGTCGGCTTGGTCAGTGGCGCGCCTGGCTGCTGCTTTGCCACCTGAACAACGCCCTGAATGGGGACAGCGCCTAGGCGGCTTATTAGCGGCCGGCATGGATGCGCCGCTGCTGGCGCTGGAGTCAGCGGTGGGCCAAATTGCGCTGGCGTGGGCGTCGACTTCGGCGTATCCGACCGATGTCTTGTTCAGTGCCGCGGCTGCTAAGGGCGACTTGTTGTTGGTGTTGGAAGGTTTTCAGGCTGATCCGCTGACCGACGCTTTGAAGTCGAAGTGGGGCGACCGCGCGGTGACTTTGCGCTTGCTCGATGACGAGTTGCCGAGTCAAGAAACGGCCCCAGCCTTGCAGGTGGCACAAGATGCCGAAGACGAGGCACAGCGCGCCACCGCCAGCGTCTTGGCGCGACTCGGCCAAGGCTGCCTGCCGGTTGCGTTGGTGGCGCAAGACCGCGTGCTGACCCGGCGCGTCCGCGCCATGCTCGCTAATAAAGGTGTGGCGGTGCGCGACGAAACCGGCTGGAAGTTGTCGACCACCCGGTCTGCGGCAGCGCTCATGAGCCTGCTCAGGGCCGCGACATGGGACGCTTCGACCGATGCCATGCTGGACTGGCTGAAAAATGCGCCTGTCTTCAACGCAGCGGCCGTCACGGCGGCTGAAATCGAATTGCGAAAAACCGGTGTGCGCGAATGGCGTTCGGTCAGCCACGCTGAAACCGCCTCGCTGACCGCCAGTGTCTCGTTGGCCGCTCTGGCTGCGCCCTTGCTGGCGTCACTGCAAGGCGGCAAAGCATTGATGGCTTGGCTGCGTGCGCTTCGGGGTGCGCTGCAGGCTTCCAAGCAATGGGAAACCTTGCTCAGTGACACGGCAGGGCAGGCCGTGATGGACGCGCTGCGGCTGCGTGAAGGCCTGGAAAACGAATTCGAAACCTTCGGTGCGCGCATGAGCCTGCGCGACTTCACCGCCTGGGTCAATCAGGTGCTGGAGTCGGCCAGTTTCACGCCTGAGCATCCGCCCGAGGCGCAAGTGGTGATCTTGCCGCTGAGCCAATTGCTCGGTCGGCCGATGCAGGCGGTGGTTTTTCCGGGCGCTGACGAAGTCCGCTTGCCGGTGTCGCCCGAGCCGCCCGGTCAGTGGACGCCAGCCCAGCGCGAGTTGCTGGGTTTGCCTTCGCGCGAGACCTTGGCGCTAGCCGCTCGTGCAGCGTGGTTGTATGCCTTGCAGTTCAATCCGGTCGACTTGCTGTGGCGCAACAGTGAAGGTGGCGAGCGCATCATGCCGAGCGGTTTTGTGCAGGCCTTGCTGCTCGTGCCCGAGGTTGAATTGGCGGCAGATGTGCGCGTGCAGCGGTCGCTGACCCTGCAACCGACGACGATGCCGGCGCCCACAGCTCAAGCGCTGCCGGTGCTGCGCTTGTCGGCCAGCGCGTATGAAGATTTACGCCGCTGCCCTTACCGATTTTTTGCGATGCGCCAACTCAAGCTGCAAGCCGTCGAGGAACTCGAAGGTGAGTTGGGCAAGCGCGATTTTGGCAATTGGCTGCACGCGCTGCTCAGCCACTTTCACGTCGCGCTCAAACAAAGCCCGACCGCCGATGTGCCTAGTCGGGTGCAGATGATGAACCAGGCCGCTGAACGTGCCACGCGGGAGATGGCGCTGGCCGACAGCGAGTTCTTGCCCTTTGCCGCCGCGTGGCCGCGGGTGCGTGAGGGCTACTTGCTGTGGCTGGCGGGCCATGAGGCAACAGGCGCGCAATTTGCCGAGGCCGAGCAATGGAAAGAAATGCCCATCGGCCCGCTCACGCTGATCGGCAAGATCGACCGGATTGACCGCTTGCCAGATGGCCAGCCGCTGGTGATGGATTACAAAACCGAGGCCCGCAGCACCACTGCAGAGCGCATCAACGACCCGCAGGAAGACACGCAGCTGCCGTTTTATGCGGCTTTGCTGAGCGACGATCCTTTGAGTGCGGCCTATGTGAATCTGGGTGAAAAAGAGCCGACCAAAAGTTATGACCAAGAGGACATCGTGGACCTGCGAGACGAGTTGATTGGCAATATTTTGAGTGACATGAGCCGCATCGCCGACGGTGCGCGTTTGCCGGCGATCGGCGAAGGCAAGGCCTGCGACTATTGCGATGCCCGCGGCCTGTGTCGGCGTGACTTTCGGGTGGCAGCATGACGCAGCCAGCCGCTTATGAACGCAACGGCGAGCTGGTCTCGGCCGACGCCTTTTACGCCATTGCCTGCGATCCGCGTCGCAGCGTGGCAGTCGAGGCTTGCGCGGGTGCGGGCAAGACTTGGATGTTGGTCTCGCGCATGGTGCGCGCCTTGCTCGAAGGCGCAGAAAAAGCTGCTACCGATGGCCAATACGCACTGCAGCCGCAGGAAATTCTGGCCATCACCTTCACCAAACGTGCGGCTGGCGAAATGCGTGAACGGCTCTATGAATGGCTCACTGAATTTGCCCATGCAGACCGCGCCAAGTTGCTGCACGAATTGAAAATTCGCGGTGTGCCAGGCCTGCACGACGAGGCCACAGCGTCACGCTTGGCAACGCAGCTTCAAGGCTTGTATGCAAGCCTGTTGGCCACCGGCCGGTCGGTGCAAATCCGCACCTTTCACGGCTGGTTCGCGGCCTTGTTGCGCAGCGCTCCGGTCGCGGTCTTGCAAAGCTTGGGCTTGCCGGTCAACTACGACTTGCTGGAAGACGACAGCCAAGCACGGGCACTGGTCTGGCGGCGTTATTACCAAGCGCTGGTTGGCAACCCGGCGTTGAAGGCAGACTTTGAAGCCGTCGTCTTTGCTTATGGCCGCTCGCAAACCGAGAAAGCCCTGCAAGCGGCGCTCGACAAGCGGGTTGAATTCGCGCTGGCCGATGCGGCCGGCGTGACCGATGAGTCGGTGAAGTCTTTCAGAGAACAATTCCCGGAGTTCGCATCATTAAACGAACCCGAAGATGCTTTCGCCAACGGTTTGTCACAGCAGTTGTTGGTCAACGCCGCCATCGCTTTGGGTCGTGCGTCAGCAGTGACTTTTTCGGCCAAAGGCGTTGAGTTGGAGCGCGCTTTGGCCGCCGGCGACACGAGCGCTGTGTACTTGGCCTTGCTGACGACGGAAGGTAAGCCCCGCAAGTTTGGCGAAAAAATTATCGGCATCAGCACGGTGCGCGAGGCGCAAGAACTCGTGTTGGCCGTGGCCGCAGCCCGGCATCAACACGATGCTTGGGCCTACCAGCAGCGCATGGCGCGCTTGACGCGCTTGCTGATTGCCGAGTTCGCCGACCTCAAACGCGAGCGCGGTTGGGTCGACATGAACGACGTCGAACGCGCTGCACTGGTCATGCTGGGTGATCCGGTGTTGTCGGGCTGGGTCCAAGAAAAACTCGATGCCCGCGTGCGCCATTTGTTGATCGACGAATTTCAAGACACCAATCCGCTGCAGTGGCAGGCGTTGCTGGCTTGGCTGGGCAGCTACACCGGCGCCGGGCAAGCGCCCAGCGTTTTCATTGTGGGTGATCCGAAGCAAAGTATTTACCGCTTTCGACGTGCCGAGCCGCAGGTGTTTCGGGCCGCGCAAGCCTTTGTGCAGAACGGTCTGGGCGGTGACTTGCTGAGCTGCGACCACACCCGGCGCAACGCGCAAGGCGTTATCAGCGCCGTCAATGCGGCCATGGCGCAAGCCGCTGCGGTGGACGGTTACGAAGGCTTTCGCGCGCACAGCACGGACTCCGCGCAGTTGGGCGCGGTCGGGCGCTTGCCGCCGATCTTGCGTGTCAAGACAGCCAAGTCTGACGATTCGGAGCCCACAGATTGGCGCGACAGCCTGACGCAGCCCCGCGAAGTCCCTGAAGAAACACTGCGCACGCTGGAAGCGCGCCAAGCCGCCGCTTGGATTGCCTTGCAACTTGAGACAGCACCCCTCAAGCCCGCCAACATCATGGTGCTGTCGCGCAAACGTGCAGGCTTGTTGCCTTTGCAAAACGAATTGCGTGCGCTCAACATTCCTGCGCAGATTGGCGAAAAAACCGCCTTGATTGACTGCTGTGAAGTGCAAGACATCGTGGCGCTGCTGGACGCACTGGTCTCGCCGCAACACGATTTGTCGTTGGCGCGGGCGTTGCGCTCGCCGCTGTTTGGCGTCGACGACACGGCGCTGGTACAGCTCGCTTTAGCCCAGCGTCGACTCAGCCAACCGTGGTACCAGCTGCTCCAGGGCGATGCCATCAGCCCGCTGGCAGAACTGCAAACCGCCGAGGCTCAAAGCTTGGCCGGTGTCGCGCTGCAATTGGCGCGCTGGAAGAGTTGGCTGGACACACAGCCGCCGCACGACGCGCTGCAATCCATCTATGACGACGGTGATGTGTTGGCGCGCTTTGCCGCTGCCGCGCCTGACGCGCAGCGCGTGGCCGTGTTGGCCAATTTGCGCGCCTTGCTGTCGGTGACTCTGCAAGTCGATGGCGGTCGCTACACCACGCCTTACGGCTTGGTCCGTGCGCTCAAAGCCGGCGGCATTCAGGCGCCAGCAACCGTCAGCCAAGAGGCGGTGCGGCTCTTGACCATCCACGGCGCCAAGGGGCTGGAGGCCGAAGCCGTGCTGCTGCTGGACACCGACACGCCGCCGCGCAGCGCCGACAGCATGGGCGTGCTGGTCGACTGGCCGGGCGAATCTGCCGTGCCGCATCGCTTTGTTTTTCTGGTCAGCGAAAGCCGTCCGCCGGCTTGCTGTGCCGATGCCTTGCAAGCCGAAAAAGACGAGCGTCATCGCGAAGAACTCAACGCCTTGTACGTTGCCCTGACGCGGGCCAAAACAACGCTGGCGATGTCGTCGATTGAGCCGCACCGCGCTGCCCCTGGCAGCTGGTGGCTTCGGCTGCATGCGCTGGCGGCAGAGTGGCCGCAACCGGCCCTGAAGGCTGTCGTGACCGAGCTCGCGGCTGTGTTCGTGATTGACTTCCCTGAACTGCCGCCTGCGCCTTTGCTGCCGTTGGCCATTGCCAAACCGGCGACTGATTCAGCCGCCTCGCGAACCGGTCAGGCCATGCACCGCTTGCTCGAATGGGGGGCTCTGTCTGAACAACATGTGCGGGCCATCACGCGTGAGTTTCGGCTGGATGTGGCGCAAGCCCACGCGGCCTTGGCCGGAGCCAAAGCGGTTTTGGCTGGCGCGGGTGCGTGGGCCTGGATGCCAGCAGTCGTCAGCTGGCAGGGCAACGAGGTTGAACTCGCTTACCAGGGGCAAAGCCTCCGCTTAGACCGCTTGGTGCAACGAAAAGACGCTGGGCACGAGGGCCATTGGTGGGTGCTGGACTACAAGTCAAACGCTGCCCCGCAAGACCTGCCAGAGCTGCGCGTGCAAATGCAGACCTATTGCGCTGCGGTGCAGGCGGTTTACCCCGGGCAAACCGTCAAGGCGGCCTTTTTGACGGCGCAGGGGAAGCTGCTTGAAGTGAATCTGGAACGCTAGATGTGGAACTGTAATAATTGAAGTTTGCCGAAAGCTGTCTGGTCGTTGGCTGCCTGATGCTGACCCGATAGCTGCTTGGCGCGAATGGATTTTTTCTTGAGCAACACACCTTCCTTGTCAACCGGTACCGCTGTCCGCCGCGTGGCTGTCATTGGTGGCGGCCCTGCGGGCCTGATGGCGGCTGAAATTTTGTCGAGCGCTGGCCCTGCGCTGTCGGTGCAAGTGTTTGACGCCATGCCATCGGTCGGCCGCAAGTTTTTGCTGGCGGGCAAAGGCGGCCTGAACCTCACGCATTCCGAGCCACCTGTCACGTTCAACGCGCGTTACGGCGACCGTGCCGCCGCGCTCGAACCCTTGCTGGCCGAGCTTGGCGGCGCTGAGATGCGCCAATGGGCTGAGGGCTTGGGCGTAGACACTTTTGTTGGCAGTTCGGGCCGGGTATTTCCCAAAGACATGAAAGCGGCGCCTTTGCTGCGCAGCTGGCTGCATCGTTTGCGGGCGTCGGGCGTTCAGTTCTCTATGCGGCATCGCTGGCTCGGCTGGGCCGACAACGGCGCGCTGCGTTTTTCAACGCCATCAGGCGAGCAATTGGTGCAGGTTGATGCTGTTGTCTTGGCCCTTGGCGGTGGCAGCTGGTCCCGTTTGGGTTCGGACGGTGCCTGGGTGCCCTTGTTGGCGCAGCGCGGTATTGACGTGCTGCCCTTGCGGCCATCCAACTGCGGTTTTGATGTGGCAGCGCGGCCGGTCGGGTTGGCTGGGTCTGCTGAAAATGAGACTTTTAGCGCAGGTTGGTCGGCGTATTTCGCCAGCCGTTTTGCCGGACAGCCGTTCAAGTCGGTGGCGATCAATCTCACTGATTCGCTGGGCCGAGAGTTCAACCGACGCGGTGAATTTGTCGCCACGGCCACCGGTGTTGAAGGCAGTTTGGTTTACGCCGCATCGAGCTATCTGCGTGACGACATTGAGCGCGCAGGCAGCGCCACTTTCACGCTGGACCTGCTGCCCGACAAGTCGGCCCAGCAGGTGCTGACGGAGACTCGCCATCCGCGCGGTTCGCGTTCGCTGTCCAGCCACCTGAAAAGCCGTCTGGGCTTGGACGGCATCAAGGCCGCGATTCTGCATGAGCTGCTGGACAAAGCTGCCATGGCCGACCCGGCCAAATTGGCCGCTGCCATCAAGGCGCTGCCGATCATGGTGGTCCGGACACGGCCCATCGACGAAGCCATCAGCAGCGCGGGCGGTGTGTCTTTTGACGCCGTGGACGCAGATCTGAAAATCAAAGCCAGTCAGCCAGCTGGCAGTGCCATTTTTTGTGCCGGTGAAATGCTCGACTGGGAAGCCCCCACCGGTGGCTACTTGATGACCGCCTGCTTTGCCAGTGGCCGTGCGGCCGGGCAGGGCGTATTAAGACACTTCGGAATCACACCATGATTGTTCGCTTTCACATTGACCAGTTTGAAAAAGGCAGCTTCGACTACCGCGTCACGCACGAGGGTGAAGACCTGTACGCCGACGCCGGTCTGTCGAGCATTGAAGAATGTATCGCTGCGGCAGTGGACGGTCTCGGTCAAGATGCGATGGGCGCCGAGATCGCTTACAAAAACGTCATCAGCGGCACCTACCCGTTGGCCTCGCTGGCTCTCATGTCTGCGCAAATTGCCGAACACGCTGAGAACTCGACGGCGGCGATTGAAGAGTTGTTGCGTCAACCTTTGTAAATTTTTCACATCAAAACGGGATAAGCAATGGCAAAGATCATTGGCGGCATTGGGACTTCGCATGTGCCCACCATTGGCGTGGCGTATGACAAAGGGCGGCAGAACGAACCCGCTTGGGCGCCGCTGTTTGACGGCTACAAGCCGGTGGCGGCTTGGTTAGAGGCACAAAAGGCCGATGTGTTGGTGTTCTTTTACAACGACCACGGAACGACTTTTTTCTTCGACATGTACCCCACCTTCGCGCTCGGCGTCGGTGAGCATTTCCCCGTGGCTGACGAAGGTGCCGGCCTGCGAAATTTGCCACCGATTCGTGGTGACGTGAAGCTGCAAGCGCACATTGCGCAAAGTCTGGTCAACGATGAGTTTGACCTGACTGTCTTTCAAGACAAACCCATCGACCACGGTGTCGCCTCACCGCTGCCCTTGCTGTGGCCGCATCAACCGGACTGGCCCGGAACGGTGGTACCCATCGCCATCAATGTGCTGCAGTACCCGCTGCCAACCGCACGCCGTTGTTACCGTTTGGGGCAGGCGGTGCGGCGCGCGATTGAGTCGTACCCGGAGGATTTGCGTGTGGTCGTCGTCGGTACCGGGGGCTTGTCGCACCAGATCCACGGCGAGCGAACTGGCTTCAACAACACCGAATGGGACATGAAGTTCTTGGAGCTGCTGCAGAACGACCCGGAACAGCTCACCAAGATGACGCACACCGACTTTGTGCGTTTGGGCGGCGCGGAGAGTGTTGAACAAATCATGTGGCTGGCCATGCGCGGTGCTTTGGGCGGACCGATCCGAAAAATCCACCAGAACTACTACTTGGCGACAACCACAGCGATGACCGTCGTTCTCTATGAAGACGACCTTGAGTCGGAGGTCCGCGTATGAACCCGCAACTCGTTGGTATGAGCGACATACCGGGCACCTATGTTTTTGACATTGAGACCAGCCACAAGGCCTTGCGCTTGAACCGGTTTTTCTGGAACATGATTGCTGCCGATTGGCGTGCACGCTTCGTAGCAGACCCAGAAGGTGTGATGACGGAGTCTGGCCTGAATGATCTTGAAAAAGAGTTGATACGAACTTGTGACTGGCTTGGCTTGGTTCGCATTGGTGCCAATTTTTTTGTTCTTGAAAAATTTGCACGGGTCATGAAGGTCAGCAATATGCAGGTCTATGCGCTGATGCGTGGAGAGACTTTTGAAGAGTTCTTGGCGACCCGGAAAGTGCCGGACGCGCGTTGAACCATAAATTTTTTATCTTTCATTTCATTTAAAAATACTTCTATTGTTCATGTTGGTTTGCAACACTTGACGTTGAGTTCGTTAACGCATTTGGGGCGGCAGTCAGGCCACTTCAACTTGTAGGCGTAGCAACGACTTCAGATTCAAGGAGACAACAACATGGGTATTTCTGCACCGCGCACGTCGCGTCGTTTGGCCCTGCGCAGCAGTCTGCTGCTGGCACTTGGTTTGTACGTTTCCACGGCCATGGCAGCCTACCCTGACAAACCGATCAGGATGGTGATTCCTTACCCACCGGGCGGTGCCACCGACATCATTGGACGCATCGTGGCGCTCAAGCTGGGCGAGGCGCTGGGGCAGCAAGTGGTGGTCGACAACCGCGGCGGCGCGGGTGGCAACATTGGTGCCGAAGCGGTGGCCAAAGCCAGCCCTGACGGCTACACATTGTTAATGGGCGCCTTGACGTCGCATGCCACGATCGCCACCCTTGAAAAGGGGCGGCTGCGTTACGACTTGGTCAAAGACTTTGCCCCTGTCATGGTGGTCGGTTCGGTTCCGCTGGTGGTCGTGGTGCACCCCACGCTGCCAGTCAAGACCTTGCAGGAGTTGGTGGCCTATGGCAAAGCCAATCCGAACAAGCTGAACTTTGCATCCTCTGGCCCAGGCGCGCCGCAGCGTTTGGCGTCTGAGATCATGATTGACGTCACCGGCGTCAAAATGGTCCACATCCCATACAAAGGGAGTGGTCCAGCCATGGTCGATTTGGTCGGCGGTCAGGTCAACATGATGGTTGAGACCGTGCCTGCCGCGCTCAGCTTCATCAAATCAGGGCAGCTCCGCGCCTTGGCCGTGACAACGCCAGAACGCATCTCCATGCTGGCCGACATTCCCACTACTGCTGAAGCAGGTCAGCCAGCGATTGAAATCAGCTCCATGTTCGGCGTCTTGGCACCTGCGGGCACGCCGCCCGCGATCGTGGCGCAATTGAACGCTGCCTTGGCCAAGATGGTGGTGTCGCCAGAATCCAAAGAATTGCTGCTCAAGCAGGGCGTGTTTGCGGCCAACCCAAGTTCGCCGACTCAGTCGGCTGAGCGTATCCTTGCCGAGGTCACGCGCTGGGGGAATTTGATCCAGAAGGCTGGCATTAAATCTGAGTGAACCCTCGTCTTTCACGCGCCATCCTGTTTCGTTGTAACCGCCACGGCTAAAGCCAAGAGTCCCCATGACAAGTAAACCGCCCTCAACCGATTCATCCAACACCGCTGACGCGCCAGAGCCGACTGGCATGAAAAAAGGTTTGACCAGCTACGGTGACGCTGGCTTTTCGCTGTTCTTGCGAAAAGCCTTCATCAAAGGTGCGGGCTACACAGACAAAGCGCTGGATCGGCCTGTCATCGGTATTGCCAACACGGGCAGTGCTTACAACCCCTGCCATGGCAATGTCACGCAGCTGATTGAAGCGGTCAAGCGCGGCGTCATGCTGGCGGGCGGCTTGCCCATGGATTTTCCGACCATCTCTGTGCATGAGAGCTTCGCTGCGCCGACCAGCATGTATTTGCGCAACCTCATGTCGATGGACACCGAGGAAATGATTCGGGCGCAGCCGATGGACGCCGTGGTGTTGATCGGTGGTTGCGACAAGACCGTGCCGGCGCAATTGATGGGCGCTGCATCGGCCGGTATTCCGGCCATTCAGCTCATCACCGGGTCGATGTTGACGGGTTCCCACCGTGGTGAACGCGTCGGTGCTTGCACCGACTGCCGGCGCTATTGGGGCAAGTTTCGCGCAGGTGAAATTGATGCGGAAGAAACAGCAGCGGTCAACAACCAGCTGGTCGCCAGCGTTGGCACTTGCTCGGTGATGGGCACCGCCAGCACGATGGCGTGTATCGCCGAAGCCTTGGGCATGACCGTACCCGGCGGCGCGTCGCCGCCTGCGGTGACGGCCGACCGCATTCGGGTGGCCGAAGAAACCGGCGCCCGCGCCGTCGGCATGGCGCACGAGAAGCTGACGATCGACAAAATTCTGACGCCCGAAGCCTTCGAAAACGCCATGCGTGTGCTGCTGGCGATTGGCGGTTCAACCAATGGCATTGTTCATCTGGCAGCGATTGCCGGTCGCGTTGGCTTGGACATTGATCTCAAGGCACTCGACCAGATGGGGCGTGAAACCCCCGTCTTGCTGGACCTCAAACCGTCCGGCCAACACTACATGGAAGACTTTCACAAAGCCGGTGGCATGGCCACCTTGCTGCGCGAGCTCAAGCCGCTGCTGCGTCTGGATGCGTTGACCGTCACCGGTCGCACGCTGGGCGAAGAGATGGCGCTGGCTGGCCCTGGTTATGCGCAGGACGTTGTGCGATCCTTTGACAAGCCGATTTATCCACAAGGCGGTATTGCCGTGCTGTACGGTAACTTGGCGCCGGGCGGGGCCATCATCAAACAGTCGGCAGCCGACGCCAAGCTGATGGAGCACGAAGGCCGCGCCGTGGTCTTCGAGAACGCCGAAGATTTGGCCTTGCGCATTGACGCGGACGATTTGGACGTTAACGCCGACGATATTTTGGTGCTCAAAAACATCGGCCCCAAGGGCGCACCGGGCATGCCCGAGGCCGGCTATCTGCCGATTCCCTTGAAGCTGGCGCGCGCTGGTGTCAAAGACATGGTTCGCATCTCAGATGGTCGCATGAGTGGCACCGCTTTTGGCACCATCGTGTTGCACGTGACGCCGGAGTCAGCGATTGGCGGCCCGCTGGCGCATGTGAAAAATGGCGATCGGATTCGCTTGAGTGTGAAGAACCGCGAGATCAGTTTGCTGGTCTCTGCGGGAGAACTGCAGCAGCGCGCGCTGGCCAACCCGATCACGCCGCCGTCGGCTGACCGTGGTTACCGCAAGCTCTTTTTGCAAACGGTGACGCAAGCCGATCAAGGTGTGGACTTTGACTTTTTGCGCTCACCCGAAACCAAGGGCTTGGTGCCGCGTAAATAGCGACATAGCCGTTGAGTCCTTGCTTCACGCCGACAGCGGCGCTGTCGGTTTTGCAAAGATAACTTTGGCATCTTCCAGCAAAGCATGGGCGAGCTTGACGCGTGGTCCGTACTCACCCCAGATCAGGCCCACATGTCGTACCGGTGCTCTGGCGGGCAAGGGGATGCGGGAGATGGCCCGGCCGCTTTGCCAGAGAGATGGCCAGTCCGGAATCAGGCCGACGCCCAGCCCTTGTTCGACCAGCGCTGCAATCGGTAGCAAGCCATCCATTTCTAAGCGTTGCTTGGGTCGGATGCCATGGTCGCGCAGATAGCGGTCGGCGAGTTGGCCACCTAACACCGAGCGGTCGTAACGGATGAAGGGCTCGTTGCGCAGCAGGTCATGGGCATCCCGGTGTTGCAGGTGTGCGGGTGCCACCACCACCAAGGGCTCTTCCACGAGTGACTGCCACTCGCAGCCTTTGGCAATCGCAAATTGCGGCTCCACCACAATGGCGGCGTCCAGCGCGCCGCTGCCGACCTGTCGGCATAAATCCACGGATGCGCCTGGCGCTACGAAGACATTGAGTTCGGGGAAGTTGGCATACAGGCGCTTCAAAAGCGGCGGCAAGATGCTCGTCATGGCGGAGACAAACACGCCGAGGCGAAACTCGCCCAGCGTGGTGCCGTCGCTGGCCACGGCGCGCAGATCTCGCACGTCGCGCAAGACTGAGCGTGACTGCTCCAAGATATTGATCCCCGCCGCTGTCGGTTTGACCGTTCGACCGGCGCGTTTGATGAGTATCGAGCCCAGATCTTCTTCCAGCGCATGAATCCGGGCCGCCACCGCTGCAGGCGTCAAGTCAAGTTGGCGGGCCGCTTGTGCCAAGGAGCCGAGATCGACCACGGTGACAAAACTTTGCAAATAACGGATATCCATGTGTTGGCTTTCTCGAAAGATAAACATCTTATCTTTTGAAGATGAAGAGTGGGACTTTTTTAATCTTTGCAGCAGGTCAATACTTCACCGAGTAGTTCACGGCAATTCAAATAAACCACCTCAACACAAAGCAATTTCATGGCCACCAGCGACAACAGCAGCAGCAAAGTCAGTCATCCCGCCTCCAGAATCATCTCTGTCGAAGCCCGGACAGTCACCATTCCGCTTGACACGCCCACCTCTTTTTCGACGCGTCAAGTCTTTGCGCGCGACTATGTGGTGGTCCGGATTCGCACCGAGGACGGTCATGAAGGGCAGGGCTTTTGCTACGGCGGCAGTCGTGGCGGCAGCTTGGTGGCCAGCGCGGTGCAGATCTTATTGGCGCCGCTGTTGGTGGGCAAAAATGCGCTGAACGTCGAGGGACTTTGGGCTGAGATGTACAAAGACACCTTGCTGCATGGTCGCGCTGGGTCGGTCATGCGGGCACTGTCCATCGTCGACATCGCGCTGTGGGATCGCAACGCCCGTGCGGCCGGTTTGCCGCTGAGCCAGTACCTTGGCGGCACCGGTCAGACGTCGGTCCCGGCTTACGCCAGCGGCGGTTATTACTTGGAAGGCAAGACGCCCGACAAGTTAGCCCAAGAAATGGTCTCGTACGTGAAGATGGGTTTCAAGGCCGTCAAGATGAAGGTCGGCCGTGGCGACTTGAAAAGCGAAGAGGCGCGCATACGCGCCGTGCGTGAAGCAATCGGTGACGACATCGTTTTGACTCTAGATGCCAACAACGCTTGGCAAGACGTCTCTACCGCCATGGAATACATGAAGCGCTACGAGCCCAGTAACCCGTACTGGATTGAAGAGCCCTTCGGCCCAGACGACATTGAGAACCACGCTGAATTGGCCAAGCGCACGCGGGTCATGGTGGCCACCGGTGAAATTGAAGCGGGCCGCTGGCGACACAAAGAATTGATTGAAAAGCGCGCTGCAGCTATTTTGCAGACGGACGCTGCGGTCTGCGGCGGCATCACTGAGTTTCGAAAAATTGCCGCCACCGCTGCCAGCTTTGGTGTCGCCATGTGCCCGCACTGGTTTCATGATCTTCACGTGCATCTGGTGGCGTCAACGCCGAATGCACAGTACGCCGAATTTTTCGCCGATGACCAAGTTCTAAATTTCCGCCGCTTGGTGGATACGCAGCTTGAAGTCAGGAATGGTGAGCTCGTCGTCCCGACCACGCCGGGTCTTGGCTTTCGCCTGCGTGAAGACATGCTGAACCAGTACGCATCAGGCCCTTGGGCTTGAGGCGACATCACTTCAAGGAATTTTCATGGCCACTCAACACAAGCTCGGCGGTATTTTTTCGCCCGTCCTGACCCCTTTCAAAACTGATCTGAGTCCCGATACAGCTGCCTTCGTGCGTCATTGCCAGTGGCTCATCAAGAGCGAAGTCGGCTTGGCGGTTTTTGGCACCAACTCCGAAGCCAACTCGCTCTCCGTGGGTGAGCGGCGACAGCTGCTGGATGCCCTGCTCGAAGCTGGTGTGCCGGCTACGCGCTTGATGCCTGGCACCGGTTGCTGTTCGCTGACGGACACCGTCGAGCTGACGCGGCATGCGACGAGCGCCGGTGTCGGTGGTGTGCTGATGCTGCCGCCGTTCTATTACAAAGGCGTCTCTGACGAAGGTTTGTTCCGCCATTTCTCCGAGGTGATCCAGCGCGTGGGCGACAGCCGCTTGCGCATTTATCTGTATCACATTCCGCCTGTCGCCCAAGTGTCCATCAGCTTGGCGCTGATCGAGCGCTTGCTGAAGGCTTACCCGACGGCGATTGCCGGTATCAAGGACAGCTCGGGTGATTGGAGCAATACCGAGGCCATGCTCAAGCAGTTCCAGCCCGAGGGCTTTGACGTCTTCGCCGGCAGTGAGGTGTTTTTGCTGCGCACGCTGCGGGCGGGTGGGGCTGGCTGCATCACCGCAACCGGCAACGTCAACCCAGCGCCGATGGTGGCGCTCTACAAGTCGTGGCAAGCGGCAGGTGCCGACGCACAACAGGCCGCGCTCGACGAGACCCGCGCTGCATTTCAGAAGTACGCCATGATCCCGGCGATGAAGGCGGCCGTCGCCCGATACGGCGAGCACAGCGCGTGGCGAACCGTCAGGCCGCCACTGGTTGAACTGAGCTCGGAGCAAGAAGCGGCGTTGTTCGAGTCCCTTGATGCGATCGGTTTCAAGATGCCTGGACTCTGAACCTTTGTTTTTATAAAAATAAACAGGAGACAACATGACCCACTTCAGCAAGATTCTGCCTCGGGCAATCGCTCTCTTGGCTCTTGCGGGTATCTGTGCCCAGACCTCGGCGCAGACCGCTTGGCCGAGCCGGCCCATCACCTATGTGGCGGCCTTTCCCGCAGGCAGCAACACAGACACACTCGGGCGCATCATTGCGCAGAAATTGTCGGAGTCTTTGAAGGTGCCGGTCCTGGTAGACAACAAGGCCGGCGCGACCGGCATGGTCGGCTCTGCCTACGTGGCCAAGGCGCCTGCCGACGGCTACACCATTCTGGGCGCCAGCATTGCTTCCCATGCGATCAGCCCGAACCTGCAATCGAACGTGCAGTACGACGCGGTCAAGTCTTTCGAGCCGATCACCATCATTGGCATGAACGCCAATGTGCTGGTGGTGCCGGCCAACAGTCCGTATAAAAGTGTGGCGGACATCATCGCGGCGGCCAAGGCCAGTCCGGGGACGCTGGCTTATGCTTCTTCGGGCATTGGCACGACGCAGCACTTGTCCGGTGAGTTGTTCCAGAAAATCGCCGATCTCAAGATGATCCACGTGCCTTACGCGCGCAGCCCGGCTTTGCAAGACGTGATCTCCGGGCAAGTTCCGATGATGTTTGAAGGCCCAACCGTTTTTTCGCATATTCAGAGCGGATCGGTTCGTGCATTGGCGGTGACCTCAGCCAAACGCTTGGCCAGTCTGCCCAATGTCCCCACCATGATCGAGTCTGGCGTGCCCGGCTACGAGGTGCCGGCATGGCAGGCGGTTTACGCGCCAGCCGGAACGCCCAAGCCTGTGGTGTCCAGGCTGTACAACGAAATTGCCGCTATTTTGAAGCAGCCCGACACGCTGTCACGTCTTGAGAAAATGGGTGTTCAACCGTCTGGCATCACGCCAGAGGCCTTTGCTACTTTTCAGAAGTCGGAAATAGAAAAGTGGGGCCAACTGATTAAATCGGCGGGCATCAAGGCAGAATAAATCGTCTGGCGCACGGTTAAAAATGGCCTCCAAGTCATGGAGCTGCGTCAAATCAAGAGGTGAGAAATCGCGGTTAAATGTGAGTATCACGTTGACCTCGATGGTCTAATGATTTGGGCGAGTCCAATGCCGCTTATTTTTAAAAGGGATGACTTTGGTGCTGACCTGTCAATCTATTCGTTCTGCCCTCGCTGTTTTTCTGACGATTTCTAGCAACGCAATAGCCGCCTTTCCCTCACACTGCTCAGCTGATCAATACGCCATTGTTGATTCTTGGATGGGTGACGTCGATGCGACTAACGGAGGATGGCGGAACACAAGAAATGGAAAATTTCTGTCCTTGTGCGCAAATAGAAAGACAGAGCCATTCACTAAAGTTACCTACCGATATGGATTTTTGGGCCAAGTCGAGTTTGAAGCAGTCGCAACGCCAGGTGCCCAATTCAAGATCGCCAGCTTAGAGCTGGTTCCGAGGGTTGGAATGGATGTGGTTTTCTTTAAGAAGGGCAACCACACTTACTATGTTTCAGTGGCAACGGGTCAAGGTCATGGCGTGGGTCTGGATGTATTCAGAGGTTCAAAAAGAGTCGCTTCGCACTTTTCGGGAAACGATGAAGGCAGAGACTATCAACTCGGCCCCGCCGAAATTGATTTCATGGCTCATCGCTCGCGGTCCTCTGTTTTTATTTTGGAGAAGCCAAAGCATGTGCTGCAATGAAGAAATGGCAGTTGCCTAAATCAGTCGACAAATAATGCGGTCAATCACTGACGAAGGTGATGCACAACGCGCTACGACACAGGCTCGTTTAGGAGAAGTGCCAATCCACATCGAGCTAAGTCGGATTGAAATAGCCCTGTCAATCCTGCCATTTTGGCCTCACGTTGGTCTGTCAACGTGACACACATGCCACAGGTACATGCTACAAAAACAGTGAACGCCGATCCGACAGAACGTAAGTCCTTGTCGTGATTCACTATTCTTCGAAAAAGGTGACGAGCCCGACCCCGGCACTGGCTCCACAGTTAGGGCTGCTTGGTTCCCCATCTGACCCGGTTGGCCGCTTCACCATGCGGGGAGGCCCGTCGCTGCGAATTGTAATGGACTTGCCCCTTGCTTGAAGGGTGCGCTACTGATTTTCGGGGTGATTTTGCGGGCACTTTAGAATGCCGGCATGTCCTATCTCGTCCTTGCTCGCAAATATCGCCCCAAGAATTTTTCGGAAATGGTCGGGCAGTCGCATGTGGTGCAGGCTTTGAGCAATGCCTTGGGCACGCAGCGACTGCACCATGCGTACCTGTTCACCGGAACGCGCGGTGTGGGCAAGACCACGGTGTCGCGGATTTTGGCCAAGTCGCTGAACTGCACCGGCCCGGACGGCACGGGCGACATCACGGCAACACCTTGTGGTGTTTGCGAGGCGTGTACCGACATCGACAGCGGCCGTTTTGTTGATTACACCGAGCTGGATGCCGCCTCGAATCGCGGTGTTGACGAGATTGCCCAGCTGCTAGAGCAGGCGGTTTACAAGCCCGTTGTGGGCCGCTTTAAAGTGTTCATGATTGACGAGGTTCACATGCTCACCAACACGGCTTTCAATGCCATGTTGAAGACGCTGGAAGAGCCACCGGCTTACCTGAAGTTCGTGCTGGCCACGACCGATCCCCAAAAAGTGCCCGCCACGGTGCTGTCGCGCTGTCTGCAATTCAATTTGAGGCCGATGGCGCCTGAAACCATTCTGGAGCATTTGGTTCAGGTGCTGGCCGCCGAAGACGTCGCGGCTGAGCCGCAGGCCTTGCGTTTGCTGGCCCGCGCCGCACGCGGCTCCATGCGCGATGCGCTGTCGTTGACCGACCAGGCGATTGCCTTTGGCTCTGGCGCGCTGGTCGAAGCCGGTGTGCGGCAAATGCTCGGCAGCGTTGACCGCAGCTATGTGTATCAACTGCTTGATGCGCTGGCGCGTGGCGACGGTAAAAGCATTGTCGAGATGTCCGAGGTGTTGCGTCTGAATGGCTTGAGCGCCGCCTCTACGCTGGAAGAAATGACCAGCGTGTTGCAACGCATGGCGGTGTTGCAGGCGGTGCCTGGCATCGGTGCGGGTGACGATGCGAGCGATCCTGATGTGTCTGAAACGGCGCGTTTGGCGCAGTTGCTGCCGGCTGATGAAACCCAGTTGCTCTACAGCCTGTGTTTGCACGGCAGGGGCGAGCTGGGGTTGGCCCCGGATGAATATGCGGCGCTGACCATGGTGTTGTTGCGACTGCTGCCTTTCAAGCGCGTGACGGGTGCCGCTGAGTCGAGGGGTGCCGTCGAGCCCCCAAAAAAGCCGCAGCCTGAGCCGCGTCCTGCGGCACTTGTGTCGCCTTCGCCGAAGACGGCTGTAGCGCCGACCAATCCGATCACGCCGCCAGTGGCGCGCGCTGTAAGCGAGCCCGTTCCCGCGCCTGTTGCTTCACCTGTTGTGCCGGTGACCACCCTGGCCGAGCCAACCCAACCGGCAAAGGCCGTCTCGACCCCGGCGCCCGGCGCACCCAGCATCAGCGTTGACGCAGTCATCCCTTTGCGGGTCACGCCGCTCGGCGACCATTGGGCTGCGCTGGTGCAAGCACTGATTGCCGCAGAACTGATCTCTGCGCTGGTGCGTGAGCTGGCGCTGCAGTCTGAGTTGCAGTCGCAGGACGATGGCGTTTGGACCTTGCGGGTTGAGCGCCAGTCGCTCAACCACGCCGGTGCTTGCGACAAGTTGCTTCAAGCCATTCAAAGTTTGCATGCCTTGCCAGATGCAGACGTTGCGCCGGTAATGACGCGGTTGATGGTTGAAGTTGGCCCTGTGGCCGACACGCCTGCGCGCCGCAACACAGCCGCTCAGACAGAGCGGCAACGGCGAGCGGAAGAGGTCATTGAAAACGACCCTTTTGTGCAAGACATGGTGCGCCAATGGGGCGCCCGTGTGGTGCCCGGCAGCATCCGTCCGTTGGCCTCGACATCGACTTCGGAATTGGCCAAGCCGATATGATCAAGATACGCAATTAAGACCCGTCTTAAGACCCACTGACCAAACATTTATCAAGGAATCAAAACATGTTCAACAAAGGACAACTCGCCGGTCTCATGAAGCAGGCGCAAGCCATGCAGGACAACCTGAAAAAAGCGCAGGATGAGCTGGCCTTCATTGAAGTCACTGCTGAAGCGGGTGCTGGCTTGGTCAAGGTCACGATGACCTGCAAACACGATGTCAAACGCGTTGAGATCGATGCCAGCTTGCTGGTGGCCGACGACAAAGACATGCTGGAGGACTTGGTGGCGGCAGCCTTCAATGCAGCCGTTCGCAAAGCAGAAGACCTGAGCCAAGAAAAAATGGGCAAGATCACCGCTGGCATGCCGGCGCTGCCCGGCGGCATGAAGATGCCGTTCTGATGCTGCGTTTGGAGCCGGTCGTTTTCAATGGCTGATTCAAATGCGTTGGAGGGCCTGACGCAGGCCTTGCGCCGCTTGCCCGGCGTTGGCCTCAAATCAGCCGCTCGCATGGCTTTTCACTTGCTGCAAAACGACAAGCCCGGTGCGCTGCAAATTGCCAAGGCGCTGGAGCATGCCGTGCACAGCGTCAAGCATTGCGCGCTGTGCAACACGCTGACCGAGCAAGAGGTTTGCATCACGTGCCAAAACCCGCAGCGCGACCGCAGTCAGCTGTGTGTGGTTGAAACGCCTGCTGATCAAGCGGCGCTTGAGCGCACGCTGGCTTACCGCGGCTTGTACTTTGTCTTGATGGGCAAGTTGAGCCCGCTCGACGGCGTTGGACCGAATGAGATCGGGCTGAAAAAACTCTTTGACCGCGTCGTCCCCAGAGACGCTCAGGGTGAACACTTGCCAGCGGCTGAGCGCGAAGTCCAAGAAGTGATTTTGGCGACCAATTTCACGGCCGAAGGCGAAGCCACCGCCCACGTGATTGCACAAGCGTTAAAAAGCCGCGGTGTGCAGGTCACGCGGTTGGCGCGGGGTGTGCCGGTGGGCAGCGAACTCGAATATGTTGATCTGGGCACCATCGCCCATGCACTTGTTGATAGACGTTAAACAGGCCTGAAAGGCGTTGAAAAATCATGCTTCCAAATTTCACAATCGCTTACGGGTGTGTGCTGGTGATGGCCTTGCTGCCCGTGGTCTGCGCTGGCATCGCCAAGTCCGGCAAGATGCGCACGCCGCCAAGCGAGGGTGGTTACGACAACGCCGACCCACGCCATTGGCTGCAGCGCCAGACCGAATGGCGAGCACGGGCCAACAACGCCCAAGCCAACACCTTCGAAGCACTGCCTTTCTTTTTTGCCGCGGTCATCATCGCGCATCAGTTGCAGGCTTCGCAGTGGTACGTCGATGCGCTGGCGCTGGCTTTTGTCGTGCTGCGTCTGGCTTATGTGGCCGCGTATGTGAGCAACAAGGCCAATCTGCGTAGCGTGATTTGGATGCTGGCCTTGCTGGCGAATGTCGCGCTGTTGTTCGCTGGATTTCGCTGAACAGAGTAAATGTTGCCGCCATTTTCAAGTGGCTTGAGTACAAACCCGCACGGGAACTTCCTGATGCGGGTTTTTTGTTGTTTGGTTAGGCTGTCACCAAGACCAAGAATTCAAAAAGGTGTGTGGCATGACGCGAGCAGACGGTTTGACTCGCCGGCAATGGGGTGGCGCAGGTCTTTGGCTGGGGACTTCGCTGGCCATGCCTGCGTTGTGGGCTCAGCCCAAGCCTAAGCTGGCGCGGGCACGCATTGTCATGGCTGTTGGTGGGAAGACTTCGATCAGTTATTTGCCATTGACGATTGCCGAGCAACTCGGCTACTTCAAGGCTGAAGGTTTGGACTTGGAAATCAATGACTTGGGCACGGGTGCCCGTGCCGCGCAAGCGGTCGTGAGCGGGGCGGCGGATGTCTGCTCTGGCACTTTTATCCGGACTATTGAGCTGCAAACCAAAAACCAGTTGTTTCAGGCCTTCGTCATGCAGGCGCGGACGCCGCAGGCCGCCTTGGGCGTGTCGGTGCGCAACATGCCCCATTACAAAGCCGTGCTCGATCTGAAGGGCAGGAAGATCGGCGTCGAGGCGCTGGATACGCCGAGTCATTTGACGGCCAGCCTGTTGCTCGCGCGCTTTGACATGAAGCCCAGTGACGTGACGTTTGTGGAAGTCGGCTCGACGGCAAACGCTGTGAGCGCATTGCGCTCAGGGCTGATTGACGCTATCAGCCACAGCGATCCGGTGATGACGATGCTGGAGCAAAAGGGCGATGTCAAAATCATCGCCGATACCCGCACACTGAAAGGCACGATCGATGTGTTTGGTGGCCCGATGCCGTCGGCCTGTCTTTACAGCTCAGGCGAATTCATTGGTAAAAATCCGAGCACTTGCCAAGCTTTGGCGAATGCCCTCGTACATGCTTTGAAATGGCTGCAAACCGCCGGGCCTGGCGACATCATCAAGACCCTGCCAGATGCGTACTTGCTCGGTGACCGAGCCTTGTACCTGGCGTCTTTTGAGCAGCTGCGCGAATCGATTTCGCTGGATGGTCTGATGCCTGAGAATGGCCCGCGCACCGCCTTGCGAACACTCGCCAATTTCAATCCTGACATCAAGGTCGACAAGATCGATCTATCTAAAACCTTCACGAATACGTTTGCGCGTCGGGCCAAGGAACGTTTCAACGCGTGACGACTCAGATCGTTGCGCTTGTGTTTACTTCCGCGCTGCCTTTTTACTGGCCTTGACCTTGACGGTGTGCTTACCGGTCGTGATGGCTTTGATCGGCAAAAATAGCACCACCGACTGCCCTAACTTGAACGCGCTGTGAGCAGTGACCTGATTCCAGTCCGCCACTTCGAGTGTGCTGACGCGGTAACGCCGTGCCAGGGTCGCGACGGTTTCACCTTTGCGGGCCTTGACGTTGATGCGCCGTGTGACCACCTCGGGTGCCAAAGACAATTGGCCGTTCTCTGCGACATGGCTGGTCACATCGTTCAAGACAGTGGCTGAACGCGGCACCAACAGGGTTGAGCCCATCTTGATCAGCATGCGGGGTGGAATGCTGTTGATGGAGCGCATGTCGCTCTCACTCATGCCGGTGCGGCGGGCGGCTTCGCTGGGCGCCATGGTGCGAGGCACCGTCCAAGTGGTCCAACTGGCGTACTGGCCGCGCGTGTAGGCCTCGAAGTTGCGCTGAAACACTTTGGCGCTGTCCCAGGGCAGCAAGATTTGCGGCATACCCGCCACCAAAATGACCGGCTGGTGGATGGATGGGTTCAGGGCTTTGAAGTCTTCAAGCTTGACATCCGCGAGTTTGGCGGCCAAGACCACATCGATGTCGCGGGAGATTTGTACCTCTTGAAAATAAGGATGATTTTCAATCAGTGGAAGCTCGGTATTGAAGGCTTCTGGATGGGCAACAATATTTTCCACGGCTTGTAGCTTGGGCACGTACAAACGCGTTTCCGCCGGCATGTTCAGGTCTTCGTAGCGGGTGCCAAGGCCGGCTTTCTTGTTGCGAGCGATGGCGCGTCCCACGTTGCCTTCGCCCCAGTTGTAAGCGGCCAGTGCCAAATGCCAGTCGCCAAACATGGTGTGCAGTTTTTGCAGGTAATCCAGCGCTGCACGGGTTGATGCCAGTACGTCGCGCCGGTCATCTCGGAACATGTTTTGTTTGAGGTCGAAATAGGTGCCGGTTGCCGGCATGAATTGCCACATGCCGGCAGCCTTGGCACTGGAGACCGCTTGCGGATTGAAGGCGCTCTCGATGAAGGGCAGCAGCGCCAACTCGGTCGGCATATTGCGACGCTCCAACTCTTCAACGATGTGAAAAAGATACTTGCTTGAGCGCTGAGTCATGCGTTGGATGTAGTCAGGCCGGCTGCTGTACCACTGCTCCCGGTCTATCACCAGATCGTTTTGCAAGTCGGTCATGCGAAAGCCCCGGCGAATTCGATCCCACAACTCGACGGGTGCTTCCAGCGCGGCCACTGACTGCGTGGATTCTCCCGACGGGACGATGGATTGGATGAGCGTGCTCGGAGCCACGCCAGTGGCTGCCGAGGGGCTGTTTTTCCGGGCAAGCACTGAGTGCGGCGGCGGCGTGCTGTTCGAGCTGCTCAGCGCGGCGACTGCGTCCAGTGGCTGGGAGTTCGATGGTGCTGCACAACCTGACAAGCCCGCCAACGCGCCCGTCAACAGAGCGGCTGAAAAGATGGATTGAAAATGCGAGTGGCGGTTGCTGGCGATACGCCAGAAAAAAGACACTGCGGCGGACTGATTGAATGTCATAGGTTGAGTCGTTGTCAGCGCCTTTGGACGGCTGAGTGAATTGTCGAAGGGCGAGATCATCAGGAAATCACGCTCAAGTTGATGGCTTGACTAGAATCAGCCACTGATTAGAAGTGCCTGGTCTTTGCGGAGGCTGAGGTTCGGGGAAGACACAGAAGCAATTGAGAAAAACACATGCAGTGGTTGGGATGAGCTCTGAAATTATAGGTTTGACCGACTGGTTGAAAACACCCCCCGGTGAATACTTGCTGGCGTGGGAGCGCGAGCGTTTCGACCAAGCGGTGAGCGATATCTTTGGCTTTCATGCCTTGCAGCTGGGTCTGCAAGAGATAGACACGTTGCGCAGCAACCGAATACCCCATCAGTGGTTGGCGTCGGATTCAACTCAAAAAACGACTGTCAACGCTCCTGCTGGTATTTCAAATCTGAGCAGTGTGCAGCCCCAGAGTTCCCGGCGCGTTGCACTGCTGACGCATTCGGCGGCCTTGCCTTTTCCGGCGAACAGTTTGGATTTGGTGGTTCTGCCGCACACGCTCGAGCTCAGCCATGATCCGCACGCGACGCTGCGTGAAGTCGAGCGTGTGCTGGTGCCAGAAGGGCGCGTGGTCATCAGTGGTTTCAATCCGGCCAGTTTGTGGGGTCTGCGGCAACAGCGCGCCCACCTGTGTCAGCGGCTGGGTTTCGGCGAGTTGTTTTTGCCTGAATCGGGTGAGTTCATTGGTCACTGGCGCTTGCGCGACTGGTTGCGACTGCTCAGCTTTGAGGTAGAGTCAGCCCACTTTGGCTGCTACCGGCCGGCCATCAACAATGCTCGCTGGTTAGGGCGTTTTGCATGGATGGATGCTGCCGGTGCGCGCTGGTGGCCAATTTTTGGAGCGGTGTATTTCTTGGTGGCGACCAAGCGCGTGCGCGGCATGCGGCTGCTGGAGCCCGCTTGGAAAGACCGTACCGCCCGGGTGCCGGCCCCAGCCGTGGTGGCCAACAGGCATCAAATCCGATCAACCGCATCTTCATCCTCATCTTTAACGGATAAAACCAATTCATGACAGACCTTCAGACCCCGGCAGCGCCGGTGGTGATTTATACCGATGGCGCCTGTAAAGGCAATCCTGGCCCTGGCGGCTGGGGCGCGATGCTGACCTCCGGCGGCACCGTCAAGGAACTGTTCGGCGGCGAGCTCGGCACCACCAACAACCGGATGGAAATCATGGCGGTCATTGAGGCCTTGTCTGCGCTCAAACGTCCCTGCCAAGTCACGCTTTTTCTTGACAGCGAATATGTCCGCAAAGGCATCACGGAGTGGATTCACGGCTGGAAAGCCCGTGGCTGGCGCACGGCGGCCAAAGCGCCAGTGAAAAACGTTGACCTCTGGCAGCGCTTAGATGCCTTGGTTGCGTCGGGTGGTCATCAAATTGACTGGCGCTGGGTCAAGGGTCATGCCGGTGACCCCGGCAATGAACGTGCCGATACCTTGGCCAATAAAGGTGTCGACATGGCCTTGGCTGCGAATCGGTCTGTCGTGCGGCTGTGAGCGGTTCAAAGGGGCGATGAATGAAGGCTCTTTTGCGACCCACTATTGCGTTGATAATCCTAACAACTCTTACACAAAGCGGACGCTAGGCTCATGGCATTTAAAGTAATTTATCCTGTGGTGGCGGCAGTCGGTATCGCCACACTCGGCACTGCGGCTTGGTGGTATCAGAAGCAGCCCGCCAATCGACCGAACGATACGTCGTCGACATCGACCACTGCGCAGCCCCCCCCCGGCGGTGCAGGCAAGCCCTCGGTCGAAGTTGCCCGCGTTGAAGTCATGAAGTTGGTGGATGACGCGCAGGCGGTTGGCTCCTTGCGTTCGCGTCAGGGCGTGATGTTGCGGCCCGAGATCAGTGGCCGCATCACGCAACTTAACTTTCGCGACGGCGACCGTGTCAAAGCCGGCCAGTTGTTGGTCCAACTCGACGACCGCTTGCCGATGGCCCAGGTTCAGCAGGCGCAGGCTGAGCTGAGCATCGCTGTGGCCAACCACAAGCGCAACCAAGACTTGGTCGCGCAAAATTTCATCAGCCGCCGTACCGTGGACGAAAGTGCTGCCGCCCTGCAGGTAGCCGAAGCCAAACTGGCGTTGGCCCACGCGACCGCTGCGCGTTTGAAGATCATTGCACCGTTTGACGGTATGGCGGGCATCCGCTTGGTCAACGTCGGGGATTACCTCAAAGATGGCGCTGACATTGTCAATATCGAAGACATTGAAGCGATTTTTGTGGACTACCGTCTGCCCGAGCGCTTTCAGGCCAAAGTTCGCCGTGGGCAGACTGCTGCGGTGGAGCTGGATGCCTTGCCGGGCCGTAAGTTCGCCGCTGTTTTGCAAGCCATTGATCCGTTGATTGATGCCAATGGTCGTTCGGTGGGCGTACGCGCTTGTATTGACAACCGCCGCTTGCAACTGCGCCCCGGCATGTTTGCGCGTGTCAACACAGTTTTTGGCCAGCGTGAAGACGCTCGAGTCATCCCTGAAGAAGCCATCGTGCCGCAGGCCGGCAAGCAATTCGTCATCAAGCTGCTGCCCGCACCTGACGCTCAAGGCTTCGTGACACAGCGGGTCGAAGTCAAGGTGGGGCAGCGCATGCCTGGCAAGGTCGAAATTGTGGACGGTCTGGCTGTTGGCGATACCGTCGTCATTGCGGGTCAGCAGCGCGTTCAGCGCGACGGGACCGTTGTGCGGGTGCTGGAGATGGCTGCAAAGCCGGTTGCGCCTGCCGCAAGCGCTGCAGCCACACCTGCGAAGCCTACCGCCAATGCGCTGGCGCCGCTCACCGGAGCGGACCCGTGCCGCGCTGGCATGGCAGACGCTGCTGGCCCATCGGCCAAGCCCTCGCGCAAACCTGCCTAATCACCAGCTTTAGACAAGCTTGACACCAGCCTGAATTTTCCAGACCGATAGCCGGAACCCCTGATCATGCAAATCGCTGAAGTTTCCATCCGCCGGCCGGTCTTTGCCACCGTGCTGTCGCTGCTGATTGTGCTGATTGGCGCGGTCAGTTTCAACCGCCTCACAGTGCGTGAGTACCCGAAAATTGACGAACCCGTGGTGACCGTCAGCGTGCGCTATCCGGGCGCCTCGGCAGAGGTCATCGAGTCGCAGGTGACCAAGCCGCTGGAAGACTCCATCGCGGGTATTGACGGCGTTGACGTCATCACCTCGATCAGCCGTGCCGATCAAGGCCAGATCAGTGTTCGTTTCCGACTTGAAAAAGACGCCGACTCAGCCGCCGCCGAGGTCCGCGACAGAACCTCCCGCGTGCGCAACCGTTTGCCGCAAGCGATTGAAGAGCCGGTGATTGCCAAAGTCGAAGCCGATGCGTTTCCCGTGATTCAGATCGCTTTTTCCAGCGACTCACTGACCCAGTTGGAAATCAATGACTTGGTCAACCGCGTGGTCAAGCCGCGCTTTCAGACCGTCACCGGCGTGGCCGATGTGCGCATTTATGGCGAACGAAAATACGCCATGCGGGTTTGGCTCGACAGCAACAAAATGGCCGCGTTTCGCTTGACCAGCCAAGACGTCGAAGACGCCATTCGGCGCAGCAACATGGAATTGCCGGCGGGTCGGATTGAGTCGCAGCAGCGTGAGTTCAGTGTCACGTCACAGACCAACCTGGTCCGGCCGGCGCAGTTTGGCGAGATTGTGGTGAAAACCGTCAACGGATTTTCAGTTCGGGTGCGCGATGTGGCGCGGGTCGAAGAGGGCGCGGCTGATGAGCGTACGGCTGTTCGTTTAAATGGCCGTGCCGCCGTGGCCGTTGGCGTGATCCGGCAGGCCACCGCCAATCCGCTCGATCTTTCACAAGGCGTGCGGGCGGCCTTGCCCAAGCTCCAAGCTGATTTGCCCGCCGGCATGGTGATCGACGTGGCAAATGACAACTCAGTCTTCATCGACCGCTCCGTCAAAAATGTTTATCACACCATCGTCGAAGCCGTGTTCTTGGTGGCGTTGGTTATTTTTGTGTTCTTGCGCACCTTGCGCGCCTCCATCATTCCCATCATCACGATTCCTGTGAGTCTGATTGGCACTTTCGCGCTGATGGCGCTCGCTGGTTTTTCGATCAACACATTGACCTTGCTGGCGTTGGTGCTGGCGATTGGTCTGGTGGTCGATGACGCCATCGTCATGTTGGAGAACATTTACCGGCATATTGAAGAAGGCATGGATCCGTTTTCAGCGGGCATCAAAGGCGCCAAAGAAATCGGCTTCGCCATCATCACCATGACAGCCACGCTGGTGGCGGTGTACGCGCCGCTGGCTTTCACCCCGGGCCGCACGGGTCGGTTGTTTGTCGAGTTCGCTCTGGCACTGGCCGGTGCGGTGGTGGTGTCTGGTTTTGTGGCGTTGACGCTGACGCCCATGATGTGCACGCAGTTGCTGAAGCACAACCCGAACCCGAACCGCTTTGACCGTGGCATGGAGCGCTTGCTGACGGGTTTGTCCGATAGTTACGGCGATTTCTTGCGCTGGCTGGTGACCAAGCGTCAACTGCCAGCGGCCCATGCCGGGCTGGGCGGCATGCTCAAGGCTTGGTTGTTGCAGGCGCGCTGGTTGGTGCTGCTGGTGATGCTGATCAGCGCGGCGGCGATTGCCTTGGTGTTCCCGACCATGAAGCAAGAACTGTCACCGATGGAAGACCGTGGCGTGATTCTGGCCAACGTCAATGCGCCCGATGGCGCAACGCTGGACTACACCGACCGTTACGCCAGAGCATTGGAAAAAATGGGCCAACCCTTCAAAGAGTTTGACCGCATTTATGTCAGCTTGGGCAACCCGACCGTGGCGCAAGCCAGCGTGATTTACCGCACCGTCGACTGGGACGAGCGCAAGCGCACCACCATGGACATGGCGCGCGAGCTCGGACCCAAGTTCGCCAGTTTGTCGGGTGTCACAGCCTTCCCGATCACACCGCCTTCACTCGGCCAAGGCTTTCGGGAGCGACCGCTCAACTTTGTTATTCAGACCTCTGAAAGTTACCAAAATCTGAATGGCATGGTGCGCAAAATGCTCGACGAAATCGCCAAAAATCCGGGCATCGTCTCGCCCGACGTCGACTTGCGCCTGAACAAACCAGAGCTGCGCATCAACGTCGATCGCGAGAAAGCTGCAGATCTTGGCGTGAGTGTCGAAGTGGTCGCCAAGGCGATTGAAACGCTGCTGGGCGGGCGCAATGTGACGCGCTACAAACGCGATGCCGAGCAGTACGACGTGATCGTGCAAACGCAGGCCAATGGCCGCAACACGCCGGAAGACATTGACCAAATTTACGTGCGTGGCCGCAACGACGCCATCATCCCGCTGTCGGCTTTGGTGAAGGTGCGCGAAAGCGTTTCGCCGCGTGAACTGAACCACTTCGGCCAGCGCCGCTCGGTCACCATCACGGCCAATTTGTCCAGCGACTACTCGCTGGGCGAAGCCTTGCGCTTCATGGATCAGACCTCGGCAAAAATTCTCACCACTGGCTACAGCACTGAACTCAACGGCACCTCCCGTGAGTTCCGCAATTCGCAAGGTGCGCTGGTGATTGTCTTTGTGCTGGCCTTGGTATTTATTTTCCTGGTGTTGGCGGCGCAATTCGAGAGCTTTGTCGATCCGCTGGTCATCATGCTGTCGGTTCCGCTGTCGATGATTGGCGCCTTGCTGGCGCTGAAATGGAGCGGCGGTTCACTCAATGTGTACTCACAGATTGGTCTGATCACCTTGGTCGGACTCATCACCAAGCACGGCATTCTGATCGTCGAGTTCACCAATCAGTTGCGGGGTCAGGGCATGGACATGATCGACGCGGTGGTCAAAGCCTCGGCGCAGCGTCTGCGGCCGATCCTGATGACCACCGGTGCGATGGTCTTGGGCGCTTTGCCGTTGGCGATGGCCACCGGCGCAGGGGCTGAAAGCCGGATGCAAATTGGCTGGGTCATTGTGGGCGGTATGTCTTTGGGGACACTGCTGACGATTTTCGTGGTGCCGACCATGTACACACTGTTTGCCCGCAAGGCGGTTCCGGGTGCGAACACGCAAGTGGCGCATGAAACACCGGCCGCTGTCGGCCACTGAGCTCTGGCAGCAGCTTTAAATCGCGCCGTCAAACATCATCACGTCCAGCAGGTCGCCGACAGCGACGTTGCCTTGCTCATGATGCAGCATGATGAGCCCATTGGCTTCAGCCATCGAACTCAACACGCCCGAGCCTTGGTTGCCTGTGGTGCGCACTTGCAGCGACCCATCGGCAGACGTTGAGACCCAGCCGCGCTGGTATTCGGTGCGCCCCGCTTTTTTGCGCATCGGCTCTTGACTGTGGGCTTTGAGCAGGGGCGCTGCGCTGTCGGTGCAGCCCATCATCTGCAGCAAAGCTGGCCGGACAAAGGCCAAAAAAGTCACCATCACGGCGACCGGATTGCCGGGCAGGCCGAACAACACGGCGCCTGGTTTTTGACTGCCCGGTGTCCCAGCGCTGTCGCTGGTTTCTGCGGCAATCCGGCCGACAGCCATCGGTCTGCCAGGTCGCATGGCGATGCGCCAGAAGGCCACGTCACCAAGTTTTTTCATCATAGCCTTGGTGTAGTCGGCCTCACCGACGCTGACGCCGCCACTGGAGATGATCGCGTCAGCTTGCGCCGCTGCAGATCGGAAGGCAGCTTCCAGCAAGGCGGGATCGTCTTTGACCACGCCCATGTCAATCACCTCGCAGCCGAGTCGCTTCAACAGGCCAAAGGTGGTGTAACGGTTGCTGTCATAGACGGCGCCTTCACGCGGCGGTTCACCCAGCGACAGGATTTCGTCGCCAGTTGAAAAATAAGCCACACGCAAGGGCCGCCAGCAAGGCAGACAGGGCAAACCCAGCGAGGCGGCCAAGCCGAGTCGGGCTGGCGTGATGACTTGGCCTTTGAGGAGTGCCGGGCGGCCTTGCGCCAAGTCTTCACCGCGCAGCCGCCGGTTGTCACCGGGCTTGAGCAGACCCGGTGGGATGAGCACAAAGGTAGTTTCGCCGTTCAAGGGTTCGAGCTGCGTGACCATTTCTTGGGGCACCACTGTGTCTAAACCAACCGGCATGATGGCCCCGGTCATGATCTTCACGCAGTCGCCCAGACCGGCTTCACCGATCCAGGCTTTGCCGGCCAGCGCAGTGCCAACGACTCTCAGTTGGAGCGGGGTGTTGGCTTGCAATTGGCGGCCGTCAAAGGCATAACCGTCCATCGCCGAGTTGTCGTGCGGCGGCACGTCCATCGGTGAAATGACATCGGCAGACAGCACCTTGCCCAGCGAGTCAAACAGCGGCAGCTCAGTGCTTTCGGTGACGGGTGTCACCAGCCGCTGCAAAAAGTCGAGCACCGCCTTGGCGGGCAACGCTTGAGGGTCGTAACCTTGCAGCTCGGCGGCAATCTGCGCAATTGTTTTCATGGTCTTGGCATCAAGAGGGTTGCAACATCTTGTCGGTTCAGCGGTTCAGCGGCTTTCGAGCTGATGCAGTTCAGCCAGCGTGTTGGCGTTGATGAATGCTTTTGGGTCGTCGTTGGGCTGGTCAAACGGCACCAGCACGGTTTTGTGCAGGGCGGTCCATGCGTCGATTTTGCGGCCGCCGCCGTGCGTGAAGCTCACCAGGCTTTCGAGCAGTTCGGAGTGCATCAGGCAAAACACCGGTTGAGCGCGCAGCTGCCCATCTTCTTCTCGCGCCGCCGCCATGGCGATGTCAGCGCCTTCGGCTTCGAGTGCTGCTGCGAGACGCGCCACGAGGTCGTGCGGGAACAGCGGTGTGTCGCAGGGCACGGTCATCATGAAGGCGGTTTCGCAGCGCTCTAGGCCCGTTAAAAAGCCCGCCAGCGGTCCGGCGAAGTCACCCAAGCTGGCAGCATCTGGCCAGACCGGCACACCAAACGATTCGTACGCCGCCAGATTCCGATTCGCATTGATGAGGAGATCACCGACCTGCGGGCTCAGTCGCAACTGTGTGTGCAAAGCCAGCGGCACGTCGTTGAAATTCTGCAAGCCCTTGTCAACCCCGCCCATGCGCGAACCGCGCCCACCAGCCAAGATGAGCCCGGTAATTTCTGAAATATCAATCATGTTTTAAATTGGTTAGCCGCCGATATAACTCATCTCAACCCGCCGTCCGGTGTCCGGTGGCGAGGCGTCTGCGGGCAGCGCTGCACGCATCTCTGAATACCGGTCGGTGCGCGACTGCCAGATATGGCCGACTGCGCCGCCGATTTGGTCGTCCGAAAAGTCGCCGCGCAACAAGGCACGCAAGTCTTGCCCTTGGCTGGCGAACAGGCACAAAAAGAGTTTGCCTTCGGTCGACAGTCGGGCCCGGTTGCAGTCGCCGCAAAAAGCGTGCGTCACGCTGCTGATGACGCCGACTTCGCCGCCGCCATCCGCGTAGCGCCAGCGCTCGGCGGTTTCGCCGGCGTAGTTGGCCTTCACGGCTAGCAGGGGGAATTCGGTTTTCAGTCGTTCAATCACTTGAGCGGACGGCAGCACTTCGTCCATGCGCCAGCCGTTGGTGGCACCGACGTCCATGTATTCAATGAAGCGAAGAACAACCCCAGAATTGCGAAAGTGGCGCGCCATGGGCAAGATTTCGGCGTCATTGGTGCCGCGCTTGACGACCATGTTGACCTTGATCGGCGCCAAGCCAACCCGCTGCGCCGCTTCGATGCCCTTGAGTACATCGGCGACCGGAAAATCGACGTCGTTCATGCGCCTGAAAATCGCGTCGTCCAGCCCGTCCAAGCTGACGGTCACGCGCTGCAGTCCGGCGTCTTTCAGGCTTTGGGCTTTTTTCGCCAGCAGCGATGCATTGGTGGTCAGCGTGATGTCCAGCGGTTGACCGCTGGGCGTTTGGATCTTGGCCAGCATCTCGACCAGCACTTCGAGGTTTTTGCGCAGCAGCGGCTCGCCACCGGTCAGCCGAATTTTTTCGACACCGTTGGCCACAAAAATCCGCGCCAGACGGGCAATTTCCTCAAAGCTCAGCAGCGAGGATTGCGGCAGAAAGGCGTAATCCTTGTCAAAGACCTCGCGCGGCATGCAATAGCTGCACCGAAAGTTGCAGCGGTCTGTCACGCTGATACGCAAGTCGCGCAAGGGTCGGCCCAAGGTGTCCGCCAGCAGACCGGTGGGCGTTGAGATGTGGGCCGGCACGTGAGGCACACGGCTGGCGTAGCGGATGTCCGCGATGGGGATAATTTTTTCTGACATATGAGACTTGTCCTTGAATTTACATCATCGCTGGGGTCCGAGACAGAAATCGCGGACAAAACCCTTGTTGGCAGGCGTGTCGCTGGCATGACACACGGTCAGATTGAATACCGTCGGCACGGTCATCATTTGTGCTCTTGAAAGGCGTCCTCGGGTTACGATCTCGTCAGTGCCTCAGACCCCATGTCAGTCGCCGCTGGCGACTTTCGATCCATTGGCTATCAACCCAGCGATGCTCTATCACATGACAAGCAACACAGATATTTCCCCGCGTTACGCGCTGCCCGAACTCACACGCTTCATCACTGCTTTGTTCCGGGCCACGGGCATGGACGACAACAAGGCCGAGGCGATTGCCGATTCCTTGATCACCGCCGACAGCATGGGCCACAGCACCCACGGTCTGGCCTTGGCCGCCTGGTATCTGGAGGCCGTGAAAAGCGGCGTCATGGCGATCAATGGCGACATGCGCGTGGTCAATGACCGCGGGGCTTGCATCACTTGGGATGGGCTGCGTCTGCCCGGGTCTTGGTTGATCTCGCGTGCCATTGACACAGCTTTGGAGCGCATTGATCAACACGGCGTGGTGACCGTGGCGATTGCCAACAGCCATCACACGGGTGCTCTCGCGGTCTACCTGCCGCGCCTGACGGAACGCGGCTTGTTGGTGCAGCTGGTCTGCTCGTCACCGGCTGCACGCGGCGTGGCGCCGTTTGGAGGCACCGAGCCATTGTTCTCACCGAATCCGATTGCGGCCGGTATTCCCACCCATGGCGATCCCATCTTGCTGGACGTCAGCTCCTCCATCACCACGCTCAACAGCGCCCGCCAATTGGTCGCGCGCGGCGAACGCTTTCCGGCGAAGTGGGCGATGGACGCTGACGGCCAACCCAGCGATGACCCGAACGCGGTCGTCAGCGGTGGTGGTTCGCTGCTGCCGGTCGGTGGTTTTGACCACGGCCACAAGGGGTATGGCATGGCCCTGCTAGCCGAGGCACTGACGCAGGGTCTGTCAGGGCAGGGCCGCGTAGACCAACCGCAGGGCACAACCGTCAATATTTATTTGCAGGTGACCGACCCCGCTGCGTTTGCCGGGCTGGATGCTTTCACGCGTCAATCGCAATGGTTGGTGGACGCCTGCCATGCCAATAAGCCCTTGCCGGGCCGCCCCCCTGTGCGCTTGCCGGGTGAGCATGCGATGGTGCGCCAGCGGCAAGCTGTGGCCGACGGCGTTTCTTTGACTGCTGGGGTGATGGATGCGTTGCGGCCAGCGGCACTGGCGGCCGGGCTGGCCTTGCCGCAAGCGCTGTGATCTGATCTGATCTGATCTGGGTTAACGGCCTTTGACTTGGCGCCACACCGCAAAGTCGTCTTTCGACTGTTGCTCGGTCGGCGGGTACAGGCCAATCGTCGCCCGGCCCTTGAGGACTTCTTCGGTCACAAAGTCTTCAAACGCGGTCATCTCGACCGCTTCGTCGGCCACTTCATCGGCCAAGTGTGCGGGGATCACGAAGACACCTTCTTTGTCGCCGACCATCACGTCACCGGGGAACACGGCCACGTCACCGCAGCCAATCGGCACGTTGATGTCCAGCGCTTGGTGCAGTGTCAGATTGGTGGGTGCCGACGGCCGCTGGTGGTAGGTCGGAAAGGGCAGGGCGGCGATGTCGGGCGAGTCGCGAAAACCGCCGTCAGTCACCGCACCCGCGACGCCGCGCACCATCAAACGCGCGATCAGGATCGAACCCGCTGACGCGGCCCGCGCGTCTTTGCGGCTGTCAAAGACCATCACCGCGCCGGCCGGACATTGCTCGATCGCCACACGTTGCGGATGGTTGGGATTTTGGAACACGGTCATCGGGTTCAGGTCTTCACGGGCCGGAATGTAGCGCAGCGTGAAAGCCTCGCCGACCATGTTCGGCAGGTTGGCGTTGAGCGGGTGCACGTTCTGAATGAACTGGTTGCGCAGTCCGCGCTTGAAGAGTGCGCTGCACAAAGTGGCGGTGCTGACGGTTTTGAGTTTGTCGCGGGTGCTGTTGCTGAGAGCCATGGTGAGTTCCTGTGGGTGTGTTGGTTTTAAAGTGTGGTTCAGTAAATTTCAGGCTCGCCGACAGGTGCGCCAAACGAGGTTTCAAGGTAGTCAAAGTCACAGCCTTGGTCGGCCTGCATGATGTGTTGGCTGAACATCCAGCCGTAACCCCGCGCGAAGCGTTTGGGCGGTTGCACCCACGCTGCTTTGCGCGCGGCCAGTTCTGCGTCGCTGACGTTAAGGTGAATGCTGCGGGCCGCTACATCGACGCTGATCAGGTCGCCCGTTTTGACGAGGGCCAGCGTGCCGCCGATGTAGGCCTCTGGCGACACATGCAAGATGCAAGCGCCGTAGCTGGTGCCGCTCATGCGGGCGTCCGAGATGCGCAGCATGTCTTTCACGCCTTGCTTGACCAGCTTGGTCGGGATCGGCAGCATGCCCCATTCAGGCATGCCTGGGCCGCCTTGCGGTCCGGCGTTGCGCAAGATCATGATGTGGTCTGCCGTGACGTCGAGGTCTGGGTCGTCAATGGCTTTTTTCATGCTTGGGTAGTCGTCAAACACCAGCGCCGGGCCGGTGTGTTTGAAGAGGTGTGGCGCGCAGGCGCTGGGCTTGATGACGCAGCCATCGGGTGCCAGGTTGCCCTTGAGCACAGCCAGCGCACCTTCGGCATAAATCGGGTTCGACAGCGGCCTTATGACGTCGTCGTTGTAGACCTCGGCACCTTCTAGGTTGGTGCCGACGGTTTGGCCGGTGACGGTCATGGCGTCAAGCTGCAAATGGTCTCTGAGCACGTTCATCATGGCGCGCATGCCGCCCGCAAAATAGAAGTCGGCCATCAAGTAGGTGTCGCCACTCGGCCGGATGTTGGCGATCACCGGCACCTTGCGACTGGCCGCGTCAAAGTCTTCTAAGCCCACGGCGCAGTGCTCACCGGCGCGGCGCGACATCGCCACCAAGTGGATGATGGCGTTGGTCGAGCAGCCCATGGCCATGGCCACGGTGATGGCGTTTTCAAACGACGAACGGCTGAGCAATTTGGCCGGTGTCAGGTCTTCCCAAACCATGTCCACTATGCGCCGGCCGCAATCGGCTGCCATGCGCACGTGGTTGGAGTCGGTCGCCGGAATCGACGAGGCGCCCGGCAGCGTCAAGCCACACGCCTCGGCAATGCCGGTCATGGTGCTGGCGGTGCCCATCGTCATGCAGTGGCCGTGGCTGCGGGCGATGCCGCCTTCGACTTCAATCCATTGTTTGGCTGTGATTTTGCCGGCACGTCTTTCGTCCCAGTATTTCCAGGTGTCTGAACCGGAGCCCAGCACTTGCCCTTTCCAGTTGCCACTTTGCATCGGGCCGGCCGGCATGTAAATAAAGGGGTAACCGGCGCTGAGCGCTCCCATGATCAGGCCCGGCGTGGTCTTGTCACAGCCGCCCATCAGCACCGCGCCGTCGATCGGGTGGCTGCGCAGCAACTCTTCGGTTTCGATCGCCAGCAAGTTGCGGTAAAACATGGTGGTCGGCTTGACGATGGCCTCGGACAGCGAAATCGCCGGCAGCTCGATCGGGAATCCACCGGCTTGCAAGATGCCGCGTTTGACGTCTTCAACGCGTTGCTTGAAGTGACCGTGGCACGTGCCGATGTCGCTCCAGGTGTTGATGATCGCGATCATGGGTTTGCCAACCCAGTCTTCTGGGCCGTAACCCAGTTGCATCACGCGTGAACGGTGGCCAAAAGAGCGCACATCGTCAGGTGCCATCCAGCGCGCGCTGCGCAGTTCTTCGTAGGTTTTTTGGGTCATGGGAGTTGTTTTTGGTTGTGGGTTTTCAGACTGAAACAGGCAGCGCCACTTTGAGTTTGTCGGCCCATTCAGCCAGACCTTGCCATGTCTGGCTGTCATAGCTCAGACCTTGGCGTTGGGCTTTTTCGACGCCGACAGCCGCTTGGTCGCCGGGCAAGCGCACAGGCCTGTCAGCGTGAATCGGTTTGTTCGTGCGGCAGCGCTCGGACAGGTAGTCCATCTGTTCGGTGAAAGCGTCACGGCCGGCGAACAGCTCTGGGTCAATGACTTGCAAAAACACATTGCCGCCCCAGCGCTTGGGTGCGTCTTTGCGGCCATGGCCTGACAGACCTTGCGACAGCGCTTCGATGCCGAGCGCCAGACCGAAGCCCTTGTGGCCGTATTCTTGACCGCCCAATAGTTGCAGGGACCCCCGCGCTTGTGTGTTTTCCAGCACCGCCGGGTCACGCGTGGGCGTGCCCTGTGCGTCCAGCAACCAAGGGTGCTCGAACTGCTGACCGGCCGCAAAGGTCTGCCGCGTCATGGAGGTGGTGGTGATGGAGGCGCAGATGTCAATCAGCACCGGGTTGTGCGCGCCGGGATAGCCCATCGCCATCGGATTCGGCGTGAACAAAGCCTCGCATCCGCCGTAGGGCGCGACGCGCGCACCGGCCGGATCTGAATTGGATATTTGCGCGATAAAACCGCGGTCTGCGGCTTGCTTCACCAGCGCAGCCAAGCAACCGATGTGGTGGCTTTTGCGGATGGCGTAGGCGGCGATACCGTGCTTTTGGGCGCGCACAATCGCTTCTTCAATGGCCTTGTTGACCAGCCACAGGCCGGGCAAGTAGCCGCCGTCCCAGACCACGCTGATGCCGTTGTCCTTGATGACTTCTGGCTCACCGCGGAGCGTCATGCCGCCTTTTTCAATGTCTGCCAAATACAGGCCGGCCATGGCCAAGCCATGGGTTCGGCGACCCATCGCATCCGTTAAAACCAAAAACCGGCCCAGCGTTTGCGCCTTGTCTTTGTCCATGCCGACTTGGGTGAACAGGGCTGCGGCAAACTGCTCCAGCGCGGCCGTGCTGTGAAAAGTGGTCTTGCTCAATGTGGCGTCGCTCATCGGTGAGTTGTGCATTTCATTGGGTGCCTTCAAGCTCGGCGCCCGCCCGCTGGATCACGTTGGCCCAGCGCAACCGGTCCTTGGCGATGAAGTTGGTGGTCTCGATGGGCGTTGAGGTCATGACCTCCGCACCGGCTTGCAGCAATCGGGCGCGCATCTCAGGCGAACGGATGATGCGGATCATCTCTGTGTTCAGCCGCTCAATCGCCTGACGCGACATTTTTGATGATGCGGTGACCCCTTGATAAGTGCCGGACTCGAAGTTCTTCACACCTTGCTCGGCGATGGTCGGAATGTGGCTGACCAGTGGCATACGCGTCGCCCTTGAAATACCGATGACCTTGAGCCTGCCGCCTTGTACCAGCGGCATCGTCGCCAGCATGCCATTCAGAACAATCTGCGTGGTGCCGGCTGCCGTGTCATTCAATGATTGCGCACCGCCGCGGTAGGGCACATGCTGCCACTTCATGCCGGTCTCCAGCGCGATCTCAACGATGCCGAGGTGATTGGGTGTGCCCGTGCCAGAAGAGGCGACATTGATCTTGGTGGTTTGTGACAGCGCCACCAGTTCCTTCAGGTTGTTGGCGGCAACACCCGGGTGCGCCACCAGCAAGTGCGGTGAATAGGCCAGCATGGCCACGCCTTGCAAGTCACTCGGTTTGAACGGCAGGTCTTTGGTCACCAGCGGACTGATCGCCAGCGAGCCGAGGTCGGTCAGCAGCACGGTGTGGTTGTCGGTGGCATTCGCCACGTAAGCGGCGCCAATGTTGCCAGCAGCACCGGTTCGGTTGTCGATCAACACCGGCACACCCAGCGCGTCGCTCAAAGGCTTGCTCATCAGGCGCGCAATGACGTCGGAGGTTCCACCCGCAGCAAACGGTACGACGATGCGCAATGGCTGGGTCGGCCAGCTGGCGGCGTGAGCTTGGATGCCGAGTGCTGATAAGGCGATCAGGGCGGAAGAAGTCAGGAATAAGCGGCGAATGTTCATGATGGGTTTCTCAGTCGGCGGTCAATTTGTTGTCAATGATGATGCGTGCGTAGCGCTTGCGGTCGGTCGCGATGAGTTGTGCAAAATCGGCGGCTGTGCCGCCTTTGGCGATGGCACCCTGAGCCAGCAATTGCTGCTGAATGTCTGGCATCGCCACGGCCTGTTGCAGGCTTTGCGAGATCTTGTCGACGATCTCTTTGGGCGTGCCGGCTGGCGCTAACAAGCCAATCCATGAACCCGACTCGGCTCCCGTGACGCCACTCTCTTGCAAGGTGGGAACGTCAGGCATGGCCGACACACGGTTCTTGCTGGTGATGGCCAGCGCCTTGAGTTTGCCGGCCTTGATGAAACCCGAGGTTTCCAGCACCGACGCAAAAATCATGTCGACATTGCCCGACATCAAGTCGGTCATGGCCGCGCCGCCGCCTTTGTAGGGAATGTGCAGAATTTTCGTGTTGGTGGCGATCTTGAAGGTCTCGGCCGAGAGGTGCGGCGAGCCGCCGCTGCCCGAGCTGGCGTAGGTCAGTTTGTCCGGCTGGGCCTTGGCCATGTCGACCAATTCCTTGACGTTTTTGACCGGCAAAGTGGCTGTGACGGCCAGCACGAAAGGCAGCTCTGCAAACTGACCCAGCGGTACAAATGCGGTGTCTGGGTTGTAGCTGAGTTTTTTGTAAAGCGTTGGGTTGATCGACTGCGTGCCGACGTTGCCCGTCAGCAGGGTGTAGCCGTCAGGCTTGGCGCGTGCGACGGCGTCCAAGCCGACGTTACCGCCGGCGCCACCTTTGTTGTCAATCAATACGGGTTGGCCCCACAAGATGGACAGACGCTGCGCCAAAATGCGCGCACCGATGTCGGTTCCTCCGCCTGCGGCAAAGGGGACGACGACGGTCACGGGCTTGCTTGGCCAAGCTGTTTGGGCATGCGCGTTGAGCGCGCTTGCACCGATGAACAACCAGGGCAAGGCTTGAAGAATCAACCGCTTGCGCGGGTTGAACTGCTGGGTTTTGAACATGGTTTGTCTCCTGTTGAAAGCATTGAATGTCTGAATCTCGAACCACCTCAAGGCTGATTTTTTTTGTTTTTGTGGCTGGCGCATCTCGAATTAAAGCACTAATATATTAGTGCGTCAATGCTATGATTTTGGAAGTTTTGCGCTATCACCGCACGCATCAAAAGGTGTTTCAAGGAAGCTATGAATGGGTTGGACAAATTACCGCCGCTGAAGCTAGACCGGACCCGGCAGTCAGCGCCGCAGGTTTTTGAAGCGCTGCGCGAGTCCATCGTTTCCGTTCAGCTGGAGCCCGGTACGGTGTTGCAGCGGGCTGAATTGGCCGAACACTTCGGCATCAGCCAGACGCCCATTCGCGATGCCTTGATTCGTTTGGGCGAAGAGCAATTGGTCGATATATTTCCGCAACATGCGACCGTCGTCAGCCGGATTGATCTGTCGGCCGCCTTGGAGGCGCATTTTTTGCGTCGCGCCATTGAGATTGAAATCCTCAAAACGCTGTGTGAATTGCCAGCCCCTGACCACAGCGCCCTGATGCAGCGTTTGAAGTTCCACATGGGCGTGCAAGAGTCTGCATTGACGCCACTCGACGTGCCTCGGTTGGCCGCAGCTGATGTGGCATTTCACAAAGAGATGTACGACGCTGCGCAGGTCAGTTCTTTGTGGAGTTTGGTGCGCAAGCAAAGCGGTCACGTTGATCGCTTGCGCCACCTGAACCTGCCTGCCAAGGGCAAGGCGCAGGCGATCGTACAAGACCACAGGGACATTCTCGCAGCGCTGGAGCAGCGAGATGCGGCCGCCGCTGAAGCCGCTTTGCGGCGGCACCTCGCCGGTACGCTGTCTTTTGTCAAGGACATGAAAAAGCGCTTTCCGGATTGGATTTCTTGATCTTTCTTGGAATGGAATGCATAGATTCAGTACACTTACCGTCAATTCACGGTGTGCTCATTTCCGCTCATTTCATTTAATTGAAAGTTTTTATGTTCCCTAAAAATACTTGGTATGTGGCCGCCACGGCTGAGGAGTTGGAGGCCAAACCCTTGAGCCGCATGATTTGCGGCGAGCGCATTGTGTTTTACCGCGGCCAAGAAAATCGTGTCGCGGCCCTGGAAGACTTTTGTCCGCATCGGGGTGCGCCGCTGTCGCTGGGTTTTGTCAAAGAGGGCCGATTGGTCTGCGGCTACCACGGCTTGGAAATGGGTTGCGAGGGCAAGACCTTGGGGATGCCCGGGCAGCGCGTGCAGGGCTTTCCGGCGATTCGCAGTTACCCCGTCGAAGAGCGTTACGGTTTTATCTGGGTCTGGCCGGGCGAGGCCGGTCTGGCGGACGCCCAGACGATTCCGGTGCAAGACTGGTATGGCAACCCGGAATGGGCTTTTGGTGGAGGTCTGTACCACATCAATTGTGATTACCGGCTGATGGTCGACAACCTGATGGACCTGACGCATGAGACCTACGTGCATGCCAACAGCATTGGCCAGCGGGAAATCGACGAGACACCTTGCAAAACCACGGTTGACGGCGACACGGTGGTGACGAGTCGCTTCATGAATTCCGTGGAGCCGCCACCGTTTTGGAAGCTCGCCTTGCGCGGCAATCACCTGGCTGACGATGTCTTGGTCGATCGCTGGCAGGTCTGCCGTTTTAGCCCGCCCAGCAACGTGATGATCGAGGTGGGCGTAGCGCACTTGGGGCATGACGGCTACAACGCACCGGCTGAACACAAGGTCTACAGCGTCGTCACCGACTTCATCACCCCCGAAACTGAAACATCGATTTGGTATTTTTGGGGCATGGCGCGCAAGTTCAAGCCGGATGACGAGGCATTGACTGCTGCGATTCGTGAAGGTCAAGGAAAAATCTTCAGTGAGGACTTGGACATGTTAGAGCGTCAGCAAAAAAACTTGACCCTGTGGCCGCAGCGCAAACTGCTCAAGCTGAACATTGACACGGGCGGCATTCAATCCCGCAAGGTGATTGACCGTTTGCTGGTGGCAGAAGGTCAAACCCCGGACTCGAACGCTTAAGGAGCTCCTCATGCTGAATGCCACTTTGACCGTTCGGGTCGCTCAAAAAAACACCGAAGCCTTGGACATTGACAGCTTCGATTTGGTCGCCGCCGACGGCGAGTCGCTGCCGGTTTTTTCTGCCGGATCGCATGTGGATGTGCACTTGCCTGGTGGTCTGGTTCGGCAGTATTCGCTGTTCAACAACCCGGGTGAAAACCACCGCTACCGAATTGCGGTGCTGAAAGACGCCCATTCGCGCGGCGGCTCCAAAGCCATGCACGAGCAGGTCAAGGTGGGTGACGAATTGCAAATCAGTGCGCCTAAAAATCACTTCATGCTGGCGCATGACGCTCAGCGGCATCTGCTGCTGGCGGGCGGTATTGGCGTGACGCCTCTTTTGTGCATGGCGGAGCGGCTGTCCAGCATGGGCGCTGATTTTGAGATGCATTACTGCACGCGTTCTGCCGATCGCACTGCCTTTCGAGAGCGCATGGCTGAGTCTGGTCTAGCGGGCAAAGTCGCGTTTCACTTTGACGATGCCGGTCCCGCGCAAAAGCTGGACATGGCCGCGTTGTTGGTGCGTCCGGAGGCGGGTGTTCACTTGTATGTCTGCGGCCCCACAGGCTTTATGAACGCTGTTTTGGACACGGCGCGCAGCAACGGTTGGAGCGATGCACAACTGCACGCTGAGTTTTTTGGTGCAGATGTTTCACCCATCGCGACAGATGAAAGCTTTGAAGTTCAGGTGGCAAGCTCAGGTCTGATCGTCACCGTCGACAGCGACCAAACGATTTTGCAGGCGCTGTCGGCGGCGGGCGTCCAGGTCTTCAGCTCCTGCGAGCAGGGCGTGTGCGGAACCTGCCTGACGCGCGTGATCGAGGGTGTGCCTGACCACCGTGACATGTACTTGACGCCTGAGGAGCAGGCTGCCAACGATCAATTTTTACCCTGCTGCTCGCGTTCAAAGTCTGCGCGTTTGGTCTTGGACATTTAGTTTTTCGGCTGTTGTGTCAAATGCCATGAACGACGCTTTAGGCTTGGATCTCCATGATGAGCTCGGCCATCTGGTCCGGCGGGCGCAGCAAATCTCGGTGTCCATGTTTCGTGAAACGATTCAACTGGACATCACGCCAACGCAATACGCTGTGCTGAGGATGTTGCAAGTGGTTCCCGGCATTGACCAGCTGACTTTGGCGGGTTTGGTGGCACTCGACAAGTCGACCACGGCCGACATCGCGGTCCGGCTAGAGGCCAAGGGCTGGGTCCAGCGCGAGGTCTTGCCACGTGGTCGGCGTTGTTTGACGCTGACGCCAGACGGCTCAGACGCCTTGGCGAGCATGGCGCCGTCGGTAGTGGAACTGCGCGACAAGATGCTGGCCAAGTTGTCACCAGAAGAAAACATCGAGTTCAGCCGGCTGCTTAAAAAATTCGTTCACCTCAACAACGAACTCAGTCGAGCGCCGTTGCAAGTGCTCAAAGTCACTTGATTTACAGACGTTAAAAAGCCCGCATCAAGCGGGCTTTTTAACGTCTCAATGAGCGCTGAATATCAGCTGTGTAACTTCATCATCAACGGCACGATCAAGAGAGCCACGATGTTGATGATCTTGATCAACGGATTGATGGCGGGGCCCGCAGTGTCTTTGTAGGGGTCGCCCACGGTGTCGCCGGTGACGGCGGCTTTGTGCGTCTCGGAGCCTTTGCCGCCGTGGTGGCCGTCTTCAATGTATTTCTTGGCGTTGTCCCAGGCACCGCCGCCGGTGCACATTGAGATGGCCAGAAAAAGACCGGTGACGATGGTGCCCATCAGCAAGCCGCCCAAAGCGGCGGGGCCGAGCAGCAGACCGACCAAAATCGGCACGACGACGGGCAGCAGCGAAGGGATCATCATTTCTTTGATCGCGGCTTTGGTCAGCATGTCGACGCAGGTGTCGTACTCGGGCTTGCCGGTGCCTTCCATGATGCCTTTGATATCGCGGAACTGACGTCGCACTTCGACCACCACCGCACCGGCTGCGCGGCCCACGGCTTCCATCGCCATGGCCCCGAACAAGTAGGGAATCAGGCCGCCAATGAAGAGACCGATGATGACCATCGGGTTGCTCAAGTCAAAGCTGATGGCTTTGCCGTAGGCTTCGAGTTTGTGCGTGTAGTCAGCAAACAGCACCAGCGCGGCCAAGCCGGCCGAGCCGATGGCGTAGCCTTTGGTCACGGCTTTGGTGGTGTTGCCGACAGCGTCCAGCGGATCGGTCACGGCGCGCACACTGGCCGGCATATCGGCCATTTCAGCGATGCCGCCGGCGTTGTCGGTGATTGGGCCGTAAGCGTCAAGTGCCACCACAATGCCGGCCATGCTCAGCATGGAGGTCGCGGCAATCGCAATGCCATACAGCCCGGCCAATTGGTAGGACACCCAGATCGCGATGCAGACACACACCACCGGCCAGGCGGTTGAGCGCATGGACACGCCAAGGCCAGCAATGATGTTGGTGCCGTGGCCCGTGGTCGACGACTGGGCAATGTGCTTGACCGGCGGGTACTGGGTGCCGGTGTAGTACTCGGTGATCCAGACCAGCGCACCGGTCAACACCAAGCCGACCGTGCAGGCACCGAACAAGGCCATTTGGCTGCCAACCGCTTTGATGGCGCTGTCAGGCATCAGCCAGGTGGTGACGAAGTAAAAGGCGATCAGCGACAAACCGCCGGCGACGGCCAAGCCTTTGTACAGCGCGGGCATGACGTTGGTCATGCCGGGTGTGGCTTTGACGAAGAAGCAGCCGATGATGGACGCGATGATGGACACCGCACCCAGCGCCAACGGATACACCACGGCGGCGGTGCCCGCGCCCGTGACCATCAGGGCGCCCAGCACCATGGTGGCGATCAGTGTCACGGCGTAGGTTTCAAACAAATCAGCGGCCATGCCGGCGCAGTCGCCGACGTTGTCACCGACGTTGTCAGCAATCACGGCCGGGTTGCGCGGGTCGTCTTCAGGGATACCGGCTTCAACCTTGCCGACCAAGTCTGCGCCGACATCAGCGCCCTTGGTGAAGATGCCGCCGCCGAGTCGCGCAAAGATCGAGATCAGCGACGAGCCGAAAGCAAAACCGATCAGCGGGTTCAGCAGGTTGGCCAGATTCGCGGTCGGTGTGTAGTTGCCGTTGCCGACCAAAAACCAGTAAAAACCGGTGACACCCAGCAGCCCGAGTCCGACCACCAGCATGCCGGTGATGGCACCGCCGCGAAAGGCGACGTCGAGGGCGGGGCCAATCCCGCGCGTGGCCGCTTGGGCG
>CANFWI010000004.1 GCA_947450675.1 Comamonadaceae bacterium | reverse complement strand
GGCCGTCGACGCAACTTCCCGCGCGACACCACGCCATTCGAATGGCCGGCATTCTGGGTGCAACTCGTGCAGACCGGACCGGCGCTGGCCATGCCAGTTCTCATCATCATCTTCCTGCGCTTTGGTATTGCCACCCCGACCGAGGTGAGCGTGATGTCCACGCTCTACGCCTTGGTGGTAGCGGGAGTGATCTACCGCGACCTGACGGTGGCGAAGGTTCGCGCCGCGGCGATTGAAGCGGGTATTTCAACCGGTGTGGTGTTGCTCATCATCATGGCTTCCAGCATCGTGGGTTGGATCGTCACCTACGAGCAGTTGCCGGCGGAGTTCACGCGCTACGCCAAGGAAACCTTGCAGTCACCCTGGCTGATCATTCTGGCGATGAACCTGATCATGTTGGCCACGGGCATGTTCATTGACTTGCCTGCTGCGGTACTCCTGCTGACTCCTATGTTTGTGCCTTTGGCTGCGGCTGTGGGCATGGACACGATCCAGCTGGGCATCATGATGATCGTCAATCTGTCGATCGGGCTGTACCACCCGCCGATCGGGACCACGCTGTTCATTACCAGCACCATCGCCCGCGTACGCATCGGCGACGTGGTGAAGGAACTGATTCCGTTCTACGTCGTCGCCATCGGACTGTTGCTGGGTTTTGCCTACCTGCCTTGGTTGACCCTCCACTGAAAACGACAGCATGAGTCCTTCAATTTCAACCAGCGCTAGCGCGTCAGCCCAACATATTGTCTCTATTTCTGGAGCACCTTACGACGGCTATGAGCCACCGCGCATGCTCGAAAGTTTGGCATCCATCGGCGCCACGCACGTTGAGCCAGCCTTCATCGTCGGCTACACAGAGCCGTTTGACGAGTCTGCTTTCACGCCCGCGCAGGCCCAGCAGTGGAAGCGCTGGTTGGCTGACAGCGGAATCATCTGCCATGCCTTTTCATCGCACATCGACCTCGGGCGTGATGACGCGGTCGAGGTTTTTCGTGGGCGCATGGATTTTGCGCGTGCGCTTGGTGCCGAAGTCATCAACACCAACGCTGCTGCGCGCCGACTGAAAAAAATTTTCACCGCCAACATCGAGGTGCTGGCTCGTCATGCGGAATCCATCGGTCTGAAGATCGGGTTAGAAAATCCGGGCGATGGCTCTGACAATCTGCTTAACACGGCCAGCGATGGCCCCGCGCTGTTGGCAGAGATCGGCCATCCCATGGTGGGTTTGAATTACGACGCTGGGAACACCATCTCGCACCGCCCAGGCGTCTCGCCGGTGGCCGATGCGTTGGCCGCCATGCCTTTGTGTTTGCACACCCACATCAAAGATGTTCGGCGTGACGCCAGTGGCTACTTTTTCACGCCGCTAGGGCAGGGCAGCATTGACTGCGCACGCATTCTGCAGGCTGTTGCCGAGACGGCGCTGAACTTGTCGATCGAGGTCCCGCTGCGCCTACACCGCTTGCCCAGTGCGCAACCCAGTCGCTCGCCATATCGCGTGCCACTGGCCGACATAGAGGCGGTGCTGAAACCGGCGTTAGCCTTTGTACAGCAACACCTGAACCCGCTGACGACGGCTCATTGAAAGTGGAAGGCCCGCCATGAACCGCGTCATCAACAACCCCGACCAAGTGGTCGAGGACATGCTCAAAGGCTGGCTCCAAGCGCATGCCGGCACCCTTTGTGTTTCAGCTACCAATGCCCGCGTGGTGCAGCGGGTGCAAGTGCCGGAGCGCGGCAAGGTCGGTGTCATCAGCGGCGGCGGTTCGGGCCATGAGCCGGCGTTTTTGGGTTATGTCGGCGACGGCTTGCTGGATGCTGTGGCCGTCGGCGAAATTTTTTCATCGCCTACCGCCTGCAGTTTTTTGGATGCCATGCAGGCTGCTGACGGCGGTGCCGGCGTCGCCTGTTTGTACGGCAACTACGCTGGCGACAACATGAATGTGAAGATGGCCATGCAAATGGCATCGGCCCAGGGCATCGTGGTTCAGACAGTGGTCGCCAACGACGACGTGGCTTCGGCCGCCAAGGGCGACGAGGGGAAACGTCGCGGCGTGGCGGGTGAGATTTTCATGTGGAAGGTCGGCGCTGCAGTGGCGGCGCGTGGCGGCTCGTTGGCGCAAGTGATTGCGGCTGCGCAGAAGGCCATCGACAACACCCGCAGCATTGGCATCGGCTTGTCGGCCTGTGTGATTCCGGCGGTTGGCAAGGCCAACTTCACGATTGAGCACGGCAACATGGAAGTGGGTATTGGCCACCATGGCGAGCCTGGCATTGATGTGCGGCCCACGGCGACCGCAGCTGAGATGGCCGAGTTGATGCTGGCCGCGGTGCTGCCCGACTTGCCGTTTGCGGCGGGCGACCGCGTGGCGTTGCTGGTGTCCGGCTTGGGTGCGACACCGCTCATGGAGCAATACATTTTGTACGGCGAGCTGGCGCAGCGCCTTGAGGCGCACGGCATCAGCATTGCCTTCAAACAAGTTGGCAATCTGTTCTCGTCGCTGGAGATGATGGGCGTCACCTTGACGCTCATGAAACTCGACGATGAACTGGCATCTTGCTTGACCGAGCCTTGCCAATCAGTCGGTCTGACGGTCAACGGCAGCCTAGCCGCAGAGCGTCGTTACAGCGGACGGTTGGGCGGTAATGCGGCGCTGACAGGGCAGACTGTTGCGGCCGTTTCATCTACGGCTAGCGCGCCGCGTCTTGTTATAGGCCCAGCCATCCCACTGGCGCGCAGCGGTGGATTGGTGCGAGAGCTGATCACCAGCATCGTCGCCAATCGCCAATACCTGAGCGAGATTGACGGCTTGATCGGTGACGGCGACCACGGCATCAACATGGCCAAGGGCTTTAGCGGATGCGCCGCGCGGCTTGACGCCTTGGGTGACAAAGCGTTGGTGTTACCCGCCGCGCTGACGCAACTCTCGAAGGCGCTGATGGACGATATCGGTGGTTCCATGGGCCCTTTGTACGGCGAATTTTTCAGAGGCTTGGCCGACACACTGGCACCACACAGCCAGCTTGATGCTGCTTTGTTTGGGGATGCATTGGCTGCGGCGGTCGCCAACGTGCAGGCCATGGGCAACGCCAAGGTTGGTGACAAAACCTTGATGGACACCTTGTTGCCGGCGCTAGACGCCTACCGCGCAGCGCAGGCTTCTGCGGCTGATTTCTCCTATGCCTTGCAGGCCATGTCTGATGCCGCCGCCCGTGGCCGCGACTCGACCCAAGCGTTGCAGGCGCGCATTGGGCGTTCCGCCCGGCTCGGCCCGCGCTCCATCGGTGTGCTGGATGCCGGCGCTACCTCTTGCTGTTTGATTTTGCAATCCATGGCGGGGTCTTTGCAGCGATTGCTGCAGACCGCGTCTGTTTGACCCTTCACGAAAGAACCCCATGAAATTAGCCATTGGCTGCGACGAAGCCGCGTACGAACTCAAACAAATTTTGAAAAAACACATGACCGACGCGGGCCATGAGGTGACGGATTTTGGGACGCATGACGCGCAACCCGTGCTCTATCCGGATGTCGCCTTCGCCGTCGCCGAGCAGGTCGCCAGTGGTGGTTTTGAGCGGGCCCTGCTGCTTTGCGGTACGGGCATTGGCATGGCGATTTCTGCCAACAAGGTGCGCGGCATTCGGGCCGCGCAGTGCCATGACACCTATTCAGCTGAACGCGCCAGCCGCAGCAATGATGCGCAGATCATCACCATCGGTGCTCGGGTGGTGGGGCCGGAACTGGCCAAAGCCATTGTTGATGCCTGGCTGCGCAGTGATTTTGATGGTGGTCGCTCGCAACCCAAAGTTGACCTGATTCACGACTACGAAACCGGCCACAGCGTATGAGCCATCTGACTGAACTGAACGACTGTGCTTACCGGGTGCGGCGCTTTGCACTGCGCATGGGTGAGGTCCAGGGCCAGGGTTATATCGGCCAGGCGCTGGGTTGGGCCGATGTGCTGGCGGTGGCTTACGGGCACGCGCTCAAGCTGCGTGCCGCAGAACCGCTGTGGGAGGGACGTGACCGATTTTTGCTGTCACACGGCCACTACGCTATCGCCCATTACGCCGCCCTGATTGAAGCCGGTGTGCTGCCTGAAGACGAACTGGACAGCTACGGCAGCGACGACAGCCGTCTGCCTATGTCCGGCATGGCCACCTACACGCCGGGAATGGAAATATCGGGCGGTTCCTTGGGTCAAGGTTTGATCATTGGCGTCGGCATGGCACTCGGGTTGCGTCTCAAAAATAACCCAGCCTTTGTTTACAACTCGATGTCTGACGGCGAGCTTGACGAAGGCTCGACCTGGGAAGCCGCTGCTTCGGCTGCGCACCATGGCTTGTCAAATCTGATTTGCCTGGTCGATTTGAACAAGCAGCAAGCCGACGGCAACACCAGCGAGGTCATGCGCTTTGAACCGGTGGTCGACAAATGGGCCGCATTCGGCTGGCATGTGCAGCGTGTCGATGGCAACAACCTGCCTGCGGTGTTGGCCGCCTTTGACGCTGCCCGCGAATGCACAGAGGCCAAGCCGCGTGTGATTTTGTTTGACACCTTAATGGGCAAGGGCGTGCCGTTTCTGGAGCAGCGCGAGAAGAACCACTTTATCCGTGTTGACCCACCCGAATGGCAGCAAGCCATCGCTTATCTTGACGCCGCACACGCGGGCACTGCGCAATGAACACCATGACGAACAAGAAGCCCCGACTGACCACTTCCGCCATGATCGCGTCGATTGCCAGCGAAGGCCAGCGCACACGCGCCGCACCGTTTGGCAAAGCGCTGGTCGAGCTTGGCGCACAGCGCCCCGAGATCGTCGGCATGACGGCTGACTTGGCCAAATACACCGACCTGCATTTGTTTGCCCAGGCCTACCCGGAACGTTTTTTCCAGATGGGCATGGCCGAGCAGTTGTTGATGGGTGCGGCCGGTGGAATGGCCAAGGAAGGCTTGGTGCCTTTTGCCACCACCTACGCGGTCTTTGCCACCCGCCGGGCTTACGACTTCATGCACCAGGTGATCGCCGAAGAAAACCTGAACGTGAAAATTGTCTGTGCCTTGCCAGGCTTGACCACTGGCTACGGCCCCAGCCATCAAGCCGCAGAGGATCTCGCCCTGATGCGCGCCATGCCCGGCATGATGGTGATTGACCCGTGTGACGCGCATGAAATCGAGCAGGCTGTGCCGGCCATCGCGGCGCACCAAGGGCCGGTCTACATGCGCTTGCTACGCGGTCAAGTGCCACTGGTGCTCGACGAATACGGCTACCAGTTTGAAATCGGCAAAGCCAAAATGATCCGTGATGGCCGCGACGTACTGTTCATCTCGACCGGGCTCATGACCATGCGTGCGCTTGAAGCGGCACAAGCATTGCAACGTGACCAGATTGACGCTGCCGTGCTGCATGTCCCGACCCTCAAACCCCTTGACGCAGCGACTATCTTGCGTGAAGCCGCGCTGCCAGGACGGCTGGTGGTGGTGGCTGAAAATCACAGTGTGATTGGCGGCCTTGGTGAAGCCGTGGCCGGTGAGCTGATGCGCGCTGGTGTGCATCCGGCGTTTCGCCAGATCGGCTTGCCGGATGAGTTTTTGGATGCGGGTGCCTTGCCGACCCTGCATGACCGCTACGGCATCTCAACCGATGCGGTGGTGGCGTCTGTCAAGTCATGGCTGTGATGTCATCTGTTGGAGACCGGGAAAACGAGGGTGATCTGGTGCCGACCGGTCCCGCACGGTGCAGGCTGCGGTGGCGCCCAACGCCAAGCCCGACGACCTGATTCAGCCCGGCCATATTTTTCCCTTGCAGGCTGTCAAGGCGCCATCGTCTTGGCTTGGCTGCAAACGCTCAACGCATCAATGAACTCGACTACGCTGCGAGGCCGTGGGTGCAGTTTGGACCAATAAACATAGACAGGAACCTCGACGCTATGGGCCATGGGCACAGCGACGAGTCCGAGCTTATTGCAGTCGATGGCCGCGAATTCGTCGACGATGGCCACACCGAGGCCTTCGACCACAAAGGAGATCGCCGATTCAACCGAACGTACAAATATGTGGACCTTGCGGTCAGCTCCGGCGCGTTTGTAGGTTGATTCGATCAGGCGGCCATGTGTCATGCCGGGCTCAAAGGAAATCAATGTTTCGCGAGCCAGGTCATGCGGTGAGACTTCGTCCTGATTGGCCAATCGGTGCCTGCGCGGCAACAAGCACACCAAGCGGCCAGTCGCCACCACGCTAAAGCCGAGGGTTGGGTCTTCAATCTTGGCGATAGTTGCGACGCACGCACCACGTTCAAACCAGAGGTAGTCGCGGATGTCTTTTTGGGATAAAAAATCGCAGTAATCGATGCGGTCAGCGTTGTTTGCGCGCAATATTTTCAGTGCCTTGGGTACCAGGCGAACGCCAACACTGGGGGTCGTGCCAAAACGAAAGGTTGCACCTTCACCACGGACGATCCCCTTGATGGCGTCGACCAACTGATCAAACTGCCCATAGACACGTTCAATCTTCTCAAATATCTGGCGGGCTTCTTCCGTCGGCGCAAGCCGACCGCTGATGCGTTCAAACATCGGTGTTCCAAGCAGGACTTCAAAGCGTTTGAGGGTCACGCTCAGACCGGGCTGCGAAACGTACAACTGGCGTGCTGCAGCACTCAGTGAACCGGTGATCATGACCGCACGAAACACCTGAATTTGTCGTTCTGTGATATTTGATGTGGGCATAACTTGAAATTATAGGTAGCACCGCAGAGGGTATTTGCAATGCGTTTATCCCCTGCCTACACTCCTGTGGCGCAGCCCTAGAACTTCAAATGACAGTCTTTAATATGCTCATTCGTAATACCCAACTCGAACTCCTCCGTGACTTCATGGCTGTGATGCCTAAGGCTCTAAGCTGATGACGGGCCCTGAACGTTATGACGTCGTGGTGGTGGGCGGCGGCGCGGCAGGATCTGCCGCCGCTGTAGGCGCCGCTCGCTTGGGTGCCCGAACATTGCTCGTAGAGCGCTACGGCTTTCTGGGGGGCGCAGCCACCAACGCCCAAGTGCTGGCCTATTGCGGATTTTTTGTCAGCACCGACACGCCTGTGCGCAGTGTTGCCGGGGTCGGTATGGACCTCTTGGCCGAGCTCAACACGCTGGGTTTCGACACCGCAGCCCAGAAGTCAAAAAACGGCTGGATCGTGGCGCTTGAGCCGGAAGCCGTGAAGTTGGCTTTTGACCGACTCGTGTTAGCCGCCAAAGTAGAGTTGAGTTTGCACAGTTTTTTGGTTGGCGCACATCGCAGCGGCGAGCATTTGCAGGCGTTGACGGTGGCCGACCATCGCGGTATGCGGGACATTGAAGCCGCTTGTTTTGTAGACGCCAGTGGCGAAGCGACGCTGTCCACTCACGCGCAAGTGCCTTTGAGCCAAGCGGGTGGGCCGGGTGCGCAACTTCAACCGGCGTCGATGCCCTTGCGCGTGGGTGGTGTGCCGTCTGACGTTCGTTTTGACCGTGAGCGCCTGTGCGAACTGATTGAAGCGCACAACCTGCACGCGACGCTGAAGATTCCGCGGCCAGATGGTGGCTTCTTAATGCGTCTGCCTCATACCCATGACGTTTGGTGGATGGTGATTGATTTGCTCACTGACGGCCTGTCCGGGCCCGACCTGTCTAGAGTTGAAATGATGGCCAGGGAACGTGCGCATTGCTATTTGGCGGTGCTGAAAAAGCTCCCTGGCTTTGAGCGCGCCTACTTGATGTCCACCGGACCGCAAATCGGGATTCGAGAAACCCGCCGCCCATTCTCTTGTGGCGACGTCACGATGGACGATGGCTTGCAGGGTCGTCGCCGCAGTGACGGTATTGCCCGCGCCAGTTGGCCGATGGAGGTCCACGATGCCCCGGGCCGGGTTCGTTACATGGCCATCGGCGGCGACGGCTTTTTTGACATTCCGCATTCGGCGCTGGAGGCTCAAGGGCTGGCTAATTTGCGGCTGGCTGGTCGCGTCATCGGCTGCGATGCGACAGCTTATGGGTCGGTCCGTGTGATGGGAACGGCTTTTGCAACGGGTCACGCCGCCGGTATTTCTGCGGCACTGCACGTCAATGGACAAGCCCCAGACACCGCTGCGGTTCGGCGCATCTTGATCAGTCAGAACGCCATCCTATGATGCGAGGCTGCCGAAGCTACGGAAATAATATTGATAACGTTGGAGACCCCGCATGAAAATTCTGATTTCAAGACGACAACTGTCTAAAGTCGCTGCTGCGACGCTGAGCTTTTTCGCATTGGGCGCGATGGCCTTGCCAGCCGCCGCGCAAAGCTGGCCCGACAAGCCTGTTCGGATGATCGTGCCGGCACCTGCCGGTAGTTCGTTGGACGTCATCGTTCGCAGCATGGGCGAGTCGCTGAAGGCCCGCTGGGGTCAGCCGCTGATTGTGGAAAACAAGCCGGGCGCTGGCGGCACCATCGGCATGGACGCCGTGGCCAAGGCTGCGCCAGACGGCTACACGCTGGGCATCGGTTTCAATGGCCCGATCGCCTTCGGCCCGTTTATGTTTAAGAAGATGGCCTACGACCCAGCCAGGGATTTGCAGCCCATCATCTTGACCACCTCTCAGCCCAACGTGCTGGCGGTGCCGGCCAATCACCCGGCCAACAACCTGCGCGAGTTTTTGACCTGGGCCAAGTCGCAGGGTGACAAGGTCAGCTACGCCTCGGTGGGCTTGGGCAGTTCGTCGCACTTGTCGATGGAGTTGTTGAAAAGCACGGCCGGTTTTGAGGCCACGCATGTGCCCTTCAATGGTTCGCCACCTGCGGCATTGTCGGTAGCGCAAGGGGAAACCCAAGCCCTGCTGACGGTGGAGCCCGCCTTGCTGGCGCTGGTGCAGGGGGGACGTCTGAAGTTGTTGGCTGTCACCAGCCCGCAGCGGCTGGCTGCACGGCCTGAGCTGCCGACCGTGGCTGAGGCCGGATTTCCCGGTTTTGATGCACTCGCATGGAACGGCCTGTTTGCACCGGCAGGCACCAGCGCTGCCATCGTCAACCGCATCAACGCCGACGTCAATGCCGCCATGGCTGACCCGGCCTTTCGTCAGACCATGGCCAAGCAGGGGCTGATCATCGGCGGCGGTTCGTCGGCAAAATTCAAGGCTTTCATTGACAGTGAATCCCGCAAGTGGGGTGCCATCATCACCAAGGCTGGCATCACGCTGGACTGAAGAAAAAAGCTGCATGACACAACTTAATGCTTCACTGCCGCTGGCCGGTATTCGCGTGCTTGACCTGTCCCGCGTGCTGGCCGGGCCTTTGTGCGGCATGGTGCTGGGCGACTTTGGCGCCGAGGTCATCAAGGTCGAACACCCCGAGCGCGGCGACGACACCCGTGACTGGGGTTTGCGGGTGGGCAAAACCGAAACCGCCTACTTCAACAGCATGAACCGCAACAAGCGCTCCATCACGCTGGACCTGCAAAAGCCCGAGGCGGTGCAGATCGTGCTGGACTTGGCGCGTCAGTGCGACGTGGTGATCCAGAACTTCAAGTTCGGCGGGGCCGAAAAAATGGGACTCGGGTACGCGCAGATCAAGGCCGTTCGGCCCGACATCATTTATTGCTCGGTCACGGGCTACGACAGCAGCGGGCCCGAGGCCACCCGTCCCGGCTACGACTTGGTGGTGCAGGGCGAAGCCGGCCTGATGGCGATCAATGGCAAGGCCGATCAGCCGCCGCTCAAATTCGGCGTGGCCGCGGTGGACATGTTCACCGGCATGTATGCGGCTCAAGCTGTTTTGGCGGCTTTGTTTGAGCGCCAAAAAACCGGACGCGGCCGCCACATTGAAATGGCGCTGTTCGACTGCGGCCTCATGATTTCAGCCTACTACGGGCTGGAAGCCATGCTGATGCAAAAAGACCCGCCGCGCTACGGTAATGCGCATCCGTCCATCGTGCCTTACGGCGTGTTCGACGCCGAGGACGGCCCGCTGGTCATCACCGTGGGCAACAACGCCCAGTTTGAACGTTTTTGTCGGTCCGTGATTGATCGGCCCGACCTCGCCGATGACGATCGCTTCAAGAACAACCTCGGGCGCGGCACCCATCGCGATGCGCTGATGGTCGAGATCCAGCGCGAACTGAGCTGCCGCCCTCGCCATCTGCTGTTGCAACGTCTCAAGGCCGCTGGTATTCCGTGTGGCGAAGTGCTGGGCCTGCATGAAGCCCTGACCTCTGAGCGCGCGGTGCGCGGTGGTCTGGTGACGCAGCAACCCCATTCGGTGGCTGGCAGCACCCATGTGATGGCGCCGCCTTACCGGCTGGACGGTGAGCGCCTGCCGGTGCGCCATGCACCGCCCGAACTGGGCGAAGGCACGCGCGAAATTTTGACGGGCATGCTGGGGCTGGACGACGAACGCTTGGCTGAACTCAAAGCACTTGGCGTGCTTTGATGACTCGCTAGCGAGCCGCGTGCCGGTTCAAACCGGCTTGGCCAAGCCGAGTTTTTCGACCAACGCTTTTTCGCGCATGAAGGTCTCTTGGGCGAACCGCGTGTAGGCAGCGCTGTTCATGTAGATCGGCACCATGTCATAGCGGGCCAGCGCGGTTTTGTAGTTGTCTTGCTCCATCGCCTGCTTGAAGGCGTCGTGCAGCCGCTTGACCACTTCGGGCGACGTGCCCTTGGGCGCGCCAATGCCAAACGGCGAGTTCTGCACGATGTCGATGCCAAGTTCCTTGAGCGTTGGCGCATCGGGAAACTTGGCCAAGCGTTCCGCACCCCAGGTGTTGAGGACGCGCAGCTTGCCGGCTTGCACCTGTGGCGCAAAGCCGGTGGAGTCGGCTGCGGCCATGATGTTGTTGCCCATGATCGACTGCATCAGGTCGGCGCTGCCCTTGTAGGGAACATGCAGCAGGTCTAGCCCCAGTTTTTGTGCAATCAATTCCATGGTCAGGTGCGGGCTGGTCATGGTGCCGGTTGAGCCGTAGCTCAGCTTGCCAGGATTGGCCTTGGCCCAAGCCACAAAATCGGCCCAGGTCTTGAGGGGCGAGTCCGTCGGCACGACCACGCCGAAGGCATAGCCGGTCACGTTGAGCACGTAGCTGATGTCTTTGACCGGGTCCCAGTTGATTTTGGTAGTGTAGGGCAGGCGAAACACGCCCAAAGGAATCTGCCCCACGGTGTAGCCATCGGCAGCGGCTGATTGCAGCTGCAAGGCGGGAAGCGTGCCGCCGGCACCGGGTTTGTTCTCAACAATCACCGGCTGGCCCAGAATTTTGGAGGCGTTGTCGGCCAGTACCCGCATCGTGATGTCGGTTGGTCCGCCAGCCGGAAAGGCGATGACGAGTTTGATAGCCCGCGTCGGGAAACTTTGCGCATGAACACTGGCGTGCACGCCTAACAAAGGGACAGCCAGCGCAGCGGCAGATTGCAGGAGGTGTCGGCGTTGCATGGAAATCTCCGGAAGTTGTGGCTTAGTCATAGCAAAATATTATGAGCCAAACGGGCGTCTTCTACATCAGGGCTACACCTGACAAAGTCGCTACATCAGATGGATGGGCAGACACAATTCGTAGCCAACCCCCCAGACTGATTTGATCGCCGCTTCATCGCCTTCAAGTTGCACCGCTTTGAATTTTTTGCGCAAGCGGGCGACCAATTCTTCGAGCGCGTGTTTGCTCATCAAATCATCGGTCTCGTCGTTGCCATACAGGTCGCACAAAACGCCCGACGACAAGGTATTGTCTTTGGCCTGAATCAGAGCGAGCAAGAGTGATTTCTCGCGGTGTGTCAGCCTGAGTTTTTGCCCGGGCTGTGGCCCCGACAAGGTGCGATCCTGCAAGTTCAGCGCCCATTCATTCTGGGGCATGATTTTTTTAACCCGGCGTCCTAGGCTCAACAGCACCAGCACCAGTTCATCGGGCGCGATTGGCTTGGTCAGATAAATGTCAGCCCCACCGTTCTGATAGCCGGAGATGCGGTCTTGCAGCGCGACCCGCGCCGTCATGATCACAATGCCAGCAGAGGGGAGGGTCTGCCTGAGCCGCCGGCACAGGCTCAAGCCGCTTTCGCCGGGCAAGTTCAGGTCGATGATGAAAAGGTCAACTGCTTCGCGTGCCAGCAGGTCATCCAAGGCCGACGCGCTGTTGACGGCATGCACGATGAAGCCCGTGGCCGACAAGTGAATGACGATCTCTTCGCGCAGCAAGCGATCGTCTTCGACCAAAGCGACGACCAAAGTCTGTGACGCGTCTTTGGCATGGAGCAGTTGGGACATGATCAATTCGGTATCCTGACTGTAAAAATAACGCGTGAATTTTCTTTTCGGTAAAGCACGTTGGCTCCTATTTTTTGCGCGGCGGACTGCACCAAACTCAAACCAATTCCCATGCCCGGTTGGCTCTGTACGCTGGGGTGGCGGTAATACCGCTCGAACAAACGCGACTCATCGGGTTCCTGGTCTTGCGCAACTGCATTGCTGATCTCAAAGCAAGTCATGCCAGCCGCGGTATCGGTGGTGACTGTCGCGGTTATTTTTTCGTCAACTGCGGCGTATTTGTGCGCGTTGCTGAAGAGGTTTTCTAAGATCACGGTCAGCATTTGCCGGTCGGCTTTAAAGACCGAGCCTTCTTGGATGGAGATCTTGAATCGATCGATGTCTGGGTATTCTTGAATCAATTCTTGAATAAATTCATTCGCAGGAATGGACATGGGTTGCGGCACGACGTCCGTGCGCTCAATCTTGTTGGAGCGCGCGACGTGTTCAATCAACTCGTCCATGCGGTTCACCGACGCATCAATGCGCTGAATGCGTTGCAGGGCGTCGTTGTCGCCCGTGATCTGGCGCTTGATCGACGCCAGCGCAAAGCGGATCGTGCCCAACGGATTTTTCAACTCGTGCGTCAACATATCGATCAGCGCACGCCGTTCGCTGAGTTTGTCTTCATTGGCCCGCGCCTGTTCGGCTCTTGAACGCAGTTTTTCCAGTTCAGCCAATCGGGCTGTATTGTTCAAGTGCTGCTCGCTCAGAACAACCAAAAACAAGACCAACCCGTAGACCAAACCATTGAGTCGCCAATCGGTCAGGCTATTGAAGAAGCCAACGGGGCCGACGATCGACATATTTGAAAAAACGAACAAAGAACCCATAGCGATCAGAGCAAGGTTGACGCAATAGCAAAAAACGTAAATTTTGCGCCGCATGATGGACAGGCTCGAGGTCGAAAAGATGCCGTAAATCTGGACCAGCGGGTTGATAACGAAGAAGCAAAAATTGAGCTTGGAGGCAATTCGAGCATGCCCCGAAAAAATCAAGCCAAGGTTGATGATGCAAAGTGCAAGCATCGCCAGGACCATGTTTTTGTAAGCGCGCGAGGGCTGGTGCGAAGCCAACAGTGCCCACCCCAGCAGGGCGGTCATGCCCACCCTGATGACAAAAATGCTGAACCCTATTTTGTCTACGCTGGCTGGCTGAAAACCCGGAAAAAAGTGTGCCAGTTGGCCTATGTTGGTCATCACAAAAAAGACGACCGTCAATTGAAAGCCGCTGTACGTGAGCAACAGGATTGAACGTTCGAGGGCGAGCAAAACTAAACTGAGGGCGAGTAAGAAAACCGCCATCGTCATGGAAAAAGTGAGTTGGCTGACACGCTTGGCCACCACCGTCGTCAATGCGTCTGCGCGCAAGATGTCGGCTTCGATGAGCATCACTTGTTGAGTGGTCACCCGCAGATAAATGGGGCTGGTGGACGACCTCGCTTGGCTCAAGACAAAGCAGTGGTAATCGTCAGGACAAACAGTGGATTTTTTTGCCTGCTGGTCGCCGCCCACCTGCCTTGTCCATTGACCGGCGACGGACTCATACACCTCAATCCGGTCCAGCGAATAGGGGCCCACACGAAGCACCAGCGGATTTCTCGCATCGACAAAATCGGTCGTCTCGGCCTCCAAGGGCGTCATGGTCAACTTGACCCAGACGGCGTCAGGCTCAAACCCGAGGCGTAACAGGCCTGTGTAGGGGGTGAAGTGGTGTGCGGCCACGGTGTCCACCGACACCTCTGCCGCGGCTTCACGGTGATATGCCTGCGCGACTGAATAGCCCAGCTCTGCCGCATACCCTGGCATTTGCAACAATGAGATGACTAAGAAAAAAACCAGACGCAACATAAATTCAACCCGGCCCACGCAACTTGCGCTCTTGAAGCCAGTGCTCAGGAATTTATCACCTGAAGCGGTGAAAAAAGAGAGTAATTGAGAGTCTTTGAAGGGATTTGTGGTGTTTGGCATGGGTTGGATCGCTACGATTCCAACCACTCAAGTCAAGCATTCAGCTGACTATGGGTCCTTCAACTTTGCCCCGGAGAACGCTATGACCGCCATAGAAGCGCTGCAGCAGCAGATGGCTGACTTGCAACAAAAGCTCGCTGAAGAAACCTTGGCCGCGGCGGCCAAGCAGCGTGAGATGGTGTTGCAAAAGGCCAAGGCGCGCGAAGCGGAAGTGGCCAGAGGGCTGAAGGAGATCGCCGGATTGATGCGTCAATACCGGCTGAACAAAGAACACCTGTTCAAAGCGGCACAGCAAAGTGGTGTGGTCAGTGGGGCTAACAGTGCCAACGGTGGCTTTGACCATGGTGCCAAAGAGAGCCAAATTCGGGCCGATGTGAAGTTCGATATTTCTAGAAATCCCTCCTCCGGCGCACCTGCCAAGCCCCAGACGATGGAGGAAATGCGACAGTTTTACGGGAAATTGGATGCGCAGATGGGTGAGCCAACTTCCCCCTACGGTTCCAGCTTGAACTGACTGTCCGACCCAGATCCGGGTGTTTCGTCGATCGAATTTTCAACGTCATATCCTTGGTTTTGACAGTTTTTTTGCGTTTCAAGCTTGCTTTGGCAGTGAGCGGGTCCGTAGTAGGCGATGATCACTCCCGTGATTATTTCAACCGTCATACGCGCCCAAGCCGCTGAAATCCTCTTCGTCCTGTGTTCCCTGGTCGGCACCGGGAGCACTTTTGCAGCGGAAGATTACAAGCTTCGCTTCCCGATGGCTGGCAATTTGGGCGGCGAAATCGGCGCGGCACTGAGTGAATCTGGTTGGTACGGGAGCACCGCGATCACCGCCGCCAGGATCGACAAAGTGACGGGCAGTGACGGCAAGCCACTGCTTGTTTCAGAGTCCAAAACCATCACGACCAACCCCTCGACAGGAGCGCCACTGCCGGTGGCCGTCAATTACACGTCTCAAGTCACGACGGATCTCAAGCAGACCCAGACCCAAGCCAGTCTGGTCATGGGCTACTTGACAGAGCCTGACTATGCCGGCGGCAGGTTGATCGCCACCTTCACGCTGCCCTACATGATCAGGCAAGAAAGAGACGTTCGCTTGACCGGTCCGGTGCCCGTCGCCAGCGGACCAAGTCCCTATGTCAATGGGCTGGTCCAGAACAACTTGAACAGCAGTTACGAAGCCACATTGGCCGCCAGAGCGAGCGACGCCGGGGGCGTGGTGCAGGGCTGGGGTGATGCAGAAATAGCCGGATCTTGGGTCTATCGGGCGGCTGACACGCTGCTGGTCACTGGGCTCACGCTGGCCTTGCCCACCGGCAAGTACAGCCAGTCGTTGAGCACGCCCAACATCGGATTCGGAAATTTCTACACCTTGCGCACGGGCCTGACCCTGTCGTACAACGCGACGCCAGATTGGCGTCTGGGCGCCAAAGTGTCCCTCGGGTTCAACACCCGCAACAAGGACACCGATGTGCGCAGCGGTAACTTCGGTGGCGTTGACTTGGCAGCGCTGTACCGGACCTCCTTTGGCTCGGTGGGCCCGCACCTGCTTTATGTGCAGCAATACCAGCCGGACTCGATCGACAAATACGGCAAGTTCAATGACACCAGCGCCGGCGCTTTGTTCACGGCCTTGATCAAGCCGCTGGGTGTCAGCATCCATGTCTCCTACATGAAGACGATCACCGCAGCCAATGCGATTTCCGGATCGTTTCTTCGGGTGAGGGTGGGCAAGGCTTTTTGAGAAACCTGTCATGGTGGTGCCACCAACAGGAATCGAACCTGTATCTAGCGCTTAGGAGGCACTCGTTCTATCCGTTGAACTATGGCGGCATTTTGCCTGGCCGGTCATTGTATTCGGTGGTGTTTCGAGCCTTCTCACCGTTCACTCGTAAGTCACGGTGAAAATCAGGTCGACTGCCGTTTGTTCGCCGGCCTGCGCGCGCACGGTGAATCGCCGCGAGAGCTCGTAAAACATGAAAAGTGTTCCGAAGGTTCCCGACAGCGAGCGTTCGTATGCGGCATAAAAATTACGAGAAAAGCGTTTGCCCAGTGTGATGGCGCCCCCGGCGGCAGTGCCCGCGTCAGTGCTGCTGGATGGCGCGCGAAAAGACAGCTCGTCCAGCCCCAGCGACGCGGCGAGTCCGCCGGACATAGCGCCGCTTTTGCTGCCCAGTAAGGCGATGGCGGCTTGTTGCAACAGGGCCGCTTCAGCACCGCCTGCGGCAGATGATCGACCCAGCACCAGCCAAGCTAATTTTTCAGCATCGGGCAAGTCGGGTTGGGCGTAAAGGCGCACAGTGGGCAGCAAGGCGGTGCCGGTGATTTCGACGCCGACGCGTTGCGTCAGGTTGGGGCGAATCGCCAAAATAGTCAGGGTCGGATTGTCGATCGGGCCGGTGAATCTCAGCACCCCGGTGTCGATGTCCAGCCGCTGGCCGTAAGCGCTGTATTCGCCGCCGACGGTCGTGATGGTCCCCAGCAGCCGTGGCGCGGACACGGCATCACCCAGCAAATTCAGTGAGCCGCGCATGCGCGTTTTGATGCCTTTCCCCTCGATGCGAAAGTCGTTGCCAAGGTCGATCCGCACATCAATTTTTGTGGCACGGTGATCAGGCTGCGCAGTGCTCGTTGCCGGCAGGCTGGCTTGCGCTGTGCGCACCAGCACGTCGTCTCCGAGTTGCGGTCGACTTTCATCGGGCAACACGATGCGCGCCTGATCGACGTTGAGCGCACCGCTGATGTTGGCCTGCGTGCCGGCCATCGACGCTTGCAGCTTGCCCGACAGCGTGACCTGACGGTCGCTGCGGATGCTGGCGCGCAAGCGGTCGAGCTGCGCTGTCAGCGTGACTTGTGGCGCGCCATTGACCCAGCTGGCCTCACCTTGGGCGCTGAGCACGCCGCCGGTATCTTTCGCCCCAGCACCGTGCAAGGTGAACTCGCTGATGCGCATGCGCGTGCCATCGACGTGGGCACGCAGTCGGCCTTTGCCGAACTCAAAGCCGTCGACCACGGAGCGCAGCGCCATGTCATCAGCCTGCAAATCACCGGTCAACAGCGGGGCAGATCGGGTCCCGCTGATGGCCATGTGGGTGGCCAACGAGCCGCGCATCCGCCAGCCCGGTGGCGCCAGCACCGACCAAGCGCCCAGCCGCGGCAGTTGCGCTGTCAACTGACCACTGAGTGCCGCGTCTGCAGGCCAGCTCCAACCGGCCATCGTTGGTCCGTCTTGTGCGCTGGCATCACTCGCCTTAGTCCCGGAGGTGCGCTTGAGCTGTGTGCGCAACTGCCCCTCGGCCGTGCCCGCGCGTGCGCTGTCCCAGCGAAGTTGGACCGTGAGATCACTGTTGTTGATGGCGAGGCTCAGGCGAGCATCACGCATGCCGGCGGCGACACGGGCTTGCGCACCGTCGGCGCTTTCCGCTTGCAAACTGAAGTCGCCGCTGCTGCGCGCGAGTTGCGCCTTGAGCTTCAGGTTGGCGCCAATCGCGGCATCCCAATCACCGTCAAAGACCAGATTGCCGACCAAGCCGGCGTTGGTGATTTGTGGGCCCAACAGCAGTTCTGCCCACGCCAGTGGCAAGCCCTTGAGTGAGCCAGCCGTGACGAGCTCACCCGCTTGCCAGCGCGTTGGTTGCCAAGCCAGCAACGCTGGACTGGGCGTTGCGCTGCGTTCGCCGATCTTGGCTGTTGGGGCGGCCAAACTGGCTTGTCCGGCACCGATCTCAATCAAGTTGGTGGCGCCTTTCACGTCAAAGGTGTGTTGCGTTTCCAGTCGCCAGACGCCCGCGCCCAAGGTCGGGTCTTCGGCCGAGAGTTGGAGTTGCTTGACACTCGCCTGCCACGATGACAGCGCCGAGGTCAGCGACAGCGGCTTGGCGTTGCTGCCACCTTCTGCGCCCAGTTCAAGTGAGATGCGCCGCGTACCGACATCGGCCCGGCCCTTCGCTGTCACTTGCATTTGGCTGAGTCGGCCATTCAGGCTGGCTTGCACATCGCGCAGCCGTAAATTGGTTGACGCCGGTTCCCAGTCGAGCGCCGGAACGCTCAGCGCTGCGCTGAGTTGCGGGTCGCGCCAGCCGCCTTGCCAATCCACAGCCAGTTGACCGCGACCTGTCGCTGTGGCGGCCTCCAGTGCGGCAGACAGACCCGGCAGGCCGCGCAACCAGCGCAAGGCCTGCTGCATGTCGGACGCTTTCAATGCAAATTGGCCGGCTCCAGTGGTTGGCCGCAACTCGCCTTTGGTTTCAAGTTGGATGCCAGGGGCTGACAGCGACAACTGGCCTTCGCCACCGAGTGTCTTCGGCTGAAACTGAGCACTGGCTTTGATGTCGGCGTCGGGCGTGCGCAACTGCAACGCGCTGAGTTCGAGCGTGTCGCCGGTCGACTTCAGCGCGGCGTTGCCGTTCATCAGTTGGCGGGTCAGCTTTGAATGCAGGGCGGCAGGCTTGATTTTCTGCAGCTGAACATTGACTCGCCAGTCGTTGCTGGCGCTGGTTGAATTCGTTTTGTCAGTCCATGCGCCGCTGGCTTGGAGTCTGCCTGCGCCCAACTGTGCGTCCAGCGAGCGCAACAAGGCTTTGCCGCCACGCCATTCACCGCTGGCTTGGAGTTGGTCGATGGGCAAACGCTGCTGATCCCAAGGCCCCGCGCGGTAGTTTTTCAGCGCTGTTGTGAGTGTCCAGCCGGCGGCGCCAAGCGGTTGCACCTGCGCGGTTCCGGTGAGTTGGGTTTGTGGCGCATCTGGCCACAGCATGGCCAAGTCGAGGTCGCGGAATCGGGCCTCGGCTTCGGGCAATGGCTGCGCTGCCCACGGCAAGACGCGCGCATTGACATGGGCTTGCGGCTGCAAGCCGCTTCGAAGGGCGGTGCCCTCGAGGTTCAGCGCGGCCTTCAAGGTGAAGTCAGTCAATGCGCCTTGGGCTGTGGCATTCAGGGTCAACGGCAGCGCTTGCAAGCCATTGGCCAGCGCTGCCTGCAGCACGCCCGACAGGCTGGCGTCTAGCGTCATGCTGCCGTCTGCCGCCAAGCTGGCGCGGCCCTGGTAACTGCCGCTGGCGACTTGCACATGGTCTAAAGCGATAGCGTGTTGTGCATTGGCATAGCGGTAGTTGGCCAGCAGCTCCGAGGCCTGAATGGCCGGCTGGCCGCCCCAGGCGAGGTGACCCACTGCGAGGTCTCTCAGTGTGACGTCCACGGGCAGTGAAAGCGCTGGCGGCGAGGTGGCTGGCGGTGTTTCATCGGCGTCGCTGGGGTCTATTTGCAGACTCGCCAGATGCAGCCGGTCGATCTGCAGTCGGCCTGACAAAAGGGCTTGCACTTGCCAGCGCACATCCAGCTGCTCGGCCGTGACGCGCAGACGCTTGTCTTGCCAGACCAGGCGCCCGATTCGGCCTCCTTGCCGGATGGACCCGGTCACGTTGTCGGCGCGCACGCTGCTTTGGGCTGGCAACAGCGTGGACTGGCTGACCCAGCGCAAGGCGGTGGCCAGCGAGCCGTCGCTGCCGCTCCACCACCAAACGCCGCTGGCAAGCAGGCCCAGCGGCAAGACCGTGGTCACCAAAAACCGGATAAAAAAGCGAAGTGTTTGCCGCATTTAAAACACAAACCCGACGCTGACGTGAAGTCGAACTTGCTGGGTTTTAACGCCGTAGGCCAGATCTATTTGCAGGGGGCCAATCGGGCTTTTCCAGCGCGCACCGGCACCCACGCCGACGGCGATATGGCGCTGTAGAGCCGTTGCGCTGTCCGCCACATTGCCGGCGTCCATGAAGACCGTACTTTCCCATTCGGTCGGCAAGCCGGCGCTCAAAATCGGTCGCTGCCATTCGGCGCTGGCGACGGCCAGGTAGTGGCCGGGGCCGGTGCTGCCGTCGGGCAAGGTGACGCCGATGTCGCGCAGCCCGTAGCCTCGCACGGTGGTGTCGCCGCCGGTGCGAAACAGCAGGGTCGCGGGCATCGTTGCATCGTTGGCTGCCACCACGGCACCGCCTTCGGCGCGCATGGCGATTCGGCCTTTGTCCAGCGGCGCGATGCCGATCCAGCGGCCAATCGCACGGGTGAATGGTTGGCGGTTTGCCCCCATCGTGGTGCCGCCGCCGACATCAAATCCGAGTCCGTAGCCGCGCGAGGGAAAGGGCAGGCTGTCAAAGTAGCGGCCGGTCCAGCCGTAGTTCAGGCTCAGGGCTGAGCCGTCGCCGAGGCGTGCGTCGTTCAATGTGCTGGCTGTGCCGCTGGCGGTCACGGTCGCCCGGTCGTATTGCATGTAAGTCGAGCGGTCGATACGTTCACCGATTTGCACTTGCCCGAAGCGCAGGGTCTGCGCATCGGTGACCAGCTCGTTGTCGTCGAGTCGTGTGGCGCGCGCGAGCGCGACCCAGCGCCAGTTGTCGGCGTCGGGCAGGGATGTCCACTCGGTTTGTGCCAGCGGGGTTTTGCTGTCCATTTGCAGCTTGGTCACGGCCCGCCAGTCAAGGCCGGGCACGCGGTTGTACGTGTGTTCGATGGAGGCCCGCGGCCCCGCATCGGTCGTCAGGCCAATGCCGAGCACCACCTTTTGCAGCTTGGCTTCGCGCACCTGCACCGTGACGGGTGCCGCGTCCGGGTCGCTGGCCGGATCGACCAGCACATAGGCTGAATCAAAATAACCGCTGCCGGCCAGCCGTTGCTGGGCCTCAATGAGTTTGCGTTGGTCGTAAATATCGCCGGGCATCAGGCGGGCCAAGCGCGACACCAACACCGGGTCGTAACGCTCAATGCCGCTGACCTTGAGCTCGCCCAAGCGGTAGAGCGGGCCAGAGTCCATCTCCAGTGTCAGTGTGGCGGCGTGCGCAAGGGGATCGATATCGGCCAAGCTGTATGAAATTTTGCCCGCCGGGTAACGCCGCGCCACCAGTTGCCGCAGCGCTTGGGTCTTGGCCGCGTCCCAGTTGTCTTGAGTGAAAGGCTGCCCCGCCGGCAAGCGCCAGTTTTGGTTGATGCTGTCACGCATCTTCGCGGCGTCAGCATCCGGGGAACTTGCAATGTCGCCGTTGAAACGCATCGTCGTTTGCGCTGTGCGGGTGGCCAGTCCGGCTTCGACCTTGACCAGAATAGTGGGTGTGGTTGGTGGGACGCTGACCGGACTGCGGCTGACTTGAATCTCAGGGCTGAAGTAACCCAAGGTGCCGACCAATTGACGCGCATCAGTCTCTGCCAACACCATCAGGCGCACCAGTTCCGTGTCTTCCAAATCGGTCACGGCGCGGTAGCGTTGCAGTTGCAAATGGCGCTCAAGCAAGTCTTTGATGTCTTCGGGTGCTTCCACGCGAACGTCAAAAGAGTTGGTGCTCGGCTGCGGGTTTTCAGCAGGCGCCGAGGACAGTTCGTCCTGCGCGAAGGCTAGGCCCGGAAGCGCGGTCCACGCGGCCATGACCCCGACAAAAATGAAGAAAAAAATACGGTGGCGTAAGGCGAAAGTCACGCCGGCAAGTTTACGGTCACTTGGTCAGCAGGCGCATGGCTTCTTCAAGTCCTTTGAGGGTCAAGGGGTACATGCGGTTGCCGACGAGCTGTTGCATCACGGCAATGCTCTGCCGGTACTGCCAGACGCCTTGCGGTTCGGGGTTGATCCAGGCGAATTTGGGGAAGGCGCTGGTCAAGCGCTGGATCCATTCGGCGCCGCTTTCAGCGTTGTTGTATTCCACACTGCCACCGGGTTGAAGAATCTCATACGGGCTCATGGTGGCGTCACCGATAAAGATGAGCTTGTAGTCTTTGTTGTACTTGCGGATGATGTCCAATGTGGCGAACTTTTCGCTGAAGCGGCGGCGGTTGTTCTTCCACATGAAGTCATAAACGCAGTTGTGAAAGTAATAAAACTCCAGGTGTTTGAACTCCGACTTGCTGGCCGAGAACAGCTCTTCAACGCGGGCGATGTGTTCGTCCATGGTGCCGCCGACATCCATCAACAGCAGCACCTTCACGTTGTTATGGCGCTCGGGCACCATCTTGATGTCCAGCCAACCGGCATTCGCCGCGGTAGAGCGGATGGTGTCGTCGAGGTCCAGCTCATCAGCGCTGCCTTGTCGGGCGAATTTGCGCAGCCGGCGCAGGGCGACCTTGATGTTGCGGGTGCCGAGTTCTTGCGAGTCGTCGTAGTCTTTGTAGGCGCGTTGGTCCCAGACCTTCACGGCACTTTTGTTGCGGCTTTTTTCCTGGCCAATGCGGATGCCGCGTGGGTTGAAGCCATTCGCGCCAAACGGCGATGTACCACCCGTGCCGATCCATTTGCTGCCGCCTTCGTGGCGTTCTTTCTGCTCTTCAAAACGCTTTTTCAGCGTTTCCATGAGCTCGTCCCAACCCATCTTCTCAATCTTCGCTTTGTCTTCAGCGCTGAGCTCTAATTCGAGGTTTTTGCGCAGCCATTCGAGCGGGATGTCCTTGGTGAAGTCGGCCACCATCTCAACGCCTTTAAAGTAGGCCGCAAAGGCGCGGTCAAACTTGTCGTAATGCTTCTCGTCCTTCACCAGCACCGTGCGGCTCAGGTAATAAAAATCGTCAATCTTGTAGGCGCCTTCGCCTGACGGATCGGCCTCGCCGCTGTTGGGCCCGACCACGCCGGCCTTCAGCGCTTCGAGCAGCGTCAGGTATTCCTTGACCGACACCGGTAGCTTGGCCGAGCGCAAGGTGTAGAAAAAATCAATCAGCATGGCGGGTTCCCGGGCGCTCTAAAAGATACAACAAATGGGCTTTGACTTCGGGCCATTCGCCAGCCGTCAAGCTGTACATCACGGTGTCGCGGATGGTGCCGTCGCGGCGCAGTGCATGGCCGCGCAGCACGCCATCTTTGCGGGCACCGAGTCGTTCAATGGCGCGTTGTGAGGCAAAGTTGAAATTGTCCGTGCGCCAACCCACCACCTTGCAAGCCAAGGTTTCAAACGCATGCGTGAGCAACAGCAGCTTGCAACTGGTGTTGACGTGCGTGCGTTGAGCGCTGGCGGCGTACCAAGTCCAGCCGATTTCTAAGCGTTGGATGGCGGGCACGATGTCGTGGTAGCTGGTGCAACCAAGCACTTTGCCGTTGGTGGCGTCGACCACGACAAACGGCAGCCGATGGCCTTCAGCTTGTCCTTGAAGCGCGGCCTCAATGTAGCGGCGGGTGTTCTCGGGTTCTGGTACCGATGTGACGCGCAAGCGCCACAACTCGCCGTCGGCTGCGGCGGCGGTCAAGCCGGTTTCGTGCGCCAACGTCAAAGGCCTGAGTTCAATTCCCCGACCCGACAGCGTGACAGCTTGGACCCAGCTCATGTGCGCTTCAGTGGTCTTGGCTTGCGTTTTTCGCCGCATTGGCGGCTTGTGCAAGACGCCAGCGTCTGACGCCTTGCAGCCCCAAACCACCGCCCAGTCCCACCAGCACGATGCCGCCAATGGCGTTATGGCTATAGCCATCGGCAAAGATGTCGAGTCCCAACAGGCGACCCAGCCAGAAACCCAGTAACGCGCCGCCGACGAAGCCGACTGCATCGCTCAGGCCTTCAAACCATAAGGTGTTGTTGCTCATGTTGGCTCAGCGGTTTTGGCGTTGCATGAACACCAGTTTTTCAAACAGCGTCACATCTTGCTCGTTCTTGAGCAGCGCACCGATCAGCGGCGGTACCGACACTTTGTGGTCCTGGCTTTGCAGAACATCAAGCGAGATGTCTTCGGCGACCAGCAGCTTGAGCCAGTCCAGCAACTCGCTGGTGGATGGTTTTTTCTTCAGGCCGGGCAGGTTGCGCACGTCATAAAAAGTTTTCATGGCCGCTGCCAGCAATTCCTGCTTCAGGCCCGGGAAATGCACTTCGACAATTTTCTTCATGGTTTCCGCTTCTGGAAACTTGATGTAGTGGAAAAAGCAGCGGCGCAGGAAAGCGTCTGGCAGTTCTTTTTCATTGTTCGAGGTGATGAACACCAGCGGCCGGTGTTTGGCTTTGATGAGCTCGCGGGTTTCGTAGCAGTAGAACTCCATACGGTCGATCTCCCGCAACAAGTCGTTCGGGAATTCAATGTCGGCCTTGTCGATCTCGTCGATCAGCAGCGCCACGGGCTGGTCAGCGGTGAAGGCTTGCCACAACACGCCCTTGAGGATGTAGTTGTGAATGTCTTTGACTTTTTCGTCGCCCAGCTGCGAGTCGCGTAGCCGCGAAACAGCGTCGTATTCGTACAGGCCTTGCTGTGCCTTGGTGGTCGACTTGATGTGCCATTGCAGCAAGGGCAGCTGCAGGGCCTCGGCCACCTCCTCGGCCAGCATGGTTTTACCGGTGCCAGGCTCGCCCTTGACCAGCAGCGGTTTTTTGAGCGTGGCGGAGGCGTTCACGGCCAGCATCAGATCTTCGGTGGCGACGTAGTTTTGAGAACCTTGAAATTTCATGTGGCGATAGGATGAAAGTGGTGGTTGGGGGCTGGAGTCGAGGGGCGCCTGCCGAACAGGTCAGGGCGCCGATCTCTCGCAGATATAATCTGATGTAGTTTTACGATGAATCTCACCTGATTGTGCGCGCAAAAATGATTAAGCTGCTCCCTACTATTTTCGCTCTGGCTGTCTCCTTCGTGAGCTTGACCGCCCAAGCCCAGGACGTCACTGGCAACGCCCAAGTCGGTGGAAAAATCAATGCCATGTGCATTGGCTGCCACGGCATCAAAGGCTATCAGGCGAGCTTTCCTGAAGTCTACAAAGTGCCGATGATCTCAGGTCAAAACGCCAAATACATTGAGTCGGCCTTGCACGCCTACAAAAAAGGCGATCGCAAGCATCCGACGATGCGCAGCATCACGGAGAGCCTGACCGACCAAAACATCGCCGATCTGGCGGCTTACTACAGCCAGCATGGTTTGGTTGAGGGACAGTTGGCACCCAAAGAAGCCAAAGCGCCTAGCGCTGAAGTGGCGGCTCTTTTAGGCAAAGCCAATTGCGCGTCTTGCCACGGTGCCAATTTCAGCATGCCGATTGATCCGTCGTATCCGAAAATTGGCGGCCAGTACGCTGACTATTTGTTCGTCGCCTTGAAGGCCTATAAAACCACCGACAACGCCAAAGTTGGCCGTGCGAATCCGATCATGGCCAGCATGGCCAAGCAGTACAGCAACGCTGAACTGAAGTTGCTGGCCAATTACATTTCGTCTGTTCAGGGCGATGTGAAAGTCGTGCCGCAAAGCCGCTTTCGCTGAAGTTGACGCTGGCGGGCTTGACGGCCCGTCACCCTGGAAAAAAAGCCGCACCAGTGCGGCTTTTTTGTGTGCGTCGTAGCCCCAAGGAGTCTCGATCATCCAATGAGGTCACGGCCCGGAAGGTTGCTAAATGCTTGCGGTAGATGAATAACCACTTGACGCCAAAGACCTACGCTCTGGCATCTGTCGGGCGCATCTGACAGAAAAAAGTCAGGTGTCTAACATGGATTTTCTTGATCTGGTGCGTGGGCCGCAGCAACAGCACCCGCTCGGCAGGCTTTTGGCCGGGCTGCTGCCTTGCGCTCGGCCCTGCAGAGCACAGTGCCCAAAGGCAGTTTTCACCCCAGCGCGACCTTGGTCACGGTCAACCCTTATGTTTTTCATCTGGGTCTGGCTGTCGTGTTTTTTGGCTATGCACCGCACATCGCCTTTGTGCATCGGCTGACCGACTCGGTGCTCAAGCGCCTTTCAAAAGCGGACGACTTCATCACTTGGACTGTCACTTTTCTGCCGGTCATCACCGGCATGGCGGTGCTGAATGAATCATCCGCTGTGACGTTGCTGCTCGACCACTTGCTGTACCGCGGGCCGCTGGCGCTGCATCTTTTTTCGTTGGAGTTGCTACTGATGTGGTTTCCGTTTCGCAAGCTGATGCACGCTTTTTGGGTCTTGCCGGCGCGCATGCAACTGGCCACCTTTTTTGGCCGCCGGGGAGTTCGCTCATGATCAATATGGATGTTTTTCATGGAAGACCTCCGCCTTCGCGCCGATCAAGCGCCTGTTCACACCCGACATCACCGTAGCCGGCCTCCGAGAATGGCCGCCACTGGTGTACGACGCCTGCAAGCTGGCCCGCCATGGCGGCGTCGTGCAAGAACCACGTGCCGCACTCAAAGCTTTGGGCGTGGACTTCACCGACACCACACCGACCGCTGAGACCAACTGGTGTTGCGGTGGCCTGCGGCAGTTGCCGATTGAACCTGATGGCCGGAGCTGAAAAAGATCAGTGGCCTGTGAAGATTGAAAGTGTCGTTTCGCTGGTGACGATGTAGCTGAAAGCTAAGATCCAATAGCCCTGTAGGCTTTTAGTCCACCTGCAATAACCATTGCATTTCGATAGCCCATGGAACGAAGTGTGTCAGCTGACAGCGCGCCACGGTTATACGCATTGCAATAACAAAGAACGCGGGTTTCAAGATCAGGGATCAGGCCCTCAACATTCATTTCCAACTTTCCGCGACTGATGTGCAGTGACCCGTTGATGTGATCAATGTCATGTTCTTCCTTGTCGCGAATATCCAGGGCGATGGCTCCGGCCGCGATCAAAGTGTCGACGTCGTTCGGCGCAACCTGTTGAACTCTTGTGAGAGCGGCATTTGCCAGTTGTTGAAATTTCTCGGTATAGGCCATGCGTCAGGTTCTCGCTGTTGTGTGAACTACTTGGTAAGCAGGATCTCTGGCGTCAGTTCCTGAATCGCCTGGAAATGCGACAGGTAAACCTGGCCGCTGAGATCACTTAAAAAATGTGTCTTTTTCAAACGGTCCATGACGGGCCCCTTGACTTCTGACAGGTGCAGCTTGATTGCAGAGTCCCTGAGCCTTTTGTCGATGGCCTCTAGACTTTCAAGGGCGCTGGCGTCAATATCATTGATGGCTGAGCACTGAAGCACCACATGGCGCAACTGGGGGTGGCTGGCCACGGCATCATTCACCTGATCTTCCAACGCTCTGGAGTTGGCGAAATAAAGACTTTCGTCGACCCGTAAACTGAGCAACGCCGGACTGGTGTGAACGGTATGTCGCAAGACATTTCGAAAATGTTCAGTGCCGGGCACCAAGCCGACCTCTGCGATATGCGGACGGCTGGTTCTGTAAAGGTACAGCACCAGGGAAACGCCCACACCCACGACCAAACCCAGCTCAACACCCATTGTCAGGGTTGTCAGCAGCGTCGCCAAGACCGCCGAAAAATCGGCTTTGGAATAAGCCCAGGTTTTTTTGAGAATGTCGAAGTCAACCAAAGACAACACCGCAACCACAATCGTCGCGGCCAGTGTGGCTTGGGGCAGATAAAACAAAGCCGGCGTCAAAAATAAAGAAGCCAGTGTGATGCCAACGGCCGTGAACACGCCTGCAGCGGGTGTCCGGGCACCGGCATCAAAGTTGACCACCGAACGGGCAAAGCCCCCTGTCACCGGAAAACCGCCGGTGAAAGCCGCCGACATATTGCTGGCCCCCAAGGCCACCAACTCCTGATCCGGCTCGATACGCTGGCGTCTTTTGGCCGCCAGTGTCTGACCGACCGACACCGACTCCACAAACCCCACCACACTGATGAGCAGCGCAGGCACAGCCAACTCCTTCCAGAGGGCCAGATCCCACTGGGGCATCGTCAAGGGCGGCAAGCCTTGCGGCACGGTTCCGACAATTTTCAGGCCTTGAGACTGCCATTCAAAAGCCCAGGTCAACAGCGTCGTCACCGCAATGGCCGCCACGGGGCCCGTCTTGGCCACAATATCCGCCGCTCTGGCGTTCATGCCCAAGCGCATGAGCAGCGGCTTCAAGCCCTTGCGCACCCAAAACAAAAAAGCAGTCGCCACGACACCCACAGACAAAGTCAGAAGGTTGGTATCGGGGATTTGATGAATCAGGGACGACACCAGGTCAATGAAGTTATGGCCCTCCGCCTTGACCCCCATGAGGGTCTTGAGCTGGCTGGCGGCAATCAACAGGCCGGAGGCCGAGATAAAGCCTGAGATGACCGGATGACTCAAAAAATTAGCCAAAAACCCCAAGCGCAAAACACCCATCAGCAACAACATCGCCCCGGACATAAAAGCCAAGGTGATGGCAAAAGCCCAATAAGCAGCTGAACCCGCAACGGCCTGCTCGCCAATCGCGGCCGCTGTCATCAGCGACACCACCGCCACCGGCCCAACCGCCAACACCCGGCTGGTGCCGAAGATGGCATACAAAAACAGGGGGGCGACGCTGGCGTACAAGCCAACCTCGGGCGGCAGACCGGCCAGCAGGGCATAAGCCAGACTCTGCGGAATCAACATGATGGTGACGATGACGGCGGCCACCAAGTCGTTCACCAAGTTACTTCGGTCATAGCTTTTGCCCCAGTCCATGATGGGCAGGGAAGGTAAAAATTTCATGACATTCACCGGTATATCCCTCAGCCAACCATCTCAGGTTGTGCCAACCACTCACGGCCCTTGAGCATCGCGTCCCAATAAAGAGGCGGCAAAATACGCTCTTTCAGGTACCAAGCCAGCGCTGAAGGCTGGGTGCCGTCGATCAGCCACTTAGGGAAACTCGGTGCCAGCTTGCCTCCATAGGTGAACTCGGCCAACACTATTTTCCCGCGCTCCACCGTCAGCGGGCATGAACCGTAGCCGTCGTATTGGGCCTCACCTTTGGCTTCGCCTCTAGATGCCAACAGGTTGTGCGCCACCACAGGCGCTTGCTTGCGCGCCGCCGCTGCGGTTTTGGCATTGCTGGTGTTACCCGCATCGCCTAAGGCGAACACATTGGCGTAGGTTTTGTGGCGAAGCGTGCCGGGGTCGATGTCGATCCAGCCCGCCGCATCAGCGAGCGGACTGCAGCGGATGAAGTCGGGCGCCTTTTGGGGCGGCACCACATGCAGCATGTCGAAGTCTTGCGTTATGAGTTCTTTGCTGCCGTCAGGCTTGGCTTGGCTGAAGGTTGCTTTTTGGGCGGGTCCATCGACGCCCACCAACGTGCGTCCGAAGTTCAAGCCTATACCGTAGGCTTTGATGTATTCCATCAACGCCGGCACGTAATCAGCGACACCAAACAAAACGGCGCCGGCGTTGCAAAACTGGATGTCCACGTTGTTCAAGACACCTTCGCGGCGCCAGTGATCGGCCGACAAATACATCGCTTTTTGCGGCGCACCTGCGCACTTGATGGGCATTGGTGGTTGGGTAAAAACGGCTTTGCCGCCGCGCAATTTTTGGACCAATTGCCAGGTGTAGGGTGCCAAGTCGTAACGGTAGTTGGATGTGACCCCATGACGCCCCAGCGATTCAGGCAAGCCCTCAATTCCATGCCAATCAAGCTTCAGGCCAGGACACACCACCAATTGTTTGTAACTGACAACACGGCAACCTTCAAGAATGATCGCGTTGCGATCGGGCTCAAATGCAGCGACTGCTGCTTTGATCCAATGCACGCCGTGAGGCAATACAGAGCCCATCGTGCGAGCCGTGAAAGCGGCATCAAAAACGCCCGCGCCAACCATGGTCCAGCCGGGCTGGTAGTAATGGATATCTGCCGGGTCGACGATCGCAATATCCAAGTTCGGGTTGCGTGCGAGCAAGCTCGCAGCCGTCGCAATGCCCGCCGCACCGCCACCCACGATCACCACTTCATGCTTGGCGTCCGCCACTTCGACAGGTGTCTTGCCGCCGTTGATAACCCGGCGCACCAAGGCTTTCATGTCGAACCCGGCTTTCGCTGAGGCTTCAATAATGAGTGGCAGAGCGATTTTCCCGGCGCTAGCCAGAGCCCATAGTGTTGTCGACCGCATGCCTGTACGGCAGTAGGCTAAAACAGGTTTTGGCAACTCGTCCATCAACTTTCCAAAGGCCACACCTTGTTCGTCCGTCACTTTGCCTGAGACGGCAGGGAGGTAACGAATTTCAAGACCTTCACGACTTGCCGCTGCTTGAATTTCGTTGAAACCAGGCTGATCGACGCCCTCGTCGTCGGGGCGATTACAAATGACAGATTTAAAACCCGCCTTTGCCACGGCCTGCAAGTCATCGGCGTAAATTTGAGCCGAAACTGAAAGCACGGTTGACAGTGTTTTGATGTCCATGAAAGTGTCTCCTTTGTTTTATTGACTGAAGTACGTGTGGTGGGCTTACACCGAGCGAGCTCGGTTAGATCGGCGATCGACCATGTCACAGAGGACCATTCCCGCGATCATGAAAGCGACGAAGAAAGCGGCTTTAGCTTGTCCTGTTGCGAGTGAAACGAGGGCGGGTCCCGGGCAAAAGCCAGCCAGTCCCCAACCGGCGCCAAACAGCAACGCGCCGATCACCAGCCGCTTGTCGATTTGGGTGGAGGTCGGCAAACTCATCGCGCCACCAAAAAAATTGACTGTTCGGTTTTTGGCCACGCCGAAAGCGAAGAAGCCGACCATGATGGCCCCGCCCATGACCAACGCCAAAGAAGGGTCCCACGCGCCAAATAGATCCAAAAAGCCAAGGACCTTGCTGGGATCGGTCATGCCCGAGAGCAAAAGACCCACGCCAAACAAGAGGCCCACAAAAAATTCACTGATACGGTGTTGCATGTGAGGACTCCTTACAAAGCGTGGCGAACCACGTAAACCGTCAAAAAACCAGCGGCCATGAAGGTTGCGGTGGCTACCATGGACCGAGGTGACATGCGCGAAAGACCGCACACACCATGCCCGCTGGTACAACCCGAGCCCAAGCGTGTGCCAAAGCCCACGAGCAAACCCGCGAAAGCAATGAAGGCATAACCGGCGTCTATGTGCGGTGTTTGAATCAAGCCAGAAGGCGCGATAGCCAGCACTACTAAGGGCGCTGCGAACATACCAGCCAAGAAAGCAAGCCGCCAGCCAATATCGCCCATTCGAGGTACCAATAATCCGCCCAGGATGCCGCTGATGCCCAAGATGCGACCGTTGATCAAAATGAAGAGCGCCGATGCCAAGCCGAGCAACAAGCCCCCGGCCAGCGATGCCCAAGGGGTGAAGTGGGCCCAATCAATCGTCATGCTGACTCCTTTTCGCGGTGGCAAAACTGGCTGTACAAAACTTCCATGATGGCCAGCGCTTTTGGACTGGTCAGCTGGTAGTACATGTTTTTTCCGTCTCTTCGAGCGCTCACCAACTCTTCATCTCGCAGGACGGTCAATTGCTGCGACAGGGTTGGCTGAACAATCCCTAAAAGTTCTTCCAATTCACCGACGCGCCTTTCACCCTGAATCAGTTGACACAGGATCATCAATCGATCCGGATTGGAGAGGGTTTTCATCAGCCGGCAGGCCGATCCGGCTGCGCTTTGCATTTCAGAAAGCGAAAGAGTGGGGGTAGTTATATTAGTCATTGATAATTAATTTGTTGATAGTCTATTGACTATGAATATATTAGTCAATAGACTATGAAAAACTTAATTAAGGATTTATATGACGACCCTTGCATACAAGCCAGACGTTCATGGCATTTTTGACCCCGCTACTTGGACCGTGACTTACGTCGTGCATCAGGGGCGCGGTACGGCTTGCGCCATCGTTGATTCGGTGCTCGATTACGATCCAAAATCTGGCCGAACGCGTCACACATCAGCCGACAAAGTCATCGACTATGTGCGTGCCAATGACCTGCAAGTCGAGTGGATTCTAGAAACCCATGCGCATGCAGACCACCTCAGTGCAGCGCCCTACCTGAAGGCCCAGTTGGGTGGAAAAACTGCTGTTGGTGACCACATCACAGCCGTGCAAAAAGTATTTAAAAGCATCTTCAACTTAGAGCCCGAGTTCAAGCTGGATGGCTCCCAATTCGACCACCTGTTCAAGGAAGATGAAGAAATTCGGGTTGGCTCTATGGTCGGCAAAATTCTTTACGTTCCAGGGCATACCCCTGCTTGCGTGGCTTACCAATTTGGTGACGCCATTTTGGTGGGCGACACCTTGTTCATGCCCGATGTGGGGACTGCACGTTGCGATTTCCCGGGCGGCGATGCTAAAACACTGTACGCATCGACCCGAAAAATTCTCAGCTTGGCACCAGAGACTCGGCTTTTCATGTGCCATGACTATCCGCCGAACAACCGAGCGGTCACGTTTGAGACCACCGTCGCGGAGCAACGAGCTAATAACATTCATGTCCATGACGGTATCACCGAGCAAGAGTTCGTAGCGATGCGAACAAAGCGCGATGCCACACTGGAAATGCCGGTGCTGATTTTGCCCGCCGTGCAGATCAATATCCGTGCTGGAGAACTTCCACCGAAGGAAGCCAATGGCATCGCTTACGCCAAAATTCCGCTGAATGCACTTTGAAAAATCATGACGACATTCATCAACCCGTTGGCCCGCTGGAACTCACGCTTTTCTGCTGAGGGCTATCTGTTCGGGGAGTCGCCTAACGCGTATTTGGCTGAGATGACGCCGAGTCTGAAAGCGGGTAAGACTCTGTCGCTGGCAGACGGCGAAGGCCGCAACAGCGTCTGGCTGGCCAAGCAAGGCCTCGATGTAGACGCCTTCGATTTTTCACCCGTGGCAATTCAGAAGGCACGGCAGTTGGCCGACAAACACGCCGTCAAGGTGGACTACCACTGCAGTGACTGGGAGTCGTTTGACTGGGCACCGGATCGGTACGACAACGTCGTTGGCGTCTTTTTCCAATTTGTAGATCCGGCGTCAAGGTCGGCTCTGTTTGCCAAGATGGACCAAGCCTTGAAGCCCGGTGGCATTTTGCTGATTCAGGGCTATGGCAAAGACCAGCTTCAGTACAAAACAGGGGGCCCCGGAGAACTCGATCATCTGTATGACGATGAGTTGCTGCTGTCGGCCTTTTCAGACTACAGCGTGCTGGACATCAAAACCTACACCGCCGAAGTTGATGAGGGGGCCGGCCACAAAGGGATGTCCGCTTTGGTCGGATTTGTCGCCCAGAAACGCTGAGTCATCGGGTGTTGGGCAAGGCAGTCCACTGTTTGTGTTGATCTATAGGAAGTCTGTGTCTACAATGTAGACACGCTTAAGGGGGTTCTTATGGAAGCAGTCATCCGTAAATGGGGCAATAGTCCGGCATTGCGTCTGCCCAGCGCGGCATTGAAAGAAGCGGGTTACGTTCTCGAGCAGAAAGTCGAGTTGGTCGTTTCACGCGGGCGCATTGTGATCCAGCCCTCAGAAAATGTGACTTACAGCTTGGACAACCTGCTGGCGGGCATCACCGCGGATAACGCGCACGGCGAATTCAGCTTTGGCGAGTCGGTTGGCAAAGAAGCATTTTGATGGCCACGCGCGGCTATGTTCCCGATGCCAGTGACGTGGTCTGGCTGGAGTTTGATCCCCAAGCCGGGCATGAGCAAGCAGGCCATCGCCCTGCATTGGTGATCAGTCCGGCCAGTTACAACGGTAAAACGGGCCTGATGGTTTGCTGTCCCATGAGCACCAAAATCAAAGGACACCCGTTCGAGGTGGTAACCCAAGTCGACGGTGTTGACTGCGCCGTGTTGTCAGACCAAATCAAATCCTTGGATTGGAAAGTGCGCAAGGCGAAGAAAAAGGCCGTCGTACCGGCGAACGTGATGCTGCACGTGAGGGCCAAGATGAAAGCCTTGCTCATGATTTCCTGAGGACTGCGGTTAGGGATGAAAACTTGATGTCATCATGGCGGATGTGCCCTTGTCGGGACCGGGGATCGGTATGTCCAGTTCGGGCGGGTGATTCAATCGCCGAACCAATGCCGAAAAAATTGTCATCAATGACGTCATAGGTGGCAGCTGCAGCACAACGGTAAGCCTTTGATTTTTATTGATTTTTATCAATGCCGCAGGTGGCCCGAATCTTGAGAATACCTAAGCAGGTACACAGGAGACAACACCATGGCCCACATCATCGTCGTTGGCGCAGGCATTGGCGGAATTCCCGCCGCTTATGAACTGCGGGATTTGCTGCCGAATGAACACAAAATCACCGTCGTCAATTCGGTCGACTATTTTCAGTTTGTGCCCAGCAACCCTTGGTTGGCCGTCGGCTGGCGACAGCGCGAGGACATCACGTTGCAGATCAAGCCCTACTTGGAGCGCAAGGGAATTGAGTTCATTGCGCAGCCGGTCAACACCATCGACGCGGAAGCCAACACCTTGACGCTGGGTGATGGTCAGAGCTTGGCCTATGACTATCTGGTGATCACCACCGGCCCCAAATTGTCGTTCTCCGAAGTGCCGGGCGCCGGCCCCACATCCCATGGCGGCGGTGGCTTCACGCACTCCATTTGCACGGTCGACCACGCGCAAGCCTTTTGGGCTGATTACGAAAACTTTCTCAAGAACCCTGGTCCCCTGGTGATTGGCGCGATGCCCGGCGCCAGTTGCTTCGGGCCGGCTTATGAGTTTGCCTTCATCCTGGACACCGACTTGCGCAAACGCAAACTGCGCCACAAGGTGCCGATGACCTACGTCACCAGCGAGCCCTACATCGGACATCTGGGCTTGGGCGGGGTGGGCGACAGCAAGTCGATGCTGGAGTCCGAAATGCGTAACCGCGACATGAAGTGGATCACCAACGCCAAGACCACCAAGGTTGAAGAGGGCAAGATGTTCGTCACCCAACTGGACGACCTTGGCAATGTCTACAAAGAGCACGAACTGAGCTTCAAACTGTCCATGATGTTGCCCGCCTTCAAGGGCGTGGACGCCGTTGCAGCCGTACCAAATCTGTGCAACCCGCGCGGCTTTGTGCTGATTGACGAGTTTCAGCGCAGCAAGGCCTACCGCAACATTTTTTCGGCCGGCGTGTGCGTGGCCATCCCACCGGTGGAAGTGACACCTGTGCCCACCGGAACGCCTAAAACCGGCTACATGATTGAGAGCATGGTGGGCGCCATTGCCCACAATATTGCGGATGAGTTGGCTGGCAAACCGGCCGAGGCCAAGGGCACCTGGAATGCGATTTGTCTGGCCGACATGGGCGACACCGGCGCCGCCTTCGTGGCCTTACCGCAAATTCCGCCGCGCAACGTCAACTGGTTCAAAAAAGGCAAATGGGTGCACTTGGCCAAGATTGCCTTTGAGAAATACTTCATGCGCAAAATTCGCAAAGGCACCTCGGAGCCTGTCTACGAAAAGTACGTGCTGAAAGCTTTGGGCATCGTGCGCTTGGTCGACAAAAAATAGCCTTGAGGCCCGCGCGGTGCGCCCGCTCGCTTTAGACAACAAGGATGGTGTCGGCCGAATCCAAAGGTCTTGTTCCTCCGCTGAAATTTCATCCATTGGCATGGTGTTGTCGGTCATCATTGACCGCAATGCCACGCAGCGCCAATTGGCGATCAAAAATAGAGCGTCCAACAAATGAGCGTGAAATTTGGCAGGACACCACCACACTGATCATGGATAAAACGGCCCAGTCGTAGCTGCCCGTCATCTCAAAAATGATGACTGTTGCGGCGACAGGGGCGCCAATTACTGCCGCCACGCAGCTGGCCGCGGCCAGCAGTGCGTAAGACGACACAGCGCCGCCAGCGTCAATCACCAGCAAGTCAACAACCCCACCCAACAAGGCGCCGAAATACAGCGCAGGACCAAACACGCCACCGAAGTAGCCAAAACCGATGCACAGGCTGGTCATCAAAATTTTGGCAAAAACCAGTGCCAGTAAGACTGAAAGTGCCAGCTTGCCAGCCATTGCCAGTTGAATGCTGCCGATGCCAGTTCCCAGCAAATGGGGCAGAACGGGCGAGATTAAAAACAACACCAGTGCGGGCACCAAGGGTCGCCATGGCAGCGCAACGCCCGAGGCTTGCGCGAGTTTGGGCGCTGCGGTGACGGCGTAGATGTAGAGCGATGAAACAATACCGCTGACCACGCCTATGCCGACTGCGCCCAGCAGCACCGTCCACTCCAGATTCGGGGCAGATCCAATAGAGAAGAAGCGGTGGTCACCCAAAAAATATTCAGAGGCCCAATAGGCCGAAAAAGTGCAAGCGAGCACCGGCCCTGAGCCAAAAACGCCAAAGCGACGAATGATCGCCTCGAGTGCAAAAATAGCGGCGCCTAACGGGGCGGCAAACACCGCTGCAATCGCCGCGCCAGCACCGGAGCCGAGCACCACGTCACGCGGTATCCGTTTGAGCATTTTTTGCATTGACGCACTGATGCAACCGCCCAAATGCACCAGCGGCCCGAAGATGCCGACCGAGGCCCCGCCCGACAAATTGATCAACGCGATCAAAGATGAGAGGTAGCCATGTTTGAGGTCCAGCGCTTGATCATTTTGTGTGGCGTTGATCAGGTCCGCAGGCCCATGCGGACGACCGTTGTCGAGCAGCTTGAGAACTTGCCCCGTGGCCAGCGCGGAGATCAGCAAAGCCAAGCCGATCCAAGGGCTGTACTGCCAGTGAATGTCGGCGAAGGTCAGCGGCAACGGCGTGGCCCAGTGCGCCGTGACCCAAGCCACGGTCGTTAAAAATCCTACAGCGACAAGGCCGACAACGACCCCAAGCATCAGCGAAACAACGATGGCTTCAAAGCGGATGCGCAGTTGCTGCGTGGCGCTGCCGTCAATAGGTTGGTCGCTGTGGGGTTTCATACAGGAGATCCTTGGTCGCCCCTTGGCTTGTTCATTCAGCGCGTTTTGCCGATGCCAGCTCTTTTTCCAGCACATCGATTCGCGCCAGCATGGCAGTCATACGGTTGTTGAGTGCGCCGACATTGAATACGGTGGTGTTGTCGGCCGGCGCATCTAGCTGGTTGCCGTAGCCGAGCCAAGAGGAGTCGTACACACGCACTTTTTTGAAGCCCAGTTGCTCCAGCACACCCGCCGTCTCAGAGGCGCGCACGCCAGACTGGCAATACACCACAGTCTCTTTTTCCGGATCAAGCTGGGCGTAAAGTGCTTTGAGGTCTGTGCTGGATTTGAGTGCCATGCCACTTGAATCGCGCACCTGTTTTTTAGCCAACTTGAGCTGCGTTTCTGGATCGACCCAGTTTTGCTCAAAGGGGATATTGATCGCGCCGGGAATGTGACCGCCACGCAGCGCGCGTATATCTTCACCAGAAAATTCTTTGGGGGTACGCACGTCAATGATCTGCACGGCCGGGCTGTTCAATCGCCTAATCATGTCTGCTGTCGTGACGGCCACTTCAGGCTGCGGCGTGAGTTTGAGCTTGACGGATGCCGTGGTCGCAGCCTGGGTCGATACCGGCAATCCAGCCGCCTGCCAGCCTTCCAGGCCATCGTGAAGCACGCTGACCTTGTTGCCACCAAAATAGCGCAGGGTGTAGCGGCCGAAATAAGCGTTCCAAGTGCCACGCGCACCGTAGACCACCGCCTCACGGGCTGGGTCTATGCCGGCTGCACCGAGCAAGGCTTCCACCCGCGCGGTGGCGATGAAATCTTCTGAATTGGGGTCGCGCAAAAGAGTGGCTGCATCGCCCAGACTCAGCGCACCGGGCACGTGGCCTTTGGCGTAGTCTCGTGCATCGCGCACGTCCCACACTTGGACGCCTCGCAGGATTGCAGCCTGCACATAGGCCACGTCCACAATGGTTTGTGCACCCGCGCACAAAGGCAGCAACCATGACGCTGCACCCAAGACCAAGCAAACGCTTGTTTTTTGAACCATCTTCCGCATGCTGTTGACTCCTTCAATTTGATGCTGCGTGTTCAAGCGTGACGGCGTTTTTTTGAATTTAACGGCTTCAATGTGGCGCTCGAAATCCGCAGAGTGAAAAAGATTATCAGCCCAAATTCAGGGCGATTTGATAGGGCATTGAACAACCGCTCCCCACTGACCAACTCAGGTGCAAGTCTTTGATCTCACCTCGCCGTCACGGGCTGTCTGCGCGAAAAGCGCAGAAAATAGCGCTTTAGACCCTAAGGACCTTGTGAATCAATTCCTCGCTCATGCCGAACTCATCGCCACTTTCAGGAGGGCGGAGGCAGATGCGGCTCACAAGTTCGGCTTGATCAAAGCGGTTCAAAAAAAGGGCCCCAAGGCCATTCAGGCGGCCATTGAAACCGCTGCCAAGGCCGCTAAACGCCGAGATTCTTATGCCGAAAAACTGAATGTACTTGGAGTGAACTTCAAGGATTAAGCGGCATTCGCTGCGCGAGCTCAGTCGCGTGTGGCGTGCCGCTGCACGCAGTCGATGTAGGCGGCGCCATCAGGCGTGCGACCGGCGCGCTGGCTTTCCCAGACCATCTGGCCCAGGCAGTCCATGGTTTCGTGGTGCGCTGCGTGCAGGGAGTTGCGGCGGGCGGTGAGCAATTCAACCGCTTGGCGAATACCGCGGGGCTGGTCGATCGAGCATTGTTCGCTGATCGTCAGGTGCATCGACAAATGCAAGAAGGGATTGGTCTTACCGCTGTCGACGTCGTACATTTTGGCCACGGCGGCCTCGGCATCGGCGAAATCCGCATGGTATTCCGGGTGCTCGTCGATCCACTGGCTGACGATGGTTTCCATCGCGTCGAGTGGCGAGCCGGCGAGAGATTTGGCGTAGACCGCACAGAAGAACGTACGGACGTCTGATTGAGAGGGCGTGAACATGTCCAAAGCGTAGCACGCACGGCTGGGTCAGCGCACCGCTCAGGCCCGCTTGACGGCCAGCAGCCTTGAAATGGTCTTGGCCGCTGCCAGCAATGCAGGCAGCATGCTGTCTTGCATGATCTTGGCGCTGGTGCGGTTGGCTTGGCCGCTGATGTTGAGCGCCGCCACGGTGCGGCCTTCGCGATTGGTCACCGGTGCGGCCAATGACACCAGACCTTCTTCCAGCTCCTGGTTGACCAGCGACCAACCTTGCTTGCGGGTGGTTTGTATTTTGGCCAGCAGTTCGTGCGGATCGGTCAGCGTGTGGCGCGTCAGGGCTTGGCGTTCGCTGGCTTGCAAGCGTTTCAAGACCTCATCGTCTGGCAGACCTGCCAGCAGCACGCGGCCCAACGATGTGCAGTAGGCCGGCAAGCGCGAACCGACGCCCAGACTGATGCTCATGATCTTGTGGGTCGGTACCCGCAGCACATAAATAATGTCTGTGCCTTCCAGCACCGCGGCGGAACATGATTCCTTGACCTCGTCGACCAAGGCCTCCATGATGGGTTCGGCGAGGTTCCAGATCGGCATGGACGACAAGTACGCGAAGCCCAGATCCAAAATACGCGGCGTCAGGCTGAACAACTTGCCGTCACTTTCAACGTAGCCGAGGCTTTGCAGGGTCAGCAAAATGCGTCTGGCGCCAGCCCGCGTGAGCTCACTGCGGCCCGCTACTTCGGTAAGCGTTTGGCGAGGGGCGTCGGCACTGAAGGAGCGAATGACTTGCAGGCCACGCGCAAAAGACTGCACGTAGCTGTCGCCGGGGGCGGGTGTTTTGACCGGGCTGAATGGTGGGCTTGACGTGCTGGTTGCCATGGCGCGCAGAATCTCCTAAAATTCATTATACGAACATTTGTTCTTATTGCGAACAAATAAAATCAGAACATAAACAACCTTGGAGCTGTTTGCATGATCAACAAAATTGCCCCGTCCATCACTGCGGCGCTGGCCGAAGTGAAAGACGGTTCCACCGTGATGATTGGCGGTTTCGGCACCGCTGGCATCCCCAATGAACTGATTGACGGCTTGATTGCGCAAGGCGCAAAAGACCTCGTCATCGTCAACAACAACGCCGGCAACGGTGAAAGCGGTCTGGCGGCTTTGCTCAAGGCTGGCCAAGTGCGCAAAATCATTTGCAGTTTTCCGCGGCAAGCCGACAGCCAGATTTTTGACGCGCTTTACCGCAGCGGGAAACTCGAGTTGGAACTGGTGCCGCAGGGCAATTTGGCCGAACGCATCCGCGCAGCAGGCGCTGGCATCGGGGCCTTTTTCTCGCCCACCGGCTACGGCACTGAGCTGGCCAAGGGCAAAGAAAGCCGCGAGATCAATGGCAAGTTCTACGTGCTCGAAATGCCGATTTACGCCGATGTGGCGTTGATCAAAGCCGAGACCGGCGACCGCTGGGGCAACCTGCTGTACCGCAAGGCCGCACGCAACTTTGGGCCAGTGATGGCGACTGCCGCCAAGATGACCGTGGCCACGGTGCACGAGATCGTTGAGCTGGGCGCACTCGACCCGGAAAACATCGTCACCCCCGGCATTTTCGTCAGCAAGATTGTGAAGATTGACCGCGTCGCCACACAGGCCGGCGGTTTTAAAAAGGCGGCATGAGCATGAGTGACATCAGCTATCAAAAACGCAGCAAAGAACAGTTGGCTCAGCGCGTGGCCCAAGACATTCATGACGGCGCTTACGTCAACCTCGGGATTGGCATGCCGACGCTGGTGGCTAACCATTTGCCGGCCGGCATTGAAGTGATTTTGCAAAGCGAAAACGGCATTCTGGGCATGGGCCCGGCACCTGCTGCGGGTGATGAAGACTACGACCTGATCAACGCTGGCAAACAGCCGGTGACGCTGCTGCCTGGCGGCGCGTATTTCCACCACGCTGACAGTTTCAGCATGATGCGCGGCGGGCACTTGGACATTTGCGTGCTGGGTGCGTTTCAGGTCAGCGCGACCGGTGACTTGGCGAACTGGAGCACCGGCGAGAAAGACGCGATTCCTGCGGTTGGCGGTGCCATGGACTTGGCCATTGGCGCTAAGCAAACCTGGGTGATGATGGATTTGCTGACCAAAAAAGGCGAGAGCAAAGTCGTCAACGAGTGCAGTTATCCGATCACCGGCATTGGCTGCGTGAAGCGGATTTATTCTGAACTGGCGACGCTTGAATGCACGCCCAAAGGCTTGTTGCTGATCGACATGGTCGACGGGCTGACGCACGCTGAACTTGAAAAAATGCTCGGCTTGCCTGTCGCCGTGGCGGCCTGAAAAATACAAACCACTCACATTGAAAGAAGACACACCATGAGTTCACAAGCTTTTATTTGCGACGCTATCCGCACACCTTTCGGCCGTTATGGCGGCGCGCTGTCAAGCGTGCGCACCGACGACCTCGGCGCTATTCCGCTGCGCGCCTTGATGGCACGCAACCCGAATGTGGATTGGCAAGCCATCACCGACGTGATCTATGGCTGCGCCAATCAGGCCGGCGAAGACAACCGCAACGTCGCCCACATGTCGAGTCTGTTGGCCGGTTTGCCGTTTGAAGTGCCGGGCGCCACCATCAACCGTTTGTGCGGCTCTGGCCTTGATGCAGTCGGCACGGCAGCCCGTGCGATCCGTTCGGGTGAAGCCGGCCTGATGATCGCTGGCGGCGTGGAAAGCATGAGCCGCGCACCATTCGTCATGCCCAAGGCTGAGAGCGCTTTCAGCCGCGCCAACGCGGTCTACGACACGACCATCGGCTGGCGCTTTGTCAACAAGCTGATGAAGCAAGCCTACGGCGTCGACTCCATGCCTGAGACGGCTGAAAACGTGGCGACTGACTTTCATATCGAGCGCGAAGCGCAAGACCGCATGGCGCTGGCCAGCCAATTGAACGCGGTGGCCGCACAAAAGGCCGGCCATTTCGCACGCGAAATCACCGCCGTCACGATCGCCCAGAAAAAGGGCGACGCCATCATCGTCGACACAGACGAACACCCACGTGCGACCACGATGGAAACGCTGGCCAAACTCAAAGGCGTGGTGCGTCCAGACGGCACCGTGACGGCGGGCAACGCCAGCGGCGTGAACGATGGTGCCTGTGCCTTGTTGTTGGCCGACGAAGCCAGCGCCGCCAAGAACGGCTTGACACCGCGCGCCCGCATTGTGGGCATGGCGACCGCTGGCGTGCCGCCACGCATCATGGGCATTGGCCCTGCGCCAGCGACCCAAAAAGTGCTGGCGCTGACGGGCCTCACGTTGGAGCAGCTGGACGTGATTGAGCTCAATGAAGCCTTTGCCGCGCAGGGACTGGCCGTGTTGCGCCAACTCGGCTTGCGTGACGACGACGCCCGCGTGAATGCTTGGGGCGGCGCGATTGCTTTGGGTCACCCATTGGGCGCTTCGGGTGCCCGACTGGCCACCACGGCCGTCAACCGCTTGCACGCCACCGGTGGTCGCTACGCGCTGTGCACCATGTGCATCGGCGTCGGCCAGGGCATTGCGCTGATTCTTGAGCGGGTTTAAATTGTGACGCCGCACGCTTCCAACCGTCGCCAAGCCCTGGTCGCCACACTGGGGGCTCTCGCTTTGTCGACCATCAGCTTGGCGGCGTTGGCTCAAGGCAAACCGATCAAGATCGTCGTGCCTTTTGCGCCTGGCGGCGGCAACGATGTGTTTGGCCGTCAGATGGCTAAGAGCTTGGGCGAGTTGCGCAACCAGAGCGTGGTGGTGGAAAATAAACCGGGGGCTGGCGGCAACATCGGCACCGAGCAAGTGGTGCGCAGCCCGGCCGACGGCAACACGCTGCTGCTCGGTCATTCGGGCACGGTGTCGATCAACCCGGCGCTCTACAAACAACTCAAATACGACACCCAAAAAGACCTGGCACCGGTCGCCATGTTTGCCTCTTCGGCGCTGGTCTTGGTGGTGCCGGCTTCTTCCAAAGTCAAGTCGGTGGCCGATCTGTTGGCGCTGGCCAAGTTAGAGCCGGGCCGTGTCAACTACGCGTCCAGCGGCGGCGGCACGGGCGGTCACTTGTGCGGTGAGTTGTTTGAGCACAAAACCGGCGTCAAACTCAGCCACATTCCGTACAAAGGCACCGGACCGGCGCTCACTGATCTTGTCGGCGGCCAGGTGCAAATGATGTTCAGCGTGATTCCGCCTGCCTTGGCCTTGGTCGCCAGCGGGCGTTTACGCGCCATCGCCGTGACCAGTGCCAAACGCAATCCGGCGATGCCTGATGTGCCGACCATCTCCGAGTCTGGCATCAGCGCACTGGCTGATTTTGAAAGCACGTTGACCTATGGTTTGCTGGCGCCCCGAGGCACACCCGACGCAGTCGTCAAAGAGTTGGCCGCGCAGATTTTGAAAATTGCTGCGACTGCCGAATTCCAGTCCCGCTTGGGCGTGGAGGGCGCTGTGCCGCTGCTAGGCGGGCCGACAGAGTACGCCGCACGGATTAAAAAAGAGAGTGCTCAATGGGCCGAGATTGTCCGGATCTCGGGGGCCACGCTCGATTGATTTGGGGCGTTGTTCGGTTTTTCCACTCATGGAAAAACTGATTTCCGCTGGTTTTCTTGTGACGGCTGTGGCTCTGCGACACACTACGCAGAGTTAAAAGAGACAACAAGGAAACACCATGACAACGACAACGGGGAAGCGAATTGGATGGATCGGCTTGGGGCGCATGGGCGAGGCCATGGCGAAGCGGCTGCTCAAAGCCGGTCACCCGGTCAGTGTCTGGAACCGCACGGCTTCTAAAGCGGCGCCGCTGGTGGAGTACGGCGCCACCATCGTCGCTGCCAAACAAGACTTGGCCACTTGCGATTTCGTCTTCACCATGGTCTCGACCACCAACGACCTGAAAGAAGTGTTGTTTGGTGAAGGTGGTCTGGTGGCCGGCTCTGCCAAGCCGAAGGTGGTGATCGACAGCTCTTCCATTTCGCAGGAAGGATCGGCAGAGATTCGCCAGCGCCTCGAAGCCATGGGCGTGGGCTATTTGTGCAGCCCGGTGTCGGGCAATGCCAAGGTCGCCAAGGCCGGTAAATTGCTGCAAGTCGCCTCAGGCCCTAAAGCGCTATACACCGAGATCGAGCCTTGCTTGCAGGCGATGGCGCGCAAGGTCATGTGGGTCGGCGAGGGCGAGCTGGCGCGCATCTGGAAAATCGCCCACAACACCATGTTCGGCGTCGTCATTCAGAACCTGTGCGAGATCACCGTGCTGGCTGAAAAAGCCGGTATTCCGCGCCATATATTCCTGGAGAGCATCAACGACTCCGTGCTCGGCTCGATGTACACCAAGTACAAAACGCCGATGCTGACGAATCTGACCTTTGACCAAGTCACTTTCACGCCGAAACTCTTGCTGAAAGACATGGACTTGGGCTTGGCTGCCGCACGCACTTACGGCGTTGCCATGCCCGCCGCAGCGGCCACGCGCGAGTCGGTCTCGCGCATGGTCGGTCGCGGTCATGAGGACATTGATTTTGCGGTGCTGTTGCAAGAAACTGCCGCCGATGCTGGCCTGGTGCTGACGTCGGAAAACGTCAAGATGAGCGATGGCCTGGAGTCCTGAGCCATGGCCGCGCAGCCAACACAACTGAAAAGAAGTCTGATCCGCGGTGCGTCCATCATCACGATGGATGCGCAGGGCGATCTGCCGCAGGGCGACATTCTCATCACCGGCGACACGCTCACTGAGATTGCGCCGCGCATCCATGTCGATGACGCAGAGGTGATTGACGGCAGCGGCTACATCGTCATTCCGGGGCTGGTGAATGCGCACATGCACACGTGGCAGACAGCGCTGCGCGGGCTGGCTTCCAACTGGACGCTGCTCGAATATTTCCGCAAGATGCACGCCGGTCTGGCGACGGTTTTCGAGCCGCAAGATTTGTACATTGCCACGCTGGTCGGGGCCTTGAACCAGCTTAACTGCGGCACCACCACACTGGCTGACTGGTGTCACAACAACCCGACACCGCAGTCGAATGATGCGGCCATTGCCGGCTTGTTAGCTTCGGGGATTCGGGCCGCATTTTTTCATGGCACGCCCAAGCCCGATCCCTTGCCGGGGCAGACGCCTTTTTGGGAAGTGCCGCATCCACGTGCTGAGATCGAGCGCTTGCTCAAGGCGCATCAGGGCCGTTCGCTGCTGAGTGTTCAGGTGGCGGTGTTGGGTCCGCATTATTCGACGCTGGATGTCGCCATGCACGACTTCGCCATGGCCAAAGAACTTGGGCTGATCGCATCGCTGCACCAAGGCGGCGGGCCCGCCCGTACGCCAGACGGCTGGGAAAAGTTAGAAGCCGCCGGACTGCTCGGCGACCACATCAACATCGTGCATGGCCATGCCTTGAGCGACGACCAGCTGAAGCGATTTTGCGACCTTGGCATGAGTTTTTCGGCCGCGCCGGAAAGTGAAATGACGCAAGGTCATGGCTACCCGATCACCGGCAGGTTGCGCGCTTTTGGCCGTGCGCCATCGCTGGGGGTTGACCTTGAAAGCGCCATCAGTGGCGAGATGTTGGTGCAGGCCCGCGTGGCCCTTGGCATGCAGCGCTCACTCGACAACGCCGCCCACCGCGAGCAGCACGGCAGTATTCCAAACACGTCCACGGTGACCACGCGCGAAGCCCTGTCGTGGGTCACCATTGAAGGTGCTCGCATGCTCAAGCAGGCAGACCGGATCGGTTCGCTGGCCAGCGGCAAACAGGCGGATCTGGTGATGATCCGCGCCACTGACCTGAACATGCAGCCGGTGCATGACGTTGTGAATTCAGTGGTCATGCAAACCTCGTTGGCCAATATCGACAGCGTCATGGTGGCTGGCCAGTGGAAAAAACGCGCGGGGCAGTTGTTGGGCGTTGACTTGCAACCCCATTTGCGCGCCTTGCAGCAGTCCGGCGAGAAGATCGCTTTGGCACTGGGCTTGGCGCATTGAGTCCTGTTCGGTGTATTCAAGCGGCGCAGACCGCAGGCTTTTCAATATTCAGGAGACAAATCCATGAAACGCTTTTTTATCGCCTGTGCTGCGGTTTTGTCCGTCGCCACTGTCAGCGCGCAAACAGCGGTTGACTACCCAAACAAGACCATCAAAATCGTCGTGCCGTTCACGGCGGGCAGCGCGACCGACATCATGGCGCGCGTCGTCGGTGAACGATTGAGCGCCAGTCTGGGTCAATCCGTGATCGTTGACAACCGGCCCGGCGCCGGCGGCACGCTGGGGTCGGCGCTGGTGGCCAAAAGTGAGGCCGATGGCTACACCTTGTTGGTGGTGTCCACCGGCCATGTGGTCAACCCAATCTTGTACCCAGGCCTGAGCTACGACACGGTGGCGGACTTTGCCGGTGTCTCACCCTTGGCCTCATTGCCGAACGTGCTGGTGGTGGGGTCTGGCAGCCCGTTCAAGTCAGTGAAAGACCTGATCGCTGCCGCTAAGGCCAAGCCTGACTCGCTCAACTATGCATCGGCCGGCGTCGGCAGCGCGACGCACGTGAACGCTGAAAAATTCCGCAGCGTGGCCGGTATTCAGGTCACGCACATTCCGTTCAAGGGCACGCCGGAGACCATTGTTGAAACCAGCTCGGGTCGGGTTGATTTCATGTTCACGCCGGTGTTGGCATCGATTTCCACCATCCGTGACGGCCGTATGCGCGCCTTGGCCGTCAGCACCGCCAAGCGCTCGAGCGCCATGCCGGACGTGCCGACTGTGGCCGAAGCCGGCTTGCCAGGGTTTGTCTTCGACTTCTGGATCGGCTTGCTGGCACCGGCCAAGACGCCGCGCGCTGTGGTCAACAAGCTCAATGCCGAAATCGCCAAGATTCTTGAGCAGCCAGCCGTCAAAGAGCGCATGGCCAAGTTGGGCGCAGAATCCATGCCCATGAAACCTGAACAATTCGACGCCTACATCAAAGAAGAATTCGTCACCCTGGGCGCTGTGATGAAGGCCGCACCGAAGTGAGTCAAATCCATGTGTTGAAGCGCGCACTGAACCTGACAGTCAATGGCCGTCTAACGTCCGTCGAGGCCGAGGAAAACACACCCTTGGTCTACGTCTTGCGCGAAGAACTGGGACTCAAAGGGACGCGGCTGGGTTGCGGGCAATCGCAGTGCGGCGCGTGTCATGTGCTGCTGGACGGCGTGTCCGTACCGGCTTGCGACACACCGCTGTGGGCCGCTGAGAACAAAGCGGTGGTCACGGTTGAAGGGTTGGGGCAGCCCGGTGCCATGCACGTTTTGCAGCAAGCTTTTATTGACGAGCAAGCCGCGCAGTGCGGCTATTGCGTGTCGGGCATTCTCGTCAGCGCTGCGGCCTTGCTGGCCAAGTGTCCGCTGCCGAGCGAAGCGCAGGTTCGCGAGGCGCTTGACCCGCATCTGTGCCGCTGTGGCGCGCACAACCGCATGGTGCGCGCGGTGCTCAAGGCTGCGGCTGTCGGAGTCGCGACATGAGCGCAAGCAGCTTGAACACGCCGGTCGTGTTGCCGGGCAGTTTGCAAACCAATCGCCGTTTGTCGCAGTGGCTGGCTTTTCATCCCGATGGCCGTGTGACGGTGCGCACCGGCAAGGTTGATCTGGGGCAGGGCATCAGCACCGTGCTGGCGCAAATGGCCGCCGAAGAACTGGACCTTGCTGTGACGCGCATTCGCATGGAGCGCGCCAGCACCGTGCAAGGCCCGAACGAAGGCATGACAGCCGGCAGCATGTCGGTGCAAGACTCCGGCAGCGCCTTGCGCCAAGCCTGCGCCGAAGCGCGGGCTATTTACCTCGACTTGGCGGCGCTACAACGCGGTTTGACACCGGGCCAGCGGGCTGAATTGCGTGTGATCGACGGCGAGTTCGTCAACAGCGCGGATGAGCGCATTGGAAGTTACTGGACCTTGGCTGACGACGCCTTGCTGAACATTGAAGCCAGTGGTATCGCCAAGCCCAAGTCCGTGGCCGATCACACCTTGACCGGTCAGACCGTAGCGCGCTTGGACATGCCGGGCAAGGTGCTGGGGCAGGCTGATTTCATCCACGACATGGTGTTGCCCGGCCAGTTGTATGGTCGCGTGGCGCATCCGCCATCGCCCGGAGCCGTGTTGCTCGAGGTGGCGCTTGAGGCCATCAACGCCTTGCCCGACGTGGTCACCACTGTACGCGATGGCAGCTTCATCGGCGTCATTGCCAAGACCGATTACGCCGCTGTGCAGGCCTTGAAAAAGCTCGCTGCAGCGGCTCGCTGGGATGAGCCCGCGACCTTGCCGGATATGCGTGATGTGCCCGCTTTTTTACGTGCTCAGCCGGTGGACACCACGCTAGCAGGCGAGAAAAAATCCGTCACGCCGGGCCCGAGTTTGACGGCTTCCGAGGCGTCAAGAACGGCTGTCGGTGCGCAGTCTTTCAAGGCCTCCTATGCGCGGCCATTTTTGGCGCATGCTTCGATCGGCCCCTCGTGTGCGTTGGCGCGTTGTGAAGCCAACGCCAGCGGTGAGATCACAGGCGTTGAAGTCTGGACCCACAGTCAGGGGATTTACAACTTGCGCCCCGACTTGGCCTTAGTGCTGGGTTTGCCCGCCGCGCAGATTGCGATTCAGCATGTGCCTGGTGCCGGCTGTTACGGTCACAACGGTGCCGACGATGCGGCCTGTGACGCCGTGTTGTTAGCGCGTGCCGTGCCTGGCCGTCCGGTGCAACTGCAGTGGACCCGTGAAGACGAATTGACTTGCGCGCCTTTTGGTGCCGCCATGTCGGTTGATTTGCAAGCCGTGGTCGATGCCGATGGCTGTATCAGCGACTGGCAGCACGACGTGTGGTCGAACGGTCACAGCATGCGACCCGGCCGCTCCAGCACGCCCGTGTTGCATGCGGCGGCTTTGCTGGCAACACCTTTCCCACGGCAAGTCGCCATCAACATGCCGCTGGCCAATGGTGGCGGTGCTGAGCGAAACGCACTGCCGTCGTATGACTTGGCGCAATGGCGCACCCACTGTCACCGCGCGCTGACCATGCCGCTGCGCACCTCTTCATTGCGCTCCTTAGGCGCGCATTGCAATGTCTTCGCGGTCGAATCTTTTCTGGACGAAATGGCTGAACAGTTGGGCGTTGATCCGTTGGCGTTTCGCCTGCGTCACCTCAGCGATGAACGCAGCCGCGCCGTGCTCAATGCGGCTGCTGAGATGGCTGATTGGACGAACCGACACGCCGGTGAGCGCCGTGAAGGCAGCGGCATGGGCATCGCCTTTGCCCGCTACAAAAATACCGGTGCTTACTGCGCTGTGGTGGCTGCGGTGCATGCCGAGGCCGAGGTGCGGGTGGAGCAGTTGTGGATTGCCGCTGACGTCGGTTTGGTGGTCAATCCCGATGGTGTCCGAAATCAGATCGAAGGCGGCGCTATTCAGACGGTCAGCTGGGTTCTGAAAGAAGCGGTGCAGTTTGACCGCACGCGCGTCACCAGCCGCAGCTGGGAGGATTATCCGATCTTGCGTTTTTCTGAGGTGCCGAAAGTCGATGTGCAACTTGTCAGCCGACCGGGTGACAAATCGCTGGGTGCTGGCGAGGCCACGCATGGGCCGGTGGCCGCTGCAATTGCCAACGCCGTGGCCGATGCCTTGGGGCTGCGCATGCGCCAGATGCCGCTCAGCGCCGACGCTTTGTTGCAAGCGGCGCTGGCCGATCCTCGCTGACGGCAAGCCCGGCGTCTTTCAGAAAGTCTGTGTTCAAGAAAGCCCTTCAGCATGACGGCCAAACCTTCGCCATCACCATCGCCTTCCGTCGAGCCGACGCTGTTGCGCGTCAACATCTTCAACACCTCGAGCAATTTGCCGCTGATGGTGGCCCTGAAGGAGGGCTATTTCGCCCGGTACCAATTGACCATCGAGGTGCAAAACACGCCCAACTCCGACGCTCAGCGCGCCGGTCTGGCGGCGGGTCAATTTGAGATTGCGCATGCGGCGGTGGACAACGCCGTGGCCATGGTCGAGTCGGCGGGTCAAGACGTGGTGATTGTGTGTGGCGGTGATGCCGGCATGAACGACTTGATGGTGCGCGCAGAAATCAACACGATCGCCGACTTGCGCGGCAAGCTGCTGGCGGTGGATGCGCCTGGCACCGCCTACGCCTTGGCTGCCAAGAAAATTTTGAAGAACCACGGACTGATCGAAAACCGGGATTACGGCGTCAAGCTGGCCGGTGGCACCGGGCCGCGCTCGGCGGCCATGGTGGCTGACCCGCAATTAGCGGCCGGCATGGTCAACCCGCCGTTTTCGTTCACGGTGCGCGAGAAAGGTTTGAAAAGTCTGGGCAGTCAGTTCAGTCTGCTGGGACCTTACCAGGCGACGGGTGCGTTTGTACAGCGCGGCTGGGCAGCGGCGAATTCCGATGTGCTCAAGCGTTATTTGACAGCCTACATTGAAGGCCAGCGGCATGTGCTGAAACCGGCCAATCGGGCCGCCATGATCGCTTTGCTGCGCGATCAATTTCAGCTGTCGGCCAGCGCTGCCGAGGGCACGTATGAGGCGCTGGTGGCGCCGGGTTCTGGCCTCGCGCCTGACGCAGCGTTCAGTCGCCCTGGTTTTCAGACGGTGTTGTCGATTCGCGCTGAGATGGAAGGCATGTGGGGCGGTGTGCCGCCGCCGCTCGATCGCTACCTGGATCTTTCCCATTACGACGCGGCCATACAGCTGGCGGTGGTCTGATTTCAACAAGCCAAAGGAGTTTTCGATGAGTACGTCACCGCGCATCCCTTACATTGATCCGGCCGCCATCACCGACCCGGCCATGCTGGCAGAGTTTCAGCGTGCGGCCCGTGACGGTGCGCCACGCCCTGAAAGTCACGCCATTCGCGCCAATGTGCCCGCAGTTTTTTGGGCTTTCACCAACGCCTGGAACGACACGTTTGTGGAGGGTGTGTGTGAGCACGCGGTCAAAGAGTTGTGCCGTTTGTACGTGTCGCAGGCGGTGAATTGCAATTACTGCGGCAACCAGCGCTCGGTCAAGGCGCAGGCTGAAGGACTGTTGGAAGACCAAGTCAAAGACTTGCTGGATTTTGACAAGGCGACGCGTTTTTCAACGCGTCAAAAAGCGGCGCTGCGCTTGGCCGAAGCCATCACCTGGGGGCTCGAGCCGACAGATGATTTGTGGCAAGGTCTGTACGACCATTTCAACAAGGATGAGATTGTCGAGCTGGGTTTCTTCATTGGCCTGACCATGGGCCAACAACGTTGGAACCGTTTGCTGGGAATGGAGCACAGCCAGTTCATGGCAGGCACGTTGGGCGGGCTGGCACCCAAAGTACAGAGCGCCGCATGACCCCAGTGAGTCAAAAAATCGCCCTTCATTTTCTGGGTGTCGGCAAGATGGGCTTGCCGATGGCCGGGCATCTTCACGCGGCTGGTCACGCCGTGACGGTCAGTGATCCGAGTGCTGAGCGACAGCGATTGGCCGACGCGCAAGGCCTGCAAGTGGCGGCTGATGCTGCGCAAGCCTTGAGCGCTGCTGACGTGATTTTTTCGTCACTGCCGAACGATGCCGCTTTGCTGGCCGTCAGTGCCCAGGTGGCGGAACAGGCGCGCAAAGGCTGCATTTACATCGACACCAGCACGGTGTCGCAGCAGGCCTCGGCGCAGGTTGCCAATGTGTGCGTTGCGGCTGGCATCACTTACCTGCGGGTGACGGTGTCGGGCAACAACAAGATGGCCGAAGCGGCGCAGCTCACCGTCATGGCGTCAGGTCCACGCGCGGCTTATGACCACGTGCTGCCCTTGCTGCAGCAGCTCGGCCCGCATCATTTTTACCTGGGTCAAGCTGAAGAAGCTCGGCTCATGAAGCTGGTGGTGAACCTGATGATTGCGCAGACCAGCGCCATGCTGTCAGAAGGTTTGACGCTGGGTCAAAAGGGCGGTTTGCAATGGCAAGACATGTGGCAAGTTTTGACTGCCAGTGCGGTGGCGTCACCGATTCTCAAGGCCAAGTCAGAGCAGCTCGGTGCGCGTGATTTCACGCCGACCTTCACCGTCGAACAAATGACCAAAGACCTCGATTTGATTTTGGCTGCCGGTGCTGCCGTGCATGCGCCCTTGCCGCAAACCTCACTGACACACCAACTGATGCACGCCGCCATGGCGCAAGGTGATGGGCTGCTCGACTACGCGGCCATCATCCGAATAGTCGAGCGCAGTGCTGGCCTGAATCCCCAAGAATGAAAGATCCCATGAAAAGTTTTGTTTACCGTGGCCAAGCCGGCAAGGTGGTGTTTGGGCCCGGATCGTTGAGCCAACTTGGCGCAGAAATCGAAGCGTTGGGTGCGCACAAAGCCTTGGTGCTGTGCACGCCTGAGCAACGCGCTTCGGCAGAACAAGTGGCCCACTTACTCGGCGCGCGTGCCGCCGGTATTTTTGACCGCGCCGTGATGCATGTGCCAATCGAGACCGTGCGCGACGTCAGAGTCTTGGCGCGTCAGCTGGGGGCTGATTGTGCGGTGGCTATTGGGGGTGGTTCAACGACAGGACTGGGCAAGGCCATCGCGCTCGACTCTGGCTTGCCGATTTTGGCCATCCCAACAACCTATGCCGGCTCGGAGATGACCGAGGTCTACGGCATCACGGAAGACGGCATGAAGAAAACCGGCCGCGATCCCCGCGTCCTGCCGCGCACCGTTATTTACGACCCGGAACTCACGCTGACGTTACCCGTGAGCTTGAGCGTGACCAGTGGCATCAACGCCATTGCGCACGCTGCTGAAGGTTTGTACGGCATCGACAGCAACCCGGTGATGGACTTGATGGCGCGTGAAGGCATTGCCGCGCTGGCCCGCGCGCTGCCCTTGATCCGCCAGTCGGCGACCGACCGTACGGCTCGCAGCGATGCCTTGTACGGTGCTTGGCTGTGCGGTTTGGTGATGAACAACGTCGGCATGGCGCTGCACCACAAGCTGTGCCACACGCTAGGCGGAACTTTCAATTTGCCGCATGCTGAAACCCACACCGTGGTGCTGCCGCATGCGCTGGCTTACAACGCCCCGTGTGCGCCGCAGGCCATGGCAATCATTGCGGAGGCTTTGAATGGCGCTGGCTCAGCGGGTGGGACTCAAGGTGGCGAGCGCAGTGCGGCGGCAGGGGTGTTCGACCTGGCGCAAGACAACGGCGCCGCGGTTTCTTTGCGTGCGCTCGGTATGCAAGAGGCCGACCTCGACAAGGCGTGCGACATAGCGATGCAGAACCAATACCAAAATCCGCGGCCGCTCGAGCGGGTGGCGCTGCGTCAGTTGCTGCAAAACGCCTTTGACGGCCGGCGTCCCGACTAAAAGCGGCCAGTCCACTTGCGTTCGTAGTCCATCTTGTCAAAGTGCTCGACCATGAAGTCGATGAAGGTGCGAACCTTGGCTGACAGGTGCTTGCGGCTCGGGTAGGCCAAGTTGATGTTCAGGCGCGGCAGGTCCCAGTCATCGAGCACTGGCACCAGTCGACCGGCGACGATGTCTTCGTAAAGAATGTAGGTGGGCTGCACCAAAATCCCCATGCCGTCGAGCGCAGCGGCTCGCAAAATTTGGCCATCGTTTGACTCAAGCAAGCCTTTGACCGTCACCGTGGCGGTCTCGTTGCCACGGGTGAAGCGCAGCTCGTTCGGGTTGTTGGCGTGGGTGTACATCAGCATCTTGTGCTGTTGCAAATCGTCAAGCGTCTTGGGGAAACCGTGTTGTGACAGGTATCGCGGTGAGGCCGCCATGATGCGCCGGGTCTCGGCCACTCGGCGGATGGTGATGTTCGAGTCCGGCTCTGACTCGCGGGTGCGGATGGCCACATCAATGTTGTTGTCGATGATGTCGAGGTAGCGATTCGCCGACTCCACATGCACCTGCACGTTAGGGTAGCGCTGCGTGTATTCGCGCAACAGAGGTGCCACGTGGTGCACTGAAAACGACAGGGACGCCGTGATGCGCAGCACGCCGGTCGGGTCGAGCCCCGTGGCGTTGACGGCCGACTCGGCATCTTTGAGTTCCGTCAAAATAGTTTTGGCGCGCCTGAAAAATGCTTGGCCGGTGTCGGTCAAATACAACCTGCGCGTGTTGCGCTCGACCAGCCGCGCACCCAGCCGTTCTTCAAGTGCTGACAAATGCCGGCTGGCTGCTGCATTGGATAAATCCAGTGCCTCCGCTGCACGGCTCAGGCTGCCGGTTTCGGCGACCTGTACAAACAGTTCTATTTCAGTCCAGCGGTCCACGCCGTGTCTCCGGTGTCACCGACCCCTCGGTTCTTGGTCTGCATTGTGGCGCAGACCGCGAGGCTTTCTTCCGCCGCATGAAAAAGTCATTTGCGCCAGCCTGCTTTTAGATTAGACGCGGGCCCACTATATTCATAAAAAATCAGCCAACGCATAAAAAGCACCTCCCATGATTTACATCTTTCACTTGCTCGATAAACCTGACGCAGCCGCGCTGCGGCAGCGCGTTCGCCCTGAACACAAAATTTACCTGGCGGCGGTGGCCGATCGCATCGCCTTTGCCGGCCCGATGTTGGCCGACGATGGGCTGACCATGGTCGGTAGCTTGTTGGCCATCGACTTTGAATCACGCACGGCGGCAGACGCCTGGTTGGCCAGTGAGCCCTTCAACTTGGTGGGCCTGTATGCAAGTCGCGAGACCCAAGCCTTTGTCAATTTGTGGCCGCAGCGCGTTGGCTTTCCAGCCGCCGCTTGAGTGTCTTGAGCCTGGAGAATTTTGTGATCAAACACATCGTCATGTGGAACATTCGCGGTGAGACGCCAGCCGAGAAGAGCGAAGGTATTGCACAGTTACAACGCAGCTTTGAGTCCCTGCGTGGGCGCATACCCGGTTTGCTGAACCTCGAAATTGGCGTCGATTCAAGCTGTATTGACTACGCCTGCGATGTGGTGCTTTATTCTGAATTTGAAAGCCAAGCGGCGCTGGACGGCTATGCCGTTCACCCTGAACACCAGCGCGTCAAGCGCGAGTTGGCGGACCTGCGCACCGCCAGGCATCAAGTTGATTACGTCGTCCCGACATAAGCCCGCTTGGCGAAATACTATTTTAAAAACGGAGACTTGAATGATTGACGACATGAAGAATGAGTTGGAAATACGCCAGATGGTGGAGCGTTGGGCGCTGTGGCGTGATGCCGGCGATTGGGCGCGTTTCGCGACCGTCTGGCATCCAGAGGGCGTCATGATGGCGACTTGGTTTCAGGGCTCGTTTCAGGAGTTCATCCGCGTCACGCAAGAGGGCTGGAACAAGGGTGTCAGCATTCTGCATTTTCTGGGCGGGTCAGCCGTCGAAGTGGCGGGTGACCGCGCCATTGCACAAACCAAAATGACGATATCGCAGCGCGGCATGGTCGAAGGCGCCCATGGTCCGGTGCTGTGCGATGTCGTCTGCACCGGTCGTTTTTATGACTTTGTGCAGCGTCACGAAGGCCAGTGGAAGCTGTTGCACCGCCAACCGATTTACGAAAAAGACCGCATTGATCCGGTCGACTCCTCGGCTACCTTGTCCTTGGACCAAGAGGCCTTGGCGGGCTTTCCTGAAGGTTACCGTCACCTCGCCTACATCCAGACGCGGATTGGTTACACCGTCAAGCTCGACATGCCGATGCTGAAAGGCCCGGTGGTGCAAGAGCTGTATCAGCGCGGCGCACGCTGGCTGGCCGGTGGTGCGCTCGAGCGCTGAGCCTTTTTCGCATCGTGTCGGTATAAAAATAAACTGGAGACAAAGACATGACCCGTCATACCCTGAAGGGCCGACTCAGCTTGGCATTGGCTCAGACGCTGCTGATGGTGCTGGCCTGGACGGCTATCCCTGCGGCCGCGCAAGTGTTTCCCAATAAGCCGCTGAAGGTGGTGGTGCCGCAGCCGCCTGGTGGTGGTTTTGATTTTGTGGGGCGTCTGCTGGCCGACCGGTTAAGCAAGCAACTGGCGCAACCGGTGGTGGTTGAGAACCGCCCCGGCTCGGGCACCTTGATTGGGACCGATGTGGCGGCCAAGGCAGCGCCTGATGGTTACACCTTGCTGGTCGGCTCGATCTCCAATCTCGCCATCAACCCGGGCCTGTACCGCAATTTGCCCTACGACAGCCTGCGTGACTTCGAGCCCGTCGGTTTGGCCGTGGCCTATAGCTACACCTTGATGGCGCGCAAAGACTTGCCTTTCAATTCCCTGAAAGACTTGGTGGCGAATGCCAAGGCCAATCCCGGCAAGTTGACCTACGCATCAGCGGGCAACGGCTCTGGTCAGCATGTGCTGGCAGCCGCTCTCTGGCATCTCGCCGGCGTTGAGCTGGTGCATGTGCCTTACCGCGGCGCGCAGGCGGCATACCAAGACTTGTTGGGCGGCCGCGTCGATGTGTTTTTTGACCTCTCACCGACTGCCCGTGTGCAGGTTGATGCCGGCAATGTGAAGGCGTTAGCAGTCTCTGGCAGTGCTCGTTTGGCGGGCCACCCGGCGGTGCCGACCATCACTGAAACCGGCGTTGCCGCCTTGGAGTTGGAGTCTTGGTTTGGTTTTTTTCTGCCGGCCAAAACCCCGGCAGATGTGGCCTCACACCTGCGCACTGAATTGGCCAAGGTCATTGCGGCCCCTGATGTGATCGATATTTTTCGCAAGGCGGGCGGCAGGCCATTGGCGCTGAGCCCCGCTGACACGCGGGCGTTGGTCAAGCGCGACGTCGACCGCTGGACCCAGCTGACGCGTGAACTTGACATCAAGCCCGAGTAAATCTGTAAGCTTCACTCTTCTTCAATTTTTTAAAGAACCCATCCCATGCAAATTTCTGACACTTGCCTCGACCAACTTTTTTTCAAAGCCCGCACGGCCAATGGCTTCATAGACAAGCCGGTGTCTGCCGAGCTGCTGCAGCAGGTCTATGACATCGCCAAGATGGGCGCAACTTCGATGAACACGCAGCCCGCGCGCTACGTTTTTCTGAACTCCGCCGAGTCACGTCAGCGTTTGATCCCTGCTTTGTCGCCGGGCAATGTCGAGAAAACCGCGGTCGCACCCGTCACCGTCATCGTTGCCACTGACACGCGGTTTTACGAGCACATGCCCGTGGTCTGGCACAAACCTGGCGCCCAGGAAATGTTTGAAGGCAACAAGCCCTTGGCCGATGGCACTGCCATCCGCAACAGCACCTTGAGCGGCGCTTACTTCATGATCGCCGCGCGCGCTGTGGGCCTGGATTGCGGCCCGATGAGCGGTGTCGATCTGGCCAAAGTCAATGCCGAATTTTTCCCTGACGGACGCCTGCAAGCCAACTTTTTGATCAACCTGGGTTACGGCGACAACAGCAAGTTGTTTGACCGCAACCCACGTCTGAGCTTTGCACAAGCCTGTAGCGTTCTCTGACGCCTCGCGTCATTCGGCCGGGCCTGCGGCCCGCCGGATGATGTCGGTGAAATGTTTCAGCATGGGCGAGCGGTTGCCGCCCTTGTTCCAGAGCATGCCAGGCGTGCGCACAGGCGTCGGGTCTTGCAGCGGCACGATGCGTAAATCGTCGGCCGGAGTGATGGCGGTTTCGGTGATGATGCCGGCCAGGTCAGTTCGACGAATCAATTCAATGCTGGGCGCAATCGTGTTGAGCTCAGCCACCACATGCGGCCTGCTACCGGCCGCTTCAAAGCAGTCTTCCAGCAACTGTCGTGTGAAAAATTGGCGTGGTAACAACACCATGCGCAGATGATGCAACTCCACCATGCGCACCCGCTTACGTTTGGCCAAAGGATGATTTGCCGCCACCACCAGTCGCAATTGCTCGTTGTAAAGCGGCTCAAACCAAAGCTCCGGCCGGTTGTCAGGTCGGTAAGAGACGCCGATGTCCAAATGGCCCGACATCAAGCGCTTGGCAATCATGCTGGCACCCAGTTCTTCGACAGTGACCTGCACCCCGGGGTAATGCTGCAACAAGGTGCTCACGCACAGTGGGGCCATTCGGGCGTTGAAGCTGGGCGTGGTGCCCAGACGGATGTGGCCGGTCGAAGCTTGGGTGTCGGCGCGCAGTGCCTGCAAGCCCCGGTCAATGTGTTCAAGCGCCGGCGTCAGGTGGCTGCGCAAAATTTCGCCAGCTTCCGTCATGCGGACTTTTTTGGAGCTGCGGTCAAACAGCTGAACGCCAATCTCTTCTTCAAGTTGCCGGATCTGGTGCGAGAGCGTCGATTGTGTGACATGCAAACGCTCAGCTGCTCGTGTGAAATTCAGTGTTTCGGCGATCGCATCAAAGTAACGAACATGGCGAAGTTCCATGGGAAAACCCTCGGTTTTTTGTTGATTTAACCATTGATGCCATCGATCATAACGGTGAAAATTAATCATTTCCAGTGGTGCAGGTGACTGCCTAAACTGCAGTGCATATTCAGTAGAAATGCCTCTCAAAGAGGCGATTAATAAATGGAGACAAAGCATGGCTGAACTTGAAGTCAAAGACTTGGCGCAAGCGGTGATTGAGCGCATGACTGAATGCAAGGATCCTCGGTTCAAGCAGGTCATGACCTCGCTGGTCAAACACGTTCACGCCTTTGCGCAAGAAGTGCAACTGACGCCCGACGAATGGATGTCGACGATCGAATTTCTGACGGCGGCCGGCCAGATGTGCGATGAAAAGCGCCAAGAATTCATCTTGCTGTCCGACACGTTAGGCCTTTCCATGGCGGTGGTCGGCATCGAGCAAGCCAAGGGCGCTGAAGCTGCGCTGAAGGCCAAGCCGACGTCACTGGTGGCCACTGAAGCCACGGTGCTTGGCCCGTTTTTCTGGGAGGGTGCACCCGAGCTGGCCTTGGGCTCCGACATCACCGGCGTCAGCTCTGGCACACCGGCCTACTACCACGGCCGTGTCACCGACACCTCCGGCCAACCGATTGCTAATTGCACGCTAGACGTCTGGTCGGGCGATGGCGACGGTTTTTATGACTTGCAAAAAGGTCCGGATGCGCCGATGGCCCTGCGTGCGCGTTTTCATACCGATGCGGACGGCAACTACCGCTTTTGGTCGATCAAGCCGGCTTACTACCCAGTGCCTGATGACGGCCCGGTCGGCGGCATGCTGCGCCGCATGGGGCGCCACCCGAACCGGCCAGGCCACATGCACACCATGCTCAGCGCGCCAGGCCATGAGCGTTTGATCACCCACCTGTTTGTGTCCGACAGCCCGTTCTTGGATTCCGATGCGGTGTTTGGCGTGCGCAACAGTCTGATCGTTGATTTCCAAGCCCATCCCGCTGGCACGGCGCCGGATGGCCGCGTCATGGCCACGCCTTTCCATACGGCGCACTATGACTTCAAACTCGTACCGTCGGCCTGAGTATTTTTCATCTCATCCAGGAGCTTCATTTTGAAAATTGGCAAGGCCACCCAACCCCGTTCAGCCATTTGCACCTCGAACGCTGACACGATCGTGGTTCGCGGCGCGGACTTGTCCCGTGACCTGATCGGCCACATTAATTTCGGCGATTACTTCTTTTTGTTGGTCACAGGTCGTCGGGCTGATGCAGCGACCAGTGCGGTGCTGAATGCCACCTTGGTGGCGATTGCCGAGCACGGTTTGGTGCCCAGCGTGCAAGCGGCCCGCATGACGTTGGCTGCTGCGCCGGACGCGATGCAAGGCGCAGTGGCCGCGGGCCTGCTGGGCTCAGGCTCGGTCATATTGGGCGCCTCAGAAACAGCCGGGCGCTTGTATTTGGCGGTCGAAAAAGAAGCCGACAAACACGCTGGTGACCTGCATGCGGCGGCGCGTGTGGTGGTGGCTGATTTGCGTGCGCGTAAGTTGCCCATCGCAGGTTACGGTCATCCCGAGCACAAGCAACGCGATCCGCGCGTCGGACGCTTGTTCGAAGTTTCGGCCGAGGCTGGCGCGGGCCAGCGTTATGTTGAGATCGCAAAAATAGTGGAGGCCGTCATTCCTGAGGTCGTCGGCAAAGAACTCAAGCTCAATGTGTCCGGTGCGATTCCGGCGGTGTTGCTGGGCGTGGGTTTTCCGGTCAATGCGCTCAAAGGCGTGCCGATGCTGGCGCGCACAGCCAGTCTGATTGCGCACCTGAACGAAGAGCTGGAAGACCCGATTGGTTTTGCGCTGTCGTACCAAGCCACCCAAGGCCTGCAGTACACCGGCGACATGCCGAAAGCGGTCTGAGTTCTGCATGGCCAAAGTTCTTGCAAACGTCAAGGTGGTCGAGCACGGCACCTTCATCACCGGGCCCGCGGCCTCCATGCTGCTGGCTGACTTGGGCGCTGATGTCGTCAAGGTTGAACTGCCCGTCACCGGTGACCCCTTTCGGGCCTTCAAAGGCGAGCTGTACAGCCCGCATTTTCAGACCTACAACCGCAACAAACGCAGCATCACGCTGAACACCAAAGACGCGGCTGATCTGGCGCGCTTTGATGATCTGATTCGTGAAGCCGATGTCTACATTCAGAACTTTCGACCGGGCGTTGCCGAGCAAATTGGTGCCGGACAAGAGCGTCTACAAAAGATCAATCCGCGTTTGATTTACTGCGCCATCAGCGGCTTTGGGCCCACCGGTCCCTATGCGGGTCGGCCGAGTTATGACACAGTGTCCCAAGCGATCAGCGGATTTTTGGGGCTGCTGATCAACCCGGACAATCCACGTGTGGTGGGGCCGGCTCTGGCTGATGCATTGACCGGTTTCTATGCTGCATACGGCATCCTTGGCGCTTTGCACGAAAGGCATGCCACGGGCATCGGTCGCCAGGTTGAGGTCTCCATGATGGAGGCCATGACCCACTTCAATTTGGACGCCTTCACGCATTTGTTTTCTGCCGATGAAGTCATGGGTCCGTTCAGTCGGCCCAGCGTCTCGCAGTCGTATGTGATGCAGTGCAGCGACAGTCTGTGGCTGGCGCTGCACATGTCCTCGCCGCCTAAGTTCTGGCAAGGTCTGGCAACGGTGATGGAGCGGCATGACATTTTTGAAGACCCGCGCTTTGCCACGCGGCAAGCGCGCATCGACAACCAAGAAGCGCTGATGCATGTGTTGGCCGCTATCTTCAAGCTGCGAACGCGGGCTGACTGGTGCGCTCGCTTGGCAGCAGAAGACGTGCCACATGCGCCGGTCTACACCACCGCCGAAGTGCCGCAAGACCCGCAGGCGGAGCACCTGCAATTGTTTGTTGAGGCACCGCACCCTGTTGCGGGCACGTTCAAGACCGTGCGCTCGCCGGTTTCCTTTGATGGCGAGCGTTCGCTCGACGTCACCGCACCACCGCTACTGGGTCAACACAATGCTGAGTTCGCGCGCGGCTGGGCTGCTCGCGCGGCTTACCAACAAACGCCTGCAGCGAATGAAAGCAAAGCATGAATTCACGCTCAAACGGCAGCGTACGGGTCGCCACTCTTTTAACCTCGATCGCCCTAGGATTGAGCGCTTTGCCAGCCCTGGCGCAAGACTACCCGCTGCGCCCCATCAAGCTGGTGGTTCCGTTTGGTCCCGGCTCGACGACCGACATTATTTCCAGGGTGATCGCAGAGGGTTTGAGCAAGGCGCTGGGGCAGCCCGTGGTGGTTGAAAACCGCGCGGGTGCTGGCGGCGTCATTGGCTCGGATCTGGTGGCCAAATCAGCGGCGGATGGCTACACCATCGTGATGGGCACGGTCGGCACGCACGCGATCAACGCCACCTTGTTCAAGAAGCTGCCCTACGACCCGCTGAAAGACTTTGCGCCTGTGGCGTTTGCCGGTTACACGCCGACCTTGCTGGTGGTCGCCGCCAATTCGCCTTTGAAGACGGTGAAAGATTTGGCAACGCTGGCGAACCGTCCCGGCAGCAAGGTGAGTTATGCATCGGCGGGCAACGGCACGTCGGGACATCTGGCCGGTGAACTGCTGAAAGCACGCGTCGGTGGTGACATGGTTCATGTGCCCTACAAAGAAGGCGGTTTGGCCTTGACCGATGTGATGGGCGGGCAGGTGCAGTTCATGTTTTATCACCCGGCAGCTGTGTTGCCGCACATCAAGTCGGGCAAGCTGCGTGCACTGGGCGCGTCCAGTGCCAAACGCAGTGCTGCAGCGCCCGATGTGCCGACCTTGATGGAGCAAGGCGTGGCTGACTTTGACCTGGTGGCTTGGTTCATGATGTATGCCCCTGCGGCCACGCCAGCGCCGGTGTTGGCGCGCCTCAGAGAGGCCGCGGCGCAGGCCATGGCAAGCCCGGAGGTCGCCGCCAAACTCGGCGCTCAAGGCCTTGAATTGCGCAACATGAAACCCGACGAACTGGTCAGTTTTGGTCGATCTGAAATCACCAAATGGGCTGACTTGGTCAAGCGTTCTGGCGCGCAGGTGGACTGACATCATCTGCCTCGCTGATTGATTTTTTTGCGGTTCTACTTATAAATAAACAGGAGACAAACCATGAAGATGACAAGAAGAAAATTGTCCGCAGTGACTGCGGTGAGTGCAGCGCTGGCATGGGCTGGCGTGGCGCAGGCGCAGGCGCCTGGCCCGATACGCATCGGCAGCACGCTGGCGCTGACGGGCCCCTTGTCATCAACCGCCTTGACGCACAAGCTGGTCGGCGAAATTTATGTTGAACAGCTCAACGCCCGCGGTGGTTTGCTGGGCCGCAAGGTCGAGTGGACGGTGAAGGACGATCAGTCCAAACCTGAACTGGCGCGCACGCTTTACGAGCAGCTGGTGACGTCCGACAAGGTCGATCTATTGATGGGGCCCTACGCCACGGGTGCGATTTTGTCGGCCATGGGTGTCGCACAACGCTACAACAAAGTGCTGGTCCACCACACCTTCGGCATTCCCTCTTTGGCCAAGTACGACATGCAGTTTCCGGCCTGGTCGATTGGAGCTGATCCCGGCACCACAGTGCCCAACACACTTTTTGATGCACTCGCGGCATCTCCAAAACCCCCAAAGACAATTGCCATCGTCACCAGCAAGTTCCCGTCAATTCACTTCATGTCGCTGGGCGGTCGTGAAGTGGCTAAAAAACGTGGTTTGACGGAAGTGCTGTTTTTGGAATGGGACTTTGGCAACCGGGATTTTGGCCCTATCGCTGCGCGTGTGAAAGATGCCAAACCCGATCTGGTCTGGATTGGTGACATCGGCCTCGAAGGCAACATGCTGCTCGATGCGATGAAGAAGATTGACTACACGCCACCGTTGCACTTTCACCTCTACCCGGCACCAGGCCCGATGAGTAAAGCGGCTGACGGCAATAACGCGTTGGCGGTGACGATTTTTGAAGAGCATGCGCCGTTCACCAACAACCCGACGGCCGCTCAGTTCGTCAAAGTTTTCAATGAACGTGCCGCCAAACTGAACTTGCCGGACACCAGTGTTGAGGTACAGGCCGCAGCGTCGTATTCAGCATGGCAGATTTTGGAAGCGGGCGTGCGCGGTGCCAACAGCCTTGACGACAAGGCCATCGCTGCGTGGCTTCGTAAGAACCGCGTTGAATCCATCCATGGGCGTTTGCGCTTTGACGGTCCTGGCAACTATGGCGATGACCTGATGAAGATCAAACAGGTGCAAAACGGTAAGTGGGTCGTGGTTTACCCAGCGCAGTTTGCGCCCCCTGGCGTCAAGCTTCAAGTCAAGTAATCCGGTAAGGGCTGCAGATGAGTTTCCCGAGTTTTAATTTATTGGTGCAATCGATCCTCTCGGGGATTTTCATCGGCGGTCTCTACGGGCTGATCGGGCTTGGCTTGGGCCTGACCTGGGGTCTGCTGCGGCAGATCAATCTGTCCCATTTCGGGCTGGTTTTTCTGGCCGCTTACTTGAGCTACCACATGGCTACGGTGTGGCATGTGGACCCGCTGTTGGGTCTGCTGATCTTGCCGCCAGTGTTCTTTTTAATCGGCGTTGGCCTGCAGTGGGTGCTGGCTCGATTTCAAATTTCACCCTTCAATTCGCTGCTGGTCACCTTCGGCATCACGGTGGTGATTGAAAGTGGTATTCAGGCCGTCTGGACGGCAGATTACCGACGGCTGGAGACAACTTACAACGACATGAAATTCACCGTCGGCTCGCTTTACATTCCGGTGCCTGAGCTGGTCACGTTGGTGTTGTCTGTCTCGATCGCTTTGCTGATTTGGGCGGGTATGCGCTACACCGACCTCGGCAAGGCGCTGCGCGCGATGGCTGAAGACGGGCAGATTGCCGCTGCTTTTGGCATCAACCAAAAAGGCATGTCGCTGATGCTGGCGGGTGTCTGTGCTGCCTTGGCGGCAGTCGCTGGTATTTGCTTGGCGCTGACCTTCACGCTGACACCCTCGCAAATTTTTGCCTGGATTGGTGTGATCTTCGCTGCGGTCATGTTGGGCGGACTGGGGAGTGCTGTTGGACCGTTGATTGCCGGCATCATCATCGGTGTCAGTGAAGCTATCACCATGGCTGTGGCCTCGCCTTCTTGGGCGCCTATCGTGTCTTTTTCGTTGCTGATCTTGATGCTGTTGCTGCGCCCGGGAAAGATCTAAAAAATGAATAAAACAGTGATCGGCATTTTGGCTGCCGGAGCAACGCTTGCGAGCGTGCCTTGGCTTGGGCTGCCGGCCTTCTATGAATCCTTTTTGTACCTCATCTGCAATTGGATGATCCTGGCCTTGTCATGGAACATCTTGTCCGGCTACTCGGGTTATTTTTCCTTTGGTCACGGCGCCTTTTTTGGCGTCGGCATGTACACCTCCGCCGGTCTGGCGGCCCATCTGAACTGGCCTTTTCTATGGACGCTGCCAGCCGCAGCCCTGTTGGCTGCGTTGCTCGGTTTGGCACTTGGCGCAGTGGTCTTCAGGGTGAAAGCCGTGCGGGGTGAGTTGTTCGCTCTGTTGACGCTGGCCATCACGTTTGTTGTCGGCACGATTGTGCTGAACACCCGCATCGACGGTGGCCCCGGCATTTCTCTGAATGCGACGCCGGTGCCGGCGATTGGCCCGACAGCCTCGGCATCGATTTACCTGATGGCCTTGGCGGCCGCGGTGTTGACGCTGTTGATCGCCTACAAGGTTCAGTCTTCCAAGCTGGGCGTCGGTTTGTTTGCGATTCATGACGACGAAGATGCGGCCGAAGTCATGGGCGTGCCGACCTTTCGCTACAAGCTATTGGCTTTTGGTTTGTCGTCTGCGTTGGCTGGCTTGGCCGGTGGCATTCACGCGCTGTTTGTCTCGTACGTGACTGCCGGTGAGACCTTCACCATTGTCGTGCCGCTGACCGTGGTGCTGATGAGTGTGCTGGGTGGTACGCGCCACTGGGCCGGTCCGGCGGTGGGTGCTACGGTCATCACTTGCCTGCTGTATTTCTTCACCGCAGGCAACCATCCGTTGGCAGGCAAAGCGGCGGTGGGCGTGATCTTGATCGTCGTGATCCTTTTCATGCCGAATGGTATTTTGGGTTTCTTTGTCAAGCGCCGTGCGGCAAAGCAAGGACCTGCCGAGGTCACCTCGCCAGCGGATGTATTGCCTGATCGACCAAAGGATTCGTCGGCACAAGCGCAGCCCAATGCCATTAAACCAACGGCCTCACCCAAGATATTGTTAGACGTGCGCAATTTGTCCAAAGCGTTTAAAGGTGTGCAGGCGCTCGACAAGGTCAGCTTGCAAGTTCACGAAGGGGAAATTCTCGGGCTGCTCGGCCCCAATGGCTCGGGCAAGTCGACCTTCATCAATGTCGTGAGTGGTCATTACCCGACCAGCGGCGGCAGCATTTTCTTTGCCGGCCAGCAACTCGCAGGCCTGCCTGCACACCGTATCGCGCAATCCGGCATTGCCCGCACCTACCAAATCCCGCGGCCGTTTGCGCACATGAGTGTGTTGCAAAACGTCGCACTGGTGGCCATGTTTGGTGGCGCGTCACTGAGTCAGCAACAAGCCACGCATGAAGCCTGGGCCTGGCTGGAATTCACCGGCCTCAAGGACAAGGCGAATGCTTTGCCCGATGACCTGAATTTGCATCAGCGTAAGTTTCTGGAGCTGACGCGGGCACTGGCTTCGCGGCCGCGTCTGGTCTTGCTCGACGAGGTGCTGTCAGGCCTGACGCCGGGCGAGATCAATGAGGCGATTGAATTGATTCGAAAAATCCGCGACCGTGGTGCAACCATTGTTTTTGTTGAACATGTGATGCGTGCGGTGATGGCGCTGGCCGACCGTGTGGCCGTCCTTAACCATGGCCAACTGATCGCGATAGGGTCGGCCCACGAGGTCATGCGCAATGCTGAGGTCGTGAGCGCTTACCTGGGAACACCGCATGCTTGAAGTCAATAACATTTTGGTCAATTACGGCGCTGCGCCGGCTTTGTGGGGTGTCAGCCTTGAAGTGAAAACGGGCGAGATGGTTTGCGTGGTCGGCCCCAACGGGGCGGGAAAGACCACGCTCATCAACGCCATTGCCGGCATGCACCGCGTGCGCGGTGGCACGCTTAGCTTCAACAGCCGCGACATCACCCAGTTAGAGAGCCACCGCTTTTGCGAGGCCGGTATTGCCATCGTTCCAGAAGGACGGCGGTTGTTCACACAGATGACGGTCTACGACAATTTGGAGTTGGGCAGTTATATCGCACCGGCCAAAGCCAAGCGGCAGGAGACGCTGGAGTATGTGTTGTCACTGTTTCCGGCGCTCAAGGTCAAACTTCAGAGTCCGGCGGGAGCGCTCTCAGGGGGCCAGCAACAGATGGTGGCGATTGGCCGCGCCTTGATGGCCAGGCCCAGTTTGCTGTTGATGGACGAGCCGTCGCTTGGCTTGGCTCCGGCCATTGTGTTGGACATGTTTGGCGCTATCCGCAAGATCAATGCGCAAGGGACGTCGGTGTTGCTGGTTGAGCAAAATGTCGCCATGGCCATGGCCTTGGCGCACCGTGCTTATGTGATGGAGGAAGGGCGCATCGTGGCAGAAGGTTTGGCCAGTGAGTTGCTGACGCGGCCTGAAATTCAGAAGGCCTATTTGGGTCTGGATGTCCCCGTCTGAAGTGCGCAACTGATGGGCTGATAATCGAGAACTTTACTTTTGTGCGCCTTCTTCAGCCGTGAACTTGCCCCTCATCACCGATCCGTTTTTTTACCTGTGCGCTATTCCGGCCGTGCTGTTGTTGGGCATCAGCAAGAGCGGTTTTGGCATAGGCATTGGCTCGTTGGCGGTGCCATTGATGGCCTTAACCGTGTCAGTGCCGCAAGCTGCTGCGATCATGATGCCTGTACTGCTGTTTGTTGATTTGCTTGGGCTGGCCACATTTCGAAAAAATATCGATGTCAAGCTGCTCCGGTTTTTGATTCCATTCGGTCTGCTCGGAACGCTGCTGGGCGCACTGTTGTTCAAATCGCTCGACACCCGTTTGGTGGCCGGCGTCGTGGGCGGTTTGACGCTTCTTTTTCTGGCGCAACGCTTGGTTTTCCCTCCGCGCGCCGACAGCCTGCCGCCAGCGCGTTGGATCGGCAGCATTCTGACCACCGTCTCGGGTTTCACGAGTTTTGTCGCCCACTCAGGGGGGCCTCCGCTCAGCGTTTACGTGATCCCCTTGCGCCTGAGTCCGCTGACATTTGCCGCCACCATGGCTTATTTTTTCTTTGCCATCAATTTTTCCAAGTGGATCCCATTTGCTTATTTGGGACTGTTGGATGGGCGAAATATGGCGACCTCCCTGGTGCTGCTGCCTTTGGTGCCTATCGGGGTTTTTGCGGGCTTTGCTATGGCCAAGCGCATCAGCCCACTGCTGTTCAATCGCTTGATCTATTGGGGCATGGGGCTGACCGGCACCAAGTTGCTTTGGGATGCATGGCGCTAGCAACAGCCCAGCGTTGAGCCAGCGCTTACATTTTTACGCCGTGATGGCCGTGTCTCTGAATCCAGCTGCCGCAAATGACACGAGCTTGGTCAAGGCCGCTGCGCTGTCCGATGTGTCCAGCGCGCCGTCCGTGATCGACTCAATCCGGCACGGCGCCGCCATCGTGTAGACCATCGCCCCCAGCAGAAAGTGAAAGCGCCAATGCAGGTCGTCGGCACTGAGCTCGGGCAAGGCTTCACGCAGGGTGCGTAAAAACTCTCGATTCGAGACATCGAAAGCTTTGCCAATAACCGCTCGCCGGACCTCCGCTTGCTCAAACGCCAAGCGGGCGCGTAGCAACACAAATGATGCCCCGCCCGGATCTGCTGGCGCTTCAAGGGCCGGCTTTAAGAAAGCCCGCAAAACATCTTCAAGAATGGGTTTACCTCTTGGATCTCGTCGAATTTGGCTGAGCAACTGCAGCCGGCGGTCTGCTATGGGTCTCCCGCGGATGGCAAAAAGTTCTTCCAGAACGACTTTTTTAGAGCCGAAGTGGTAATGGACTGCCGCAATATTGACGCCCGCAGCCGCGGTGATTTCACGCAGGCTGACGGCATCTATGCCTTTTTCAGCAAACAGCTGCTCTGCTGTTTGCAGGATGCGGTCACGCGTGCTGACCGTGAGCTCAGGAGTTTTTAAATCGTTCATGTGTCCCTGATCATAAATCGGAGGATTTATTTTAATCAAACGCTTGATTCAATCAAGTGTTTGTTTTAAAGTTCATCAAGGCAAGCAATTTCAGCCGATGTGTATGCGTTACCAATTCAAGAAAGATGGACATGACCCTCGTTAGCAAGCTCCCCCCAGTGACACGCCAAGATGTTGATGATGCCGCCGCACGGCTAAAAAACTGGGGTCGTTGGGGCCCGGATGACGAAATCGGGACGCTGAACTTCACCAGCCCGGATGACATCGTCAAGGCCGCAAGTCTGGTCAAAAAGGGCCGTGTGATGTCTTTGGCCCTGGCTTTTGACAACACCGGACCCCAAGGCGGCAAGACCAAATTTCCGCCAGTGGGTCGCTTCAACCCGATTCATCTGATGCTGCGCACCGGCACCGATGCCTACTCTGGCGTGCTCGACAAACGTGGTATTCGTTCGGCCGATGACATCGTCATCATGCCGATGCAGTGCGGCACGCAGTGGGACGGACTGGGCCACATCTTTTTCGACAACTACATGTGGAACGGCTATGACTGCCGCCTCGTCAGCTCTTTCGGTGCAGCCAAGTGCGGCATTGAAAAAACACGCGAAAAAATGGTGGGTCGTGGTGTTTTGCTGGATATCGCTCGCCATTACAAAGTCGACACGCTGCCCGATGGTTTTGGTATCACCGCCGCAATCCTTGACGAAGTGGAAAAAGCTCAAGGTGTCAAAGTTGGCAGGGGCGATTACCTGCTGATTCGCACCGGACAGATGGAAGCCAAGATGGCTGAAGGAAACTGGGATTTCTATTCCGGCGGTGATGCGCCAGGCCTGGCTTTCGACACGTTGGATTGGCTGCACGCCAAGCAGGTTGCGGCAGTGGCCACGGACACCTGGGGTGTCGAGGTGCGGCCCAACCAGTCTGAAGCGGCGGGCGTGAACCAGCCTTGGCACTGGCTGTGTATTCCGATTCTCGGGCTGACCATGGGCGAGATTTTTTTCTTGAAAGAGCTCGCTAAAGATTGCGACGAAGACCATGTTTATGAGTTCATGTTCGTTGCCCCTGCGTTGCCTGTCACGGGTGCCGTGGGTTCGCCCGCCAACCCATTGGCCATCAAATAAACCAGCGCTCTTCAAGCGCTGAATCAAAACAATACCAAGGAATATCATGAGCAATCCCACCATCATCAGCTGCGCCGTCACCGGCAACATCACCAACATCAAGCAGTACCCAGGTCTGCCATGTTCACCGGAGCAAATTGCCAATGCCTGCATCAGCGCAGCGCAAGCTGGCGCAGCCATCGCGCATATTCATGTGCGTTTCCCCGATGGCCGCCCGAGCATGGAGCTAGAGCATTACCGCGAGGTGGTGGAGCGCGTCCGCGCCAGCGACACGGACGTCATCATCAACTTGACAACCGGCCCCGGCCAGCGTTTTGTCCCCAGCGAGGACGACCCCAAAGTGGCCGCACCTGGCACCACGCTGACAACCCCAGAGAGGCGCATGGAGCACGTGGTGGCCTTGCGTCCAGAGATTTGCAGTTTGGACTTGAACACCATGTTTTCGGGCTCATCCGTCGTTATCAACACGCCTCGCAACGTTCGCATCATGGCGAACCTAGCGCAAGAGGCTGGAACCTTGCCTGAGCTTGAGGTTTTCGACAGCGGTGACATTCACATGGCGACCGACCTGATTGCGGATGGCACGCTGCCTTCGCCTTCACTGTTTCAGATCGTGCTGGGCGTGAAATATGGTGCCAACGCAACACCGTCCACATTGGCCTATTTGCGCTCGATCTTGCCAGCCGGTTCCAACTGGGCGGCCTTTGGAACAGGCCGTTGGGAATACCCGATGTTGATGCAGGCTTGGTTGATGGGCGGTCATGTGCGCGTCGGGCTAGAAGACAACATTTACATCCGAAAGGGTGTGCTGGCACCGGACAACGCGGCGCTGGTGATAAAGGCCGTGGGTCTGCTGACCGAGATGGATGCACAGATTGCGACGCCGGCGCAGGCCAGGGAAATTCTCGGGCTGAAAAAGCGCACCCCCCGCTAAGGAGTTGTTCCCCGCCTTGCGCGGGGATGTTCTAGCTCACTCACTGGAGTTGCACATGCAGAGCGTACCGCCAAATTATTTAACTGCTGCACAGAGATTGTCCATGCTTATGACAACGCAGTGGCGAAGAACTTTCTGGTCTACGCTGCTGGCAGTGCCCGTGTTGCTAATGAGCTTGAATACTGCCCTTGCGCAAAGCATCGGTAGCGATAAGGACAAATGGCCGTCACGCCCGATTCGCATGGTCATCCCGTTCACGGCCGGCGGTCCAATAGATGTCGTCGCGCGGCAGCTCGGGCAAAAAATGGCCGAGGCACTCAATGCCACCATCGTCTACGACAACCGGGCTGGCGCGAACGGCATCATCGGTATTGACGCCGTGGCCAAGGCAGCGCCTGATGGTTACACGATGCTGATCACCACGGGATCGTTTGCGGCCAATAGCGTGCTCTATAAAAAGCTGCCGCATGACCCGCTCAAGGACTTCGCCCCGATCACGCAAATTTACCGAACATACGGCAACGTCTTGGTGGTCAACCCTGATGTGCCGGCGAAGTCGTTGAAAGAGCTGATAGCGTTGGCTCAAGCCAAGCCCGAGAAAATGAGTTTCAGTTCTGCGGGTTACGGCAACCTGAATCATCTGAACGGTGAGCTATTCAACTCGTTGGCAAAAACCAAAATTCTGCATGTGCCATACAAAGGCGCGGGCCCAGCCTTTAATGAAGTGGTGGCTAAGCAGATTGACATGACATTTGCATCGACCGCCGGTTCGGCAGCTGGCATCAAAGACGGACGTGTGCGGGCTTTGGCCATTAGCGGTACACAGCGTGCGCCTATCTTGCCCGATGTTCCGACATATGCTGAGCAGGGGCTCAAAGGCATGGAGCAAGTCTATGGCTGGGGTGGTTTGTGGTTTCCGGCTGGCACAGCGCAAGACAAAATTGATCGCGTTCAACAGGTGGTTCTGCAGTCAATGCAACAACCCGACTTGAAGGCGCAACTAGACCGCTTGGGTTTGATCACAGTCGGTTCAAGCTCGGCTGAGTTCTCTAAGTTCGTCATTGACGACGTCGTCTTTCAGACCGAGTTGTTCAAGCTCGCCAACATTCAGCAGCAGTGACGCTATCAGCGCTCACGACATCCATCCGTCTTTCACACGCCGCTCACTTTCAATCCTTTGAAGAACTGCCTTTATGTCCAACCAGATCAAACGTTTGCCTGATAGTTTTCGTTGGCCAGGGGGCAAGCGTGTCGCCGTGATTTTCAATATTGCTTACGAAGCCTGGTCTGATGGTCAGGCGCCTGGAATTGGTCCGATGGGCAACGTGTTGAAACCGGGGTTTTTTGACACCAACGCCCATTCATGGGCCAGCTTTGGAATGGTGCGCGGTATACATCGGCTATTGAATATTGCGGAGAAACACGAGATCAAAACCAGCATCATGGTCAATGGTGTGATTTGTGAGCGGGACCCAGAGACTGTGCGGCGCCTGGCGAATTTGGGTCATGAGATCATCAATCATTCTTGGGGCATGGACGTGATCCCTGTCTACTTTGATGAAGCCGCTGAGCGGGCTAATCTGGAGCGAAACCACGCCTTGTTGGCGCGCACGTCCGGCGTGACACCAACTGGCTGGATCAGCCCACGCGGCACGGGCAGCCAGATCACTTCACGTCTGCTGGCCGAAGCCGGTTATACGCACCACGGCGATGTCAATGACGATGACCGTCCCTATGTGATGGAGTTCGACGGCCAACGCATTGTGGGAATTCCACTGACCATGGATGTCAATGACTTGCCGACCTGTATTCGCTACGGACATGGACCGCGGCACATGCTGGAAGCGTTCAAGGATACCTTCGCGGCGATGCGCGAACACGAGAGCGTGCCGCTGATGCTCGATGTCACGGCGCATACGCATGTGCTCGGTCGTCCAGCTGGCGCCTGGGTCTATGACGAGATCATGGGTCTGGTCAAAGCGGCGCCAGATGTCTGGATCTGCACCCGCGAGGAAATGGCGCGCTATGTGTTGGACAACACACCTTCTTAACAAAAGTAAAAGAGGTCATCATGAGTTTTCAACCTCAATCCAGACTTGATGGAAAGGTCGTCGTCATCACCGGCGGTAAAGGCGCGATTGGCTTTGCCACAGCCATGCGACTGGCCGCATTGGGAGCTCGGATAGTGTCCTTGGACCGGCAAGGGCAAAAGGCAGTGCAGCTGCGCCTTGATACTTTGCCAAATGCGGTTACAGCCCAGCATTTCGCGCTGACCGCATCAATCACTGATTCGGTCTCATTGACGGAGGCCGCTGAACAGGTCAAGGCGCGTGCCGGACGTTGCGACATTCTGATTAACAGCGCGGGTTTCACTCAATCGATTGCGCCCAAAGACATGGAGGCACTGAGCGATGAATTGTTCGACAGCATCATGGCGACCACCTTGCGCGGCGTATTTTCAACCATTCGTAGTTTTTCGCCGTTGCTCAAAATCAGCGGTGACGGGCTGATCGTCAATGTGTCCTCGATTGCTGGCTTCACGGGTACTGGGAGCAATTTGGCGTACGTCGCTGCCAAAGCTGGACTGGATGTATTGACGAAGTCGCTAGCCAAATCGTTGGCTCCTCAAATTCGGGTTTTGGCGGTGTCTCCAGGCGTGGTTGATTCGGGTTTTGTGCCGGGTCGAGGTGCTGATTTCAATGCGAAAGCCGCCGCCACCATTCCGCTTGGCCGCGTTGGTCAGGTCGAAGATATTGCGTCCGCCATCGAGGCCTGTGCCACCACCTTACGTTTTGCCACTGGTGCCCGTTTTGTCATTGACGGTGGACGCAGCCTTTGAATTGCCAGCTTAGGGATAAAGAGAAGCAAGAAAAAAAGAAAGACAAGGGCAGGTCGTCGCCGATCTGCTGCATTCAATAACTAAAGGAGACACGATGACGCTCAAACAAACATTCATTTCCTTCTTGGTGCTGGCTTGTGGCTTGGGTGCCGCCTATGCTGCCCCGGCGGACTACCCCATAAAACCGATCAAGATGATCATTTCTTTTCCACCGGGCGGACCGACTGACAGCAGCATCAGGATCATTGCAGAAAAGCTGGGCGAGTTGATGAAGCAGGCCGTCTACATTGATAACAAAGCTGGAGCTGGCGGTAATGTTGGAACGCAACTCGCAGCTCGTGCAGAACCGGACGGCTACACCTTTTTGGCATCCTCTTCAGCCTATGCAGTTAACCCGAGCATGTACGCCGGCAAGGCTGGCTATGACCCGATCAAAGACTTTATCCCGGTCATCACGGTGACGACGCAGCCCAACGTTATCTCGGTCAACGAGAAAGTTCCGGTGAAGACATTTGCAGAACTGAAAGAGTTGGCGAAGACTGGAAAATTATCTTTCTCCTCACCGGGCAGTGGCACCACTCCGCACCTGACTTGTGAAAATATTTTCCATGTGAATTGGAAATCAGACCTCGTTCATATTCCCTACAAAGGCGCTGGTCCTGCATCGCTGGCCGTGGTGGCTGGCGAAACACCCGTGGCTTGCACTGCTGCCTTTGGTGTGTTTCAGTTTCATAAGCAAGGTCGCGTGAAGATTCTCGGTATCTCAAGCGACAAGCGACTTCCAAGCTTGCCGGACGTTCCGACCTTTGCAGAGCTGGGTTACCCCGATATCAATGACTACACATGGACCACCATCTTTGCGCCAGCTGGAACCCCAGCTGCAATTGTTGAAAAGATGAACCATGCCGTCAATCAAATATTGGCGATGCCTGAGTTCAAAGAAAAGCTCGACAAAGGCGGCTTGATTCCGGTTGGCGGAACCCAGCAGGAGACGGCAGCCTACATTGCGTCTGAGGTGAAACGTTGGAGTCAGGTCGTCAAGATGACGGGCGCCAAGGCAGAATGAGTCGAGAGCAACTTTGAAAATCACGGCCATCAGGGAAGTCGCCATACCGTTGCGCTCAAGTCTGCGCAATTCGGCCTTTGACTTCAGCGAAATGACCACGTCCGTCGTCGCGGTGTTGACGGATGTCATGAGCGGTGGCAAACCGGTGGTGGGTTACGCCTTTAACTCCACCGGCCGTTACGCCTGTGGTGCACAGATGCGGGACCGCTTGATTCCGCGCATCATGCAGGCCGCGCCGGAGACTTTGTTGGATGCCAGCGGTAGTAACTTTGCGCCTGAGAAGTTTCTGGCCTGCATGATGCAGCGCGAAAAACCGGGCGGTCATACCGAGCGCTCCGTAGCCGTCGGCACCATCGAAATGGCGGTGTGGGATGCTGTCGCCAAGATTGAAGACAAGCCCTTGCACGCTGTGCTGTTCGAGCGCTTTAGCCAAGGACAGTTGGCTCAAAAGGTCCCCTGCTATGTGGGCGGCGGCTGGTACGCACCCGGCAAAGGTATTCCTCAGTTGGAAGATGAAATTAACGCGCGTTTGGCAGAGGGTTACACGACCATGAAGATCAAGGTCGGGGGCGCCAGTCTGTCGGATGATCTGGCGCGGCTGGAGGCGGCTTTGCGTCTGGTTGGGGGCGGCCCGCATCTGGCGGTCGATGCCAATGCCACTTTCGACAGGACTCGTGCCATGAGCTATGCGAACGCATTGGCACCCTATGCGCTTCGCTGGCTAGAAGAGCCGACCGACCCGCTTGATTTCTCCTTGTTGGCGGAACTGACGCAGACTTATGCGTCGCCTCTGGCGACGGGTGAAAATCTTTTTTCGACACAAGACATCGCCAATTTAGTGCGCTTCGGACGCTTGCGCTCTGACCGAGATATTTTGCAAATGGACATTCCGCAGTCCTACGGCATTGTTCAGTTCTCTCGCACCTTGGAGATGCTCAGTGCGCAAGGGTGGCAGCGTGCGTCGATTTTCCCGCACGGCGGCAACTTGATGACGCTGGCGGTTGTCGCCGGTTTTGGCTTGGGTGGATGTGAAGCCTACCCGGATGTATTCGGTATCTTTGCGGGTTTCAATGACGACGCACGGGTCGCTGACGGCATGATCCAGCTCTCAGACCGGCCGGGCATCGGCTTTGAGGGGCAGCATGACCTTTATAAGGTGATGCGCGCGTTGGCCTGAAAAATGTTTCCAGTTAATCAGGCTGACGTTAAGTTATTGGCCGTTCCAAAGCCAAGTTGCCGCCAAGCTTCAAACACTGTCACGGCCACGGCATTCGACAAGTTCAGGCTGCGTTGACCGGCCAGCATCGGCAGGCGCAGACGCTGCGCTGGCGCGAAGGTGTCGCGTAATTCGGGTTGAAGCCCTTGGGTTTCAGAGCCGAACACCAGCCAGTCACCGGCTTCAAAATTCGCGTCGTAAACGCTGCCGCTACCGCGGGTGGTCATGGCAAACATGCGTTCAGGCCGCGGCTGTTGGCTGTCTAGCAGTGCCTGCCAGTTGGCGTGGCGCAGGACGCGGGTGTACTCGTGGTAGTCCAGCCCAGCGCGGCGCATCTGCTTGTCTTCCATCGAGAAACCCAGCGGTTCCACCAGATGCAGCGTGCAGCCGGTGTTGGCCGCAAGGCGGATCACGTTACCCGTGTTGGGCGGAATTTCGGGGGCGACCAGAACAATATGAAACATGCGCGCCATTATGTCGGGGCCGTGCGCGTCAGCACCACGGCACTGACATGGCTGGCGCCGGCCTGACGCAAAACGCCCGCTGCCGTCAACAGTGATGCGCCGCTGGTCATGACATCGTCGACCAGCACCACGCGTCGGCTTTTGAGATCGGCGGCGCGCAGCGGCTCCACAGCAAAAGCGCCCTTCAAGTTGTCCAGCCGTGCGCTGCGTTTGAGCTCACTTTGCGGCCGGGTGTGCCGTATGCGCAGCAGCAGGGAGGTGTCGGCGGTGGCGCGACAGCCGCTTTGACGCTGTAGCGCGCGGGTCAGCTCCCAAGCTTGGTTGAAGCCGCGCCAAGCCAGTCGTTCGGTTGAGAGTGGCAGCGGCAGTAACCAGTCGTCGGGGGTCAATTGACTTAAGAAATCTCGCACTGCCGGTTGCCCCACAAGCGTGCTGGCCATGAAGGTAGCCCAGCCGGTCTGGCTGTCAAACTTGTAGCGCGAGACCAAATCCGACCACGGAAAGGCATAAGGCAGTGCGGCAAAGCAGGCGTCTAGTCCGAAGGGTGTGTGCTGGCATCGATTGCATTGAGTGTGCGGGAACTCCGCAGGCAACTCGAGCGCGCAGGTGCTGCAGCGTCTGGCTGGCTGGCCGAAACGCGCCATGCAGGCTTGACACACCGGTGCACTCGGCCAGCTGCGGCAAACCGCGCACTGGCTGGGAATGCGGTTCATGATCAATGCGGGCAGGGCGCTGAAGTGCATCGTGTCAATATACTCGTCCCTATGAATTCGACCCAACGCCCGCCAACGCTAGATCCGAATGCAGTCGAGCGCTGGCAGCGCACCGCGCCCGACGTCACGCCGTGGCTGCATGAAGAAGTGGCGCGCCGCATGCTGGACCGGCTGCAATGGATCAAGCTGCAACCCGCCATCTGGGCGCATTGGGGCGCTGTTCGCGGTGGGCTGCAAGCGCATGCGAGCCTCGTTCAACGATATGGCCGCGCTCAGTGCCACGTCATCGAAACATCTGAGCAGCGAAAGGCATTGGCCCGTGACGCTCTGACGCCATCGTGGTGGAAAAGAATGCTGCGGGTGTTGTCGGGTGGCGGTTCGGCCACGCGTTTTGACGCACCTGCACCTGGCAGTGTCGATATGCTCTGGGCCAACATGGCCTTGCATGAAGCGGCTGATCCACAAGCCTTGTTGGCGACCTGGCATCAATTGTTGGCTGTCGACGGCTTTGTGATGTTTTCCAGCCTAGGGCCGGACACCGCACGTGAAGTCCGTGATTTGTACCAGGCTTTAGGCTGGCCACCAGCCGGTCACCAGCTGACCGACATGCACGACTGGGGGGACATGCTGGTGCAGACCGGCTTTGCTGAACCGGTGATGGACATGGAGCGCATCACGCTGACCTACGAAACACCGGCACGCCTGCTGCAAGAGCTGACCGAACTCGGCCGTAACTTTCACCCCCAGCGTTTCAGCGCCTTGCGAGGGCGCCAGTGGAAGGCTACGCTAGAGCAATTGATCAGTGATCGTTTGCCGCGCGGGGCAGATGGCCGCCTGTCACTGACCTTTGAGGTGATTTACGGTCATGCGCTGAAAGCGCGACCTAAGATCAAAGTCTCGGCGCTGAGTTCTGTCTCGGTGCAAGACATGCGCAGCATGTTGCAAGACCCTCGTGGGCCTACTGGCAGGCCGTGAGTTGTTCTGAGAAACCCACACTCCACCCACTGTAGAGGCTGAAAAATGGCTGAATTCCTGCTTTAGGAAGATCTGTTTGAAGGGGTGGGCTGGGGTAACTTTATAATCACGCAGTTAAATTAGTCCGTAATTGAATCCATAAAAGTGATGACGATGAACGCAAGCAAAACCACAAGGTCTGGCATGACACACGCAGGGGCGATTTTGGAGTCGGTGAAACAGGCTCCGCTGGCGGTGTTCTGCAAGGCAGCAACCACAATCACCGTGCTGGCCGCGTTGAGCAGCGCTGCCATGGCTCAAGTCAAAGATTTGCCGGGCGGTCCAGCCGTCAACCAGCTGAATCTGCCAATGCCGGTCACACGCATAGCCGCTGAGCAAATCTGGCTGCACTGGTTCATGATGATCGTCTGCACGGTGATCTTCTTGGCGGTTTTTGGTGTCATGTTCTATTCCATCTGGAAGCACCGCAAGTCAGTCGGCCACAAAGCGGCCAACTTTCATGAGTCCACTGCTGTCGAAATTGCTTGGACCGTGATCCCATTTCTGATCGTCATCGGCATGGCGCTGCCGGCCACCAAGGTGTTGGTCGCCTCCAAAGACACCACCAATGCCGATCTGACCATCAAGGCCACTGGTATTCAGTGGAAATGGGGCTACGAATACATCAACGGTGAAGGCGCAGGCATTGGCTTCGTTTCCACGCTCGACTCTGCCCAGCGCCAGATGTCAAACGACGGCGGCCCTAAAAAGGGCGAAGAGATTGACAATTACTTGCTTAAAGTGGACAACCCGTTGGTCGTCCCCGTCAACCAGAAAATCCGCATCATCACCACGGCCAACGACGTGATTCACGCCTTTGCAGTACCAGCTTTCGGCATCAAGCAAGATGCGATTCCTGGCTTTGTGCGTGATACCTGGTTCCGTGCTGAAAAAACCGGCAACTTCTATGGTCAGTGCCAAGAGCTGTGCGGCAAAGAGCACGCCTACATGCCGATTCACGTCAAAGTGGTCACGGCTGAGGAATACACCGCATGGGTGGGCGCCAAGCTCAAAGAAGTCGCTGCCAAGGCAGATGACCCAACCAAAATTTGGACCCAAACAGATTTGATCGCCCGTGGCGAAAAAGTTTATGCAGCGAATTGCGCTGCCTGCCACCAAGCCAATGGCAAGGGCGCAGGTCCGGTCAAGCCGCTCGACGGCTCGGCCATCGTGTTGAACGATGATCACCTGAAGCAAATTAACATTCTGCTCAATGGCGCTAACAACGGTGCGATGCCGTCGTGGAAAGCGCTCAGCGATACCGAGCTCGCAGCGGTTGCGACTTACACCAAGAACAACTGGTCTAACAAGACTGGGCAAGTGGTTCAGCCCTCAGAGGTTGTGGCTGCTCGCAAATAATCAGGTATTCGCTCTCAATCATCAGTAGCCGGGTCAACCGGTTCATGCCAAGTTAAGCTATCAAAGGAAGTCAGATGAGTGCAGTTCTAGACCATCACGATCATGCTCATGACCACGAGCATCACGCCCCAACGGGCTGGCGCCGCTGGGTATTCGCGACCAACCACAAGGACATCGGTACCTTGTATCTGTTGTTCGCTTTCACGATGCTGATGATCGGCGGCTTGCTGGCCATGGTGATTCGGGCTGAGTTGTACCAGCCGGGCTTGCAATTGGTGAACCCTGAGTTGTTCAATCAACTCACCACCATGCACGGTCTGATCATGGTGTTCGGTGCCATCATGCCGGCTTTCGTCGGCTTTGCGAACTGGATGATTCCGTTGCAAATCGGCGCTTCTGACATGGCGTTTGCCCGCATGAACAACTTCAGCTTTTGGCTGATGATTCCTGCTGCCGTGACGCTGGTGCTGTCCTTCTTCATGCCTGGCGGCGCACCCGCAGCTGGCTGGACGCTGTACGCACCCCTGACCCTGCAGATGGGCCCTTCGATGGATGCCGGCATTTTTGCCATGCATTTGCTGGGTGCTTCGTCCATCATGGGTTCGATCAACATCATCGTCACCATCTTGAATATGCGCGCTCCTGGCATGACACTGATGAAGATGCCGATGTTCTGCTGGACATGGCTCATCACCGCTTACCTGCTGATTGCCGTCATGCCTGTGTTGGCCGGCGCCATCACCATGACGCTGACGGATCGCCATTTCGGCACCAGCTTCTTCAACCCAGCCGGCGGCGGCGACCCGGTGATGTACCAGCACATTTTCTGGTTCTTCGGTCATCCCGAGGTCTACATCATGATCTTGCCGGCTTTCGGCATCGTCAGCCACATCATTCCGGCTTTCTCGCGCAAGCGCCTGTTTGGTTACGCTTCGATGGTTTACGCCACCGGCTCGATCGCTATTTTGAGCTTCGTGGTCTGGGCTCACCACATGTTCACCACCGGCATGCCGGTGACCGGTCAGTTGTTCTTCATGTACTCGACCATGTTGATCGCCATCCCCACGGGTGTGAAGGTCTTCAATTGGATCGCCACGATGTGGAAGGGCTCCATGACCTTTGAGACGCCGATGCTGTTCGCGGTCGGCTTTCTGTTCGTCTTCACGATGGGCGGCTTCACCGGTCTGATCCTCTCGGTCGCGCCGATTGACATCCAGCTGCAAGACACCTACTATGTGGTCGCCCACTTCCACTACGTGTTGGTGGCGGGTTCCCTGTACGCCATGTTTGCCGGCTTCTACTACTGGTGCCCTAAATGGACGGGCGTGATGTACAACGAGTCCCGCGGCAAGATCCACTTTTGGTGGTCGTTGATCTCTTTCAACGTCACGTTCTTCCCAATGCATTTCTTGGGTCTGGCCGGTATGCCACGTCGCTACGCTGACTACCCGATGCAGTTCGCCGACTTCAATGCCTTGGCCAGTGTGGGCGCTTTGTTCTTCGGTTTGGCTCAGGTGTACTTCTTCTTGTTCGTCGCGATTCCTGCCATGCGCGGCATCGGCCCTAAAGCCGTCGCCAGCCCATGGGAAGGAGCCGAGGGCTTGGAGTGGGAAGTGCCATCACCAGCACCTTTCCATACTTTCGAGACCCCGCCTAAGTTGAATGCCGCAGCAAATAAGGTGATCGGCTGATCGCTGATTCACGCAACCGTAAAAAATCATGACACCGGAACAAAAAAAGAACAACCGTCGCTTGGGCCTGATCCTGGCAACAGTGGCGCTCGTGTTTTTCGTCGGCTTCATGGCGCGCTCTGTCATGCTCGGTCACGCCTGAAGTCGAGCGACATGGCCAACACGCGCGAAAACTCGAAAATGCTGGGCAAGCTGGGCGTCATCGTGCTCGGCATGTTCGCTTTCGGGTATGCGTTGGTGCCTCTTTACAACGCCATTTGCGAAATGACCGGGATCAACATCTTGGCCTTGAGCGACAAGCAGATTCCGGGGGCAACTTCATCGCAAGCGGCCAACACGCAGGTTGACAAGACGCGCAGCATCACGGTTGAGTTTGACGCCAACTCGCGCGGCCCTTGGCACTTCAAGCCGGCCATGCGTAGCTTGCAGGTGCACCCGGGTGAACTCACGACGGTCATGTACGAGTTTCAAAACGTGCAAAACCGGACGATGTCAGCTCAGGCTATTCCGAGCTACGCGCCTCGGCAGTCAGCTGCGCACTTCAACAAGTTGGAGTGTTTCTGCTTTAACCAGTACACCTTGGCGCCCGGTGAGAAAAAAGAATGGCCGGTGGCTTTTGTGATTGACACCAAGCTGCCTAAAGATGTGACCACGATCACCTTGTCGTACACATTTTTTGAAGTGGGCGGCAAAACGCCCGCTGCGCCAGCAGGATTCCTGGACAAGTCTGCTTTGAAGCCAGTCGCTGCTGTGACGCTTCATGCGCCGGAGGTTGTAGGTCTATGAGCATGGGCTCAAGCGCATTGACGATTCTGCGCACGGTGAAAGCGGTGGCTTGGTCGTTCATCGGTCTGCGCGGGAGCACTGATGCCGAACAAGGCGCCAAAAAACTCAACCCATTGCATGTGATTGCAGTGGGTCTGGTTCTCGTTTTTATGTTTGTGGGCGCGCTGGTGTTGCTCGTTAAATGGGTGGTTCCAACGTAGGCCAGCGTCAGTGGTTTAAAACGGTTTCCGCTGAAAGATGTGGCGGGAACACAGGATTTTTCAAAAGTTTAGAGTATTTAGAGATAAAAGAGGAATAGAGATGTCTTCAGCAGCACACGGGTCCACCCCTTACTACTTCGTGCCGGGCCCATCCCGTCATCCAGCCATGGCCGCCTTGGGCCTGTTTTTTGTGATTTTGGGTGCCGGGCAGTGGGTCAATGGCGTCGGTTGGGGTGCTTACTCGCTGGCCTTCGGCTTGGTCTTTTGGCTGACCGTGTTGTACCAGTGGTTCAGCGAAGCCATGCGCGAAAGCGAAGGCGGTATGTACGGTCGCAAGATCGACATGTCTTACCGCTGGAGCATGAGCTGGTTCATCTTTTCTGAGGTGATGTTTTTTGGTGCGTTCTTCACCGCTTTGTGGTGGGCTCGTGCGCATTCCGTCCCTGCGCTGGGTGGACTTGAAAATGCATTGCTTTGGCCTGATTTCAAAGCGGTCTGGCCCAGCATGGCCGCTGGTGTGACAGCGTCGCCTGCCGGCATCGTCGAGCCCTTCTCCACGGTTGGCCCTTTCTGGTTGCCGACCATCAACACCGCCTTGCTGCTCAGCTCTGGTGTGACCTTGACCATTGCGCACCACGCTCTGCGTGATGGCAACCGTGCACGGACCATCGGCTTCATGTGGGCCACTGTGCTGCTGGGCGTCCTTTTCTTGTTTGTGCAGGGCTACGAATATGCTCACCTGTACAACGAACTCAATTTGAAGATGACGTCGGGAATTTACGGCTCAACCTTTTACATGCTCACGGGCTTTCACGGTTTCCACGTGTTTGTGGGTATGTTGATGCTGTTGTTCGTCACCCTGCGTCTGGGCAAAGGCCATTTCACGGCCGAGAGTCATTTTGGTTTTGAGGGTGCTGCGTGGTACTGGCACTTTGTTGACGTGGTGTGGCTCGGCCTTTACATCTTGGTTTACTGGCTCTGAGTTGTCCGCAGTGGGGTGCTGCGGGTCGGCGTTCCACCGGCGAATTCAAGCTGCACTGATCCCATCGAAAAAGGCCGCATTTGCGGCCTTTTTCGATGCCCGAAGGCGTTTGTAAAGAAAGGTTTTAACTCAGCCGCCGGACGGAAGTCCGGTCGGTTGGATGAAGCCGAGCTTCCATGCCAGCAAGATGCAGAGGAACAACAGCACTGACAAACCGACGCGAATAGCCAGTGCGCGAGCCATGTGACTGGTCTTGGCTTTGCCGTCCGTACCGTCTTTCATCATGAAGTAAAGGGCGCTGGCCAAGCTGCCCAAAATAGCGAGAAAAGCCAAAGCAATGAGATACGACATATGAGTGATTATCCGTCCATGAGAGCCGCCACACATTCAGGCCGATTCTGGGTCGTCACCGTGGCCGCATTGTTGACGGCGGCGCTGACATTTTCGCTGGGTCAGTGGCAGCTCGGACGGGCGGCGCAGAAAATGGCGCTGCAAGCGTCTCTCGACCAGAAAAAAATGTTGCCGCCTTGGGTCAATGCCGATTTACTGGCTACAAATGACGCCGCGCTGCAGGTCGACAGGCGGATTGAACTCACGGGTCGATGGCTGAAAGGGCAGACGGTTTATCTTGACAACCGTCCGATGAACGCCAAGCCTGGTTTTTGGGTGATGACGCCCTTGCGGTTGACCGGCTCTGAAAAGGTGGTGTTGGTTCAGCGTGGCTGGATTCCGCGCAATTTCGATGACCGTACAGCGATTGCCCCCATTGAAACGCCGGAAGAAACTGTCACACTGATGGGGCAAATGGCCCCCGCTCCTGCCAAGTTATATGCATTCAAAGGCGCTGATGCCGGCAGCATCCGGCAAAATCTCGACATCGCCGCTTTTGCTGCTGAAACCGGCTTACCGCTGCTCCCTGTGCTGGTGATTCAAATCGATCCGGCCAGTGAAGGATTGCAGCGTGATTGGGCCGCCCCCAACACGGGAGTCGATAAACACTATGGCTACGCTGTCCAATGGTTTGGGCTGTCTGCTTTGGTGATCGGTCTGTACATCTGGTTCCAGCTCATCGTGCCTTACCGTCAACGCCGGCCTGTTTCTCTGTCCAACAACCAAGTCTGATGATCCGCCATGTCCATTGAGCCGTCTTCGCCACGATCCGCAGAGCAGCCACGCCCCGATCAGGATCAACCCCTGAGCCTGACAGTGCATGCGCTGCCGCGCGTCGACCCCAGCGCACCAGTCCTTAAAAATGGGCGCTTGAAGATGCTGCTCATCTTGCTGGTGTGTGCGGCGCCGGTCATCGCGTCCTACTTCATGTATTACGTGGTTCGCCCCGAGGGCCGGCGCAATTACGGTGAGCTCATCACGCCGCAACGGCCTTTGCCAGCGTTCAACGTGACGACGCCCAGTGGTTCAGTCTTGCCTTTGAGCAGGCTCAAAGACCAGTGGTTGCTGATCAGCGTGGCCAGCGGCGCTTGCGACGCGCTGTGTCAGCAAAACCTGTACTTTCAAAGACAGTTGCGTGAGTCTTTAGGACGAGAAAAAGACCGTCTCGATTGGGTCTGGCTGGTCAGTGACGACGCCCCGATTCCGGTGGCACTCGAACCGGCGCTCAAAGGTGCTACGGTGCTGCGCGTGAGTCCCGCCGATCTGGCGCAATGGTTGGAAGCCGCGCCGGGGCAAGGCCTGACAGACCATCTGTACCTGGTCGATCCGATGGGCAACTGGATGATGCGTTTTCCGGCTGTCTTGGATGCTGCTGGCGCCGCGAAAGCCAAGACCGACCTCGAACGCCTGCTGCGCGCTTCGAGCAGTTGGGACAATGAAGGCCGTCCGTGACGGAACAAGCGCTTTACGACCTCAGCCCGGCCATTCGCCTGATGCTGATGGGACTGACGGTGGCACTTGGCCCGCTGGCTTGGGTCTGGTTGCGCAGCCGGAATGCACCGTTGCCACATCGGCTGCGCATGCTGACGCTGGTGACGCTGTTTCTGACCTTTGATCTGGTGCTGTTTGGCGCCTTCACGCGCCTGACCGATTCCGGTCTGGGTTGCCCGGATTGGCCGGGTTGTTATGGCAATGCCAGCCCATTGGGCGCGCACGCCGACATCACGCAAGCACAAGCCGCCATGCCGACGGGGCCGGTGACGCATCCGAAAGCCTGGATCGAGATGATTCACCGCTACGTGGCGACCGGCGTTGGTGTGCTGATTTTGACGTTGACCGCCGTCACTTGGCTGGCGCGTCGGCAAAATCGCAAGCAGCTCATTCCGCTGATCAAGACTGGCGAGCCAAATCCGTCCGATGTGCTGCAACCTTGGTGGCCGACGCTGACCTTGGTGTGGGTTTGTCTGCAGGGCGCTTTTGGCGCGTTGACGGTGACCATGAAGCTCTTCCCGGCCATCGTCACCCTGCATTTGCTGGGTGGCATGGTCTTGTTGGCTTTGTTGCGCGCGCAGTCGGCACGTTTTGCCGTGGCTGCTGGCGATGTGCGGGTGGCGGTCGTGCCGCGCAGCACGTGGCTGTTGTTGCTGGTGGGTTTCGCTCTGTTGTGGCTGCAAATCGCTTTGGGCGGCTGGGTCAGCACCAATTACGCCGTGCTGGCCTGCACTGAATTTCCATCTTGCCAAGGCTCCTTCTGGCCGGCCATGGATTTCCGGCTTGGCTTCACGCTCTGGCGTGAACTCGGCGCTGGCCACGGTGACACCAACTTTACCTTCCAGGCGCTGACCGCCGTTCACTACGTCCACCGTCTGTCGGCTTATCTGGTGTTTGCCACACTGCTGCTGCTGGCGCGTCAGTTGTACCGCGCCCCTGGCATGCGTTTTCACGCGCACTGGATCGTGGCGCTGGTGCTGTGGCAACTCGTCACGGGCGTCAGCAATGTGGTGTTTGGCTGGCCGTTGTTGGCCGCTGTTTCACACACCGGCGGCGCTGCGGCCTTGGTGGTGGTGATGACCGGCGCTTTGTTTTCTTGCCGCCGTGCCGCGCGGCCAGATCTGCGCCAAAATTGAACGCTTCACGATTGACCGCATGAATCCTACTGAACCCTCCCCTGCGCCGAGCGCGCCGCTGCCTTTCTTAGTCTCCCGCTGGGCGCAGTTTTATGCGCTGACCAAACCACGCGTGGTGCAGCTGATTGTGTTTTGCGCCCTCATCGGCATGGTTTTGGCTGTGCCGGGCATGCCGAGCTTGGCCGACGTGCAGCTGGCGCTGATCGCCTGTGCCGGTATTTGGCTGGTGGCGGGTGCCGCCGCTGCCTTCAACTGTCTGGTGGAGCAACAGATTGACGCCAAAATGCGGCGCACGGCGTGGCGCCCGACGGCGCAGGGGCAACTGAACAACGGATTGACGCTGGGGTTTTCAGTGCTGCTGTGCGCTGCTGGTTCCTTGATTTTGTATGTCTGGGTGAACCCCTTGACCATGTGGCTGACGTTCGCCACCTTTGTCGGTTATGCCGTGGTCTACACCGTCATCTTGAAGCCGCTGACGCCGCAAAACATCGTCATTGGCGGTGCCTCTGGCGCTATGCCGCCGGTGCTGGGTTGGTCTGCCATGACGGGCAATGTCGGACCGGAAGCGCTGATTCTGTTTCTCATCATCTTCTTGTGGACGCCGCCGCACTTTTGGGCGCTGGCGCTGTACCGCGTCGAGGAATACCGCAAGTCGGGTCTGCCGATGCTGCCCGTGACGCATGGCAATGAGTTCACCCGATTGCAAATTTTTCTCTACACGTTGGTGCTGTTCGCCGCCTGCCTGATGCCCTTTGTGTTCCACATGAGCGGCTGGTTGTATCTGGCGGCCGCAGTGATCTTGAGCATTGGCTTCAGCTGGTACGCCTGGCGGCTCTTGCGTGAATATTCTGACGCCTTGGCGCGCAAGACCTTCCGCTTTTCCTTGATTCACCTGTCCCTGCTGTTCGCCGCCTTGCTGGTCGACCACTACCTCGTATGACCTTTATCAACTTTTCTGCGGTGAGTCGCCGCCGGACGCTTCTGACATCTGTGACAGCGATGGTGGCCGCCGCTGCGCTGAGTGCCTGCAGCCCCGACAAACCGCAATTCAAAAGCATCGACATCACCGGTGCCGACTACGCCAACGGCTTCAGCTTGAGTGACCACAATGGCGTGCAGCGCAGCTTGCAAGACTTCAAGGGCAAGGTGGTGGTGGTGTTCTTTGGTTTCACCCAATGTCCCGATGTGTGCCCGACCGCTCTAACCGAGTTGGCTGAAGTCAAGCGCAAACTCGGCAGCCAAGGTGATCGCTTGCAGGGCATCTTCATCACGGTCGATCCCGAGCGCGACACCGAAGAAGTGCTGAAGGCCTACATGGCTAATTTCGACCCGAGTTTTGTGGCTTTACGACCGACCATGGCGCAATTGCCTGAGGTCGCCAAAGCATTCAAGATTTACTATAAGAAGAGTGAAGGCAAGACCGCTGGCAGTTACACCATGGACCACTCGGCAGGCAGCTACGTGTTTGATCCAGAAGGCCGTGTGCGGCTTTACACGCGCTACGGTTCGGGTACCGAAGGATTGGCTTCAGACGTCGCGCTGCTGTTGAAGTAAGGCTTGCCGGTTAAGGACTGGGCCTCAGGCGTAAACCGCCAAGACCTTCTTCATCTTTTTCATCGCCGCCACTTCAATCTGGCGAATACGCTCGGCGCTGACTTGGTATTCCGACGCCAAGTCGTGCAGCGTCATGCCGCCTGTGCCGTCGTCGTTCACATTCAACCAGCGCTCTTCGACAATTCGGCGTGAGCGCGGGTCGAGCTCTTGCAGGGCCGCTGTGATGCCGTCGGTGGCCAGCACATCGCGCTGATGCGACTCGATCAAGGCGGTCGGTTCGTGACTGGCGTCAGACAGATAGGCGATAGGGCCGAAAGCGTCTTCACCGTCATCGCTCGGGCTCGGGTCTAGCAGCGTGTCGCCACCCGACATGCGTTGCTCCATCTCAATGACTTCTTCGCGCTTGACGTTCAGCGTCTTGGCCATCGAATCGATCTGTGCCGCGGTCAAGGTGTCGCGGTGCGTGGCTGTGCCGGCATCGTCTTTGAAACCTTGCTTCATCGAGCGCAAGTTGAAAAACAACTTGCGCTGTGCCTTGGTCGTGGCCATCTTGACCATGCGCCAGTTTTTCAGAATGTACTCATGGATCTCGGCCCTGATCCAGTGCAGCGCGTAGCTCACCAGCCGGACATTTTGGTCTGGGTCAAAGCGTTTCACCGCCTTCATCAGGCCGATGTTGCCTTCTTGGATCAGGTCGCCGTGGGGCAGGCCATAACCCAAGTATTTGCGCGACACCGACACGACCAAGCGTAAGTGAGAGAGCACTAACTTACTGGCGGACTCAAGGTCGTTCTCTTCCTTTAGCTTGCGGCCAAATTCCTGTTCTTCAGCCAAAGTGAGCATGGGCAGGCGGTTCACCGCCGAAATATAAGCATCCAAATTACCAAGCGGGGGCAACAGGCTTGAAGCGCTGGCCCAAGGGGTGGTCAGCGCCACAGCGCTTGTACTGGTATCAGTTTGACCGGTTGCGAGTGTCATCAGAGACTCCTTTCGTCAAAGATAAATGTTAGCACTCCCTGACGCTGAGTGCTAAAGATATGCGGGTATGACCTTAGTGTGACGATGCCATCATCTTGCCCCGACACAGGGCGCGCTTGTCAGAGATTGCAGTAATTTTGCGGTAAAAAAGTCTCGACGTCTTTGATATTCGTCACCCTCTGGATGAATAAGCCACCGAGAAGCACTTGCCCAGCTTCGGATGCCTGTGCAGGACTTGGGTTGGATTCAGCCCTTTCATTGATCTAGATCTAATCGGCCCTGGCGGATCAACTTACGATCAATTTCTTCACTAAGAGGAGTTGACTTTGATCCCACAAGCACAAGTTCAGGCTTATCGTGAACAGCTGCTGGCATTGCGTTCAGCCTTGCTGGCGCAAATCTCAGCGCAGCGCGGCGGCAGTCTAAGCCGTGTCGATGTGGCGGCTGATCACTTCATGCACGCGGAAGACTCACATGCGCAAGTCACCTCACAGCGTGACTTGGAGTTCGCCATCAACGAGCGCGAAACGGCTGAGTTGGCAGAGCTTGACGCCGCCTTGTTGCGCTTGGATGCAGGCACTTACGGCGTCTGCATTGACTGCGCAGCGGCGATTCCAGAAGCCCGACTCAAGGCAATGCCTGAAGTCCAGCGCTGCTTGCCATGCCAAGAAAAAATGGAACACCGCCACCCCTGAAAAGGGATGGGGTGACAAGGTGTCAAGCCGTCAGCAGACGCACCAACGGTTTGCCGGCCAGCCAAGCCTCCAGGCACTCGGTGACGCCGCTGGCAAAACGCTGAAACACCGGTTCAGTGACAAAGCCAAGGTGCGGCGTCAGCAGCACATTAGGCAGGGCACGCAACGGGTCGTTCAGTGGCAGGGGCTCGACGTCGAAAACATCCAGCGCTGCAAACCCCGGACGGCCTTTTTCCAGCGCCTTGACCAAGGCCGCGCTGTCAATCAGTGCCGAGCGCGAGGTGTTGACGAGCAGGCTGTCGGGCCGCATCAGCGCCAGCCGTTCAGCGTTCAGCAAGTGGCGCGTGGTCGGGATCACCACCAAATGCAAACTGACCACATCCGAGCGCGTCAGCAGGTCTTCCAGTGAGACGGCTGTGACGCCTTGCGCGGCAGCCCGTTCGGCAGTCATGCGTGGGCTCCAGGTGATGACGTCCATGCCCAGCGCTTTTCCGACCTTGGCCACGCGACCACCGATTTCACCCAGACCGATCAGGCCCAGGGTTTGGCCGTGCAGCACACGTGCCAAAGGCTCGGCGGTGCTGGAGCGCCATTGGCCTTGGCGCAGCAGCGCGGTTTGCTGCTCCAACTGTCGGGCGGCGCCCAGAATCAGCGCCCAAGTCATCTCGCAGGTGCTGTCTTTGGACGGCCCCCATTCGGTGCAACTCACCGGAATGTTGCGGGCGGCCAAAGCGGGCAGGTCGATGGTGCTGTTGCGTGAGCCGGTGAAGATGACGTAACGCAGATGGGGCAACTGCGCCAGCAGCGCCGCGTCAAACGGCGTGCGGTCGCGCAGCAGCACCACGGCGTCGGCGTCTTTCAAGGCGTCGACCAGCGGCTGGCCGTCCAACGGTCCAGCGTGCATGCTGACCTTTGCTTGGCCTTCAATGGTTTCCCAATGACCGAGCCGGTGCAGCGCCTGCTCGGTGTCGCCGACCACCACAATGTGCGGCACGCCCCCGTGTGACGTGATCACGCTCATGCCTGTGTCGTCGCCAGCTTGATCAAGGCCGACACATTGGCGGCTTGTCCAACAGCCCAACTGGCTTTCAGCAAGGCAGCGGTTTTCTCCGCGCCCAACACCGGGTCTGACAAGCCGTGGAATTTAGCTTCCAGAAGACTGTCGGTCATCGGGTTTTGCAGCGAGCCAATGGCGTGCTCGACAAACACATGGACGCGGCGGCCGTCGTTCAACACAGCGGTGACGTCGGCGCTGGCTTCGTCAATCGAATCATCGACTGTGGCGATGACTTTGCGGCGCAGTGCCACCATGTCGGCGCGGTTGACGATCTCGTCTGAGAACTCGTCTTCTGCGGCGTAGCCAAAGGTCAGGCCGGCGGCGCAGCCGTGGTAAACGCTGAACTTGGCTTGCAGGCCGTCGGCGGGCTCTTTTTTACCGGTCAGCTCCAGCACCAGCGAATGCACTTTGAGTTCGATGCTCTGCACTTGGTCTGGCGTGACGCCTTGGGCGCGCAGCTGTGAGCAGGCGTCGATGCTGGGGTGAATCACGATGCCGCAAGCGAAGGGCTTGAAGGAGTTGAAAGAGATCTCGAAGCGCTCGCCGAGTTCGCCGGTGATCTCGCTCCAGTCGTTCTTGGTCGAGATGGTTTGCATCATGCCGCGTGGCGCTTCCAACGCTTTCGGGCTGGCGGTGAAGCCTTTGCTGGCCAGCAGCGCTGACATCATGCCGGCGCGGGCTGCGCCACCTGGATGAAACGGCTTGGTCATGGTGCCGAACTGCTCACGCATGCCGACCGGCTGCGAGGCCGCAATGCCCAGTGCCATGGCAGTTTGTTGCGTGTCCAACTTGAGCAGGCGGGCGCAAGCGGCAGCCGCGCCCAGCGTGCCGGTCGAGCCGGTGATGTGCCAGCCGCGGTCGTAATGGTCCGGGTACATGGCGTTGCCAACGCGGCAAGAGACGTCGATGCCGATGACCAGTGCGTCGATGCATTCGCGGCCGGTGGAGCCGATGTGTTCAGCCAGCGCCAAAATAGCCGAGGCCACGGGGCCAGCCGGGTGGATGATGGTTTTCAGGTGGGTGTCGTCAAAGTCAAAAGTGTGCGAGGTGATGCCGTTGATCAGCGCTGCGCTGCCCATGTCGACTTTTTCGCTGCGGCCCAGCACGCTGGCTTGCGCTGCGGGCTGGAACATTTGGGCAGCGGCCAATGCAGCGTCAGCGGCTTCGTGGTGAGCGGCGCCGACAGCGCAGCCGAGCCAGTTGGTGAAGGTGCGGTGCGCGTCATGGTCGACGGCATCGCTCCAACCGCGCGACGGGTGGGTGGCGACAAATTTCGCCAAGATTTGCGTGATGGCGGGAGCATTGTGGTCGGCGGCGACCTGGGTATTACGGGCCATGGTGTCTTTCGGCAGAAACTGCCAGAGGTTGTAGAAAAAGGTTTCTGTCATTGCGAGCGCAGCGCGGCAATCCAAGGGGTCATGGACTGCCGCGCTGCGCTCGCAGTGACGAAATGGGTTTTTTTTGTAATTGTCCGTTTGGCTTAATTGTCGAGTTGAATGCCGCGTGCCTTCGCCAGCTTGGTCCAGCGAGCGATGTCCGTGCGGATGTATTCAGCGAATTGTTTCGGCGACATTACGGTCGGTTCGATCGCTTCAACCGACAGCTTCTCACGCATGTCGGGCGCGCGCAAGACGCTCGCCAGTGTTTCATTGAGCAGTTTGACGATAGGCGCGGGCATGCCTGCCGGGCCAACCACGCCGTACCACTGCTGTGCGTCAAAGCCTTTGAAGCCAGACTCGTCCAGCGTCGGCACGTCCTTGAACAGCGGGTGGCGCTGCATGCCGGTGATCGCTATCGGGCGCACACGACCGGAACGAATATGCGGAATGGCGGCGGCCAAGCCCGGGAACATGGCTTGCGTTTGGCCACCGATCAAGTCGTTGAAGGCCGGCGCAATGCCGCGGTAGGGAATGTGCACCATGAAGGAGTCCACTTGCTGCTTGAACAGCTCCATGGTCATGTGCGTCAGCGAGCCGGCGCCAGCCGAGCCGTAGCTGACTTTGCCAGGATTTTTCTTCAGGTACGCAATGAACTCTTTGATGTTTTTCACCGGCAGTGCGGCGTTGACCACCAGCACGTTGGGCGTGCCGCCGATCATGCCAATCGGCGTGAAGTCTTTGATGGGGTCATAGGGCAGCTTGCGCGTCGCCGGGCTGGTGCCGTGCGTGGCGACATAGCCTTGCATCAGCGTGTAGCCATCGGGTGCAGCGCGAGCAGTGGTTTGGCAGGCGATCACGCCGCCGCCGCCGGCTTGGTTGTCAACGATAAAGGGTTGCTTGAGCAGGTTGCCCCAGCGTTCGCACACGGTGCGGCCGACCATGTCGCTGCCGCCGCCAGCCGAAACCGGCACGATGTAACGAATCGGCTTGGCTGGGAAGGCCGGCTGCGCCCAGCTCAAGGCGGGAGCGCCCAGCAGGGCGGGCGAGGCGAATATCAGGCTGCGTCGTTTCATACATGTCTCCGTTTATTTAATCGTTGTTCTATAAAAAGCGGGAAGTTTTAAATGTTCCCCACTCGGTGCAAAGTTCAGCTTAAGGCCTCAAGCGGCGTTGTGGTTGTCAATCGACTGTGCGCATCGTCCACGTGCTCAGTCAGCAATTTGTTACAACGTTCTGGGTCGCCTTGGCGCAGGGCACTGGCGATGTCCCTGTGCTCGGTGATGGAGTCCTGCATGCCGGAGTCGTGGGCCAGATTTTTCAGGCGAGAGACATGCAGCTTTTGCACGATGCTGCGGTAGGTCTCGGTCAACGACTGATTCCCCGCCGCCTCCACGATGGCCCAGTGAAAGCGCAGGTTTTCGCCGTAATAGCGTTGCACGTCATGCTGGCTGGCGGCGTCTTGCATGGCATCCATGGAATCGTCGAGCAGGCGCAGCAGAGGAGCGTTGTCGAGGTCGGCGCGCTGGGCGACTTGGCGGCCGGCAAAGCCATCCAGCAGGGCGCGCATTTGGTAAAGATCACGAATTTCCGGCGCGGCCAGTTGCCGCACGAAGACGCCTGAATGCTTGCGTGCGACCACCAGCCCAGAGCTTTCAAGCTCGCGCAGGGCTTCGCGCACCGGCACCCGTGACACGCCCAGACGGGCCGCTACATCGGGCTCGTTGATGCGCTGGCCGGGGATCAGCACGCCTTTCAGGATCAGGCTGAGCATGTCATCGCGGACAAGCTTTGCCAATGACGTGTCGCGCACATCGTTGAAGCGGTCAGAAGAGGATTCAGTGAGCCAAGGGAGCATGGTTATTCCGTAGAAGATATATCGTATACGAAATTAGGCCGACGCAATGTGCGGGTAAACGCTAGTGAGTTGAGCGTGCCAACTTGGCCGGTGAACGGCTCAGGTCCGCGCTCAGGGTCGCGGTTTGTCTGGCGTGATGTCGCGGACTTCAACGTCGACCACGTCGCCGCTGGCGACTCGGGGGCGCTCGTCTGGGTGGCGCGTACGCTCAGCCAGCGGACTGGCCGGTGGCCCGCTAGGTGCTGTCGGTGATCGGGCGCCCGGCCACATGCCCTGCATGCCTTTGCTGGAAAACTGCTGGAAGCGGCCAAAGACCATCGGGCCGGTGGGGCGCTTTCCGGTGAGCAAGGCCCGCAACAGGCTGAGCACCACCAGCACAACGGCCAAAGCCATCAAGCTGGCCAATGCAATGGCTGCAAACAGCCAGAACACGATGCGCATCACAAGCTGAATTAAACGGGTCATGAAAGCTGACAAATAAAGTCCTTGAACAACGAAATGAGGCACTGGCCAAACACTCAGCTTAGCAAAGCTTGAGCAAACTCGCGCGCGTTGAAGGTTTCAAGGTCTTCAACTTGTTCGCCCACACCGATGAAATACACCGGTACTGTGCGCCATGTCGGGTGCGCTTTGGCCCGCTCACGCGCCCACAGCGCAATGGCCGCCAGCACGCCACCCTTGGCGGTGCCATCGAGCTTGGTGACGATGAGGCCGGTGAGTTGCAAGGCTTCGTCAAACGACTTGACTTGCGCCAGTGCGTTTTGCCCGGTGTTGCCGTCGATCACCAGCAAGATTTCATGCGGCGGCATGCCGATGCCCGGGCTGGCAGCGGCTCCGGTGATTTCAGCCCCGGCCCCAGCTTTTGCGATGGTGCGCTTGATTTTTTTCAGCTCTTCCATCAGGTGCAGCTGGGTTGGCAACCGGCCGGCCGTGTCGACGAGCACCACGTCTCGGCCACGCGCCTTGCCGGCGCTGACGGCGTCAAAGCTCACGGATGCTGGGTCGCCGCCTTCCTGGCTGATGATCTCGACCGTGTTGCGGTCGGCCCAGACGGTGAGCTGTTCGCGCGCCGCGGCCCGGAAGGTGTCGGCGGCGGCCAACAGCACGGAGGCGCCGTTGTCAGCCAAGTGCCGAGTCAGTTTGCCGATCGAGGTGGTCTTGCCCGCGCCATTGACCCCGGCGACCATGATCACCGTCGGTAAAAACTCACCGATGACCAGTGGTTTTTCAAGCGGCTTGAGCAGCAGGGTGATGGACTCGATCAACACGTTCTTGACCGCGATCGGGTGGGTCACGCCACCTTCTTTGACGCGGCGCTTGACGTCGTCCAGCAGGTATTGCGTTGCGCCCACGCCGGCGTCAGCCATCAACAAAGCAGACTCCAGGTCTTCGTACAGCGCTTCGTTGATTTGCGTGCCGGTGAAAACACTTGAAATGCTGCTGCCGGTTTTGCGCAGCCCGTCTGCGAGTTTGCTCAGCCAGCGCTGGCGCTCAGGCGGCACGGCGCCAGGGAGCGGAATGTCAATCGGGGTGACCAGCGCACTGCCAATAAGACTGCCGGAACGGGTACTCGCAGCCAACTTGGGTGGCTCGGGTGACGTGGCGACGGCCGGCGTGGCCGAGACGGCTTCGGCTGGCGGCGTAGCCGATAAGGGCGCGGCAGCAGGCGCTGAAGGTTTGAGGATTTTCTTGAAAAAACTGAACATAACTGAACGTGAGTGGTCTTTGGAGTCAGGGTATTCTATGAAACACACCCTGCTGGGTAAATTTATTCCAAACCTGATGATGCGCCGCCTGCTTATGCCCCTACTTTCTTTCCTGCCAGACCGATCCGTGGCCGCCTTGTGGAGGATGCTCGCGGTCACCGCTCTGACGTTTTTGTGTGCGTTCAGCCCTGCCGCCTTTGCAGTGCAGGCGCAAAAGTTCACCTTGGCCAACGGTATGACGCTCATCGTCAAGCCAGACCACCGTGCGCCGACGGTGGTGCACATGTTGTGGGTCCGGGTTGGCTCAATGGACGAGGTCGACGGCACCTCGGGCGTGGCGCATGCGCTGGAACACATGATGTTCAAAGGCACGCTCACACTCAAGCCCGGTGAATTCTCGCGGCGCATTGCCGCTTTGGGTGGCCGCGACAACGCCTTCACCAGCCGCGACACCACGGCCTATCACCAGCAAATCCCGGCCAATCGACTTGAAGAGGTGATGCAGCTCGAAGCTGACCGCTTTGCCAACACCCAGTGGGACGACGACGAATTCAAACGCGAAATTGAAGTGGTCAAAGAAGAACGCCGGATGCGCACAGAAGACGCGCCACGCGCTCAGCTCTATGAAGCCGCGAATGCCGTCGCCTTCACCGCTGCACCGTATCGCCGCCCCATCGTCGGTTGGATGAGCGACCTTGACGCCATGACGCCGGAGGATGTGCGCAGTTTTTACCGCAAGTGGTATGTGCCCAGCAACGCCGCCGTGGTGGTTGCCGGAGATGTGGATGTGGCTGCGGTCAAAGCGCTGGCAGACAAGTATTACGGCGTGATACCGGCTGCGACCACACCGCTGCGCAAGCCTCGCCTTGAACCGGTGCAGGCCGGCATCAAGCGTCTTGACCACAAGGCCAGCGCCAGCCAGGCGTATGTCAGCCTGATGTTCAAAGTGCCGCAGCTCGACGCCAGCGGATTGGTCGATGCGCCCGCAGGTACTGCCTTGCACAAAGACAGCCAAGACGCGCTGGCTTTGACGGTGCTGTCAGCCGTACTCGACGGCTACAGCGGCGCTCGGCTTGATCGGGCGCTGACGCAGGGCAAGGGCCGCGTGGCCGACAGTGCCGGCGCTGACAACGGATTGCTGGGCCGTGGGCCGCAGGTCTTCACGCTGGACGGCGTGCCCGCCGAAGGCCAGACCCCGCAGCAAGTGATCGACGCGCTGCGCCAGCAGGTTGCGCTGATCGCCCGCGACGGCGTCAATGAGGCTGAACTCAACCGCGTCAAGACGCAGTGGGTGGCGTCCGAAATTTACAAGTTAGACGCGCTGTTCAGCCAAGCGCGCGAACTGGGCAGCCACTGGGTCAATGGTTTTCCGCTCGACGCCAGCGCACGCTTGGTGGCGCAGTTGCGCAACATCAGTGCCGCTGAAGTGCAGTCCGTGGCCGCACGTTACTTTGGTGATGACCAGCTGACGCAAGCGGTGTTGGTGCCACAACCGCTGGACCCCAACCGCAAACCTCGCGCAGCCGTTGCGGGCGAACTTCACTGAACGCGAAAGAAAAAGTATGTTGATTTCAAAATTCGGCGGCCCGGCGGCGCGTGTTGTCTGGCTTGCACTGGCAGCGCTGCTGCAGAGCAACGCGGCACTGGCGGCCTTGCCGATTCAACACTGGACGCAGGCCAGTGGCGCCAAGGTCTATTTGGTTGAAAGCCACGGCATTCCGATGCTCGATGTGCAGATCGACTTTGACGCTGGCGACCGCCGAGACCCCGCGGACAAGGTCGGCTTGGCGACCACGGTTTCGAACATGAACGCCAAGGGCATTGCGGCGAAGGCCGGTTCACCAGCACTGGACGAAAACCAGCTCAGCGAAGCTTGGGCTGATCTGGGTGCCGCCTTCTCCGCGGGTTCTGGTCGCGACCGAATGAGCTTTTCATTGCGCACTTTGAGCTACCCAGATTTGTTGCCGAAAGCCGTCGCACTGGCTGCCCGCCAAATCGGTGAACCGGCCTTTCCAGAGGCGATTTGGCTGCGTGACCGCGAGCGTATCGGTGCTTCAATTCGCGAGGCCAACACGCGACCCGCCACGCTGGCAGCCAAGGCTTTTTCAGCGGCGGTGTACGGCAATCATCCCTATGGTTTTGAGATCACTGAGGAGACTCTGGCACGCATCTCCGTGGCTGACATGCGTCAGTTTTACAGCCGATTTATTCAGCCTTGCCGAGCCAAGGTCAGCGTGGTCGGAGATGTCACGCGGCCTCAGGCGGATGCCTTGGTGAAAGAATTGCTCGCGCGCTTGCCGCAGGGCGCCGCCGCGCGTTGCGAAACCTTGCCGGCAGTTGCTGACGTTAAGCCGCTGACGGCTCCGCTGACGCAAGCCATTGCGTTCCAATCGGCGCAGGCGCAGGTCTTGATTGGGCAGCCCGGTTATCAGCGTTCAGACCCAGATTTTTTTGCACTCACCGTCGGTAACTACACGCTGGGTGGTGGCGGTTTTGTCTCGCGGCTGACGAGTGAGGTGCGGGAAAAACGTGGCTTGGCTTACAGCGTCTACAGCTACTTTTCGCCAGGACTTCATGCCGGTGCTTTCACCATCGGTTTGCAGACCCGACCAGATCAAGCCGAACAGGCAGTGAAGGTGGCTCGCGAGGTGCTGGCAAAATTCGTCACTGAAGGTCCAACCGAAGCCGAACTGAAGGCCGCCAAGGACAATCTGATGGGCGGCTTCCCGCTGCTCATCGACAGCAATGCGAAACTACTCGGTAACGTCGCCAACATCGCCTGGAATAACTTGCCACTCAATTACCTAGACACCTGGACCGCCCAGGTTGAAAAAATCACTGCGGCCGACATCAAGGCGGCATTTGCCCGCAAGCTGCAGCCAGACCGCATGGTCACCGTGGTGCTGGGAGCCGGCGCATGAGGCCGCGTTCCGAACAGGCCAAGCCTGCGCCAGCGGCCAAGCCACAAAGCAAAACCAAGGGCAAGCCTGGACCGCGCCACAACAAGCCGTTGCCCGGCGAAGTCCGCATCATTGGTGGCCTTTACAAGCGCACCAAGCTGCCGGTGTCCGACAAGCCGGGCCTGCGTCCGACACCTGACCGCGTGCGCGAAACCTTGTTCAACTGGCTCGGCCAAGACCTGACCGGCTGGCGCTGCATGGATATTTTTGCCGGCACCGGTGTGCTTGGTTTTGAAGCGGCTTCGCGCGGCGCAGCCGAAGTGGTCTTGTGCGAGCAGGATGCCCAGTTGGTGCTCAAGCTAAAGGCCCTGCAAGAGCGCCTGAAGGCCGATGTGGTGCGTGTCGAGCGCGGTGACGGCGTCGGCTTGCTCAGGCGCCAAAGCCCAGGCTCGATCCAGTTGGTGTTCATTGATCCACCGTTTGACTCGGTGTTGTTTGAGCCCGCATTGAAGGCGGCAGCCGAGGTGATTTCAGACAAGGGTCTGGTCTACCTTGAAGCGCCGCGCACTTGGACTGCCGACGAGTTGACGCCGTTGGGGCTGGAGATTTACCGCAGCAGCAAGGCTGGGGCGGTGCATTTTCATTTGCTGGCGCGCTTAGGCGCCTTCACTGCTTGATTGCAACACTGGCGCCAAGGCTTTGGGCCTCGGGGGCATAATTCTGAATATGGTCACTTCGCCCCTCCACTTGCCTAGGATTGCGGTTTATTCCGGCACCTTTGACCCGTTCACGCTCGGTCACGAAGATGTCGTGCGCCGCGCGGCAGGGCTGTTTGACGAATTGATCATCGCGGTGGCGGTGGCGCACCACAAGAAAACGCTGTTCAGCTTGGCTGAGCGCGTGCGGCAGGTTGAGCAGGCGGTGCAAAGCATGGCCCAGCCAGAGCGCATCAAGGTTCTTTCTTTTGACGGCCTGATCATGGATTTTTGTGGGCAGCAACAAGCCATGGCCGTGGTGCGCGGCGTGCGCAACTTGACCGATTTCGATTACGAAGCCCAGATGGCCGCCATGAACCGGAAACTCCGGCCCAGCGTCGAGACGGTTTTTTTGTTGCCTGACGCGCCTTTGCAGTGCATCAGCAGCACGCTGGTGCGCGAGATCAGCAAGTTGGGCGGCGACGTCAGCCAGATGGTGAGCCCTGCTGTCGCTGCGGCGCTGCAAGCGGCGCGTTCTGCTGTTCTGAAAGGCGGCTGAACATGGCGCTGATCATCACCGACGAGTGCATCAACTGCGACGTGTGCGAGCCCGAATGCCCGAATCAGGCGATTTTCATGGGCATTGAAATCTACGAGATTGACCCGCACAAATGCACCGAATGCGTCGGCCATTTTGACGAGCCGCAGTGCGTGCAGGTCTGCCCGGTGGCGTGCATTCCAATCAACCCGCAGCACATCGAAAGCCAAGAAACGCTGTGGGAAAAATACCGCCGTTTGCAGGCTGAGGCCTCAGCCGCCTGAGACTTTTTCCGCATCCGGTTTGTCTTCTTCCGGTTTTTCTGTCATCGGCTTGCGCGGTGGTTTGGGCCTCACCAACGCGTGCGTGTGAATCAGCATGGTGGCTTTTTCCATCTCGCCTTCAATCAGCATCGGCACCGCCTTCAAGCTGCGCGTCAACGCTTCTTCAATGGCGAAGCGATGTTCGGGTGACGGCTTTTGCAGCACCCAGTTGATGACTTCTGACTTGACGCCCGGATGGCCGACGCCGATGCGCAGGCGCCAGTAGTCTGCGCTGCCAAGCTGCGCGTGGATGTCGCGCAGACCATTGTGGCCCGCGTGGCTACCGCCGAATTTCAGTTTGAGTTGGCCCGGCACGATGTCGAGTTCGTCATGCGCGACCAATATTTCCTCGGGCTTGATCTTGAAAAAGCGGGCGAGGGCGCCGACTGATTTGCCGGAGAGATTCATGAACGTGCGCGGTTCCAGCAGCCAAAGCGTCTGGCCTTTCACCGTCGTTCGCGCCACCACGCCGAAGTAGCTTTTGTCGAGAACCAGATTGACTTTCAGCTCGCGCGCCAAGGCGTCGAGCCACCAAAAACCGGCGTTGTGCCGCGTGGCTTCGTATTCTGGGCCCGGGTTGCCCAGGCCAACAAAAAGTTTGATCATGAAAAAATGGATGCGGTGTGTCGGTTGACGCTTTGCACAACTGTAACGCGCTTAGGTCCCATAAAAAAAGCCCACACCCTCTTGCGAGGATATGGGCCGCAGCCGTGAGGCAAGGCTCAGTGAAGAGCTTACTTCTTGGCGGCTGGCTTGGCAGCAGGCTTGCCTTTGCCGCCCTTGGCGTCTTTGGCATCAGCAGCTGGCGCTTCTTCAGCCGGGGCTTCTTCAACGATAGCCGTGACCGAAGCCAAGACGGGGTTGACTTGGCCCTTGGCCACAAACTTCACGCCTTTTGGCAGCGTGATGTCTTTGACGTGCAGTGACGTGCCTTTTTTCATCGCGCTCAAATCGACAGCGATGAATTCAGGGATGTCCGCTGGGAAGCAAGAAACAGTCAACTCGGTCGCCACGTGGTTGACCAAGCAATTCTCGGCTTTGACAGCTGGGGAGTTTTCTTCACCGCTGAAATGCACTGGCACTTTGATCGTCATGCGGGTCGTAGCTTCGACGCGCTGGAAGTCAATGTGCAGAATTTGCTGTTTGAAAGGGTGCATTTGCAAATTGCGCAGCAAGACCTTGTGGACATTTCCAGCCAATTCCATCTCGAGGATGGATGCGTGGAAAGCTTCTTTTTTGATGGCATGGAACAGCGCGTTGTGATCGAGCTCGATCATCAATGCAGCGTCAACGCCACCATAAACAATACCGGGCGTGCGACCGGTGATGCGGAGACGGCGGCTCGCACCCGTGCCCTGCAATGCGCGCTCAAAAGCGGTGAATTTCATACTATTTCTCCTGAAGAGGCAGGCCGCGACCAGCTCGCCTCGTAACGTAAAAGGCGGCCTCTCAAAGGCCGCCCACTTTTTGTCTGGAATCAGAACAGATTGTCTTGATCCGAGAACAAACTCATGACCGACTCACCCTTGGCAATGCGCTGAATTGTTTCGGCAATCAGCGGCGCAACAGAGAGTTGGCGAATTTTTTTGCAAGCCATGGCGCTTTCGCTCAGCGAGATGGTGTTGGTCACCACGACCTCATCGAGGGCATCGCTCTTGGCGATGCGGTCAATGGCAGGGCCCGAAAAAATCGGGTGTGTGCAGTAGGCGTAAACCTTCTTCGCACCGCGCTCCTTCAGCACTTCAGCGGCTTTCAGCAGCGTGCCGGCGGTGTCGATCATGTCGTCCATGATGACGCAGTTGCGGCCATCAATATCGCCGATCACGTGCATGACTTCAGACACATTGGCTTTGGGGCGGCGCTTGTCAATGATGGCCATGTCGCAACCGAGTTGCTTGGCCAGCGCACGGGCGCGAACCACGCCGCCGACGTCTGGCGAGACAACCATCAGGTCGTTGTAGTTTTGCTGGCGCAGGTCACCCAACAAAACAGGCGATGCGTAAATATTGTCGACAGGAATATCGAAAAAGCCTTGAATTTGGTCAGCGTGCAAGTCCATCGTCAAAACCCGCGAAACGCCGACCGCTTGCAGCATGTTGGCGACGACTTTGGCCGTGATCGGCACGCGCGCCGAACGCGGACGGCGGTCTTGACGGGCGTAACCAAAGTAGGGAATGACAGCGGAAATGCGCTCGGCAGATGCACGCTTGAGGGCGTCCACCATGATCAGCAATTCCATCAGGTTGTCGTTGGTCGGTGCGGAAGTTGACTGCACCACGAAGACTTCGCGAGCCCGCACGTTTTGCTGAATCTCGACGGTGACTTCACCGTCAGAGAAACGGCCAACATGGGCAGCACCCAATGCAATACCGAGGTTCTGGGCAATTTCCTGGGCTAAGCCCGGATTGGCATTGCCAGTGAAAACCATGAATTCAGGGTTGTGCGGCAGCATGTGGGATCCAGCGGTGTTTGGCATTGAAGCGGTGAAGAGGCAATAGACACACTAAAACACGCAAAAGCAAAAGGCCAATGCCCGGACTTTGAATCAAAGTCCGCGGCAAAGGCCCATAAATTTGGCAGGGGTGGAAGGAGTCGAACCTGCGAATGCTGGAATCAAAATCCAGTGCCTTAACCAACTTGGCGACACCCCTACACAGGTCTACTGCTGTCATGTGGCGGCCTTGCGGCAACCCTTAACTTCAGCAATCAACCTATAAACTTAACTCTTCGTCTCTAGAAAACGTGTCCTAAAACCGGCATTCTACCAACCGGCAAGAGGATGTGCCTCTAGAATTTTGCATTTTTTGACGATCCAGCCGCTTGGAGCTGCCGGAATCATCGAATCTTGCAAAATCTGCGCAAAAACAGCACTGCCTGAGCCGGTCATTCTGCCTTGTAGACCTTGTGTCGCAAGCCAATCAAGAGACTGGACCAGCGGTGCGCAAAGTTTCTCAGCAACCGGCTGCAAGTCGTTTTGGCCAAATCCGTAAATACAGCCGTTGTCGTTTGCAGCGAAGCCTCGCATTGTAGCAGTTGGCGTATCGCGTTTTAGCTCCGGAGCAGCAAAAATTGCAGGAGTTGACAATCCGATAGGTGGTTTGACGACTAAAAATTGCGCTGGCGGCAATTGAATCGGGGTCAGTTGTTCACCGATGCCTTCGACCCAAGCGTGGCCCTCACCTAAGAAAAACGGCACATCTGCACCCAAGGTCAGGGCGATGTCTTGCAATTTTTCTGGAGACACATAAACCCCCCAAAGTCGCTGCAGCGCGCGAAGACAACTCGCCGCATCAGACGATCCACCCCCCATCCCTGCCTGCGAAGGGATGCGCTTTTCAAGGCTGATGTTGACCCCTAGCGAGGTGCCGGTGGCGGCTTGCAAGGCCCGAGCGGCACGCACGGTCAGGTCGTCTGCCGGCAGTGCGTCGTCTGTTGTGGGGCGTACGTCGGTACGCGAAATGATGCCGTCGTGGCGCAGTTCGAAGTGCAGCGTGTCGCACCAGTCGATGAGCATGAAAACCGACTGCAACAAGTGATATCCATCAGTGCGTCGTCCCGTGATGTGCAGAAATAAATTCAGTTTGGCGGGTGCCAGCACGTCGTAAATAGCCTTCAGCGGGGCTGATCTGTGGCCGGGCGGCGGGGGAGATTCGGAAAATATCATGGAACTCTGAGGCAATTTTTCGGCGGACCAGTCAGTGCGTTGGCGTGTCCAGCACGATTCGAAGCTCAGACTGTGGCAGCGGATTGATGCGACTGGCGTTGATACGACCTTCTGGCTGGTGCGTCAGGTCTGCCGTCCAACCGTTCGACTGGGTGTCTTTGCCGTCGAGCCAATCAAACAGTGCGGCAACCGGCAGCGCGGCTCCAGTGGACTGCTCAATCAGCGCGTCAATCGACATGAAGTTGCGCGATTGGTTGCCCGAATAAAGGGTGGCTTGCGTGGGTGACCATCGTGCCGCCAACACGGTGTTTCCGAGTGGGCTGTTCAGCCTCAGTTCACCTTGACTCGGATTGCCTTTGATTTCAAAACCACCAGAAAATGATTGCGGTGGCTCTGATCGCACTTGCAGACTCAGTCGCCCTGACCAGATAGTTGTAGCCGGCACGTCCATGTCCGTGCGCGGCATTTGAACGCAAGCGCCGAGGCTCAGCAGACTGGTGAAAGCGATACACCTAAGGCTGCGACGCCAGCCCACGCGGCGTGGTGTTGAAGCAGCATCAGCGTTGTCAAAGCGACTGGGCGCAAGGCGTATGGATGACATGGGATCAGAGCTTGATGTGCAGGCGCTTCAGTGTTTCCCGCAGCGTTTCGTTTTCCATATTCAGCTGCTGACCTTCTTTCCAGATCACGTGCGCAGCCTCGCGCTGGCCCATGCTCCAAAGCACTTCACCCAAGTGAGCCGCAATTTCTGCGTCTGGCTTGGCCTTGAAAGCGGCATCAAGCAGGCGCAAGGCTTCAGCCTGCTGGCCTAATCGAAATTCAACCCAGCCGAGGCTGTCTTGGATGAAGGGGTCGTTGGGCGCGAATGCAACAGCTTTTTGAATCAGCTCTTTGGCTTCGGTTAAGCGCACATTGCGATCTGCAAGTGAGTAGCCAAGGGCGTTGTAGGCTGCGTGATAGTCCGGTTTGAGGCTGATCACGCGGCGCAGCAGTTGCTCCATCGTGTCAAGCCGGTCGAGCTTTTCTGCCGTCATGGCCTGCTCATAGATGAGCTCGATGTCGTTTGGGGACTGGGTGATGGCTTGATCGATGAGCTCGTAGGCCGGCAGGTATTGTTTGAACTCTTTGAGCAGTGCGACCTCTGCCAGTAATTTGCTGCGCTGATCGCCTTCTTTGAGCTCTGGCATGTCGCGGATGAGCTGAAGACCGTCTTGCAATTTCCCTTGCTGACCCATCAGGCTGGCCCTGCGCATTTGCGCTTGCATGAGCATTTCCGGGTTTTCAATCCGCTTCAGCCAAGCATCAGCGCCGGCCAGGTCTTTGCGTTTTTCAGCGATCTGCGCCAGCGTGAAAAAGGCCTGCGTCAAGCCGCGTGAGCTCTCGTCACCTGGGGTTTGTTGCTCAGCCAGATCAATGTAGCGTTTCAGGGAATTTTCGGCCGTAGCGGCTTGATTCAGTTGCAGCTGCAGTGAGCCTAAGACCAGCCAACCCTGCGCAAAGTCAGGTTTTTCTTGGAGCAAAATTTTGAGCTGAGCCAAGGCGTTGGCATAGCGCTCTGTGCCCAGCAAACTGCGCACATAAGCCATGCGCAGTTCGGGCGCAGGAGGGGTTGCCGTTGCGAAGTATTGCTGAACCAAGGCTTCGGCTTGCGGGCGCTTGGGGTCGATCAAGTCGAGTGCGACGATGATCGGGCCTTCCGCCTGGGCGTCAGCGGCATGACCGCGACGTGCCGCTTCCATAGCGCCGGCCAAGTCCCCGGCCGCGAGCCGAAGTCGCCCGGCCATTGCCCACGCTGGCGCCGCGGTGCCGGGCTGGGTAAAGTACGGCGCTAAAGTTTGTTCCACCAATGTCGCAGCGAGTTTTTTGTCGCCAGCGCGGGCATACAGTCGCGGCACTGCGGCGAGGGTTTGAGGCCGTTCCACGACGGGCGTCAACTCGATCAGGGATTTAAGGGCTTCGGCTGAATCGGTCACGCGGTTCAGTGCCAGCAAAATTTGCAGCGTGTAGCGGCTCGCTTCAATGGATGTGGGATGCGCTTTTTTCCAGGCGCGCGCAGCTTGCAAGGCGGCCTCGCCAGACCGTGATTGAAGCGCTAACTCAGTGGCCCGCTGATAAAGCTGTGAATCTTTGGTTTTTTCGGCTGCGTCGAGAATCAGTGAAACAGCCGGTGCTGGCTCGCCAGCATTCGCACTGATTTCGCCAATCAGCAGTTGATAAAAGAGTTGAGCATTCAGCGCCGAAGTCGGGTTCTCGTTTGCATTGGCTTGATGCTCTTGCAACGTCGCTGCGGGGCTGGTGGCGGTGCTTTTCACTGAAGTCGGCACGGCAGGAGCGGTTTGTCCAGCCACCGGCGCAAGCGTCAGCCACAAACCAGCCAAGGTGCAAAGAAGTTGTTTCGTCATCAAGCCATGATAATTGATGACCATGCCAGAACTCCCCGAAGTTGAAGTCACCCGCCTGAGCTTTGCCGATCGCATTGCTGGGGCAACCATCGCCTCTGTGACGATGGGCAAGCCCCTGCGCTGGGTGCTCGGTTGTGCGCCAGAGAGTTTGTTGGGGCGACAAGTGTTGCAGGTGCGAAGGCGCGGTAAATACTTGCTGCTTGACCTCAGCCATGGCTTGCTGCTGGTACATCTGGGGATGTCGGGCAGTGTGGTGTTTGCAGAGCATTTGCCGGCGCTCGGCAAGCATGATCATTTTGAGATGCAAACCACGCTGGGCACCTTGCGTCTGAATGACCCGCGCCGCTTTGGCGCGGTGGTGTATGCGCCCAGCGAGTCAGACCCGATCGCGCAAAAGTTGCTGGGGCATTTGGGCGTCGAGCCACTCGGCGACGCATTTGAGTTCAGCGCGTTTCATGTCGCGCTTAAAGCTCGCCAAACGGCTATCAAACAAGTGCTGTTGGGTGGCGAAATCGTCGTGGGCGTCGGTAATATTTATGCGTCCGAAACTTTGTTTTTGGCTGGCATTCGGCCAACTGTCAGTGCAGCAAAGATAAGCAAACCGCGCGCCGCGCTGCTGCACGCGGCTATCACGCAAGTGCTGGCACAAGCCGTCGCCAAAGGCGGCAGCACGCTGCGCGACTTTTCAAACGCGCACGGTGAACAAGGGCACTTTCAGTTGGATGCGATGGTGTACGACCGCGCCGGCCTGCCTTGTCGGCGCTGTGAAGCGCCGATCCGCCGTATCGTGCAGGGGCAGCGCTCCACCTTTTACTGCGCCAACTGCCAAAAACCCTGAACTCTGAACCCTTTGCTTCTTTGCGCATGACCAAAATTCTTTCCGCCGAACCATCGGCTGTACCACCTGTTCGTGCTTTACCGCTGCACTTCGCCACCGATTTGGTGGCTTGGCAAAAGCAGCACGGCCGCAGCAGCCTGCCGTGGCAAAACACGCGCGATCCGTACCGCGTCTGGTTGTCTGAAATCATGCTGCAGCAAACGCAGGTGAGCACAGTCTTGGACTATTACGAGCGTTTTTTGCAGCGCTTTCCCGACGTGACATCCTTGGCTGCGGCTGAGCTCGATGAGGTGTTGGGCTTTTGGAGCGGTCTGGGTTATTACAGCCGCGCCCGCAATTTGCACAGTTGCGCTCAGCAAGTGGTCAGCGAGCACGGCAGCGTTTTTCCAGCGTCAGCGTTGACACTGCAAACCTTGCCCGGCATTGGTCGCTCGACTGCGGCGGCTGTTGCCTCGTTTTGCTTCAGCGAACGCGTGGCTATTTTGGACGGCAATGTCAAACGCGTGCTGACGCGCGTGTTGGCGTATTCGGCTGATCTGGCCCAAGCGTCTGCCGAGCGCACGTTGTGGGACTTGGCGGGTCAGCTGCTGCCGCCGGCCGAACTCATGCCAGCGTACACCCAAGGCGTGATGGACTTGGGCGCGTCGATTTGCTCTACACGCCAGCCGCAATGCCTGATTTGCCCGGTACAAAATGTGTGCGCTGCGCACCGCGAAGGTCGGCCTGAAACTTATCCGGTCAAGACGCGCAAACTCAAACGCTCATCGCACGCGCTGTGGTTGCTGTGGGCGCAGCGTACTGATGGTTCGGTGTGGTTAGAGCGGCGTCCGGCGCGCGGCATTTGGGGCGGCCTGTACTGCTTGCCGGTGTTTGACAGTGAAGCGGCTTTGAGTGATGCCGTGCCCGCGGCGGCACGCGCCAAGCTGGCGCCTCAAACGCCCTTTGTGCACGTGTTGACGCACAAGGATTTGCACCTGAAACCCTTCGTCAGCCAATTGACGGCCCGCCAGACACTGGCCGATGAACTGACCGCACAAGAGCGCGGCGGTGCTTGGTTTGGGCCAACGGCTTGGCAGGCGCTTGGGCTGCCTGCGCCAGTACGCAAACTGCTTGACGCCGGCACCTGAACCGACGGCGCTTTGACTTTAAAGAATTAACGCAAGGCGTCTAGTTCGCGGTGCCGCTTGAGTGTTTGCCATTGCTGGCTGAAGGCCAGCGTCAGCGCTTCCACCAAGTACACCGACCGGTGTTGGCCGCCGGTGCAGCCAATCGCTACTGTGACGTAGCTCCGGTGGTCGCGCACCAGCGCCTGCAGCCAGCGCTGAATGAACTGTTCAATGCTGCTGAACATCTCAGCCACCTCAGCGTGCAACAACAGGTAGTCAGCCACCGGCTTGTCGCGGCCGGTGAGGTCGCGCAACTCGCTTTCGTAATGCGGATTCGGCAGCATTCGAACGTCAAACACAAAGTCAGCGTCCAGTGGCACGCCGCGTTTGAAAGCGAAGGATTCAAACACCAAGGTGAGGCGATCAGCCGGTGCAGAAATCAGCGTCTTGACATAAGCCTGCAACTGCGACGAACGGATGATGCTGGTGTCAAGCACCAGCGCTTGCTCACGCATGTCACCGAGTAATTCGCGTTCGAGTTCAATCGCCTCGACCAACGCACGGTGCTGGTCTGCAACACCGACGCGCGACAGCGGGTGCATGCGCCGCGTCTCTGAAAACCGGCGCACCAAGGTATCGGTGCTGGCATCCAGAAAAATAGATTTGACGGCAATCCCTTGTTCGCGAAGTGCTCGCAATTGTTGCGGTACTTGCGGCAGCGAGGCGGCGCTGCGAACGTCCATGGCGATCGCCACGCGGCTCGCGCCATGCGCCAGCTCAAGCTCGACAAAGCTGTTCAGCAACTCGGGTGGCAGGTTGTCGACGCAGTAGTAGCCGGCGTCTTCGAGGGCGTTCAGGGCGACCGATTTGCCAGAGCCGGACATGCCGGTGATCAGCACCATTTCCATGGCTGGTGAGTTGCTTGTGGCGGTGTTCATTGGCCGAGCATTTCTTTGGCGTGGGCCAGCGTGGTTCCAGAGAGTTTTTCGCCGCCCAACATGCGCGCGATTTCGGCGACCCGCTGGTCGCTGTCGACGGCGCTCACGGTGCTCGCGGTGCCCGCCTTGTCGCTGCGTTTGGCGACGACCAAGTGCTGGTCAGCACAGGCAGCGACTTGCGGCAGGTGGGTGACGGCCATCACCTGGCGGTCTTGGCCGAGTTGCTTCATCAGCCGGCCCACCGTTTCTGCCACCGCGCCACCGACGCCTGAATCCACCTCGTCAAAAATCAGCGTTTCGGCCTGACCGAGTTGGCTGGTCGTCACTGCAATGGCCAGCGCGATGCGCGACAACTCGCCGCCAGAAGCCACTTTGCCAACTGGTCTAGGCGTGCTGCCGCTGTGGCCTGCGACTAAAAATTCGGCTTGTTCCAGACCGTGCGCAGCGGCTTGTTCCAGCGTGCCGAGCCTGACTTCAAACTGGCCGCCTTGCATGCCTAAACCTTGCATGGCGGCGGTGATGGCTTTGCCCAAGGCAGGTGCCGCTTTGGTGCGCGCTGCGGTGATGGTTTTAGCCTCTGCCAAATACGCTGTTTGTGCGCTGCTGAGCGCACGCTCCAGCGCTGCTAAATCTGTGGCGGCGTCCAGTTTTTTCAGCTCTTGCCGCCAACTGGCCAGCAACTCGGGCAACTCGGCCGGCGGGCGTTTGTAGCGGCGTGCCAAGCTTACCCAACTGGCGAGTCGTTCATCCAACTCGTTCAGACGCTGCGGTTCCAGTTCGGCATGTCGGGCGTAGCCATTCAGTGAATGCACGGCGTCTTCAGCTTGCGCCAAGGCGCTGTGAAGAGCTTCTAATGGACTGGCGAATTGCGGCTCAATGTTCGCTTGCGCTTGCAGCGCCGAGATGGCCCGGCCCAGCTGGCTGGTCGCGTTGTCATCGGCATCTTGCAAGGCATTCAGCGCCACTTCAACGGCGTCGCGTAAAGCCTGCGCGTTCGACAGGCGGCTGTGCTGCGTGTTGAGCTCATCCCATTCGTCGACACCCGGCGCCAATTTGTCCACCTCGCCAATTTGCCAGGCCAGCCGTTCTTGTTCGCGTTGCAGGCTGTCTTGTGCGCTACGCGCTTCGTCGAGTGTTTTTTGGGCGGCGCGCCAAGCTTGCCAGCAAGGGCTGAGCTTGTTCAGCGTTACGCCCGCGTAGGCATCTAGCAAGCCGCGGACTGAGTCAGGCCGGGTCAGGCTTTGCCAAGCGTGTTGGCCATGGATGTCGACCAGCTGGTCGGCGATTTCTTTCAGCTGTGTGGCGGTGGCTGGGCTGCCGTTGATCCATGCGCGGCTCTTGCCCTGCACGTCAACCGTGCGCCGCAGCAGCAACTCGTCTTCAATCGGCAGGCCTTTGTCTTCAAGCCAAGCCAGCAGGGGCGCAGTGCAGTTGAAGGCCACGCTGATCTCGCAGCGCTCAGCGCCTTCCCGCACCACGGCGGCGTCTGCGCGGGCGCCCAGAGCAAGTTGCAGGGCGTCAATCAAGATCGATTTGCCGGCGCCGGTTTCGCCGGTGAGCACGGTGAAGCCGCTGGCGAGTTCGAGCTCCAGCTCGCGAACGATGACAAAGTCCCGTAGGTAAATGCGTTTCAGGCTCATGGCTTAGGCAAGGCCTTCATTCCAGTGCAGTTTTTTGCGCAAGGTGTCAAAGTAGCTCCAGCCGACCGGGTGCAAAAACCGCACTTGGTGTTCAGAGCGCCGAACGATGATGCGGTCGCCATGCAGCAGACTGGTCAGGGTTTGCATGTCAAAGTTGGCGCTGGCGTCGCGGCCGGCCACAATTTCGACGGCCACTTCGCCTTGGTCTGACAAGACGATAGGTCGGTTCGACAAATTGTGCGGTGCAATAGGCACCAAAATCCAGCCGCCAATCGACGGGTGCAGCAAAGGGCCACCGGCCGACAAAGAGTAAGCCGTGGAGCCGGTGGGTGACGCGATGATCAAACCGTCGGCCCGCTGGTTGGCCACAAAGCGGCCGTCGACTTCTACCCGTAACTCGACCATGCCGGCCGAGGCGCCGCGGTTCACCACGACGTCGTTCATGGCGGTGGCGTCAAAAACGCAGTGCCCGTCGCGGACGACTTTGGCCTGCATCATCCAGCGCGGGTCTTCGTCGTAATGGCCCTGCAGAATGGGTGCCAGCGTGGTTTGGTAATCCTCAAAAGCGATGTCGGTGATGAAGCCGAGCCGGCCCTGGTTGATGCCGACCAAGGGCACGCCAAATTGCGCCAGTTGCCGGCCAATCCCGAGCATGGTGCCGTCGCCGCCGACCACCAAGCCCAAGTCGCATTGAGCGCCAATTTGCGCCACATTGAGGATCGGGTAAGTGGTGATGCCGGCGTTGCTGGCGGTGTCTTCTTCCATCGCCACCTCGCAGCCCTGCGCGCCCAGATATTGCGCGATGCCTTCAAGCGCCGACCGCGAGCCTTGGGCGTGGTACTTGCCAATTAGGGCAACGTGGCGAAATTTTGACTTCATTTTTAAATTACATCACAACCAGACCGCTTGGCTCCGTAGAATCGCCAGCATGCTTGATGATCGTGCGAAGTTATTGCTCAAAGCGCTGGTAGAGCGCTATATTGCCGACGGCCAGCCGGTGGGTTCGCGCACGCTGTCCAAGGCCTCGGGGGTGGAGTTGTCGCCCGCCACCATCCGCAATGTCATGAGCGACTTGGAGGAGCAGGGCCTGATCATCAGCCCGCACACCTCTGCCGGGCGGGTGCCCACAGCTCGGGGGTACCGGCTGTTTGTCGACACCATGCTGACCCTGCAACCGTCGCATCTTGGCTCTGGCCTGATGGGCGGCCACAAGCTAGCGCCCGACCAGCCGCAAAAAGTCCTGACCAACGCAGCCCACATGCTGTCAAACCTGTCGCAATTCGTCGGCGTGGTGATGGCGCCCAAGCGGACGTCTGTGTTCCGGCACATTGAATTCCTCCGGCTCTCAGACCGGCGGGTTTTGGTGATCATCGTCTCGCCTGACGGCGATGTGCAAAACCGCGTGATCTTCACGGAAACCGACTTTTCGCAAAGTCAGCTGATCGAGGCCGCCAATTTTTTGAATTCGCATTACGCCGGCATGGCCATGGAAGAAGTCCGCGAGCGACTGAAAAATGAGGTCGAAGCCCTGCGTGGCGAAATTGCCAGCCTGATGCAAGCCGCCGTCAAAGTCAGCGCAGAAGTGATTGAGTCCAGCGAAGAAGTGGTGGTCTCGGGTGAGCGCAATCTGCTGGCCATCAGCGACTTTTCAGGCGACATGAGCAGCCTGCGCAAGCTGTTTGATTTGTTCGAGCAAAAAGCCCAGCTGATGCGGCTGCTGGACGTTTCCAGCCGAGCCGAAGGCGTGCGTATTTACATTGGCGGAGAGAGCCAGGTCATCCCCTATCAAGAGCTGTCTGTGGTGACAGCGCCTTATGAGGTCGATGGCCAGGTTGTGGGCACGCTGGGCGTCATCGGCCCGATGCGCATGCCGTACGAAAAAATGATTCAAATCGTTGATATCACGTCCAAGCTGGTCAGCACGGCTTTGAGCCACAGCAAATAGAATTCGATTTCTGGGAGGCCTTGCATCGGCTCTGAATGCCTCAATCTTGCAACGGTCCGGCTTTAACACTTCAAAGGTAATTCCATGATCGGTGCTTTTACTCAACGCTTAGGCAAATGGCTCGCCATTGCCGCCATGCTGGGTTTTGGTTTGGCTTTCGCCCAGTCCGAACCCACCTTGAACCAGGTCTACGAGGCGGCTCAGTCCGGCAAACTAGACCAGGCGCAAACCATGATTCAGCAAGTTCTGGTGGCCCACCCGAACAGCGCCAAGGCGCACTTCGTGCAGGCAGAACTGTTTGCCCGCGAAGGCTTGAACGGCCGCGCCAGCGAGATGCTCGCTACCGCTGAAAAGCTGGCACCCGGCTTGCCTTTTGCCAAGCCTGAAGCAGTTCAGAGCTTGCGGGCCAAAATTTCTGCCCGGCCTGTCCAGCAGTCATCCAGCAATGGCAATTCATCGTCCAGCCACGTCAACAGCTATGCCAGTCAGGCGGTTCCTGCATCCACTTTCTCTTGGGGAATGCCGCTGTTGTTGGCCGGTGGCGTCCTGCTGATCGGTTACTTTATGTTTCGGCGTAGAGACGCGGCCGTCGAGTTCCATGCGCAGCCCGCTTATGCCAACCAGGCACCGATGGGTAGCCAAGCACCGATGGCCAACGGTTTGAGCGGCCCACAAACATTTGGCATGGGTGGAGCGCCTGCTGCCCCTGTATACGGTCAGCCACCGGCCAGCGGTCTGGGTAGCAATATTGCCGGTGGTTTAGCCACAGGTTTGGCGGTAGGGGCGGGCATGATGGCCGCCCAAGCGATTGGCAAAAGTCTGATGGGCAACAACGAGGGCAATCATGACGCATCGTCCCGATTTGCCAACAACAATGGCAACAACTACGAACCGATTGCTGACAACAACAGCAATATGGGTGGTCAGAACTTTGGCGTCACGGACAACGGCTCTTGGGATGACGGCGGCAGCGCGGATGTGGGCGGTGGCGACTGGGACAGCTAAGCATTGATGTTGGTCGTTGAGACCTGAGGCATGGACACTTTCAAACGCAGGTCCCTGCTGGCGCTCTTGGCGCTCCCCGCCGGTTGCGCGATTGAATACCTTCCGCCACTGGCAAGCTCCAGCTTGACCAGCGGCGGTCCGGTTGGCTCAGTCCGAAAGCCAGCGATGGGGCAAAGTTGGACCTACAGCAAGTTCAACTTCTACAACAGCCAACTGCTTGACACCGTCAAGGAAGAAGTTGTCAGCGTGGAGGGCGGCATTCGGATCAGACGGCGCTCAAAAAACAATCTGGATTTGGGTGATGAGTTTCAGCCGGTATGGGGTCAAGTCAAGCAAGATCCGTATTGGGATTTGATGCAAACCTACGAAGCGCCAATGCCTTTATGGTTGGACAACTTCTCTATCGGCAACACTCAAACCAAGGACACGCACTATCAATCCGGAACGTCTTCGTTTCGCTATTGGATCAGCGCCAAAACGACGGTGACGGGGTGGGAAAAGGTTCAACTTCCAAGTGGCACTTTTGAGACAGTCCGGATTGAAAAAATCATCCGGCTGAACCATCCTGACATCAGCAGGCTTGACACGGTCAGGCGCGAAACTCTTTGGCTCGCCCCTGAGATCGGTCGCTGGGTGGCAAGAGAAACAAACGGTGAATTCAGAGTCGCAGGCAGACGAGGCGGCTGGACTGGCCGTGAAGACCACTTTCGCTGGCAGTTGGAGAGTTGGACTTAACGCGTCGCGCGCACAACTGCCGCTTACAATCGTCGTCGGTTCGGGGCGTTAGCTCAGTTGGTTAGAGCAGAGGACTCATAATC
>CANFWI010000003.1 GCA_947450675.1 Comamonadaceae bacterium | reverse complement strand
TAGCGGGTGCTGCTGCTTTTTTTGCAGCTACTTTTTTTGCCGGTGCAGCCTTTGGTGCAGGTGCTTTTTTTGCCGGTGCTTTTTTCGCAGTTGCCATGATTGATTTTCCTTCTGAAAGTTGATAAATCACCAATGCAGATAACTACTCTTCACTGGCATTGCGGATGCTACTGGAGAAAACAGTGTTTTCGGAGGGCGAACGCACTTTTTTGCGCTTTTTTGTTGCGCATTCACCTCTGAAAACCAAAAAAACACCAGCGACCTGCGTTTGAAGTCGCAGGCGCTGTGCTTTAGGCCTTGGCCAAGGCGATGGAATTCTCCAATGCTTTGCCGCCGCCATAGCTGTTCTGTACCGGTGGAATGCCACCCACTGAGACCCGAATAGCGCAGTATTTGAACTCCGGAATCTTGGCGAAGGGATCGAGTGCCGCGTTGGTCAGTTTGTTAATGGCCGCTTCGTAATAGCAGAAGGGCACAAACACCGCACCGCGTGGCGAGCTTTCGTCGGCGCGGGCGTACAGCGCCACTTTGCCGCGGCGGGACTCGATGGTCACGATGTCGCCCGGCTTGCCGCCCATGTCGGCCAAGTCAAGCGGGTGCACCAAGGCCACTGGATCGGGCTCAATCGCGTCGAGCACGGTGGCGCGCCGGGTCATGCTGCCGGTGTGCCAATGCTCGAGCTGACGGCCTGTGATCAGCACCAACGGGTACTCGGTGTCGGGCCGCTCGTTGGCCGGGATGATGTCGGCCGGCACAAAGCGGGCCCGACCGGTTTCGCTCGGGAAGCTGTCGACGAAGACCACCGACTGCCCTGGGTCGCCTTCTTTCAGGCAAGGGTAGGTGACAGAGTGCTCGCGCTCCAGACGGTCCCAGGTGATGCCGCCAATGCTCGGCATGGTGTGGCGCATTTCGTCGAAGACTTCGCTGACGTGGTTGTAGTGCCAGTCGCAGCCCATGCGCTTGGCGATCTGCTGGATGATCCACAAATCTTGCCGCGCGTCGCCTGGCGGGTTGATGGCTTTGCGGCCCATCTGTACCAGTCGGTCGGTGTTGGTGAAGCTGCCGTCTTTTTCGGGGAAGGCGCTGGCCGGCAAGATGACGTCGGCCAGATAGGCGGTTTCAGTCAAGAAAATGTCTTGCACCACGAGGTGGTCAAGGGCCGCCAAAGATTCACGGGCGTGGTTGGCGTCGGGGTCCGACATGGCCGGGTTCTCGCCTTGCACGTACATGCCGCGGATGACGCCTTTTTTGATGGCGTGCATGACTTCGACCACGGTCAGGCCGGGTTGGGCGTCTAGCGAGCCCTCAGGCACGTTCCAGGCTTTCTCGAAGCTGGCGCGCACCACCGGGTTGGTGACGTGCTGGTAGTCCGGGAACATCATCGGGATCAAGCCAGCGTCAGACGCGCCCTGAACGTTGTTCTGGCCCCGCAGCGGATGCAGGCCGGTGCCGGGACGGCCAATCTGGCCGGTCATCAGCGCCAAGGCAATCAAGCAGCGGGCGTTGTCGGTGCCATGCACGTGCTGCGAAACACCCATGCCCCAAAGGATCATGGAGCTTTTGGAGGTGGCGTACAGGCGCGCAACGTAGCGAAGCGTGTCCGCGTCGATGCCGCAGATGGGGGCCATCAACTCGGGCGTGTAGCCTTCAACGTTTTTGCGCAGCTCTTCATAGCCAATCGTGCGGCTGGCGATGAATTCTTCATCCACCAGACCTTCGGTGACGATGACGTTCATCATGGCGTTCAACATCGGCACGTCGGTGTCGGGTTTGAACTGCAAGTGGCGGTGCGCCATACGCGTCAAGTCTGAGCGGCGTGGGTCGAGGATGATGAGCTGGGTGCCGTTTTGCACGGCGTTCTTGATCCAGGTGGCGGCCACCGGGTGGTTCACCGTCGGGTTGGCACCGATGATGACGACCACCTCTGCCTTGGTGACGTCCATCACCGGGTTCGAGACACCGCCCGAGCCAATGCCTTCGAGCAAGGCGACGACAGATGATGCGTGGCACAGACGTGTGCAGTGGTCGACATTGTTGCTGCCAAAACCGGTGCGCACCAGTTTTTGGAACAGGTAGGCTTCTTCGTTGCTGCCCTTGGCTGAACCAAAACCGGCGAGCGATTTTTTGCCGTGTTGGTCGCGTATGGCGGCTAACTTGCCGCCGGCGAATTCGAGCGCTTCTTCCCAGCTGGCTTCGCGGAACACATCCATCACGCGGTCTGGGTCCATGCTGAAGTCGCCGGTTTTTGGTGCATCGGCGCGGCGGATCAGCGGCACCGTCAGGCGGTGCGGGTGGTGGGCGTAGTCAAAGCCGTAGCGACCCTTGACACACAAGCGGCCGTGGTTTGACGGGCCATCACGGCCTTCAACAAACAAAATTTTGTCGTCTTTGACGTTGTAGGTCAGCTGGCAGCCGACGCCGCAATAAGGACAGACCGACTCGACTTGTTTGTCGGGCACGCTCAACGCGGCTTCGCGCGCCGGCATCAGCGCACCGGTTGGGCAGGCTTGCACGCATTCGCCGCAGGCCACGCAGGTCGAGCCGCCCATGGCGTCGTCCATGTCGAAAACGATCTTGGCGTGGTCACCCCGAAAAGCCAGGCCAATGACGTCATTGACTTGCTCGTCACGGCAGGCGCGCAGGCAGCGCGTGCACTGAATGCAAGCGTCTAGGTTGACGGCGATAGCCGGGTGCGAGAGGTCTTGGCGGACTTGCTTGCGGGCTTCAAAGCGCGGCTTGCCGACGCCGATCTTGCTGGCCCATTGGTCGACTTCGTTGTTGCGCGTGTAGTCCTTTTCAGGCATGTCCGACAGCAGCAATTCAAGCACCAGCTTTTGCGACGCGACAGCGCGTTCACTGTCGGTGACAACCTTCATGCCGGCGGTGGGGGCGCGGCAGCAGGACGGCGCCAGCACCCGTTCACCGTTGATCTCAACCATGCAGGAGCGGCAGTTGCCGACGGCTTCCATGCCTTCTTTGAAACAGAGGTGGGGGATCTCCACACCTTCGCGTTTGGCGATTTGCAGCAAAGATTCGGTGGCACGTCCGGAGACGTCGCGGCCGTTGAGACTGAAACTGACCAACGGGGCGTCCAGCTCAGCGAGTTCTTGTCGGGTGATGGCGTTCATGATGGATCCTTAAAACTGGCGACGCAAATTAACAAGCGTGGGTTCACAGCTCATGTGGGAAATACTTGACGACGCAATCCATCGGGTTCGGCGCGGCTTGGCCGAGTCCGCAGATGGACGCATCTCGCATCACCAGCGACAAATCGGCCAGCAGGGCAAGATCCCACTTGGGTTGCGCCATCAGGTGTTCGGCCTTGGCTGTGCCAACGCGGCAGGGCGTGCACTGACCGCAAGACTCGTGCTTGAAAAAACGCATCATGTTGCGGGCTGCGTCGGTGGCGGTGTCTTGGTCAGACAGCACGATGACCGCGGCTGAACCGATGAAGCAGCCGTAGGGTTGCAGCGTGTCGAAGTCCAGCGGAATGGCGTTCATACTGGCCGGCAAAATGCCGCCCGAGGCACCGCCTGGCAAGTAGGCATAAAAGTCATGGCCCTCTTGCATGCCGCCGCAATGTTCGTCGATCAGTTCCTGAATCGTGATGCCGGCGGGTGCCAGTTTCATGCCCGGGTTTTTGACCCGCCCAGAGACTGAGAACGAACGCAGTCCTTTGCGGTCGTGGCGCCCGTGCGATGCAAACCAGTCGCCGCCTTTGGTCAAGATGTCACGGACCCAGAACAGCGTTTCAAAGTTGTGCTCCAGCGTGGGCCGACCAAACAGGCCGACTTGCGCCACATACGGCGGGCGCAGGCGAGGCATGCCGCGCTTGCCTTCGATGGATTCGATCATGGCGGATTCTTCGCCGCAAATGTAGGCGCCAGCGCCGCGGCGCAGCTCGATCTCGGGCATGTTGGCCATCGGCGGTGCGAGACGCAGTTTGGCCAGTTCAGCTTCCAGCATGTTGCGGCAGCCGTGGTATTCGTCGCGCAGGTAGACATAGATTTTCTCGATGCCGACGGCCCAAGCAGCAATCAGCATGCCTTCCAGAAAACGGTGCGGGTCCCGCTCGAGGTAAGTGCGGTCTTTGAAGGTGCCAGGCTCGCCTTCGTCGATGTTCACCGCCATCAGGCGCGGGCCTTTTTCAGCGCGGACGATGCGCCATTTACGACCGGACGGAAAACCGGCGCCGCCCAAACCGCGCAGGCCAGAGTCTTCCATCGACGTGATGACCGATTCGACATCCCGCTTGCCAGAAATACATTGCGCAAGCAGTTGATAACCGCCGGCCGCTGTGTACTCGGCCAAGTCAATGAAGCCGCTTGGAATGTGCTGCACGGCTTTGGCTTTGACCGTGGCGGCGATGCTCTCGCAAGTGGCGTTGGGGACTGGATTTTGTCCGACCACGGCGGCGGGGGCTTGCTCGCAACGACCAATGCAGGGCGCAGCAATGACGCGGATGTCACGGCCCAGCAGGGCCGGTAGTTTGGCCAGCAGGTCTTTGGCACCGGCCAACTCGCAAGACAGGCCGTCACAAACGCGCACGGTCAGGGCGGCAGGTGCAGCTTCGTCTTCTTTGACGATGTCAAAGTGGTGATAGAAGGTGGCGACCTCGTAAACAGCGGTCTGCGGCATGCGCATTTCTTGCGCCAAAGCCGCCAGATGCGCGGCCGACAAATGCCCAAAACGGTCCTGAATTTTGTGCAGGTGTTCAATCAACAAATCAGCTTGGCGTGACTCTGTTCCGAGCAGACCCTGCACTTCTGCCAGCGCCGTCGGATCAACGCGGCGACCCTTGGGGGCTTGGCGTTTACGTTCCTTGGTCGTGGCCTCTATGACGGCGATGGGAATGATCGGGTAGTTCATGATGGCTTGTGTAGGTGTCTGTGAAAAGTATGTGCCGAAAGGTCAAATTCAGATGACTTGTTCGCTTCGGAGTTCCGCGATCTCATCTGCGGTGTAACCGAGCTGTGTCAGCACCTCGTCCGTGTGCTCGCCCAACAGGGGCGAGCGCGTGACGTCAGTGGCGCTGTCTGACAGCTTGATCGGATTGCCGACGGTGAGGTATTTGCCGCGGGTCGGGTGATCGACTTCGACGATGGTGCCGCTGGCCCGCAAGGCCGGTTCTTCAGCGATTTCCTTCATCGACAAAATAGGGCCGCACGGGATATCGTATTTGTTCAGAATGTCCATCGCCTCGAACTTGGTCTTGGTCATGGTCCATTGCTCGATGCGGGCAAAGATGGGTTTGAGGTGCAGCAGCCGTGCGCCGGGTGTGGCGTAGGCTTCGTCGGTGATCCAGCCTTCTTCGCCAATCACCCTGCAGACCGCCGGCCACACAGCCGTTTGAGTGATGAAGTAGATGTAGGCGTTGGGGTCGGTTTCCCAGCCTTTGCATTTCAAGATCGACCCGGGTTGGCCGCCGCCAGAGGCATTGCCGGCACGTGGTACAGCCTCGCCGAATTTGCTGTCTGGGTATTGCGGGTACTCGTGCATGGTGCCGGTGCGCTCTAGGCGCTGCTGGTCACGCAGTTTGACGCGGCACAGGTTCAACACGGCGTCTTGCATGGGGGCCAGCACTTTTTGACCGCGACCGGTACTGTTGCGCTGGTAGAGCGCGGCAAGTATGCCGAGCGCAAGGTGCAGCCCGGTGCCGCTGTCGCCGATCTGGGCGCCAGTCACCATCGGCGGGCCGTCGTCAAAACCGGTGGTCGATGCCGCTCCGCCGGCACACTGGGCGACGTTTTCGTAGACCTTGCAGTCTTCGTACGGGCCGGGGCCAAAGCCCTTGACCGAGGCGACGATCATGCGCGGATTCAGCGCTTGGATATGCTCCCACGTGATGCCCATGCGGTCCATGGCGCCTGGTGCGAAGTTTTCTACCAGCACGTCGCAAGTCTTGATCAGGTCGTTCAAGACTTGTTTGCCCTTGGCCTTTTTGGTGTCCAGCGTGATGGAGCGCTTGTTGTGGTTCAGCATCGTGAAGTACAAGCTGTCGACGCCGGGAATGTCGCGCAACTGTCCGCGGGTTGCATCGCCTTCTCCGGCGCGTTCTACCTTGATCACATCGGCACCGAACCAAGCCAGCAACTGGGTGCAGGTCGGGCCGGATTGAACGTGGGTGAAGTCTAGGATGCGAACGCCGTCTAACGCTTTGCTCATGAAAGTTCCTGCTGGGAAGTTGAAATAGGGTGCTTTGCAGCGGTCCCTATTATTCACCCTGCCTTGTGTGTTCTTCTGGTGTGCTGATGGATCAGGTTGATGACGGGTTGGCTGGCTTTGCGAGCTGCATTTCTAGCTCTGTGACGCGTTTTTTCAACTTCCGCTCTTCTTCAAAACGGCTGGTCTCGTCGCGGATCACCGCCACAATGGCTGAGACTGATTTGTCTGGTGCGTAGAGCAGGGCGACAGTGAAGGCGATCGACAAGCTGTGGCCGTCTTTGTGCACCGCCGGCACACGCAGCACGTCGTTGCCGTACCGCGTCACACCGCTGGCCATGGTCTTGTGATAACCCTCCCAATGCCGATGCTGCAAGCGCTGCGGCGTGATGATGTCGAGTGACTTGCCGAGGGCTTCACGCTCAGTGAAACCGAAGATGCGCTCTGCCGCCGGGTTCCACAAGGTGATGGCGCCACTGGCGTCAGCGATCACAAGGGCGTCGCCGAGAGCCTCGACGAGTTGTTTTAAATCGGTGGTACTTGGCATGGATTTGTTGGGTGGACCTGCACAAACAATGGATTCGCAACAAAAATTTTCGTCACTGCGAGCGTAAAAAAACCGTCACTGCGAGCGTAGCGTGGCAGTCCATCACAGCGTAACGCCGAGATGGATGGCCGCGCTGCGCTCGCCATGACGGGAGCTGCTGCGCTCGCCATGACGGGAGCGCTGCGCTTTGACGGCTTAAACCGCTTAAACCGCGTTAGCCGTGTGCATCGCCGCGATCTGGTCCTTGGTGTAGCCGAGTTCAGCCAAGACTTCGTCAGTGTGCTCGCCCAACAGTGGGGAACCCGTGATCTCTGGCTTGAGGTCAGAGAACTTGATCGGGCTGCCGACCGTGACGTAGCTGCCGCGCTCTTTGTGTGGCACGTCAACGATGGAGCCGCTGGCACGCAGCGATGGGTCGTTGAGCAACTCTTTCATCGACTGAACCGGTGCGCAAGGGATGTCGAACTTGCGCAAGATGTCCACTGCTTCGAACTTGGTTTTGTCTTTCAACCAAGCTTCGATGGTGCCGAAGATGTCCATGATGTGCGGCTGACGCGCTTTTGGCGTCATGTACAGCGGGTCCGTCTTCCATTCTGGTTTGCCGATGGCGTCGCAGATAGGGGCCCAAGCGTGGCCCTGAACTGTGAAATAGATGTAGGCGTTAGGGTCGGTTTCCCAGCCTTTGCACTTCAAGATCCAGCCAGGCTGGCCGCCGCCGCCGGCATTGCCGCCACGTGGCACCACGTCAGAGAAAGTCTCGTGCGGGTACTGTGGGTACTCTTCCAGGTAGCCGAGTTTGTCGAGGCGCAACTGGTCACGCATCTTGACGCGGCACAGGTTCAGCACGGCGTCTTGCATGGCCACAGCGACTTTTTGGCCCTTGCCGGTTTGCTGGCGGCCGATGTAGGCCGTCAAGATTCCGATGGCGAGGTGCATGCCGGTGTTGCTGTCGCCCAAGGCGGCAGAAGAAATCATCGGGCCTGACTGCTCACCTTTCCACCAGCCGGTGGTGGAGGCTGCGCCGCCAGCGCACTGCGCCACGTTTTCGTAGACTTTCAGGTCTTCGTAGTGGTGGCCGTCGCTGAAGCCCTTGACCGAAGCCAAGATCATTTTCGGGTTCAGTTCTTGGATGCGTTCCCACGTGAAGCCCATGCGGTCAAGGGCGCCGGGACCGAAGTTTTCAACCAAAACGTCGCACTCTTTGATCAACTTTTCCAGCACCGCTTTGCCTTCTGGCTTTTTGGTGTCGAGGGTCAGCGAACGCTTGTTGCTGTTCAGCATCGTGAAGTACAGCGCGTCGACATCGGGGATGTCACGCAACTGGCTGCGGGTGACGTCGCCGGCGCCTGGGCGCTCGACCTTGATGACGTCAGCGCCGAACCAAGCCAGCATTTGGGTGCAGGCAGGACCAGCTTGAACGTGGGTGAAGTCGATGATCTTGATGCCGTTGAGGGGTTTGTTGCTCATTTGATTTCTCCTAAATGTGAATGAATTACTTCTTTTTCGCAGCGCTCTGCGGATTCAAGCTGGTGATTCGACCGCTTTCAGTGCCAGCGGTTTCGTCGATGATCGCGTTGATCAGGGTCGGCCGGCCGGAGGCGACGGCTTCTTCCATGGCCTTGGCGAGTTCGGCTGGGGTGTTGGCGACAACGCCGACGCCACCAAAAGCCTGCATCATCATTTCGTAGCGGGCGTTCTTGACGAACACCGTCGGCGCCACATCGCCGCCCAGTGGGTTGACGTCGGTGCCTTTGTAAATGCCGTTGTTGTTGAAGACAACGATGCAAATCGGCAGGTTGTAGCGGCAGATGGTTTCGACTTCCATGCCGCTGAAACCAAAGGCGCTGTCACCTTCGATGGCGATCACCGGCTTGCCGGTGGTCACTGCGGCGGCTACCGCAAAGCCCATGCCGATGCCCATGATGCCCCAGGTGCCAACGTCAAGACGCTTGCGCGGCAGGTACATGTCGACAATGCTGCGGGTGAAGTCGAGGGTGTTGGCGCCTTCGTTGACGACCACAGCTTCTGGGTTGGCCTTGACCACATTGCGCACCACGTTCAGGGCGCTGTGGAAGTTCATGATGGCGGGGTTGAGTGCCAGCGTGGCGGCCATCTTGGCCATATTTTTGTCTTTGCGCTCACCAATCGCCTGCAGCCATTCAGCCGGTGGCTTGGCCCAATCAGAGCCAATACCGCCCAACAGTGCTGACACGCAAGAACCGATGTCACCCACCAGCGGTGCCGAGATCGGCACGTTGCTGTCCATCTCGGTCGGTGAGATGTCGATCTGAATGAATTTGGTCGACGACGGCGTGCCCCAGGTCTTGCCCTTGCCGTGTGACAGCAGCCAGTTCAGGCGCGCACCGACCAGCATGACAACGTCGGCCTCTGCCAGCACGTAAGAACGGGTGGCGGCTGCTGACTGCTCATGCGTGTCGGGCAACAAGCCCTTGGCCATCGACATTGGCAGGTAAGGAATGCCCGATTTTTCGACCAGTGCGCGGATGTCTGCATCGGCCTGAGCGTAAGCGGCACCTTTGCCGAGCACGATCAGCGGACGCTTGGCACCCTTGAGCAGGTCGAGGGCGCGTTTGACGGCATCGGCAGCAGGGATCTGGCGCGGCGCTGGGTCAATCACCTTGATCAGGGAGCGTTTACCGGCTTCTGCCTCCATCGTCTGCGAAAACAGCTTGGCTGGCAGGTCGAGGTAGACGCCGCCGGGACGGCCAGACAGCGCAGAGCGGATGGCGCGGGCGATGCCGACACCGATATCTTCAGCGTGGAGGACGCGAAAAGCGGCCTTGCACAGTGGCTTGGCAATCGCCAATTGGTCCATTTCTTCGTAGTCACCCTGCTGCAGGTCGACGATCTCGCGCTCACTGGAGCCGCTGATCAGGATCATCGGAAAGCAGTTGGTGGTGGCGTTGGTCAGGGCCGTCAAGCCGTTCAGGAAACCTGGGGCCGAGACGGTCAGGCAGATACCTGGTTTTTGTGTCAAAAAGCCAGCGGCAGCGGCGGCGTTGCCGGCGTGTTGCTCGTGACGAAAGGAAATCATGCGAATGCCCGCTGCCTGCGCTTTGCGCGTCAGGTCGGTGATGGGAATGCCGGGCAGGGCGTAAATGGTGTCGATGTCGTTGAGTTTCAGGGCGTCGATGACCAGGTTAAACCCGTCTGTCTGTTCCTGTTCTGGAGTTTCATTTGTCATGTGGAAATATCTTTTCGTTTGACTTTGACCAAGGTGAATTAACAGCGCCATGCAATTTTGGCCCGTGCTCACTTGAGAGCGCCCCATTGCACTGTCCGGTTATCATAGGAGTCGCTTTTGAATTGGCCATTGATCGCGGTCAATTTTTGCCATATTTGGACCCCGTCTGTAGCCGCTTGAGCGAGTCTGTTCTGCGCCTCGCCCAACCCCACCTAGCCATGTCATCTGTACCCGACCACCCCGATAGAAACATCATTCGCGTTCAGTTGGCGCAGAACAAGGTTTTGAAGGGCATGTCGGCGGAACAGAGCGCGGAGCTGGAATCCCATTTGGTCATCATCGACGGCCACAAAGGGGACGCCTTGTTGGAGCAGGGTGTGCACCAGATGGAGCAGTACTTCATCCTCGAGGGCATCTTGAAGCGGGTGGTGACGAATCAAGAAGCCAAGGAGATGATCCTGCGCTTCGCTGACGAACGGGACATGGAAACCAGTTACGCCGCCTGGCGTTTGGGAACGCCAACCCCTTACAGCACGGTGTGCGTCACCAGAGTGCGGGTGGCCAAGCTGCCGCTGGAGGATTGGGTGGCTTTTCTGGAACGTCACCACGAGATCAAAAAGTCTTTTGAGTATTCCGTGATGGAGTTGATGAGCGAAATCATGGCCCACACCATCACCTTGCACCTGCTGGACGCGCCGGGTCGTGTGAAGCGATTTTTGCGCAAACACCCCGAACTTTTTGATCGGATCCCGAAAAAGGAACTGGCTTCCTACCTCAACCTCTCAGCAGAAACCTTGAGCCGCCTCAAGCAGCGCGGCAAGATTTAAAAAACCGAAGTTCTGTCATTGCGAGCGCAGCGCGGCAATCCATCACCGCGCGGCTCCGAGATGGATGGCCGCACTGCGCTCGCCACGACGGAATTCGCTGCGCTCGCCATAAATGCACTCCTCGTCATTGCGAGCGAAGCGTGGCAATCCATGTCCCTGCATTCCGCTGATTGAACGGCACCGCTTCTAGCCTCAATCAACCGGCCGATCAGCCTCGAATTCGTCTTTCTTCGGTGGCCGAATTTTGTCCAGTGCTTTGGAAATCAGAGGCCAGAACAGCAAGATCAACGCCAACGAGGTGATGCTGCCGACCAACAAGTTCGAGAACATCACGCCGACTTCACCTTGCGAAATCAACATCGACTGGCGGAACGCATCTTCGGCTTTGTCCCCCAACACCAAGGCCAACACCAGCGGTGCCAGCGGGTAGTCGAGTTTTTTGAACAAGTAGCCGGCGATACCGAACAGCAGCATGAACCAGATGTCCAGCATGGCGTTGTGAACGGTGTAGGCGCCAATCGCACAAATCACGATGATGACGGGCGCAATGATCGAGAACGGAATGCGCAAGATCGAGGCAAACAGCGGCACAGTGGTCAGCACCACGATCAAACCAACCAAGTTGCCCAAGTACATGCTGGCAATCAAGCCCCAAACAAAGTCTTTCTGTTCAACGAACAGCAGCGGACCGGGTTGCAGACCCCAGATCAACAAGCCACCCAGCAGAACCGCCGCGGTGGGTGAGCCTGGAATGCCCAGAGCGAGCATGGGCAGCAAGGCGCTGGTGCCGGCGGCGTGAGCGGCTGTCTCTGGGGCAATCACGCCTTCGAGTTCACCGGTGCCGAATTTGTGGCCGGTCTTGGACATTTTCTTGGCCAAACCGTAACTCATGAACGATGCGGGCGTTGCACCGCCCGGCGTGATGCCCATCCAAATGCCGACCAGCGAACTACGGATCGAGGTCACCCAGTATTGGGGTAGCTTTTTCCAAGTGGCCAGCACAATTTTGGAGTCGATCTTGGCGTGTTTGCCAGAGAAGGCCAGACCTTCTTCCATCGACAGCAAAATCTCGCCAATCCCGAACAGGCCAATCACGGCAATCAGGAAGTCGAAGCCGCGCATCAGCTCAAGCCAGCCAAACGTCAGGCGCAACTGGCCGGTGACGGTGTCCATGCCGACCGAGGCGAGCGCAAAACCAATCGTCATCGAGGCCAAAATTTTGAACGGCGAGCCCTTGCCCATGCCGACAAAGCTGCAGAAGGTCAGCAGGTAGACGGCGAAGAATTCCGGCGGGCCGAATTTCAACGCAAACTTGGCCACCAATGGCGCCATGAAGGTGATCATCACCACGGCCACAAAAGCACCAATGAAGGAGGAGGTGAAGGCCGCCGTCAGCGCCTCGCCGGCACGGCCTTGTTGCGCCATCGGGTAGCCGTCAAAGGTGGTCGCCACAGACCAAGGCTCGCCCGGTATGTTGAACAAAATCGAGGTGATCGCGCCCCCAAACAAGGCGCCCCAGTAAATGCAGGACAGCATGATGATGGCCGAGGTTGGCGTCATCGTGAAGGTCAGCGGCAGCAAAATGGCAACGCCGTTGGCCCCGCCCAGTCCGGGCAGCACGCCGATCAACACCCCCAAGACAATGCCCACCACCATGAGAAGCGTGTTCATCGGGGTCAGCACGACCGCGAACCCGTGAAACAGCGCGTTAAGTTCATCCATAGTCAAAAACTCCGAGAGATCAGATAAATTAGTAGCCGAGGAAGCTCAGCAGGTCGAACTGGCCTTTGAAGAGGGGCACTTTGAACCAGACCTCAAACATCAAGAAGAAAAGCGCGTTGACGCAAAAAGCTGCAATGAGACTTTTGAGCCACGAGAACTTTCCGAGGATCACCATGAATAAGATGATGTAAAAAAATGACGCGATGTACAGGCCAATGAATCCAACGGCAAAGACATAAATGCCGGCCGGTATGAGCACAGAAAGCACCCTTTTGAGCTGCTCGCCGTCGACAAAAACGGCGGTGTTCCGGCCCTTTTTGCCGAACAAGGATTGGTAAAAAATACCGGCCCCGGAGATGGTCATGATCAGCCCGATGTAAAACGGGAAATAGCCAGAACCCGGGCCGTCACTGGTCCAGCCGGCACCCAATTCACGGCTGCCGTAAATAACCACGGCCCCCAGCAACATCACGCCGATGGCCACCACAGCTTCTACCAAGTAGGTCGCTGGGCCTTTGACTTCGCCACCTTCATGGGCTTTTGTTTCGCTTGACGCCATTGAGAATGTTCCTGTTGATTATTTTTTAGCCAAGAAGCCAGCCTCTTGCATCAGGCCGTGGTGAATGGTTTCAGCTGAAGCCACCCATTTTTCGAAGTCTGCACCGGCCATGTAGGTCTGGTTGAAGGCGCCTTTTTCCATGAAGTCAAGCCATTCAGGCGTGGCCCGAATTTTTTGGATCAGCTCGACATAAAACGCTTTCTGGTCAGCCGTCACGCCAGCAGGCATGAAGATGCCACGCAACATCTGGTATTCCATCGGGATGCCGGATTCTTTGCAGGTCGGGATGTCGCTCCAGGCTTGCGTGTCGGTGATTTTGGTTTTGTAGGTCATGCGCTTGTCGTCAAACACGCACAGTGCCCGCAGCTTGCCAGCACGCCACTGGGCAACTGCCTCGACCGGGTTATTGACGCTGGATTCAATGTGTTTGCCAACCAGCTGAACCGCTACTTCACCGCCGCCTTTGAAGGGGATGTAAATGAATTTGGTGCCAGTGGCTTTTTCGAGGCCGACCGTGATGATCTGGTCCTCTTGTTTGGAGCCTGTCCCGCCCATTTTCATTTTCAACGGGCCGGCGGCTTTGACAGAAGCGACGTACTCACCGGCCGTTTTGTAAGGCGTTTCAGCGTTGACCCAGAGCACAAATTGATCCAGCGCCATCATGGCGACGGGCGTCATGTCTTTCCAGTTGAACGGTACACCCGTGGCCATGGGCGTGGTGTACAGGTTGGACAAAGTGATGACGATTTTGTGCGGATCGCCCTTGGCGCCTTTGATCTCCAGAAAGCCTTCAGCACCCGCGCCGCCGGACTTGTTGACGACGATCAGCGGTTGTTTCATCAGCTTGTGCTTGATGACGATGCCTTGAATCAATCGGGCCATTTGGTCAGCACCGCCGCCTGTGCCGGCTGGCACCACGAACTCAACTGGTTTGGTCGGCTCCCAAGCCGCATGCGCCGACGCGGTCATGAACGCCATGGCAGACAGGGTCGATAAAGCGATGCTCACACCTGCGGCCAGCTTACTTTTGATTTTTGTTAATTTGCTTGTCATCGCGTTGTCTCCGGTTGGTTGTTAATTCTTGCGAGGGCTGGAATGAGCACCCATCCTCTTACCGGAGACGTCGAAACATTCTTGACTTAGGTCAATATTGTGTGTTTATGGGGTTTATCCTGATGTTGCTTTGATGTTTTTTAACGAAAAAGTTTGGCCAAAAAATGGTTTCAGTTGAACGCAAAAAAGCCCCTGATGCCAAGGCTGGCGTCAGGGGCTGAGAGGCGACCGACCAAGGGTCAGTCTGTAGCCTGTCAGTTGCTTATTTCACAGCATTCACGGCGACCTGATCCATGAACTTTTTGCGCATTGGTTTGAGGACAAACCAAGCCATGTAAGCGGCGATGGCGTTCATGGCGCAGCCGACGAAAAACACGGCCTCCCAAGTGCCAGTCATCGCCATCAGCACGCTGGAAATCGGCACAAAAATGGACGCTGTGCCTTTGGCTGTGTACAGCAAACCAGCGTTACCCGCGGCATTCTTGGTGCCAAACGTGTCGGCGCAGGTCGCTGGGAACAAGCTGTAGATTTCCCCCCAAGCGAAAAACACGATGCCGGTCAAGATGACAAACATGATCGGGTCACGGCCCCAGTAGTACAGCGCCAAGATGCCGACGGATTCAAGCGCAAAGGCGATGAACATTGTTTTTTCGCGCCCGATTTGGTCAGAAACCCAACCAAAGAAAGGACGTGTCAGACCGTTCAGAACGCGGTCGATGGCCAGTGCAAACGTCAGCGCAGGCAAGATCATGCCCATCACGTTGAAGGTCACGCCGTCAATTTTGAAGTCTTTGGCAATCGGTCCCATTTGCGCGGTGGCCATCAGGCCGCCCGCTGCAACCAACACGAACATGATGTACATCACCCAAAACACCGGTTTGGTGACAATCTGAGTTGGGCTGAAGTCAACCTTGGACTGCTGAAGTTTGGATGGCTTGGCTGACGCGCTAGCAACATGTGCGGGTGGGCGCAACATCATCAGCGCCAGAATCATGACGATAGCGCCTTGGCCGATACCGAAGTACAAAAAGGTTTGCTCGTAGCCGCTGTTTTGGATCATGAACGAGATGGGGATGATGGTCGCGGCAGAGCCGGCGCCAAAACCTGCAGCGGTCAGTCCGGCAGCCAAGCCGCGACGGTCTGGGAACCACTTGAGCGCAGAGCCAACGCAGGTGCCATAAACCGCACCCGCGCCGATACCGCTGATGGCGGCTGCGATGTAAAGCAAGGTCAAAGTGTTGGCATAAGAGTTCAGAACCCAGCCCAAACCACAAAGAAGACCGCCAAACAAAATCACCGGCCTTGGGCCAAACTTATCGACCGCCCAGCCTTCAACGGGGACCAACCAAGTCTCGGTCAAGATGAAAATGGTGAACGCAACTTGAATTGCCGCTTTACTCCAACCATATTTGTCTGCGATAGGGTTCACAAACAAAGTCCACCCATACTGCAAATTGGCGATCATCGCCATGCAAATAATACCCATCACCAATTGAAACCACCGATTAGAGACGAATGTCCCTGATGCCCCTGTGGCGTGTGCGTCCGAATGTGTTGCTGTCGTCATGTTGCCTCTATTGCATAATTTAATTGTCAGTAAAATTTATTTTTTTTAATTTATCGCTAAAAAACAAATACCAAGGTATTACTATTTTAAGAAATTTAGACAAACATCAAAAAATAAATTGACGGGCGTATTCTAAAAATACCAAGTCAATTTTTTAGTTGACTTGAGTCAAGATTCCGATTTTTCGACCCGCTGGATAATACTCATAGGGTAAGTATCTAGTTGCCGTGTGAGCGCAGCTCTGCAGCATCTAGCCAGCCAGGGTCTTGGATGACCTACTATCAAGGTCTATGCAGAGATCCTATTTTTCGTTTTTCGGCCAAGACCCAACCACGGTCTCGCTACCGGAGCGCTTGCGTTCTGCAGGCGGCGCATTCCTTGGATTGCTGTTCACGATGGCGGTCGGACGCTATCTTGGCGAACTCGTCGGCAGCAGCACTTGGGTGATGGCATCCTTGGGGGCCAGTGCCTTGCTGGTGTATGTGTTGCCATCCAGTCCTATGGCACAACCTTGGGCTGTCATAGGTGGAAATGTGATTTCCGCTGTGATTGGAATTTCTTGTGTTTATTGGGTTAAGCACCCGATCTTTATCGCGCCTGTTGCGGTTGGGCTTTCAATCCTGTGCATGTTTTTGCTGCGTTGTTTGCATCCACCGGCCGCTGCCGTTGCCATGATCACGGCTTTGGGTTCTGTGACCAGTTTTCAATATGTATTGTTTCCGGTGCTGACTGAATCTGTGTTATTGATCATGACGGGTATTGCTTACAACAATTTAACCGGCAAGAGATACCCTCATCTTTCTGTTTTAAATAAACCAAAGGACGAAAATTTAGTTATTCGTGAAAGCGATATAGATACAGTTCTATCTCGCTATAACCAAGTGATTGATATTAACCGGTCGGATTTGGCCAGTTTGATTGAGCAAGTTGAAATGCGGGCTTATGAATACAAGCTCGAAGGTATCAAATGCTCCGACATCATGACGGCCGCCGTTCTATCTTTAGAAGTGAGTACGCCGCTTGAGGCGGCTTGGAAAACTTTGCGCGCTAACCACATCAAAGCCATGCCGGTGATTGACCGTGGTCGTCGAGTGGTCGGGATGGTGACGGTGGAGGATTTTCTGAAACACGCCAATATTGATTTTCATCAAAATTTTGGCCAGCGCATGCGCGGTTTTTTACGCCATGGGCTGAAGGGAATTGAAAAAACGCTGACAGCGTATCCCGATGCGGTCGGTCAAATCATGAGCAAGAAAGTTCGTGTCATCAGTGACAGCCGAAATGTCCTAGATTTGGTGGAGGTGTTTCACAGCCAAGGGCACCACCACTTGCCGGTGATCGACAGGCATCAAGCCTTGGTTGGCATCATCACTCAGTCTGATTTTGTCGCGGCCATTGAGCGATCGCTGAGAAAATAAAGGAGTTATCTTCTCTGAGCATTATTTCATCGACTGGGCGAGTAATTTGACCAAGGCATAGGTCGTGTCGATGTGCGGTGTTTGTGTTTGCGTGAGGCGTCCGAGCTCCACCACTGAACCCACCAGCGCGTCAATTTCTGGTGCGCGGCCCGCCTCAATGTCCTGCAGCATCGAGGTTTTATGGCTGCCTACTTTTTCAGCACCAGCGATTCGCTGCTCCAGGCTGACCCTGAAGCCAATGCCTAACTTCTCGGCCACTTGTTGGGCTTCGCGCATCATGTTGGCGGCCAACTCTCGCGACAATGGGCACTGACAAATTTCCAGCAGTGTCGAGCCCGTCAAACCACTGATCGGATTGAAAGTCAGGTTGCCCCAGAGCTTGAGCCAAATTTCAGCGCGAATGTTCTCAAGCACGGGCGCTTTGAATCCTGCGGCGCCAAAACACGCGGAGATGCGCATGGCGCGCTCGCTGAGCGTGCCATCCAACTCGCCGATCGGAAAGCGATCGCCCTCAATGTGTTTGACAACGCCGGGAGCAACCAGCTCCGAGGCTGGATAGACAACGCAACCGACCACTCGCTCTAAAGGAATCATTTTGGTGAGTTTGCCGTCAGGGTCAACGCTACGCACGAGATGGCCTTCAAGTGGGCCGCCGTGTTTGTGAAAATACCAAAAAGGGATGCCGTTCTGCATCGTCACGACGGTGGTGTTTTGATCCATCAGCAGGGGCAAGTCGTCGACCACGGCTTCTAACTGGTGCGCCTTCATCGCCAAGATCACGATATCTTGTGGGCCGGCTTCTGCGTAGTCGTTGGTCGCCTTGACGTTGCCTGCGACATGCTCGGTGCCGTCATGCGTTATCAGTTGGATGCCGTTGTTGCGTATCGCCTCTAGGTTGGTGCCCCGAACAATGAAGGTCACGTCTTGGCCCGCAAGTGCCAGCTTGGCACCCACATAACCACCGATGGCGCCAGCCCCAATGATTGCAATTTTCATGGCCATCCTCCGTGCGTTGGGTTACCGGCGCTGTGTGCTGGCTCTGGCCGCTTCGATGGCGTCAACCAAAAAGTCGGCCTCGTAGGCGCGTAGAAGATGCGACTGCTCGGCTTCAAGGTAAGTTCGGACGACGAAGCGTCCGCTGGTCTGCAGCCGTTCAAAAGTCGCTTCATCCCAGTGCCAGTTCAGACCGACTTTTTCGAAGGCGTTGTTGTAAGCGTGTCGGGCTTGGTCAGCGCGGTTTGGGCTTGTCTCCAGCATGCGGGTTCTCCTTGAATGGTTGGACGGTGAAAGGACGCTTTGGGGTGGTTGATGCACCTGACCTGTCGCAACTGTAAAAAGAAAAACTGATTAATGATAGTAAAAGTATTTGTTAATATGCATTAGCTTTTACTTATGATTTTCACGAGCGGGAGATGAAATGAAAAACGCAACACTGCGTCAACTCAAGGTCTTCGAGGCCGTTGCCCGGAACCTGAGCTTTTCGCGTGCGGCCGAAGAGTTGCATCTGACGCAGCCGGCGGTTTCACTGCAAGTGAAGAAGCTAGAGGACCACGCCGGCCTGCCGCTGTTTGAACAACTGGGCAAGAAAATTCACCTCACACCGGCTGGCGTCGAGATGCTTCATTCGAGCCGAATCATCATTCAACAGTTCAAAGAAGTCGCCGAGACCATGGCCCAGTTCAAAGGCATTTCCGGTGGCAAATTGAATGTGGCGGTGATCAGTGCTGGCGATTACTTCTTTCCGCATCTGCTGGTGGAGTTTGCCAAGCGACACGTCGGTGTGACGTTGAACTTTGGCGTCTACAACCGCGAAGAACTTCTGAGCCAACTGGCTGACAACCTGACAGATCTGGCCATCATGGTGCGCCCCCCGTTGGGTATGGACACCGTCAACCAGCCTTTGGCGCCACATCCTTACGTCGTCGTGGCGGCACCCGATCATCCGTTGGCGGCGCAAAAGAATATCTCGCTGTCAAGGCTGGCCAAAGAGCCGTTTTTAGTGCGTGAAAAAGGCTCTGACACGCGGCAATCCATGGAGGAGGGCTTTGGTTCGCACATGGCCGGGCTGAACATTGCGATGGAGATCAAAAGCACTGAGACCATCAAACAGGCGGTGATCGCTGGCATGGGGTTGAGCTTTTTGTCTGCCCACACCATCAGCCGTGAGCTGGAAGCAGGGAGCTTGAGCGTGCTGGATGTGACCGGCTTTCCGCTGATGCTTCACTGGTATGTCGTGCACCGCGAAAACAAGCGACTAACACCAGTCGCTCAGGCTTTCAAAGACTTTTTGATGAGTGACGGCGGTGCGCTCATTGAGCAAACGATTGGTGTTCAGGCGAAGCCCATCAGCCACGCACAACCGCGGCTTACAACGCAGATCAGCGAAACAAAAAGTAGGCCGCCAGCACGTACAGAATAGACGCAAATACTTTCTTGAGCGGTCGAATGTCCATGCGGTGAGCTGTTCGTGCTCCCAGCGGTGCCGTGCAGATACTGGCGATGGAAATGACGACCAGTCCTGGCAGGTACAGAAAGCCAAACGAACCCGGTGGCATGGCCGGCAGGTTTTGGCCCGCCCACATATAACCCAGCGTGCCGGCCAAGGCGATTGGAAAGCCGAGCGCCGATGATGTGCCGACGGCATCATGGATCTTGACATTGCACCAAGTCATGAAGGGCACAGAGACAAATGCGCCGCCCGCACCGACCAAGGACGACAACATACCAACTACCCAGCCCATGCTGAAGGTGCCGAGACGGCCGGGCAAGGTGCGGCTTGGTTTGGGTTTGCGGTCAATGAACATTTGCGTGGCAGAAAAAGCCACAAAGATGGCAAACAAAATGCCCAGTAATTTGCCCGGAAGAGCCGCCGCAAACTGCGCCCCAACGAGTGAGCCCAACAAGATGCCTGGCGTTAACAGGCGAACGATGGGCCACAGAACTGCGCCGCGTTTGTGATGCGCTCGTACGGATGAAAGTGAGGTCAGGCAGATGGTGGCCAGCGAGGTGGCAACAGCCATTTTCACGGTGTAGTCAGCCGGAAAACCCTTGGCCGTGAGGATGAAGGTCAGAAACGGCACCATCAGCATGCCGCCTCCGATGCCCAGCAAGCCGGCTAAAAATCCGGTGCACAGGCCAACGACAAGAAGTTCGACTATCAGCTGGGGTTCGAGGGGCATCGGATCCAAAGAAATAAGGTGTCTGCGAAACGGCTGGATCGTCATCCTGAACCAGGGTAATGATTCAGCACCCCAACAGTACCGTGGCAAAACGTTGAGATTTATTGTAAGACTGAAGTGCACGAAGTTGGCGTGACAGCTAACGCTTGCCGTCAGTTCAGAAAATCCCTGCTCTGAATATCGCGGGCATGGTGCAAAACTCGGACAACGATGACGCCTGACTCTTCAGGGATGTAGTACAGGTTGTACGAGGTCGATGTCGGCCAACACCTGATGCCACCACTTAACTCTGGCCGTGCTCTACCCATCAATGGCTGCAAGGCCAGTGTCTGGGTTTCTTTCTCGATGACATCCAAGACATGGTCAGCCGCCTCAAAACTTTGTTCCGAAATAAACGACCACATTTCGAGAAGGTCAGTCTGCGCACTACGGGCAAACAATACCGATGCCATCAGGACGTTTTCTTAAGCGCACGGCCTTGGGACTTGATGGCGGCCATGTCCATTTTGCTGACGTGACCCGCGTTCACATCTGCCATGCCTTGAGCGATGTCGGCCCTGATGGTGGCCAGACTGGATTGCTGCACTGCGTGATAAGCCTCGAACAGGCGCAGTGCTTCGCGGATGACTTCACTGGCCGAGCCATAAAGACCCGATGCAACATGCTGTCGCACCCGCGCTTCAAGCTCCATCGGCAAAGATACATTTAAAGCCATAGAACCTTCTTGAGTGGCAAAGATTGCCATCTTATGGCATTTATCCACTTGCAGCGATGCCGCTCTGGAATTCACCCCAACGCTCAAGCGTATTCAGCAAAGTCTTTGGAAATTTGCTTCACGTGGCAGCGCGTTAAGCAGTGTCAAAACCATCGAAAGTACAACACTTTATGAATTTGCTGAAACTTCTATTTAACGCGGGTTCTGACCGTATTTGTGATGCCCGACAGTGCACAACGGCCAAGGCTACCGATCAGGTCGGGAGATGTGCTGCATAAGAGCACGGTGAAGTGGAGTGGCGCCGTTGCGACGCAGGGATGATTGCTGTACGACCTTGCAGAACTGTGTTGAGCTAAGTCGTTGATTTATAGGGAAAGGTGTCTGCGAAACGGCTGGATCGTCATCCTGAACCAGGGTTCAGGTGGGCGAGGGCAGCCAGGCTTCGGGGCCGTCTAACGCGAGACGATCACACCTACCTGACAATTTACCAAGCCCGTGCTTAAAAAGCATTGGTACAAGGAAGTATAAAACCCAGCAAGTAACGCAGACGGTTTGATTGTAGGCGCGTTCAGGCTGACGTCCACTGCTGAATGGTCAAGTCAGCGGCGTCGACTAGGGGTTAAAGCAATCGGCCGTCAACACCCAGAGCGGTGTCGAGTCGGCTCAGCAGGGCGCTGATTTGGGCGTTGTCAGGGGAATCATTTGGCGCGTCATTGGCGGCACCTGCAGGGCGCATCACCGGCGCTGGCGTTGCCGGCCGGTCGGACAACTCAAAGGCTAAATTCAGAGCCGCGAGCACGGCAATCCGGTCGCGCGCCTTGATCTTGCCGGCGTCGCGGATCTTGCACATGGCGATGTCGACTTTGTCGACGGCTTCCAGCAGACGGGCGTCACCGCCGTCGGGGCAACCCAGCAAATAGCTCTGGCCCATGATCGTGACTTCAAGTTGCTTCATGATGGGTTCTCCGTGGCCGAGCCGGAAGACCCGTCGACTTCAAGTTTTGGCAAGCGATCCAGCAAGCCGTCAACGCGTGCGCGTGCTGCATTCAGGCGCGACTTCAGTGAGTCGCGCTCCAGCGTGAGGGCATCCACATGTTGGTTGAGTAGCGTGTTAGTTCGCAGCAATTCGTCATAGCGCAGCAACAGGCGTTCTACGCGATCAACAAGCTGTTCAATTTGGGGGGTGTCTGCCATAGCAGGGTGAATTGTAGGGTTGAAGGAACTATCGGCACGTAGAATGTTCGTTGTTGGTGCTCGCGGTGTGGTTCACATGCCGCAGTTCAACGGGAAGCAGGAGGGAGCTGAGGCCAAGCACACCGTCAAGGTGAGCTGGCGCCAAGTCTTCTAACCTGCGCTGCCCCCGCAACGGTAAAACGAACGAATGCGTTTTGAGCTCATAGCCTGAAACTGCATTCCGCTTTCATCACTAGCCACTGAGCGCCTTGAACAAGTGCTTGGGAAGGCGATGAAGGTAGCTTCGCTAGCCCGGATACCGGCCAACAAGGTGAACGTGCGTCCTTTTTTTGAAAGTGCGCGTTCGTAACGCTCATGCACTGGCGGGGAAGCCGGTGAGGGCTTTTTTGTTGATTGTGTTTTATGAAATTTTCACTTTTACCTGTGCGCTTTGCCGTGCTTGCATTGACTTTGCCCGCTTCTTTTGTGGCCATAGGACAAGCTGTTTCTCCTGACACCTTGCCCGAAACGGTGGTGAGCGGTAGTCGCGTGGCGGGTCCGCGCGATGCCCAACCATTCGGAACCAGCGTCATCACGGCTGAAGACATTCAGCGTTCAGGCGCGGCAACGGTGAACGAGGCCATCATGCGTTTGCTGGGTGTTCCTGGTCGTCAGGATTTTTATGGTGGTGGCGACTACGCGCTTGACTTGCGTGGCTTTGGGATTACGTCGGACAGTAACCAAGTGGTCGTGGTTGACGGTATTCGCATCAGCGAAGCTGATACAGGTGGCACCCGGTTGGCGGGAATTCCGATCGAGTCGGTCACTCAGATTGAAGTGATTCGCGGCAGCGGGGCGGTGCTGTATGGCGAGGGCGCCACGGGTGGCGTGATCATCATCACCACCAAGAGCGGCAAAGGCGTGGCCCGTCAAAATGCGGCGTCGATTTATGCCGCAGCGGGTAGTTATGGTTTGCGAGAAGGACGGGCCAATGCGACTTTGGCCAGCGGTGGTTTCTCCTTAGATGTGAATGCCATGAACCGCGAGGCTGACAATCATCGCGACAACTTTCATTCGCGATCCAACGCGTTGTCTTCCGTCGCGCAGTGGAGTAATGAATGGCTGCGGGTCGGGGCGAGTCAATCTAACGATGATCTGAAGACCGGTTTGCCTGGCCCTCTCACCGCAGACGAATATGCGGCTAATCCACGCAAGTCAAACTCAACTTCTGACAATGCACAAATTTCCAATTCGAAGTCTGGTCTTTTTGCAGAGGCGGACTTGGGTGACTGGCAGCTAATTGCCAATGCTGGAAGCCGTGAAAAAACGCTTCGCGCTTATTCTGGGACTTACGCATACGATATTCACGCCAATACCCTCGGACTTCGGGTTGTTAATACCCAAAAGCGAAATGATTTTACAAGCCGCTTGGTGTTTGGAAGTGATTACGCAAGTTGGTCTCGCGAAACTTTGGGTTCAGGTGGCGCACCCGATACACAGTCTTCACGGGCCTTGTACGCCAGGGATGAGTTGACCCTGGCTTCTACCAAGACATTGCTAACTGTTGGCGCACGAACTGAACAGATCAACAAGCAGCTGTCTTATGTTGCGCCAGGCCTGATCGATCGTCAGAACGCTTGGGAATTTGGTCTGCGCCAACCTTTGAATGAGCGAATTTCTGTTTATGGCCGCGTTGGGGATAGTTACCGACTCGCCAATGTGGACGAGTTGTCTTTTACCTTGCCAGGAGCCACTTTGCGGCCTCAGCGCTCCAAGGACAGCGAACTGGGCTCCACCTACGCTGCGGGCGCTGTCAAATTGGATGCTCGTCTTTATCGAAGCGCGTTGACCAATGAGATCGCTTTGGACCCAATTCCGTACCGCAACGTCAATCTCGACCCAACCCTGCGCACAGGCTTTGAACTCGATGGCACTTACGCCTACGCAAAGAACCTGAAGTTTCGAGTCAACGCAGCGCTTCGCAAGTCGACTTTTGTGTCCGGACCTTATGCCGGGTCGCTGGTGCCCCTGACACCACGCCGCACGCTGTCACTGCAAACCGAATGGATGCCAGTGGAGAAGCACTTTGTGACTGGCGGCGTGAACTGGGTCGGCTCGCAGCATCCCGACTTTGCCAACGCATGCTCAATGCCCGCGTATGCAACCGCCAATGTCCGCTACGCCTACCGTTGGTCTAAGTCAGAGGTTTTTGTGGGCGCCACGAATCTGACCAATAACAAGTATTACACGCAGGCTTTTGACTGTTTCGGCGGCCAAACGAACAGCATTTACCCTGAAGCAGGTCGTGCCGTGACAGCCGGCGTTCGAGTAGCCTTTTAAGCCGTCGTCGGTCGAGCGCATTACCATCCTTTCTTATGACTAATTCGCTTGGCCACCTAGGCCCCCAACGCATCGTCTGCCTGACAGAAGAACCCACTGAGTGGCTTTATCTGTTGGGGGAGGAGCGGCGCATTGTGGGGATTTCTGGTTACACCGTGCGGCCGCCGCAAGCGCGCGTTGAGAAGCCGAAGGTCAGCGCTTTTTTGAGTGCCAAGATCGACAAGATCGTGGAACTCAAGCCGGACTGTGTGATTGGTTTTTCTGATCTTCAGGCTGACATTGCGGCGCAACTCATTCGTGCGGGCGTGCAGGTCACGATCTTCAACCAGCGCAGCGTGGCTGAGATTTTCTCGATGATGTTTCAATTGGCGGCGATGGTCGGGCAAGCCGACAAAGGGTTGGCGCTCATCAACGTCATGCAGCAGCGGCTGAACGACATCGCGCAGGCGGCCGCAACGCTGCCGCGTCGGCCACGTGTTTATTTTGAAGAGTGGTATGACCCGCACATCAGCGCAATTGCCTGGGTTTCTGAGCTGATCGGCATCGCGGGTGGTGACGATTGCTTTCCTGAACTGGCGCGTGAACCGATGGGCAAGGGCCGCATCATTGCCGACGGCGCAGACATCGTGGCGCGTCAACCGGACATCATCATCGGGTCCTGGTGTGGCCGGCGTTTCAGGCCGGCGCATGTGTTGGCGCGGCCGGGTTGGGCCGAGGTGAATGCGGTGAAAACGGGGCAGATTTTTGAGATCAAATCAGCCGATATTTTGCAGCCGGGGCCGGCTGCATTGACCGATGGTGTGGAGCAATTGCACCGCATCGTCATGGCTTGGAGCGCTGAGCATGGCACGAACTGAGCTTATTCTGGGCGGCCAAAAAAGCGGCAAGTCGCGTCGCGCCGAGTTGTTGGCGCGCGACTGGTTGGCGCAATCGCCAACACATCAAGCAGTGCTGATCGCGACCGGTCAGCCTTGGGACGAAGAAATGGCAACGCGTATTCGTCGCCATCAACAAGACCGCGCTGAGCGCGTGCCGCGCATGCAAACAGTGGAGGAGCCGTTCAAACTTGGTGAAGCCATTGCCCGCCATGCAAACGCGCACACCTTGGTGGTGGTGGACTGTCTGACGCTATGGTTGACCAATCTGTTGATGCCGGCTGAAGTCGTGGCCGACCTAGACGCCTCGACGCGTGCGCAGGCTGTCCCGCTGGCGATCACGGGTTTGCTCTCTGCCATCCAGCTTGCGCAAGGGCCGGTGGTGCTGGTCGGCAACGAGATCGGTCTGGGCGTGATTCCCATGGGCCGTGAGACCCGTGCTTTTGTCGATGCCTTGGGTTGTTTGAATCAAGATATTGCCCAGGTTTGTGAGCGTGTGACGCTGATGGCTGCTGGCTTGCCCTTGACGTTAAAGGCCTCGGCATGAAGCTCGGTATTTTGCCACGCCGGCCAGTGTTTTTTTCAACCGCGTTGCGCTTGTTGCTGGTACTTTTTGTGTCAGCTCTGTGGGTGCCAACCCATGCGCTGCAAGTCACCGACGACCGCGGTGTCACCGTGCAGTTCTCGCAAAGTCCGCAGCGGATCATCAGCCTGATGCCATCGCTCACAGAGAGTGTTTGCGCCATGGCCCAGTGTCAGCGTTTGGTTGGGGTGGATCGGTATTCGAACTACCCGGCCAGCGTGCGCTCGTTGCCACAACTGGGTGGCTATATTGATCCGAACATTGAAGCGATCGTCGCACTCCGGCCCGACGTGGTGTTGCTGGCGACAACTTCACGCGCGACTGCCCGACTGGAATCATTCGGCATCAAGGTGGTCGCGCTGGATGCGCAGCGCCACACCGACGTGCAACGTGTCTTGCAAAAAATAGGCCGCTTGTTGGACGTGCCTGAAGAGGCAGGCGCAACGCGTTTGTGGCGGCTCATCGACGCCAGCATGTCGGCGGCTGCGCAGTCGTTGTCGCCCGCCGCCCGCAACGTGCAGGTGTACTTTGAAGTCAATCGCGGGCCGTACGCGGCAGGCGAGTCGTCCTTCATTGGCGAAACTCTGCAACGGCTGGGCGTGAAGAACATCGTGCCGGCGGCACTCGGTCCATTTCCGCGCCTGAACCCCGAGTTTGTCGTGCGTGCAAATCCGGACATCATCATGGTCGGCAGTGGCGCCATGCAGTCCATGTTGTCTTATCCGGGCTGGTCGGCCATCAAGGCCGTGAAGAACCAACGCATCTGCATCTTCACGCCCCAAGAGTCAGACGTGGTGGTGCGGCCCGGTCCGAGAATGGCTGAGGCCGCCCGGCTCATGGCGGCTTGCTTGGAACGCTATGCGCGCTGACATTCAACATGGCCATCCTTTGGCGCGTCAGCAGCGTCAGGCTTGGGTCTTGGCGGCTGGTTTGCTGTCGGCATGCGTTAGTTTGCTGGTGCTTGGCGTGTGCGTGGGCAGCACGGGTTTTGAAAGCTTGATGAACATGCAGCGAGATCCGCAGGCGATGCAGATCATTGCTGAAATTCGCCTACCGCGCACCGTGGGTGCCTTGTTGGCGGGCGCGTTGCTCGGCCTGGCCGGAGCTGTGTCGCAAGGCTTGTTTCGCAATCCCTTGGCCGATCCGTACTTGCTGGGCAGCGCTTCCGGTGCGTCGCTTGGCGTGGCCCTGTCCATGGCGCTTTTCGGCTTGTCGCCGATGGCAACGCATTGGCTGGCGCGCATTGGACTGACGGGTGCAGCCTTTGTGGGGGCCGTGCTGGCGGTGATGCTGACGCTGTTGTTGGCCAAGGGTGTGCAGCACACCTTGCGCTTGTTGTTGGCGGGCGTGGTCGTGGGTGTGGTGTTGGGCGCGTTGACCTCGCTGACTTTGCTGCTCACGCCTGAGATCATGCAAGCCATGCAGGCGTTCATGCTGGGCAGCACCGGTTTTGTCGGCTGGACCGCCTGCGTGATCATGGCCGCTGTGCTGTGCCTCACGCTGTTGGCCGCCTGGATGATGAGCCATGTGCTGGACGGCCTGTCGCTGGGTGAGGCGACGGCGCAAAGCTTGGGCTTGCGACTGCCTCAAATGCGCATGGCGCTGGTTGGCGTGTTGGCGTTGGCGACTGGAACGGCTGTGGCACAAACTGGTTTGATCGCTTTTGTCGGCTTGGCAGCGCCGCATTTGGTTCGCGCGGTGGTCAAAACCACGCACGGAAAACTGATGCTGCTGGCCAGCCTGATGGGTGCCGTGCTGCTGACCACCGCCGACATTTTGGCGCGCTGGCTCACGGCCCCGCAAGAGTTGCCCGTTGGTGTGCTGACGGCTGTTTTGGGCGGTGGTTACTTGTTGTGGCTGATGCATAGGCACACAGGGCGGGGGCCCGGCTTGTGAAGCCGTCTTCATTCAATGCGAGCCACTCAGCAGCGGACGCGTTTGCGCTGCAAGCCCGTGGCATCAGTGCGAGCCTTGGCGGCAGCACGGTGCTGAACGATATTTCTCTGGACTTGCCACGCGCACGCTGGACCAGCATCGTCGGACCCAACGGAGCCGGAAAATCGACGCTGCTCAAGGTGCTGGCCGGTTTGTTGCCACACCAAGGCACGGTGACGCTGCTCGGTCAGCCCATGGCCGGCCTGCGTGGTCGTCAGCGTGCGCAGCAGTTGTCTTGGCTAGGGCAAAACGAAAGCTCTGCCGATGACCTGACGGTCTATGACGTCGCCATGCTCGGACGCTTGCCGCATCAGCCATGGCTGGCTGCGCCTAGTGCTGCTGACCATGCGCTGGTCGAAAAATCGTTGCGCAGTTTGCACGCTTGGGATTGGCGCGGACGGCCGTTGGGTCAGCTCTCGGGTGGCGAGCGTCAGCGCGTGTTGCTCGCTCGCGCTTTGGCGGTTGATGCCGAGGTGCTGCTGATGGACGAACCGCTGGCCAACCTTGATCCGCCGCATCAAGCCGACTGGTTGCGGGCAACCCGTGAACTAGTTTCGCACGGTAAAACGGTGATCAGCGTGTTGCACGAGATTTCATTTGCGCTGCAAGCCGACGACATGGTGGTGATGTCTGGTGGCCGCGTGACGCACCAAGGTGACTGTCAGAGTTCTGTCACGCACAGGGCACTTGAGCACGTTTTTGAGCAGCGTGTTGCTGTGCACGCGTTGGCTGGTCAATGGCTGGCATTGCCGAGAATTTGAATTACTCCAACCCTCTTTGAAAGAATCCACATGGACGTAGAAACAGCGCCGACCGTCAAGCCTTACGACAGACCAGCGGGTGAACGCCGCGGTCTTATTATTGTCAACACGGGTGACGGCAAGGGCAAAAGCACCGCCGCCTTTGGCCTGGCTTTGCGGGCGCATGGCCGCCAGCATGTACATGGCAAAAACGTGAAGATTTTTCAATTCATGAAAGTGCCGTCTGCCCGCTTTGGCGAGCACCGCATGTTCGAGCAAATGGGCATTCCGATTGAAGGTCTTGGGGATGGCTTCAGCTGGAAAAGTCCGGACTTGGACCGTTCGTCCCAATTGGCACGTGATGGTTGGGAAAAAGCCAAGTCGGCCATCCTCAGCGGCGAGAATTTCATGGTCGTTCTGGATGAAATGACCTACCCGCTGATCTACGGTTGGATGCCTTTGGATGATGTGCTGCTGACACTGCAAAACAGGCCGCGCGATGTGCATGTCGTCATCACCGGACGGCGCTGCCCGCCAGAGATCATTGCGCTGGCCGACACCGTGACCGAGATGATGCAAATCAAGCACGCCTTCCATGCCGGTATCCCGGCTCAGCGCGGTATTGAAGACTGATCATGACGGCGCTGGTCTTTGCCGTTGTCATGGGCCTGCTGTTGCTCATGGCTTTGTGGATCGACTCGCGCTGGGGCGAACCGCGTGCGGTGCTGCATCCTGTCGTTTGGATGGGCCACTACTTGGCCGCCTGCGGCCGCTTCACCGCGCAGCGTGAGCCGTGGCTGGCGTTTGTGCTGGGCGCGCTGGCGTGGATCGTGGGCGCTGGGCTGGTGGGCACTTTGGCTTACGGTTTTCAGGCGCTGGTATTTGGTGAGATTGATCGGCTGCTGGCAGCCAGTACAGGCGCTAAAAGTGGCGTTCATTATTGGGATCTGCTGTGGCTGTCGGTGGCTCTTGCGATCTATGCGGTGCTGCTTAAAAGCATGTTGTCGTGGCGCATGCTCAAAGCCGAGACGGCTGCGGTTGAGACCGCGCTTCAACAATCTTTGCAAGCTGGTCGTGACCGCTTGTCTTGGCTGGTCAGTCGCGACACCACCCATTTGAGTGAAAGCGAGGTGCGCGAAAGCGCGATAGAGTCGCTCGCTGAAAACCTGAACGACTCGGTGGTCGCACCCATCTTTTGGTTTGTCTTGTTGGGTCTACCGGGTGCGGTGGTGTACCGCTTTGCCAACACCGCTGATGCCATGTGGGGTTACCGCAACCTGCGTTGGGAATGGGCTGGCAAATGGGCAGCCCGCGCCGACGATGTGCTGTCTTGGCTGCCCGCGCGCTTGACGGCGCTTGTTTTGTTCTCAGTGGCTTGGGCCATGACGGCACGGTCGCCGCGTTCGGCTCTGAGCTGGGTCGCTGTAGTGTTAGAGGCTCGCAAAACGCCATCGCCGAACAGCGGTTGGCCCATGGCCACCATGGCCTTGGCTTTGGGGGTGTCCTTGCGCAAACCCGGTGTCTACACCCTCAACCCTTGCGGCCGCAACCCGGGCCCGGACGAAACGGCTGAAGCGCAGCGCTTGGCCGGTGCCACTGTGCGAGCTGTCGGTGTACTGGCTTTCGCGTCACTTGTAGGCCTCAGCATTGGGGTGGTGAATTGTTGACTCTTCATTCGGCTCAGTCCAACGCGTTTCAGCCTGTGCTCCCACGCGTTCATGGTGGCGCAGACCAGCATGGCGTGCCGCGCCATGATTTTTCAGTGAATAGCCATGCTGGCGGGCCGTGTCCCATGGCGCAGGCTGCTGTGGCTTTGACCGACGCCAGCGCTTACCCTGATGCGAGCTACACCGCGCTGCGCACGCAACTAGCGAGTTTTCACGGTGTTTCTTTGCAGCGCGTTCAGTTGGCGGCGAGCGCCAGTGAATTTATTTTTCGCATCACAGCCGTGGCTGCCCAGCAGGGCGCCAGCGCTGTCTGGCTGCCGACGCACAGCTACGGCGATTACGCGCAAGCGGCTCATGCGCATGGTTTGAAGCCCACCGCTAGCCTTCACGATGCGTCACTGCTTTGGGCGTGCGAGCCCTCCAGCCCGCACGGCCAATCGCAGGCCAATATGGCGCATTGGTTGCAGGCGGTTGATGACGGCGCGACAGGCATTCTCGACCGCGCGTATGAGCCCTTGCGGCTTGCCGGTGCCGGCTCGCTCAGTGACGCACAGCTGCAGCGGGTTTGGCAGTTGTGGACACCCAATAAAGCGCTGTGCCTCACGGGTGTTCGGGCCGCTTATGCCATTGCGCCAGTGGATTGTCCTAGCGCGATGCTCTTGCAACTAGAGCAGTTGTGCCCGTCATGGCCGATTGGCGCCCACGGTGTGAGCTTGCTGACGGCATGGACGCAAGCCGACGTGCAGGCCTGGTTGGCCGATAGCTTGGACACTTTGCGACTTTGGAAAATGCAACAAATCGCACGGTGTGAAGCGATGACTTGGACCTGCTTGCCAAGCCAAACTAATTTTTATGTCGCAAGGCCCAGCCTGCCTGTCGGCTTAACTCTGGCCCAAGCGCTGAGCAATCTGCGCGCTGAGGGCATCCAATTACGCGACACCACTTCATTTGGTTTGCCTGACCATGTGCGTTTGAGCGTGCAGCCCCCTGCGGCGCAATGCGCACTGCAAACGGCGTGGGCACGTGTTTTGGCAGAACACCAGAAAGTAGCTTCATGACAGCACGTTGCATCATGGTTTTGGGAACATCCAGCGGGGCTGGAAAAAGCTGGCTCACGACCGCCTTGTGCCGCTATTACGCGCGCCAAGGATTGAAAGTCGCACCGTTCAAGGCTCAAAATATGAGCAACAACGCTCGTGTTGTCGCGTCTGAGAATGGGCAGGGTGAAATCGGCAGCGCCCAGTATTTTCAAGCGCTCGCCGCCCGCGTCGTACCCGATGTGCGCATGAACCCCTTGCTCCTCAAGCCCGAGAAAGACACAGCCAGCCAGGTGATCCTGATGGGCCAAGTCAATGCTGAACTGACGCAGTTGCCGTGGCGCACTCGGAGCAACACCGTGTGGCCTGTAGTGGCGCAAGCCTTGGATGACTTGATCGCTGAGTACGACGTGGTTGTCATCGAAGGTGCGGGCTCACCTGCCGAGATCAACCTGCACGACAGTGACATCGTCAACTTGCGCGTGGCGCTGCATGCCAAGGCGCAGTGCCTGCTGGTGACCGACATTGACCGCGGCGGTGCTTTTGCGCATTTGTACGGCACGTGGGCGCTGTTGCTTGAAAACGAACGAGCACTCATCAGAGGTTTTGTGCTGAACAAGTTTCGGGGTGATGCCAGTTTGCTAGCGCCCGCCCCGCAGATGCTGCAAGAGCTGACCGGCATCCCGACCGTGGCAACCTTGCCGATGTGGTGGCAGCACGGGCTGCCCGAAGAAGACGGTGTGTTTGACGACCGCAGCATCACCACGGGCGCTGGCTTGGTGACGCTGACCGTGGCGGTCGTGGCCTACCCGCGCCTGAGCAATCTGGACGAGTTTCAAGCGCTCAAAAATATCCCCGGTGTTCGTCTGCAATGGGTCCGTTCACCTCAGGCTTTGGCCGGCCTCGCCGTCACCGATTGGCTCGTTTTACCGGATTCTAAAAACACCAGCGGCGACCTCGCCTGGCTGCGCGAGCAAGGGCTGGACCGTGCCATTGCCGAGCACGCTGGGCAGGGCGGCGCGGTGCTGGGTATTTGCGGTGGTTTGCAAATGCTGGGCGAGGCGTTGATAGACCCGCACGGCATTGACGGCAACGCGCCAGGCCTGGGTCTGCTGCCGCTGGTGACCGTGTTTGAACGTGAAAAAACCGTGCGCCACACGTCATCCCGGTTTGCTGAAAGCACAGCCGGTGCTTGGTCTTTATTGGCTGGCGTGCCCGTGGTTGGCTACGAAATTCACCACGGCCAAACCGTGCAACACAGCGCCATGGCACAAGCTGGCGATGTGGCGCAAGCCGTTTTACCAGGCGGCCTTGGCTGGCAAAATGCGGCGGGCAATGTCCTTGGCCTGTATCTGCACGGTTTGTTTGAAGACGCCGCCGTGCTGCAGGCTTTGTTCAGCCGAGGTCAGGCCGTCACAGTACCAACGCTGGATTCGGTGTTTGATGGCTTGGCCGATTACATCGAGCAGCATTTTGAGCCGGGCGTTTTGCAAGGCTTGTTGACAGAAAAAACCTCACTTTGACATGACTTGTCGCCGCAAAATTATCACAACAAACCTTTCACCATGAACACTTCATTGCCGACCCTCGCCGACATCCGCAACCCCGTTTTGACGCAGGCGCTGCAGCACAAGCTGAACAACAAAACCAAACCGCTGGGGTCTTTGGGTCGACTGGAGACATTGGCGCTGCAACTGGGTGAAATTCTGGACTCAGAATCGCCTGTTTTGGATCAGCCTCAAATGGTCGTTTTTGCCGCTGACCATGGCTTGACGGCGCGCGGTATTTCGGCCTTTCCCAGCGACGTGAGTTGGCAGATGGTCGAGAATTTTTTGGCCGGCGGCGCGGCCGTCAGCGTGCTGGCGCGCCAACACGGCATCGCGTTGACCGTGGTGGATTGCGGTGTGAATCACGACTTTTTGGCGGGTTTGCCGCAAGGTCAGCAACGGGCTGGCTTGCTGGTGCAAAAAGTGGCCAACGGCACGGCCGACTCATCGGTGCAGGCCGCCATGACCGCAGCGCAATGCCAACAAGCGATGCACAACGGCCAAGATGTGGTTAAAAACTTGCCGGGTAACGCGCTTTTACTGGGTGAAATGGGCATTGGCAACACTTCGTCAGCCTCGCTGTTGCTCGCCCGTTTGGCCGGGCTTGACATCGAGGTCTGCACCGGCGCAGGCACCGGCTTAGACGCGCCCGCTGTGCAACGCAAAACAGCGGTTCTGCGCGAGGTGCTGGCGCGTCATCCCAATGCCACGGCACCGCTGGAAGTCTTGGCCGCACTGGGTGGTTTTGAGATTGCCACCATGGTCGGCGCTGTGTTGCAAGCCGCGCATGAACGCCGCGTGGTGGTGGTGGACGGCTTTATTGCCAGCTCAGCTGTGCTGGTGGCCCACGCCCTGCAACCGCTGGTCTTGCAGCGTTGCGTCTTCGCGCACCGTTCGGGCGAGCGCGGTCATGAGTTCATGTTGCAGTACTTGGGGGCTCAAGCTTTGCTGGATTTGGGCTTGCGCTTAGGCGAAGGCTCCGGTGCGGCGCTGGCTTGGCCGTTGTTGCAATCGGCTTGCGCCATTCTGCGGGACATGGCGAGTTTTGAGGCAGCCGGCGTGTCTGAGAAATCAACGGTCGTCATGCCTTTGACGACTTAATGGGCTGACTGACCCATGGTTCAATTTTTAAGCCAATTCGTACGCCATTTTTTGTTGTCGGTTCAGTTTTTTACCCGAATCCCCGTGACCGGACGATTGGCGGATTGGGTCGGTTTCAGCCCGGCCATGCTGCGCGCCAGTGCGGCCCATTTTCCGGGCGTCGGCTGGCTGGTCGGCGGTTGGGTGGCGTGCTTGACGGCTTGCCTGTTGGCCTACTTGCCCGTGGGCGGATTTTCGCCACTGGTGGCGGCGGTCTGGGGCACGGCATTTGGCGTTTTGTTGACTGGTGCGTTTCATGAAGATGGGCTGGCCGATGTCTTTGACGGACTGGGCGGCAGCCCCGACCGCGAGCGCGCCTTGGTCATCATGAAAGATTCGCGGGTGGGGGCTTTTGGCGCCATTGCCATGGTGTTGATGCTGCTGGGCAAAGTGTCTTTGCTTGCGTTGTTGGGCTCGGTCAGTGGACCATTGCTTTGCGCTGCTTTGTTTGTGGCGCATGTGGTGTCGCGCACTTGGCCGCTGCTGCTGATTCGCTGGATGCCGCATGTCGGGGACTTGGCTGGTTCTAAGTCCAAACCCTTGGCGGATCAAATCAGCGGGAAAAGCCTTTGCGCTGCATTTACATGGTGTTTTTTGGGCTTATTTTTAATGGCGTACGTGCAAGACCTGACGCATTTCATCGACCTAGGTGCTGTCAATGAGACGCAGGATGAACCTCTTTTGAGCGCGTTTGGGAGCGCGTTGGCAGCGTCAGGCCTGGCTTTTTTAATCATGTGGCGCTGGTTTTGGCGCCGCCTGCAGGGTTTCACGGGTGATTGTCTGGGTGCTACGCAGCAGGTCTGTGAGTTGGCTTTCTACCTTGGCTTGGCGCTCAGCCTGTGACGCCCATACTTCACATCGGGCTAGCCCCATGACCTTGTGGATGGCGCGTCACGCCCAGCCGTTGATCGCTGCCGGTGTTTGCTATGGCGCTACCGATATGCCGGCCGACGCACAGGCTACGCTGGCGGCAGCGAGGGCACTGGCACGGGTGTTGCCGCAGGGGCTTTTAGTTCTCAGCTCAACGCTGCAACGGTGTGAGCAACTGACGCAGCAGCTGCTTGCGCTGCGGCCAGATTTGACTTGCACAATGGACGCCCGATTGACCGAGATGGATTTCGGTGTTTGGGAAGGACAGCGCTGGGATGCGATTCCTCAAGCCGAACTCGAACGCTGGACTGATGATTTTGCGCAGCACGCTTGTGGTGGCGCTGAGAGCGTGGCAGAGTTCATGCGGCGCGTCGCCGAGGTATGGGATGAACATGCTGAGCGTGGGCAAGACGCCGTCTGGATCACCCATGCAGGCGTGATTCGGGCAGCCCACTTGCTGGCAAGCGGTGCGCGAGAAGTACGCCAAGCCAAGCAGTGGCCACAGGAAGCCCCGGCTTTTGGGCAGTGGTGTTCTCTGGCGATACCTGAGCGCAATTAAGCAAAAAAACCATTAAGGCTGCAGCGTTTTCGGCTTGTAGTCACAAAACTGGCTGACGCCGCATTGCCAGCACTGCGGCGTGCGCGCTTGGCACACATAGCGGCCGAGCAAGATCAACCAATGGTGCGCGTCCACCAGATACTCGGGCGGTATGCGCTTCATCAAGCCGGCCTCGACCTCATCGACGTTTTTGCCGGGGGCCAGACCTGTGCGGTTGCTGACCCGAAATATATGCGTGTCGACCGCCATCACGGCTTCACCAAAGGCTGAGTTCAGTACCACGTTGGCCGTCTTGCGACCGACGCCGGGCAAGGCCTGCAACGCTTCGCGTGTGCGTGGCACTTGGCCGCCGTGGCGCTCCACCAAAATCTGGCAGGTCTGCAGCAGGTGTTTGGCTTTGCTGCGGAACAGGCCGATGGTTTTGATGTGGTTCTCAAGCCCTTCCAGCCCAAGATTCAGCATTTTTTGCGGCGTGTTGGCCACTGGGAACAGCTTGCGCGTGGCTTTGTTCACGCTGACGTCGGTGGCTTGGGCCGACAGCAGCACGGCCGCCAGCAACTCAAAGACGCTGGTGTATTCAAGCTCGGTCACCGGCAGCGGGTTGGCGGCTTTGAGTGTGACAAAAAACGAGGCGATGGCGGCAGATTTCATGCTCGGCAGTTTAGGCTGAGACCGGCGGCTTGACGATTTAAAAGCGACACGGCGTTAACATCTGTCTCTTCTGTGAATTTCATTCCCCCAAGCGAAAACCGTTGAGAGAGCCCCATGCCGCTGCCATTTGCCGACCGCCTGAACAACGTCGAAACCTCTGCCATCCGTGAGCTTTTCAAGCTGCTCGGCAAGCCCGGCATCATCAGCTTTGCCGGTGGCTTTCCGGACAGCGCCATGTTTGACGTGGAAGGGATTCGGGAGGCCGTTAATCTGGCCCTGACAGAGGAAGCTGGCGGTGCTTTGCAATATGGCGCGACTGAGGGCTACAACCCGCTGCGCGAACAACTCGCCGCCTTCATGGCCGCCAAAGGCGTTGCGGTGGAGCCCGACGGCATGATCGTCACCACCGGCAGCCAGCAAGGTCTGGACTTGCTGGGCAAGACCATGATCAACCCGGGCGACAAAGTGATTGTCGAAGGCCCGACTTTTCTGGCCACCATTCAGTGCTTTCGGCTTTATGGCGCGGACGTCATCAGCGCGCCGATTGACGAACATGGTGTGCAAACGGACGCCCTCGAAAAACTCATCGCTGAACACAAACCCAAGTTCGTCTACCTGATCCCGACCTTTGGCAACCCGAGTGGCGCCTTGCTCAACTTGGAGCGGCGCAAAAAGGTCTTGGAGCTTGCCGTCAAGTACCAAACGCTGGTGGTTGAAGACGACCCGTACGGCGACTTGTATTTTCATGAGGTGCCGCCGCCCAGCTTGTTGGCGCTCAGCCGTGATGTGCCCGGCAGCCGCGAGTGGCTGGCGTATTGCGGCAGCATGAGCAAGGTGTTGTCCCCGGGCTTGCGGGTCGGCTGGATGATTGCGCCGGCCGAGTTGCTGGCCAAAGCCACCATGTGCAAGCAGTTCAGTGACGCCCACACCAGCACCTTCGCCCAAGCCACCGCCGCGCAGTATCTCAAAGCCGGTCGCATGCCGGCTACTTTGGCAAGGGTGCGTGCGGTGTACGCCGAACGTGCCGCAGCCATGGGCGCTGGCTTGAAACGAGAATTGGGCGATGCGATTGCGTTCACGCAGCCCGAGGGTGGTTTGTTCTTTTGGGCCCGGCTCACCGGCGCCAACGGCAAAACCAAAGATGCGGCTGAGTTCGCCAAGAAAGCCATTGCGCAAGGCGTGGCGTTTGTGCCAGGCGCGCCGTTTTATGCGGCTGACCCAGACCACTCAAGCCTGCGCTTCAGCTTCGCCACGGCCGATGTGGCGAAGATTGAAGAGGGCATTGCCCGGCTTGGTAAGGCTTGCTGAAGAAGGTTTTCACCAAGCGTTGCGCAGCTCCCGCAGTTTTTTAAAGACCGTCTTGGCATCCGGCTCAGCCGGTAAGTCGGGAAAGCTTTCTCGCAGCTGAGCGATGACGCCCGGGTTGCTCAGGCGCATGAAGGTGTTGAACTCTTTTTCTTCTTTCAGCGTCGTCACAACGGAGGTTGCCGGGTCGTGGCTGGCGACCTTGGGCAAGAGTGCTGCTGCGGCCGCGTTGCCAGGCTCACGGGCCAGCGTGAACTTCAGGTTGCTCTCGATGTAGTCGTGGCCGGGGAAGATGCGGGTGTTGTCGGGCAGGCGCATCAACTGTTCGGTGAAGCTGCTGTACAGCGCCTCCACGTTACCGCCGTTGTGCACGTTGCCGGCACCAGCGTTGAACAAGGTGTCACCTGAAAAAAGCGCGGGCTGCTCAGCGTGCGCGCACAGGCAAATATGGCAATACGTGTGGCCCGGCGTGTCCAAGCATTCCAGCTCAATGTGCTTGCCCACTTTGATGACGTCACCGGCTTGCACGCCGCGGTCCATGCCCGGAATCTTGCCGGCGGCCTTGTGGTGCGCAATCACTTTGGCGCCGGTGGCGGCCACTACTTCGGCATTGCCGCCGATGTGGTCGTGGTGTTCATGCGTGTTCAAAATCTGGGTGATGTTCCAGCCCTTGGCCTTGGCGGTGGCCAGGCATTTTTCGTGGTCCAGCGGATCAATCGCCAAGGCTTCGCCGGTGTCGGGGCAGGCGATCAGGTAATTGAAATTGCGCAGGCTGTTGCCCGTCCAGATGCGTTCAACAATCATGCGTGGCCTTGTGTGGTGGGGTTCATCGACTTATTTTAGGAGCGCTCCGCATCGCCCGCGCAGTGCAAGGCTGTTCAATGCCTAGCAAGACAGCGCCCGTGTGCTGCAAAATGAGCGCTCTCCGATTTCCTTGTTCTATTTCCAACGACCCTATGAAAAGCAAGCTTGCCAGCAGTGGCCTCGTTTATTCGACCGACACCGGTCGCACCTGCCCCGACTGCCGCCAAGCAGTGGCTCAGTGCATTTGCAAAAGTAACAAGCCCCGCCCAGCCACCGATGGCGTGGTGCGCATTTCCCGCTCAGCCAAAGGCCGCGGCGGTAAAACGGTGACCTTGATTCAGGGCGTGCCCTTGGATGACGCGGCCTTGACGCAGCTGGGCAAGCAACTCAAAGCCGCTTGCGGCTCGGGCGGCACCGTCAAAGACGGCGTGATTGAAGTGCAGGGCGACCACCGCGAACTGCTGCAGCGCCAGTTGCTGGACAAGGGCTACACCGTCAAGTTGGCTGGCGGCTGAAGACAGTACATCTGCGACCATGAACCCCGAAGACCTGGAACTGCTGGTGACCCGCCAAATGCCTTTTGGCAAATACAAGGGCCGATTCATCGCTGATTTGCCAAGCAATTACTTGGTCTGGTTTTCTCGAGAAGGCTTTCCAAAAGGCGAAATTGGCCGACTTTTGGCCCTCATGCTGGAGATTGACCACAACGGCTTGGGGCCGCTATTGGACCCGCTGCGCCGGCGTCACCCTCCCGCCGGCGGCTATCGCGGCTGAGCAAAACAGGCTGAAAATCAAGATTCATTCTTAATCGTTAGAATCGCAACATTAAAAGCTTGTTGGCCGCAACCGTGACATTTTTCCGGATGGACCCATGAGCTTGCTGATACCGCCATGTTCGAGCTATTTCTGACCCTGCTGTCTGCTTTTGTTTATCTTTGCCTGCATATAGCGAACGGCTGGGTTTTCTCTTCCTTGGAGATCACGCCGCATGTCGGTCTGGTTTACCTGCCCGCTTTTATCCGTGTGCTGAACGTTCTGGTTCTCGGCAAAGTTCGGGGCACACTGGCAACGGCCTTGGGCGGTATTTTTTTGTTGCAGTTGTTCGGCGACTATTCCATGGTCGGCTTTCTGAATGTGCTTTGCTCCGCCTCCGGCCCACTGCTAGCCGTGCTGGTTTTTCGGTTTTACACCGGACGCGAGGCGAATCTCCTGTCTTTGAGAGACATTGGCATCGTGACCTTGGGCTATTGCATAGCCAACGCGATCATTCACCATGTGGCTTGGACGTTTTTTGACCCCCAGCAACTGGTCGCGCCGCAGCAAGTCTTGTGGATGATGCTGGGTGATTTCAACGGTGCGTTGATCGGTGCCTACGTTCTCAAATTGGCAACAACGCGATTCAATATCGGTGGCCCTGTCCAACGCGGTTGAAGCTGCTTTTGCCCTGCCAGGGATGTGACACACTGGCGCCTCGTCAGTTTTTTTGATCGCACCCATGAAATCATCCCCTCACACTTTGCGCATCGGCTCTGGCGCAGGCTACGCCGGCGACCGAGTTTTACCGGCGCTCGAACTGGCTGAAAAAGGCCAACTCGATTACCTCGTTTTTGAGTGCTTGGCCGAGCGCACGATTGCGCTGGCCCAGCTGGAACGCAGCCAACACCCTGACCGCGGCTTTGACCCCTTGTTGACCCAACGCATGCAGGCCGTGCTGGGCCCCTGCGTGACACAAGGCGTTCGCATCATCACCAACATGGGCGCGGCCAACCCGCTGCAAGCCGGGCATGAGGTTCTGCGGGTGGCGCGTGAACTCGGCTTGCCGCAGGTCAAAGTGGCCGTCGTCTTGGGCGACGACGTGCTGAAAGTCTTGAGCGCACGCGGCATGGCGCTGCCCTTGATGGAGTCGCCCCACACGCTGGCGTCGCTCCAAGACGATGTAATTTCTGCCAACGTCTATTTGGGTGCCGATGCCTTGCTGCCGGCGCTACAGACCGACGCGCAGGTCATCATCACCGGTCGGGTGGCTGACCCGGCCTTGTTTTTAGCGCCGCTGATGCACTGCTTTGGCTGGGCCGCAGACGATTGGACGCGGCTCGGCAAAGGCGTGTTGGTTGGTCATTTGCTGGAGTGCGCGGGGCAAATCACCGGCGGTTACTTTGCCGATCCCGGTTTCCGTGATGTGCCGGACTTGGCGCATCTGGGCTTTCCGCTGGCCGAGGTCGATGCCTCTGGCGATGCGGTGATCACCAAGGTCGCAGGTTCTGGCGGCTGTGTCACCACCGCCACTTGCACCGAGCAATTGCTCTACGAAATTGAAAATCCGGCGCGCTATTTGCAGCCCGATGTGGTGGCTGATTTTTCGCAAGTGCGCTTGACGCAAGTCGGCCCAGACCGGGTGCAGGTCAGCGGCGGGGCAGGGCAGCAGCGCCCGGACACCCTGAAAGTCACGGTCGGCCACCGCGAAGGTTTTATTGCCGACGGCCAGATGTCTTATGCCGGCCCCGGCGCTGTGGCGCGAGGTCAATTGGCTTTGGATGTGCTGCGGATTCGTTTGAACGAAGCCGGTTTTGCCGACTGCGAAAGCCGCTACGAGTTGATCGGTGTCAACACCATTCTGGGTGATCGGATCATGCCCGTCGGTGAACCCAGTGAGGTCCGCTTGCGCTTAGCGATGCGTGTCAAAACGGCAGGGCAAGCGAAAGACGTGGTCAACGAAGTTGAAGCGCTGTACCTGAACGGCCCGGCCAGTGGCGGCGGTGCCACCAAGAGCGTGCGCGAAGTCATCGCTGCTGCCTCTGTCTTGATTCCGCGTGACTGGGTGAACGCGTCTGTTGTGATTTTGGAGAACTGACATGCTGCTCAGAGACATCGCTCACGCCCGCACGGGAGACAAAGGCAACCGCAGCACCTTGTCGGTGATTGCCTATGACGCCAAACATTACCCGCTGCTAGAGACCTTGTTGACCCCAGAGCGGGTCAAGGCGCACTACGACGGCATCGTTCAGGGCCCGGTGGAGCGCTACTGTTTGCCGCACTTGGGGGCGCTGAATTTTGTGCTGCATGGCTCTTTGGCCGGTGGCGTGACGCGCTCACTGGCGCTGGACGCGCATGGGAAATGTCTGGCGTCGGGGCTGCTGGCCATGGTTTTATCCACCGACGACTTGCGCCATCAGTAATAATTAACCGCTTATTTCCGGAGACTCCAAATGAACTCATTTATGCGCCCCACGATGACCACATCTGCTAGCCGTTGGCTGCTCACAGCTTGCGTCGCTGCACTCAGCGTTTACGCCGCCACAGCCAGCGCTCAAAGCTACCCGAGCAAGCCGATCAAGGCCATCGTGCCGTTTGCCGCCGGCAGTGCGACCGACCAGATTGCCCGCGCCTTTGCGGCCAAGATCTCTGAAATCCTCGAACAGCCGGTGATTGTTGACAACAAAGCCGGCGTCAACGGCATGTTGGGTGCTGACTTTGTGGCCAAGTCGGCCCCCGACGGCTACACCATTTTGGTTGGCACTAACAGCACCAACGCAGCCCTCAAAAGCCTGATGAAAAAGCTGCCTTACGACCAAGACACCGCGTTTGCACCCGTGGCTTATTTGGGCTCGGTGCCGCTGATCGTGGCCATCAACAACGAGTTTCCGGCTAAAACGCTCAAAGAAGTGGTCGCGTTTGCCAAAGCCAAGCCGACGTACGTGACCTTTGCCAGCGCCAGCACATCGCAGCTGGTGTCGACTGAGGTGCTGGCCAGCATGGCCAACATCAAAATGACCAACATCCCGTACAAGAGCGGCCCTGCGGCGATGACCGACCTGATCGGTGGTCAAGTCAACTTGTTCACGGCCGACTTTGCGGTCATGCTGCCGCAGGTTAAAGCTGGCAAGGTGCGCGGTTTGGCGGTCACATCGACCAAGCGCTCCAAGGCGATTCCTGAACTGCCGACGGTGAATGAAGCCTTGGGTTTGAAAGACTACGAGCTGATTGCTTACTTTGCGGTCTTCGCACCGGCCGGCACGCCCAGCGACATCGTCTTGAAGTTGAACCGCGCCATCAATATCGCCGCTGGCAACAAAGACATTCTGGAGCGTTTTGCCGCACTCGGTTTTGAGACCGAACCCGGCACGCCAGAGGCGCTGGCACTGCGTTCCAAGGCTGAAAGCGCCAAGTGGGCCAAGGCGATTCACGACGCCAAGATCGAGCCGCAGTGAGTTGATGCGAAAGATTTGAAATCCGGCCCGGTGATCCGGGTCTGCACTTTGAAAAGCGTGGTCTGTGAAAACGGGCCGCGCTTTTTTTGCGTCCAACGGGTTTTGAATCAGGGTTTTTACGGATATTGAAGCGCTGACTTTTTTGGGTAAACTTATTTGTTCGTACAAATAAACAAAACAGCCGGTGCTGTTTTTATCCAGGAGATTCCCATGTTGTCAGCCGTTGAAATTGGTCCCCAGCGTTACCGCGCGTCTTACGGTCGTTACCTTGAAGACTTCACGGTCGGCGATGTGTACGAGCACCGTCCGGGCCGCACTTTGACGGACAACGACAACATTCAGTTTGCGTTGCTGACGATGAACCAGCACCCGATGCACTGTGACGCTGCATTTGCGGCCAAGAGCGAATTCGGCAGATTGTTGATCAACAGCCCGTTGACGCTGGCGGTGGTGGTCGGCATGACGGTCAACGACGTCAGCGGCAAGGCGATTGCCAATCTGGGCTGGAAAGACATCGACATCTCCGCACCGGTCTTTGCCGGCGACACGCTCTATGCCGAAACCAAGGTACTCGAAAAGCGTGAATCGAAATCGCGTCCTGGCCAAGGCATCGTCACGGTGAAAACCACCGCCTTCAATCAAAAAAACATCCAGGTGATGGCCTTCGAGCGGACATTCCTGGTGGCGCGTCGTGGCCACGGCGTGAATGACGACATTTGAATCACAGCGTCAGTTCAGTCAAAAAAATCAGGAGACAACAAATGAAATATGCATTCACACGCCGCGCCGCTGGCGCATTGGCTGCTCTGGCGCTGAGCAGCGTTGTGGGCAGTGCCTTCGCCGCCTACCCAGAAAAAACAATCCGCATCGTGGTGGGTTTTCCCGCCGGGCAAGCGACGGACATCATCGCCCGCATTGCCGCTAAAAAACTCCAAGAGGCTTTGCAGCAACCGGTGTTTGTTGACAACAAGCCAGGGGCTGCCGGCATCATTGGCTCTGAGATGGTCGCCAAGGCGAACCCCGATGGCTACACGCTGCTGGTCGGTTCCAGCGGCACCATGGCCATCAACATCAGCTTGTATTCCAAGCTGCCTTACCACCCACTCAAAGACTTTGTGCCGATCAGTGAGCTGGCCGTCGTGCCGCTGTTCCTGGCCAGCAACCCCAACTTTGTCGCGCAAACTGCGGGCGATCTGGTGCGTGAAGCCAAGGCCAACCCCGGCAAGCTCAATTACGCTTCTTCGGGCAGTGGTGTCACCAGCCATCTGACGATGGAGCTGTTCAAGCACGCGCAGGGCATCAACATGGTTCATGTGCCTTACAAGGGCAGCCCTGCCGCCGTGACGGACTTGATTGGCGGTCAGGTGCCGGTGATGATCGACACGGGTGCAGCCTTGATCCCGCACTACCGCAGCGGCAAGCTTCGGCTGCTGGCCGTTGCCAGCAAAGCGCGCAACCCGGCGGTGCCCAATGTGCCGACCATGGCCGAGGCGGGACTGGGTAATTTCGAAGCACCGGCTTGGATTGGCATCGCCGCGCCCAAGGGCACGCCCAAGGAAATCATCGAAACCCTGCACAAAGCTTTGAGTTCGAATTGGCTGGATTCGCCTGAGGTGCGCGACCAGCTGACCAACCTCGGCGCCGAGCCGATACTGTCACGCCCGGAGGAGTTCGCCCGCTACATCCAATCAGAAATCGACAAGTGGGCGGTGGCCGTCAAGTTGTCTGGCGCCAAGGTCGATTGAGATGAGTGCATTGATCTCTGAACGGCTGGCCGATTACGGCCACGGCTTCACGTTAGACAGCGTACCGGCTGAAGTGCGCCAACGCGCCGCGCACTTGATGCTCGACGCACTCGGCATTGCGCTGGCCAGCACGCAGTACGACTTTGCCCGGCAGAGTCTCGCGGCTTTTCAGGAACTCGGCGGCGGCTCTGGTGGCGTGCCGGTGATTGGCTGCGGCGTCCAACTGCCAGTCCGTGACGCAATTGCCATGAACGCCTTGCTGATCCATGGCCTTGATTACGACGACACGCATCCGCGCGCGGTGTTGCATGCCACCACCTCGGTGCTGCCGGCGGCCCTCGGCTTAGCGGTGCAGCGCCAAGCCAGCGGCCGTGATTTGTTGGCGGCCTATGTGCTGGGCGTTGAAACGGCGATTCGCTTGGGGGCTGCGGCACACGGTGCTTTTCACCTGGTCGGCTTTCATCCGACGGGCTTGATCGGCACCTTCGGTTGCACCTTGGCGGCGGCGCATTTGATGAAGTTGGACAAGGCGCAGTGGGTTGATGCACAAGGCATTGCGTTGTCGCTGGCCAGTGGCAGCTTGGAGTTTTTGCAAGATGGTGCGTGGACCAAGCGTCTGCATCCGGGCTGGGCTGGTTCCAGCGCCGTCACGGCAGCGACCTTGGCCAAGCATGGTTTTATTGGCCCCCGCGCCACCTATGAAGGCCGCTTCGGACTCTACAACAGCCACTTGGGCGCGCTCGCTGAAGGCTGCGACTTGAACGTCGTTACCGACGGTTTGGGCAGCGTTTGGGAATCCCTCAACATCGCTGTCAAGCCCATTCCGGCCTGCCATTTCACACACGCTTGCGCGGATGCTGCCAGCAGTTTGCACTCGCAATGGCAGGGTGCCGCGGTCAAGCGCATCGTTGCGCGCTTGCCTGAAGGGGTCATGAAAATTGTTTGCGAGCCGATCGAGAGCAAGCGGCAACCGACCAACGCTTACGAGGCGCAATTCAGCATTCCGTACTCGGTGGCCACCGGCTTGCGCTTTGGTGCTTTCACGCTGGACGCGCTGGAACCGTCGGCCTACACCGATGCGCAGACCCGCGCTTTAGCCGCCAAAGTCATTTGCGAAATCGATCCCGATGCCGACTTTCCACGCTACTACGGCGGCGAGGTCATCGTCGAGCTCGAAGACGGCCGCGTGTTGCGGCACCACGAGCCGATCAACCGGGGCGCGCCGGGTCGCCCGATCAGCCACGCCGACATCATCGACAAATTTCAAGACAACGCGGCTCGGGCTGTGTCCCGCACGCATGCCGACTGCATTCTCAATGCTGTTCTGGATATGGAACAGCACTCCGCCACTGCATTGGCACAACTTCTGGGCGTCAAAGCTCAACAGGACAACACATGAACGCACGCCACCATTTCGACCCTGCCGAGCAAGAGCAGGAAAACCTCATCCTGGACATGCTCGAGAAGTTCCTCAACTCCGAAGTCAAGCCCTATGTGCGAGAACTCGAGCACAACGACACCTACCCCGCCGAGATTGTGGAGAAGATGAAGGACATGGGTTTGTTCGGCTGCATCATTGCGCCCGAATATGGTGGTCTGGGTTTGTCGACCACCACTTACGCCAAGATCATCGAGCGCATGTCGCGGGTTTGGATGTCGATCTCCGGCATCATCAACTCGCACCTGATCATGGCGATGGCCGTGCAGCGCTTTGGCACCACTGAGCAAAAAGAATATTACTTGCCGCGCTTCGCGACCGGTGAATTGCGCGGTGGCGTCGGTCTGACCGAACCCGACTGCGGCACCGACCTGCAGGCGATCCGCACCAGCGCCAAAATCGATGGCAGTGACTATGTGGTCAATGGCTCCAAGATGTGGATCACCAACAGCTTGCACGGCAACTGCATCGCCTTGTTGGTCAAAACCGATACCAAAATCGAACCGCGCCACAAGGGCATGAGCTTGCTGATCGCTGAGAAAGGTCCTGGCTTCACCGTCAGCAAGAAGCTGGACAAGTTGGGCTACAAAGGCATCGACACCTGCGCGCTGAGTTTTGAGAATTACCGTGTGCCCGTCAGCCGGTTGATCGGCGGCGTCGAAGGCCGTGGCTTGCAACAAATTTTGGGGGGTCTTGAGCTCGGCCGTATCAACGTGGCGGCGCGCGGCTTGGGTGTGGCGCAAGCCGCGCTAGACGAAGCCGTGGCTTATTCACAGCAGCGCAAAACCTTCGGCAAGCCGATTTGCGAACACCAAGCGATCCAGCTCAAACTCGGCGAAATGGCCACCCGCACTCAGGCCTCGCGGCTGCTGGTCTACGCAGCGGCCGAAGCCTACGACCGCGGCGAGCGCTGCGACATGGAAGCCGGCATGGCGAAGTACTTCGCCACCGAAGCCGCTCAAGAAAACTCGCTCGAAGCGATGCGCATTTTTGGTGGCTACGGCTACTCCAAGGAATACAACGTTGAGCGCTTGTACCGTGACGCGCCTTTGCTGTTGATCGGTGAGGGCACCAACGAGATGCAACGCCTGATCATCGCCAAGCAGGTGATCGAGAGGAACCCAATATGAGCGCTGAGACTGAAGCGGTGCAGTCTGGCTTGCTGGCCGGTGTGCGCATCATCGCGATTGAGCAGTACGGCGCAGGGCCGTTCGGCACGCAGCATTTGGCCGACCTGGGCGCTGAGATCATCAAGGTTGAAAACCACCACGATGGCGGCGACGTCGGTCGTGCCGTGGGGCCGCATTATTTCGGACCGGGCGACAGCCATTTCTACCAGTCCTTCAACCGCAACAAAAAAAGCATCACGCTCGATTTGAAGCAAGCCGAAGGCCAAGAAATTTTGCAGCGCTTGGTCAAAACGGCCGACGTGGTCTTCAACAATTTGCGCGGTGATTTGCCAGCCAAGCTGGGCTTGACCTATGAAGCGCTGAAAGCCCACAACCCGAAAATTGTCTGCGGCCACTTGTCGGCTTACGGCCGCACCGGTTCTCGCGCCGCGTGGCCCGGCTACGACTACCTGATGCAGGCCGAAGCCGGCTACCTGTCGCTCACCGGTGAACCCGATGGCCCCCCGGCGCGCATGGGGCTGTCGATCATTGACTTGATGACCGGCACCACGGCGGCCATGGGTTTGCTCGCCGGCATCATCAGCGCTCGCTCGTCCGGTGTGGGCCGTGACGTCGATGTCAGTCTGTTTGACGTGGCGCTGCACAACCTCGCCTATGTGGCGACTTGGTATCTCAATGCGGACGCGGCGATCACACGCGAAACGCGGTCTAGCCACCCGTCCTTGACACCAAGCCAGTTGTACCGGACGCAGGACGGTTGGATTTTTTTGATGTGCAACAAGGAAAAATTCTGGGGCGTTTTTGCGCGCGAAGTCGGCAAGCCCGAGTGGGCTGTTTGCGACGCCTACAAGTCGTTCAAGGACCGTCTGGCCAATCGTGATCAACTGACGGTTGATGTCGATGCCGTGTTGCAAAGCGCCACCACCGCCGACTGGATTGAACGCTTGGCTGGCAAGGTGCCTGTGGCGCCGGTGTACGACGTGGCGCAGGCGCTGGACAGCGGTTTTGTCGCCGAACAAGAACGCCTGCTGGACTTTGACCACCCCGATGGGCCCGTGCGGATGGTGGCGTCACCGGTGCGTGCCGGTGCGCATCCGGTGCGGCCAGCACCGAGCATGGGCGAGCACACGGAGACGATTTTGCGCGAGGCCGGTTACGATGGTCCTGCCATTCAACAACTCCGCCAAAAATCCGTCATATGACCCTTGCCACATCGCCAGATCCAGCCTCCCATTCGCGGGGTTTGGCCTTGTCGGCGAGCCAGCCGCGTTACCTGCAACTGGCGCAAACGCTGCTGAACGAAATTGAAGAAGGACGCTATCCAGTGGGCTCTTTGTTGCCCACCGAGTACGAACTCTGCGATCAGTTCGGCGTCAGTCGGTCGACGGCGCGTGAGGCGGTCAAGCGCTTGGTGCAGTTGGGGCTGGTGGTGCGCCAACCGCGCGTCGGCACCACGGTGTGCGCTCGCACGCCGACCATGACGTATCGGCAGCGTACTGCCAATGTCGTCGATCTGTACCAGTACGCCACCGACACAACCTTGGTGATTGAGGCGCGGGCGCTGCTTGAAATTGACGCCGTGCAAGCGCTGATGCTGGAGGCGACCGCGGGTGAAACTTGGTTGCACCTGAGCGGGCGTCGCCACACTCAAGACCAGGCCAAGCCCTTGAGCTTCACCGACATTTGGGTGAATCCTGCATTCCGCTCGGTCAAAGGTCTGGACGGTGCGCTCAACGGCGCTGTGCATGCGGCCATTGAGCAGCAGTTTGGCGAAGTCATTGTGGCGGTTGAGCAAGACATTCGCGCCGTCGCCTTAGACCGCGCTATGGCTGACGCACTGGATGCGCCGGTACGCAGCCCGGGCTTGTGGATCAGCCGGCGTTACCGTAACCGCTTGGGGCAGCTCGTCGAGCTGGCCAACAGCACGCACGCGGCTGATCGCTTCAGCTACAGCACGGTACTCCGCCGCGAGTGGGGCGCGTCTTGATGGGCAGTTGGGGTCCGCTCTTCATCACTTTGTTGATCCAAGCCATGGCGTCCATGGCCTTGTTGACATTGCCGGTGATGGCGCCAGTGGCCGCCAAGGACTTGGCGGTCTCGCCCGCTTTGGTCGGCTTGTACATCGCCATCAGCTACGGTGGCGCATTGATGTCGACCTTGCTGGCGGGTGCCGTTGTCGCGCGTTTGGGGGCGATTCGGGTGAGTCAGATCAGCTTGCTGGTGTGTGCCCTGGGCTTGCTCTTGTGCGCGGTGCCCTGGTTGCCGGCGGTCTTCGCGGGTGCTGTGCTGATCGGTTGGGGTTACGGCCCGATCACGCCGGCGAGTTCGCATTTGCTGGCGCGCACCACAGCGCCGCACCAGATGTCACTGGTTTTTTCGATCAAACAAACCGGCGTACCCCTAGGCGGGATGATGGCCGGCGCCATCGTTCCTTTGTTGCTGCTCGCCCTGAATTGGCAAGCCAGTCTGGTGGTGGTGGCCGTCGCGTGCGTGTTGTGTTCTGTGTTGTCCCAGCCACTGCGCTTGGGCTTGGATGCCGATCGCAAAGTCGGTCAACCCGTCACCGTCAAGTTGGCCAGCTTCGCTCAGCCGATTCGGCTGGTGTTGGCGCACCGCGCTTTGGCCACCATGGCGGGTTGTTCCTTTGTTTTCTCCATGGTGCAGCTGTCGCTCAGCACTTATTTGGTGACTTATTTGTACGATGATTTGTCCTATGGCTTGGTCGGTGCGGGGGTGGCTTTGTCCTTCACGCAAGCCGGTGGTGTGATCGGCCGTGTGGCTTGGGGTTATGTCGCTGACCGCTGGTTGGGTGCGCCGCAAACACTGGCTTTGCTGGGGGGTGTGATGGCCCTCAGTGCCTTGGCTACCGCCTTCTTGACGGCGACCACACCGCAAGTTTGGGTCTGGGTTATTTTGAGTATTTTTGGCGCATCAGCCATTGGTTGGAACGGCGTTTACCTGGCAGAGGTGGCGCGTCAAGCGCCCACCGGCAAGGCCAGCATGGCGACTGGCGGCACCTTGGCTTTCACCTATTTGGGTGTGGTGTTGGGGGCGCCGGTGTTTGGTGCTTTGTCGAGTTTTTTTGGCACCTACCGCGCAGGCTTTTTGGCCTTGATGCTGGCCTCGGCCGTGTGCGGCGTGGTGCTGCTGTTGAACCAACGCCGTGCCGTGCAAGCGCCCACTTAATTTGATAAAAAAGGAATCTTGATGTCGATGGATCGCTCTTATCTCTTTGTCCCCGGTGATCGGTCAGAACGTTTTGACAAAGCACTGGCCAGCGGTGCCCATGCCGTCATTCTGGATCTGGAAGATGCGGTCATTCCTGAGCGCAAGGCTCAAGCCCGCGCTGCCATGCAAACGTGGCTGACCACGACGGCCGCAAAGGTCTGGATTCGGGTCAACCCAGCGGACACGCCGTGGCATGCCGACGACTGCGCGCTGCTGGCTCTGCCAGCCGTGCGCGGGGTGATGCTGCCCAAGGCCGAGTCGGCCGACGGGCTGCGCCAACTGGCCAGCCGCTTGCGGCCAGGGCAGGGCCTGATCCCCTTGGTGGAGTCTGTCGCTGGCTGGTTTGAAGCCTTGCCATTGGCGCAGGTCACGGGCGTGACGCGTCTGGCTTTTGGCTCCTTTGATTTCATGTCTGACTCCGGCATTCAAGGTGACGGCGAAGAACTCGACAGCGTGCGGACACAACTGGTCTTGGCTTCTAGACGGGCGGGTTTACCGGCCCCGATCGACGGCGTGTCGCTGGCGATTGACGACAACACCCAGCTCGAAGAAGACGTGCGCCGCTCGCGCCGCTTCGGCTTTGGTGCCAAGTTGTGCATTCATCCGCGTCAGGTAGCGGGTGTGCACACGGCCTTTGCGCCGACGGTGGCGCAAATTGAATGGGCTAAAAAGGTCATCGCAGCTTTGGCCAGCGGCCCGCTGGGGGCGATTGCCGTCGATGGCAAACTGGTCGACAAGCCGATCGCGCTGCTGGCTGAAACCATCTTGGCCGAAGCCACATCAGGCGCCCTCAGCGTCAGCCCACCCGCACAAAATCGATAAAACCGCGCTCTACGTTCGTACCCGTCAGCTTGACCCGCAAGGCGTCGCCAACGTTCAAGCCTTCTTGTCCAGCGACCAACTTTCCTTCTGCGGGCGGCGAAAAAATACGCACCCACACGCCGCTGGGCGTGCTGCCGGTCACCAAGGCTTCAAAGCGCTGACCGATGCGCGACTCCAGCACCATCGCAGCGTCAGACTTGCGCATTTGTCGTTCGACCTTTTGCGCGGCGTCTTCTTGCACTGTGCAGTGTTGGGCCAGCAGCCCGAGCTCGGCTTGGGAGTAGGGCGACGGCTCGCCCTTGAGTGTTGCTTTCAATAGCCGGGCGGTGATCAGGTCTGGGTAGCGCCGATTCGGTGCGGTCGAGTGTGTGTAGTCGCGTACCGCCAGACCAAAATGCCCGACCGGTTCCATCTGCGGAGACTCCACCGTGTATTCGCCCGAACCCAGCAGCTTCACGATGATCAGCGACAAGTCTTGAAAGTGCAAAGGGTCTTTGCGGTGCTGTGCCGCCAGAAAATCCGACAGCGCTTTGGCATCTGGTTCGGCCGGCAGGGTGTGACCGCGGTCGTGCGCGACCGTCACGATGCGCTGCCAGCGCTCAGGCGTGCGCACCACCCGCCGCAGTGAATCTCGGCCCCGGCTGCTCAAGTAGCGCGCCGTGCAGCCGTTGGTGGCGATCATGAATTCCTCGATCAATTGGCGCGCCCGGTTTTGCACCTGCTGCTGCAAGTCGACCACCCGCGAGCCCTCAAAAACCGCCCGCGGTTGGGAGCTTTCAAATTCCAATGAGCCTTGCGCATGGCGCAAAGTCCGCAGGCGCTGAGCCATGCCGTCCTGTAACTGCAGTTGTACGGCCATCCCCGGTACCGCCGCAGCCGCTGTTGGCAATGCACCGCTGCCTTCAATCCAGGCTGACACTGCGTCGTAAGCCAGCTTGGCCTGGTTGCGCACCCATGCCCGGTACAAGCTTGATTGGGTCAACACGCCGTCAGCGTCAAACACCATGTCGGTTACCAGCGCCAGCCGGTTTTGTTGTGGATTCAGCGAGGTCAGATCGGTTGAAAGCCGCTCCGGCAGCATGGGGAAAATCCGCGCCGAGGTGTAGACCGTGGTTGTGTTCAAGCGTGCGTGGGAATCAATCGGAGAGCCGAGCTCGACCAACGCATCAACGTCGGCAATCGCCACCTGAACGCGCAGCGCACCGTGCGCCAATGACTCGCAAACCGTCAACTGGTCGAGGTCCATCGAATCATCGTTGTCGATGGAGCACCACAGCAGGTCAGTCAAATCAAGAATGTCGGGGCTGTCGTCGTGTCCGGGCCCTGTGATGTCGGCCAGTTGCCCCAGCGCGTGAGCCGAAAACTCTGGCGCCAACCCCCGATCGATCATGGCCTGTGTGGCAATTCTGACCAAGTCAGATCGATGATGGTGGTGCGGTTGATAACTCATCCGGGCAATATACGCCCAGCTTGCCAGTCTCGCGCCATTTTTTGCGCTTCGCTGATTTGTTGTGCATTCATATTTTGGGTCATCGCATCCCGGTTTTGAGTGGCCACACTGTGACCGGCGGCGGCGGCAATGTTGAACCACATATGGGCACTTTTGTAGTCTTGGTCGACGCCTTCACCTTTGGCATACATGACGCCGAGGTTGCCTTGCGCCTCGCTATGCCCCTGAAGGGCTGCAAGCCGATACCATTTCAATGCCTCGGCGAAGTTTTGGGTGGTCCCTTCGCCTTTTTCGTACAACAGCCCCGAGTTGAACTGCGCGACCAGATGTCCTTGTTCTGAGGCCCGCCGATACCAGTTCAACGCCTCCGCGTAGTCTTGTAAAACGCCTTGGCCTTTTTCGTACATGAGGCCTAGGTTGCTCTGGGCGTTCGCATGTCCTTGTAACGCAGCCAGTTGATACCAGTGCACCGCCTCAGTGAAATCTTGCAAGTTCCCTTCGCCGTTGTTGTGAATAACGCCCAAATTGAACTGTGCCATCACATTGCCCTGAAGGGCTGCAAGCCGATACCAATGCACTGCTTTGACGAGGTTGGGTCGAATGCCCAGCCCATCGCGGAAAAAATGTCCGACTTCAATTTGTGCTGCTGCGTTTCCTTGGGTGGCTGCGCGCTTGAATTTTTTAAACGCTGTTGCGAAGTCTTTTTGGACTAAAGCGGCATGCCCCGCAACGAGATCATCGGTTGGTGTTTCGCTAGATGCAAATCCAAGCTTGCTCAACGCGCTCAGCAAAAAACTATTCATGGGGCTCCATTGGTGGCGTTGTCGTGATCGACGGTGAAGCCTAATGATTGATCGGGTGTCGAATTATGAGGCATTAGGAATTTAAGAGGTGCACAGCTGATAGTTTCAAAGAAATAAGGTATGGTTCGAATCAAAACGTGCGGTGTGAGCCGATAGATGAGCATGTATTTCAGCGAGTCTCGACGGCGATCTGGCGCTGAACCGCTTGTCAGCCAGCGATGTTGTCTTCCGCCAGGCTCAAGGGTAAACCAAGGGCTGCGGGCTACCCCAAGCTTTCTAAAATGCATCCATGGCTTGTTGCCGCGGAGGTCGCGCACAATCGGTCTTGTCTTCGAAGGAATCAGAGCTTTGCAAAAAATGAAAAATAGCACCGATGCGTCCGGCGCTGAACCCAAGAAAAGTCCTGATGCCAAGGCCGTGCCCATTCGCGTGATTAAAAAGTACCCGAACCGGCGACTTTATGACACCACCACCTCGACTTACATCACGCTGAGCGATATTCGCCAACTGGTGATGAGTGGTGCCGTGTTTGTCGTGCGAGACGCCAAGAGCAATGACGACCTGACACGGAGCATCTTGCTGCAAATCATCCTTGAAGAAGAAACCGGTGGCGCGCCGATGTTCACGGAAGCGGTGCTGGGCAACATCATCCGTTTTTACGGCAATGCCATGCAAGGTTTTATGGGGGCTTATCTTGAGAAAAATGTGGAATCCTTCATGGACTTGCAAGTCAAGATGAGCGAGCAATCCAAGGGCATGTCACCTGAGACTTGGGCTCAACTCATGAAAGCCCAGTCGCCCATGATGCAGGGCATGATGGGAACCTACGTTGAACAATCTAAATCACTGTTCACACAAATGCAGGAGCAGATGCAGCAGCAAAGTGAGCAAATGCTGACCGCCTTTGGACTCAAGCGCTGAGCGCTCGATGCGTCCTCGATGGGCGCTGTTCAGAGCATAAAAAAACCCGGCGTGCTGCAAGGCAACGGCGGGTTTTTTCTGAGCCAGATGCTTTAGAGAACTTCGCTGGCAAAGTCCGCTAAACGCGAACGCTCGCCACGTGCCAAGGTGATGTGACCACCGTGCGGCCATCCCTTGAAGCGATCCACCGCGTACGTCAGACCTGAAGAACCTTCAGTCAAGTAAGGCGTGTCAATCTGGGCCAAATTGCCCATGCAGATGATCTTGGTGCCCGGCCCGGCCCGCGTGATGAGCGTCTTCATTTGCTTGGGCGTCAAGTTCTGCGCTTCGTCAATGATCACGTACTTGTTAAGGAAGGTGCGGCCGCGCATGAAGTTCATGCTTTTGACCTTGATGCGCGAGCGGATCAATTCATTGGTCGCTGCGCGTCCCCATTCGCCAGAGCCACTTTCTGTCTTGCCAAGAACCTCCAAGTTGTCGTCCAGCGCACCCATCCACGGGCCCATCTTTTCTTCTTCCGTACCCGGCAGAAAACCGATGTCTTCACCGACCGACACGGTGGCCCGCGTCATGATGATTTCGGTGTAGCGCCTGTCGTCAAGTACTTGCATCAAACCGCTGGCCAGCGCCATCAGAGTCTTGCCGGTGCCAGCGTTACCGGCCAGCGTGACGAAATCGACTTCAGGGTCGGTCAGCAAATTCAGTGCGAAGTTTTGCTCTCGGTTGCGGGCGGTCACGCCCCAGACTGCGTTTTTCAGATGGTTGAAATCTTTCAGTGTCTTCAGCACCGCCGTTTTGGCGCGAATCTCGGTCACGCGCGCATACAGTGGCGGCTCGCCAGGGGCCTCGAAGTAGACAAACTGGTTGATCATCAGGCTGGGCACGATCGGGCCGGTGATGCGGTAGAAGGTGTGGCTGCCTTGCTGCCAGCTTTCAAGCGTCTTGCTCTGGTGCGTCCAGAAATCATTCGGCAACAGCAGTGAGCCGGGGTACAGCAGATCACCGTCTTCCAGCGTCTTGTCGTTCTGGTAATCGTCCGTCAGCAGGCCCAAGGCGCGTGCCTTGACGCGCATGTTGATGTCTTTCGACACCAGTACCACCTCACGCGGCGCTTGTTCTTTGCGCAGCGCTTCGACCACCCCCAGAATCTGGTTGTCAGCTTTGCCTTGGGGCAGGCTCATGGGCAAGGTGTAGTCAAGCGGCCGGGTCTGGAACAGCAAGCTGCCACGCGCTTCTGTGTGGCCGGTGGTGTCCAAGCTCAAGCCCTTGGCAATGTCTGCGCCCTGTGCGCCCGCCAGCGCATCCAGCGTGCGGCTGGTCTGACGCGCATTGCGCGCCACTTCGCTCATGCCTTTTTTGTGGCCGTCTAGCTCTTCCAGAACAATCATCGGCAAAAAGATGTCGTGCTCTTCGAAGCGAAACAGGCACATCGGGTCGTGCATCAGCACATTGGTGTCGAGCACAAAGAGTTTTGTCGGACCGCTGGGCTTTGACTTGCGCGGCTTGGCGGCAACTGCAGGGGCTTCCTTTTTGGCGTGGGTCGACAGTGACTTGACCGGACTGGGTCGAGATTTCTCCTGCGGCGCGGTGGCACGCTCGGCTTTGATCACCTCTTGTTTTTCAACGGCCAGCGGGCGCGGGTTAGCGGGTGCTTCTGCGGGCCCTGATTTTCGGCCAGCCCGAGCTGAAGGACGCGCAGGCGCGTTCAAAGCATCGGCTGAAAGCAGGGCGGCACGTTTGGTCGGGGCGGGTGGCAAGGGCATGGGCTTGTGACTCACAGAGTGAAGTTAAGAATTCCGGAAACAAAAAAGCCGCCTCGTTACCGGGGCGGCTTTGGTGTGAAGGGCAGTTGGCGTGTCAACAACATGAAATCATTATGCACGACGTCAATGACAGTTTCCTGCGCCTGAAGTGCGCTCGAATTAAGCGGCTTTTTCAGCTTTCTCAGCTTTGTTCAGTTCTTTGACGGCTTTCAAGACGTCCTCCACATGACCCGGCACCTTGAGGCCGCGCCACTCTGCCTTGAGCTGGCCGTCAGGGCCAACCAAAAAAGTGCTGCGCTCAATGCCTTTGACCTTTTTGCCGTACATGATTTTGTTTTTGACGACGCCAAACATGTGGCACATTTTTTCTTCTGTGTCAGCGATCAGCTCAAAAGGCAGCTCAAGCTTGGACTTGAACTCGTCGTGAGACTTCATGTTGTCGCGGGACACACCGAAAACCGTGGCGCCGGCTTTCACGAAGTCTTTGTACTTGTCACGAAACTGCATGGCTTCCGTGGTGCAGCCCGGGGTATTGTCCTTGGGGTAAAAATACAGAACAACAACTTTACCCAAATGGGTTTGGTTGGAGACTTTGAGGCCGCCCGTGGCGACTGCATCAAATTCGGGGAGAAGTTTATTAACGACGACTGCCATACTGCGTAGACCCTGACAAAAGTTGTGATTGGCCGTTGGCCTTCAGCTGCAAAAGAGGCTGTCAAGCTCAGTGTTGCGCCTAATGCAACCCAATATTTTACTCTGAAAGAGTGTTTGCCCGTCTGCTCGTCAGTTGACGGGCTCAATCAGCATCGCTGCCAAGACATGTCGCCCCTCGCCGGCCAAGATGTTGTAAGTTCGGCAAGCGGCCAAGGTGTCCATGGTTTCTATGCCGATGCGCTGGGTCATCAAATTGCGCAAAAAAGCAGGTGCTGGAAAGCGTAAGCGCGTCCCGCTGCCAAAAAGAATCAGTTCCGGTCGGTACTCTGCCATCTGGTCGAAATGCGCCGCACTGAGGTCTTCAAATCGGGCGCAATTCCAGTCCATCAACTCACCGCGTGAACCGATGATGACGCTGCGCTCAATTTTTTCGGCCACGCCGTTTCTGGCCAGACCGATCCAGCCAGGCCCGTAGCCAAGGATGGACTGGACGTCAAGGCGGTCAGGCTGGAGTTTCATGGGGTTTCTCTAGATTGGTAGGGCGGGTTGCGCGGTGGCGATGATCATCCTCCGCATGCGATGCTGACGATTTGTCCGCGCTTGAATAGTTATTTTATGTGGTCAAATTATGGATTCGGCTTGATTCGGTTGGTTGCAGACGTTTGTATTGCCGCCAACAAGGCTCAGGTCAAGACTTGAGCGAAAGAATTTTTCATGCAAAGCCAATCCAAGCAAGCCAAACCCATCACCAAATCAGCCAAGCTGGCGAACGTCTGCTATGACATTCGTGGCCCGGTGATGGAGGCGGCGCGGCAAATGGAAGAAGAAGGCCAAAAGATCATCAAGCTCAATATCGGCAATCTGGCCGTGTTTGGCTTTGACGCCCCTGAAGAAATTCAGCAGGACATGATCCGCAACCTGCCCAACTCGGCCGCGTACTCTGATTCCAAAGGCATTTTTGGCGCCCGCAAGGCCGTCATGCATGAGTCGCAGAAGCAGGGCATCAAGGGCGTCACGCTGGACGATATTTACCTCGGCAATGGCGCCAGTGAGTTGATCGTCATGGCCACCAATGCGCTGCTCAACGACGGTGACGAGTTGCTCTTGCCGGCCCCCGACTATCCGCTGTGGACGGCGGCGGTGAGCTTGTCGGGTGGCACGCCGGTGCACTACCTGTGCGACGAGGCCAACGGTTGGATGCCTGATCTGGCCGACATCAAACGCAAGATCACGCCGAATACCAAGGGCATCGTGGTGATCAACCCGAACAACCCGACCGGTGCGCTGTACTCTGATGAACTGCTGCGCGAGATCATCACGCTGGCGCGTCAGCACGATTTGGTGATCTTTGCCGACGAGGTTTATGACAAAGTGCTGTACGACGGCCGCACGCACACCGCCATTGCCAGCCTGTCGGACGACATCCTCACGCTGACCTTCAACTCACTGTCTAAAAGTTATCGGTCCTGCGGTTACCGCGCGGGCTGGTTGGTGGTGTCGGGCGACAAGAAGCGCGCTCGCGACTACATCGAAGGCCTGAACATGCTGTCGAGCATGCGGCTGTGTGCCAACGTGCCGGGCCAGTGGGCGATTCAAACCGCGCTGGGGGGTTACCAAAGCATCAACGACTTGGTGGGCGAGGGCGGCCGCTTGCGCCGCCAGCGCGACATTGCGCATGAGTTGATCACGGCCATTCCGGGTGTCACATGCGTCAAGCCGAGCGCTGCGTTGTACATGTTTCCACGGCTGGACCCGGCCATGTACCCGATCGCCAATGACCAAGAATTTATTTTTGAAATGCTGCAAGAAACCAAGGTCTTGCTGGTGCAAGGAACCGGCTTCAATTGGCCATCGCCAGACCATTTCCGCATCGTCTTTTTGCCACACGAAGCTGACCTGCGCGAAGCCATTGGCCGCGTCGCTAAATTCTTGGAAGGCTACCGGAATCGCAGTCTTTCGGTGCCGGCTTTGAAGGCTGTCAAAGCTGCGGCCTAAATCTCTTTTACTTTACTGAATCAAGCATGAAATCAAGCAATCTGGCGCCTATCAAAGTGGGCCTTCTGGGCATTGGAACCGTCGGCAGTGGTGTCTTCAACGTGTTGCAGCGCAATCAAGAAGAAATTTTGCGGCGTGCAGGCCGCAGTATAGAAATCGCCATGGTGGCAGACCTCGACACGGCGCGCGCGCAAGCGGTGGTCGGTCCCAACGTGCAAGTGGTGAATGACGCGCGGGCGGTCATCGCCAACCCTGAAATCGACATCGTTATTGAGTTGATCGGTGGCTACGGCATTGCGCGCCAACTGGTGCTGGAAGCGATTGTGGCCGGCAAGCACGTGGTGACGGCCAACAAGGCGCTGATTGCTGTGCATGGCACGGAGATTTTTGCTGCCGCGCACCGCAAGGGCGTGATGGTGGCGTTTGAAGCGGCTGTCGCTGGCGGTATCCCGATCATCAAGGCGCTGCGCGAAGGCTTGACGGCCAATCGCATCGAATGGATCGCCGGCATCATCAACGGCACAACGAATTTCATCTTGAGCGAAATGCGCGACAAAGGCTTGGACTTTGACGTCGCCCTCAAGGATGCGCAGCGACTCGGCTACGCCGAAGCCGACCCGACCTTTGACATCGAAGGCGTGGACGCCGGCCACAAGGTCACCATCATGTCGGCCATCGCTTTCGGCATTCCGGTGCAGTTTGACAAAGCCTATGTCGAGGGCATCACCCAGCTCAACGCACAAGACATCCAATACGCCGAACAGCTCGGCTACCGCATCAAGCTGTTAGGCATCACCAAACGTGTGGCCAATGGCGTTGAGTTGCGTGTGCACCCGAGCTTGGTGCCGGCCAAGCGTTTGATTGCCAATGTCGAGGGCGCGATGAATGCCGTCATGGTGCAAGCCGACGCCCTGGGTACCACGCTGTATTACGGCAAGGGCGCCGGCAGTGAGCCGACGGCCAGTGCGGTGATCGCTGACTTGGTGGACATCACGCGTTTGCATGGCGCCGAAGCCGCCCAGCGCGTGCCATATCTGGCCTTCCAGCCAGACGCCATGAGCGACGCGCCGATTCTGCCGATGAGCGAAGTCGTGACCAGCTATTACCTGCGCCTGAAGGTGGCGGACCAAGCTGGCGTGTTGGCCCGCGTGACGGGCTTGCTGGCCGAGGCGGGCATCAGCATTGACGCCATGCTGCAGCGCGAAGCCGACGACGTGGGCGGTGCAGGTTCAACGCAGACCGATTTGATCATCCTCACGCACGACTGTGTCGAAGCCAAAATGAACGCGGCCATGGCACAGATGCAGAGTTTGCCGACGGTGCTGGCGCCGATCACCCGCATCCGCAAGGAGGAGCTGGCCTGATGCGCTACCTCTCCACGCGCGGTCATACCGACCGCAAACAATTTTGCGAAATTTTGCTGGAAGGCTTGGCGCCTGACGGTGGCTTGTACTTGCCTGAGCACTACCCGGTGGTTGACGCTGCCACGCTGGCGACCTGGCGCGAGGTCTACCTGAAGCAGGGTTACGCTGACTTGGCTTTTGAAATTCTCTCGCTCTACATCGACGATATTCCCGCCGATGATCTGCGGGCGCTGTGCCGCAAAACCTACACCGCCGCAGTGTTTGGCAGCCCCGAAATTGTGCCGCTGAAGAAACTGCAAGACGCGGCGACGGATGCGGCTCAAGCTGGTTTTTATCTCGAAGCTTTGTCGAACGGCCCGACGCTGGCTTTCAAAGACATGGCCATGCAGCTGCTCGGCAACCTGTTTGAGTACGAGCTGGCCCGACGCAACGAAGAACTCAATATTTTGGGCGCGACCAGTGGTGACACCGGCAGCGCGGCTGAATACGCCATGCGCGGCAAAAAAGGTGTTCGTGTTTTTATGACATCTCCGAACGGCCGTATGAGTCCGTTTCAGCAAGCGCAAATGTTCAGCTTGCTCGACGAGAACATCCATAACATCGCGATCGATGGCGTCTTCGATGACTGCCAAGACATCGTCAAGGCGGTCTCTAACGACTTGGCGTTCAAGCGCCAATACAAAATCGGCACCGTCAACTCAATCAATTGGGCGCGGCTGATGGCGCAGGTGGTTTACTACTTTGCCGGCTACTTCCAACTGCCCGAATCAGCGACTGGCGGCAAAGCCAGCTTCACCGTGCCCTCGGGCAACTTCGGCAATGTGTGTGCTGGTCATGTGGCCCGCATGATGGGTTTGCCGGTGCACCAACTGGTGGTAGCAACCAACGAGAACGATGTGCTGGACGAGTTTTTTCGCACCGGTGTCTACCGCGTGCGCGTAGGTGCGGACACGCACGAAACCTCCAGCCCGTCGATGGATATTTCCAAAGCCTCGAACTTCGAACGTTTTGTCTTTGATTTGCTGGGTCGTGATGCCGCGCAGACGCAAGACTTGTTTGGTCGCCAACTCAGCGACCAAGGCTTTTTCGATTTGAGCGCCCACCCGGCTTTTCAGCAAGCGGCAACGCGCTACGGTTTTGTCAGCGGCAAGAGCACGCACGCCGACCGCCTGCAGACGATTCGCGAGACCTATCAGCGCTTTGGCGTGGTGGTCGACACACACACCGCCGACGGCGTCAAAGTCGCGCGAGAGCACCTCACGCCCGGCGTCCCGATGCTGGTGTTGGAGACCGCTTTGCCGATCAAGTTTGCCGCGACGATTGAAGAAGCTCTCGGTCGCCCGCCTGAGCGTCCGCCCGGTTTTGACGGCATCGAAGCCCTGCCCAAGCGCGTCAAAATCATGCCGCCAGAGGTGGCCTTGATCAAGGCTTATGTGGCTGAGCATGCGCATTAACCCGAGTTTTTTCATGAACCAATGGCTTTTTATCCAGCCTGCAACGGCAAAACTCATCCGTCATGGCGAAGTTAACCGCTCCCGTCATGGCGAGCGTAGCGCGGCCATCCATCTCGGCGGTACGCGGTGATGGATGGCCGCGCTACGCTCGCAGTGACGGAGTTTTGCGCATGAAAGTTGTCGGCTTCGCCGGTTACTCCGGTTCAGGCAAAACGACGCTGGTTGAACAGGTGATTCCGGCGCTGAAAATGCGCGGTCTTAGGGTCTCCATCGTCAAGCACGCCCACCACAAATTTGATATCGACAAGCCCGGCAAAGACACCTGGCGGCACCGCGAAGCCGGCGCCTTTGAAGTGGTTGCTGCGTCCAATACACGCTTAGCCCTCATGCGTGAGTTTGAGCAACCAGCCGAGCTCAGCGTGCACCATCTGATTGCTGAGCTGTACACCGGTGTTGACTGGGTGTTGGTCGAAGGTTTCAAAAGCAGTGACTTGCTGAAGATTGAAGTTTGGCGGGCACCCACGGCCGATTACGCACCGTTGCCAGTGCGCTATCCCGACGACGCCTTCATCGTGGCCATTGCCACCGATGCTGCGCACAGTCTGCCCGTGCCAACCTTGCTGCCCGTGCTGGATTTGAATGACCCTGACAGTGTGGCTTCGTTCCTCGTCCAAAATGGGCATCGCTTTGACTACGACGCTGACAATTACCAATTTTGAAAGGGGCTGAGCTTGCTCAATCCTGCCGTACCGTTGAAATCTGCTGCGACATCTCCTGTGCCCGTTCGACAGCCCCTGCGCCCGCTGGATGAAGCGTTGTCTGAGTTGTTGGCCATGGCTTTGTCGCTGGCCGACCTTGAACGCGTGTCGACCTTTGATGCCGATGGCCGCGTGCTGGCTGAAGACTTGATCTCCAGCCTCGACGTGCCCGGTCACGACAACAGCTCGATGGACGGTTACGCCGTGCGCAGCGCTGATCTGGCCACCACCGATGTGTTGCAAGTGACCCAGCGGATTCCAGCCGGCAGTCATGGCCATGCGTTGGAGCCTTTGGCTGCTGCGCGAATTTTCACCGGTGCACCGATCCCGCCGGGCGCGGACGCGGTGGTCATGCAGGAAGACACCGAAGCCTTGACCGACAGCGCCAGCGTGCGCTTGTTGACGGTCCCCAGCGCCGGTCAATGGATCAGGCGCCAAGGCGAAGACGTGGCGCGCGGTGCGGTGGTCTTGGCTCGCGGCCAACGGCTGTCGCCAGCGGCTTTAGGGCTGGCGGCCAGCATCGGCTTTGCTCAATTGCAAGTGACCCGGCCCGTTCGCGTGGCCTTGTTTTCGACCGGTGATGAGCTGGTGATGCCAGGCGACGTTGCGCCAGCGGACATGCCGCCGGGTGCCATTTACAACTCGAACCGGTTTTTCTTGCGCGCCATGCTCAAGCGTTTGGGCTGCGAGGTGACAGACCTCGGTATCGTGCCCGATCGACTTGACGCGACGGTGCAGGCACTCGCTGCAGCATCGTTGCAACACGACCTGATTCTCACCAGTGGTGGCGTCTCGGTGGGGGAAGAAGACCACATCAAACCGGCCGTGCAGACGCTGGGCGAGCTCAAGCTCTGGCAGCTGGCCATCAAGCCGGGTAAGCCGTTTGCGTATGGCCGCATTCAATCTTCAAGTGCAGACCCGTTTGCGCACTTCATTGGTTTGCCCGGCAACCCGGTGTCGAGCTTTGTGACCTTCATGTTGTTGGTGCGCCCCTTTGTGCTCAAGCTCTTGGGGGTGACAGCCTTGGCTCCGCAAGCTATGACGGCGGTGGCGCAATTCAGCTGGCCCAAGGCCGACAAGCGCCGTGAATTTTTGCGCGTGCGGCAGTTGGCTGGCGGCGGTTTGGCGCTGTTCGACAACCAAAGCTCAGGCGTCCTCACCTCGGCGGTGTGGGGTGATGGCTTGGTTGACAACCCGCCAGGCAAAACCATCGCGCCGGGTGATGTGGTCAGCTACATTCCATTCTCGGCTTTGCTGTCCTGAACCGCCGTCAAGACTCCTGCAGTTCATCGAAGCATGCCCATGAAAATCACCGTCAAATATTTCGCCTCCATCCGTGAGGCACTGGGGCAGGGCACTGAGCAACGCGAGACCGCGGCCACCACGCTGGCCGACTTGCGCAACGAGTTGTTGGCCGTCAGCCCGGCGCATGCGCAGGCGCTGGCCCGCGGTAAACCGGTGCGCATGGCGCTAGACCAAAGCATGAGCGACGAGTCAGCCGCTTTGCGAGAAGGCTGCGAAGTGGCTTTTTTCCCACCGGTCACCGGAGGCTGAGATGTTGGCCCGGGTCGCCGTTCAAACCGAAGACTTCGATCTTTCTACCGAAATTGCGGCGCTGCGGGCAAGCGATAAACGCGTCGGTGCGGTGTGTAGTTTTGTCGGCACGGTGCGTGACCGCAACGCGGGTGACCAGGTCGCCACGCTGGAGCTGGAGCACTACCCGGGCATGACCGAAAAAGCCATTGAGGCCATGATCGATGCGGCGATGGCGCGCTTTGACATCTTCGCGGCCCGGGTGATCCACCGCGTTGGGTTGCTACAGCCGCTAGACCAAATCGTCTTGGTGGCCGTCACCTCGGCGCACCGCGGCGAGAGTTTTCAGGCCTGTGAGTTCCTCATGGACTACCTGAAGACGCAAGCGCCCTTTTGGAAAAAAGAAGAAACGCCTGCCGGTGCCCGCTGGGTCGATGCCCGCGTCAGCGACGATGCGGCGCTGGCCCGCTGGGGTCTGCAAGCAACTAACGCTTGAGGTCGGTTTCCGTGGACGATCAACAGACGTCAGCCGCGCTCTACTTCCTTAGCTTTTCTGACATTTTGTTTATCTGTATTTCGTATAAATGCATTTAAATTATTTGTTTGTCGTTTCTCCAACAAGCCTGTTTAATTCATTGATTGATGAGCCAAAGGGGGCTCAATTCTAAATTTTTAGCCGCCACAGGCTGCAAATTTGGTCATCAGGAAATGGATAGAAGCAATGAAAAAGACGGATGTTCTTATCGTCGGAGCTGGTCCGGTCGGCCTGACGCTGGCCATTGACCTTGGTAAACGCGGTGTCAAATGCATCTTGATCGAGCAAAAGAACGCCCCCCAGTTTCTTCCGAAAATGGAACGTGCCAATGCCCGTACGATGGAGATGTTTCGGCGCATCGGGCTTGCGGACACTATCCGAGAAGCGGGGCTGCGTGGTGATTGTCCGATGGACGTTTATGTCGTCTTGAGCATGAATCAGCCGCCCTTGCTGCGCCTGCGTTATCCGTCAGTCGAAGAGGCGAAGGCTGACTGCCGTGCAACCAACGACGGCAGCAGTCCGCTGGAGCCTTACCAGTTGATCTCGCAATACACGATTGAGCCGCTTCTGAAGTCGATCGCCGAAAGTCTGCCGTCGGTGAGTGTGCGCTTTGGGACCGAATTCATGGCTTTCGATCAGGATGAACACGGGGTCACGGCAAGCGTCAAGACCGGCGGGAATGCGGAAACCATTCGCGCCGCTTATGTCGTCGGATGCGATGGCGGCGCCAGCCCTGTTCGTAAGCAGCTCGGCATCAAACTGCGCGGCGAAGGTGCGCTGATGGAGTTGCGCCAAGCGCTATTTCGTTGCGATGAATTGTTTGATCGAATCCCTGTTGGGAATGGCCCTGGAAGGGGACGTCATTACCATGTCGCCGATGACAAGGCCTCATTCTTGATCATGCAGGATTCGACGATTCATTGGACGTTGCATTCGGTCGTCAACTCGGATGAAGAGATGAAGGCACAGTTTGAGAAAGTGGTCGGTTTTCCGGTCAAGTATGAAATGTTGTCATGTTCCCCATGGAAGCAAAATTTACTGCTGGCCGACCGCTACCGTGACAAGCGGGTGTTCATTGCCGGTGACGCGGCTCATCTTGTGATTCCGACGGGAGGACTCGGCATGAACACTGGCGTTGGCGATGCGTTCGACCTGTCTTGGAAGCTGGCCGCGACCCTGCAAGGATGGGGAGGTCCAAAAATTCTGGATTCCTACGAACATGAGCGTCGCCAAGTGGGTGAGCGCAACATTGGGGCTTCGCGTTATGCGTCGATGGGGCGTCGTAAGTGGCGCTCGATGTTCCGTTCCAACATCGCCGATAACACGCCGACAGGGCTTCAAAATCGAAAAATTCTCGCCAGTGTCGCGGATGTTGAACAACGTAAGACCAATGAAATGGTTGGTGCCGAAATGGGTTACCGCTATGTTGATTCACCGATCATCATGGACATTCCTGGCGGGCCGGAGCATTTGTTCCGTGAATACGTTCCCAGTACGTGGCCGGGCGCACGTCTTCCCCATGTTTGGCTGGATGACGGCACCGCGCTGCAGGATCGATTGCCGGTTGATGGCTTCACCTTGCTGAAGCTCGGTCGCACACAAGCGAATACGGCAGAACTGGAGACGTTTATAAGCGCAAGCGGTGCACCGCTGACGGTGTTGGACGTGCCCGATCAGATCGCTCGCGAGCTTTACGGATTCGACTTGATTCTGCTTCGCCCTGACATGCATATTGTTTGGCGTGGCCAGACGTCACCAGAAGATCCTGCGCATGTTGCGTCCGTTGCAACCGGACATTCAAAGTGAAAATTTATCTAGCCCTGAGTTTTGTATGCGCGTGCGTCGTGTCTCCATGGGTGCAGGCGCAGGACTATCCCGCACGAGCGATTCAGTTCGTAGTGCCTTACACGCCGGGAACGACAGGCGACATGTTAGCCCGTCTGTTGGGTCAGAAAATTGCGCAGCGCTGGAATGTTCCGGTCGTGGTCGACAACAAGGCTGGCGCTAGCGGAATTATTGGCGCCGAGGCGGTTGCCAAGTCCGCGCCGGATGGCTATACATTTCTGTTTGCCGCGACATCCCACGGTACTCTCGGTGCGATCAACCCCAAACTGCCCTACGACGCTATCAAGAGCTTCGCACCGGTTTCCTTGCTCGGAACGAGCGCAATGACCTTGGTCATCAACAATAAATTTCCTGCCAACAACGTGCGTGAGTTTGTAGAAGAGATCAAAAAACAGCCAGGTAAGTTCAACTATGCATCCCCCGGTGCGGGTGGCATTCAGCATCTGGCGATGGAATTGTTCAAGCAGGAAACAAACACCAACATGTTGCACGTGCCCTACAAAGGCTCTGCAGGTGCTTTGAACGATCTCGTGGCCGGTCATGTTCAAGCGACGGTGGTTTCGATGCAAACTGCCACCGTGCTAACCGCGGGCGGCAAGATGCGGATGCTGGCGGTCATGGGTCGTGAACGGGTTCCGACATTTCCGCAAGTGCCGACACTCGTTGAGCTCGGTTATGGCAATATGAACGTTGAAACGTGGTACGGCGTGTTCGCCCCTGCTGGAACGCCACCGGCTTTGATCGCCCGTATGAATGCAGAGGTCAACCACCTTCTGACACTTCCTGACGTCAAAGAGGTCATGGCCAAACAAGGGCTGGATCCGGTTGGTGGAAAACCCGAGAGACTTGACACTTTGCTGCGCAGCGAGGTCAAACTTTGGGCGCAGGTGGTGACGCGCGGCAAGCTCGTCTCGGATTGAATAATCTAAAAACAGAAACGGAGACACATCATGAATCTTTTCCAAGATCTGGCCATCGCTTATCGAATTCTTGCCGAACACGGGATCATCGACGCCTATGGCCACGTCAGCGTTCGCTCGCCGACCCATCCGGAGCGATTTTGGATGGCACGCTCCATTCCGCCTGAACTGGTCACTGAAGGCGACATGATGGAGTTCGGCATGAACAGCGAGCCGATTGATGCCCAAGGACGCAGTCCAGTGAACGAGCGATTCATTCACGGCGAGGTTTATAAGGCACGGCCTGAAGTGATGGCCGTGGTGCACAACCACTCGCCTTCGGTCATCCCCTTTTCCTGTACGGGTGCTGCTTTAAGACCGATTTTCCACATGTCTGCGTTCATCGGGCAAGGGGTTCCCAATTGGGAAATTCGCGAAGCCAAGGAGGGCTCCGACATGCTGGTCCGTGATACCTACCTCGGCGCTGCCCTGGCCAAAACGCTTGGCGGACATCCTGCCGCCTTGATGCGTGGCCATGGTGCGATTGTTGTTGGTGAAAGCCTGCAGGTGGCCGTCGGTCGCAGTGTTTATCTGGAGCAAAATGCGCGGATGCAATACCAAGCAGAGCTGCTGGCAGGTCGAACTCAGGGGCCTATTACCTTCATGGACGACAAAGAGGTGGCGGCGAATGTTGTCTGGCAAGACTACGGACGCTTCTGGAATTTGGTGCGTAGCAAAATGTTGAAAACACTGGAATTAGAAAAAGCCGAACTGTTGGCTTCAGCAAGTTGACAAGCTTGCGAAACCGATGACTTTCAACACGGTGAATATTCAATGACATTACGACGCAGAACCTTACTGGCCGCGACGGGAGTCGCAGGGTTTTTGTCGATGACCGCTTTGCGGGCGCAGCAAAAACTGATTCGCATGGTGGTACCACTCACACCGGGGACAACGCCGGACACCATTGCACGCGCGATAGGGCCGAGCATGCAAGCCAAGTTGGGCTTGGACTATGTGGTCGACAACAAAGCCGGTGCGTCCGGCATGATCGGTATGAGTTATGTGGCCAAGTCAACCGATCTAGGCACGCTCATGATCGTTCCCGCGACAACGGTGACATTGCCTCTTTTCTACAAAATGATCGACTTTGATGTCATCAACAGCTTCACGCCGATTACACAAATTGCATCGACTTCTTTTGTGTTGGCCGTGCACAAAGACATCCCGGCTAAAAATTTGCATGAGTTCGGTGTGTGGGCGAATTCCAAGCAAGGGTTGTTTTATGCTTCACCGGGCAATGGTACACACCATCACTTGTTCATGGAGTTGCTGAAACAGTCCGTGGGTGTAAATCTTGAACATGTCGCTTACAAAGGGTCTTCCCCTGCGATTAACGACTTGCTGGGCGGACTGATACCTGCCATGTTCTTGCCGATTCAGATCGCCATTGCGCAGCGTGATTCCGGTCGCTTAAAAATTATTGGCGGCTCATTGCGTGAGCGGCATCCCAGTTTTCCTGATATTCCATCGCTTCAAGAGCAGGGGGCGAAGAATTTTCACGCCGATGCTTGGTATTCGGTTTGGGCTGCGCCCAAAATATCTTTGGCGCTGGCTGAGCAATATCGACTAGCCGTGACCGAATCTCTCAATGAACCAAGTGTCAAAGAGAGTTTTGCAAAGCAAGGCATGCTGTTGAAAACTGGAACGGCCTCAGAGCTGCTCGCTTTGACCAAAGCTGAGTCTGAGTTGTGGTCTCAGGTTGTTAAAAAAACAAACATCAAACCAGCTTAAGAAATTTTTCTGTTCTTTAAAAAGCCACGAAAAAATTCTGCAAAAGCCTCTGCCGCTGGCGAGAGTGCCCGGCCTTGGCGGGAGTACAAAGTCACTATTCTTTTGAGGCTGGGTTTGACAAGGGGGCGGCCTTCAAGACCAAAGGCAATTGCGAGTGAACTGACATATTCGGCCGCAATCGTGACCCCTAATCCTGCCTTGACCATGCTCAGTGCCGTGGTGATGTTCGTGACTCGACGACGCGTAGCCGTTGTCAGGGTCAATGCGCGGTCGACAGCTTCCTTCCCGAGATGCTGTTGGACCAACGGTATGAGCTGTGTTGAAAAGTCCATGGTGGGGATGATCAGGTCGTGGCGCAACAGTTCTTGCCACGTCACCTTTTGGCCAGTGGCCAAAAGGTGACTCGGCAAACTCCAGACTAAAAAGGGGTTACTCAACAGCGGCTCCATGTGCAGCGCAGTGTCGAACTGTGAGTCTTGGATGGAGTCCGGACCGATGACAAAGTCGACTTCGCCGCTGCGAAGGGCATTGAACATGGAAGACACCAATGTGTCCACAAGTCGAACATTGATGCCTGGTTGGCTGCGGTCATAGGCGGCGATGGCTGGGACCACAAGAGATGAGGCAACGGCCTCTGTTGCGCCGACACGAACCACACCGCGTCGGAGCATGGCGATGTCCGATGTATCCCGGATAACAGCTTGAAATTCATCCAGCAACTTTTGCGCAAGTTGATAAAAATCTCTGCCTGAATCAGACAGTACAACTTGACGTGTTGTTCTGTCCAGAAGCCGAAAACCGACTTCATCCTCAAGCTCTTTGACGAGCACACTCAGCGCTGATTGGGTGAAGCACAGCGTGTTGGCTGCCTTGGTGAAACTTTGGCTGTCGGCGACAGTGACGAACGCACGCAACTGCTTGATGGATATATTCATGGGCCTCGCATTCAGTGGTATCTCTGGACTACGTTCGATCTGCCGGCACGAAGGACGCCCGAGCGTGCTCTTCCAGGCCTTCGGTCAGCTGCTGTAACAAAGCCACCAACTGCAACTGTTGCTCGGCAGACAGTGGCGTCATCAGCCGCTCATAAGCGCGCTCCGCCGGTTTTTGCGACTCCTTCAAGAACTTTTCGCCCTCTGGTGTGAGCTCAACCGCAATGTTGCGTCGACTTTCGGGTGCCAGTGATCGCTTGACCAATCCGCGCTCTTCTAAGCCGCGCAAAACACGCAGCACAGTCACTTTGTCAAAACCGAGAGCGCGTGCTAGGCTCGATTGGTCAAGCCCCGGGGATGCGCGCAAAACAGTCAGCACTCCAAATTGGGCTGGCGTCAGTGCGAAACTACGGCATTCGTCTTCAAACACGGCTGCTGAAATTTGATGGGCCCGTCTGAGTAGAAATCCCGGTCGGGTGTACAGCTGCGAAAGGTCGTTGAACAAGGTCATGGAGAGGTAGCCGTTGTGGCGAGTGCTTCTGACTGCGGCGCGGCAGCATGGGGTGAGTCGCGTATTTTGTCCCATGGGCCGGCGGACTGGAGTTTCTGCTCCAGCCAGTCCAGCAGCATGCGCACCCGCGGGAGTTCAAGCCGGCTCGTCGGCACCAAGGCTTTCAGCCAAATTCCGGAAACAGAATAAGGCTGCATGACTTCCACCAATTGGCCCGAAGCCAAGGCACTTTCTGCGATGTAGTCCGCCAAGACCGCGATACCGGTGCCCGCAATCGTCGCTTTACACAGCGCAAGTCCGTCGTTGGTACGCAGTTTGGCGCGCACGTCGATGCCGGTCAGCCCCTGCGGGCTCTGAAATTCCCAGCGCACGCCGGAGGTAGTAAACACCAGGCAGTCATGCTCAGCCAAGTCGGCCGGATGTTGTGGCGCACCCATGCGCTCCAAATAGGCCGGTGCGGCGCACAGGTAGCGCTTCATCAATCGCAGTGGTTTGTCCTGAACTCGCCCGTAGAGCTCGGGCAGGGCACCAATGGCAATGTCAAAACTTTCCTCAATGGGGTTCACAGAGCGGTCGGCCAAAACGATGTCCATGCTGATTCTGGGCTGACTTTTGATAAAGTCATTGAGGATGTCGCTAAGGTACAAAATGGCGAGCGTAGTCGGCAGTTTCACGCGGATGTGTCCCTCCAACTCACCGCTGGCGCGCGCCATGCCGACCAGCGCATCGTCGACTTGAGCGATCACCTGGCGCACAGTGTGCAAGTAGCGCTCACCGACGTCGGTCAGCGTCAGTTTGCGCGTGGAGCGCGTGAAGAGCGGCGCACGAATCAGCCACTCGAGCTGGTCAATGCGTTTTGAAATGACCGACGGGACCAGCCCCAATTGCCGCGCTGCACCTGAAAAGCTACCAGCATCAGCCGTGGTTACAAAGGCTTTGAGGTTGGAAAGAGTGTCCACGATTCATCGCGATCTGGAAAAGGTTTATCTTGAAAATTGGCTATTGTCATGCAATTCGAAGTTAATTAGGATGGGCGATAAAACAAGTATGTGTTCGATGACGACACCAATAGGAGACAAAATATGACACTGCCAAGCGCCAGCACAGCCGCTCTTCACAGCGGTGCGCATTATTTCCTCGAAGGTCTGACGGAACTGGGCATTGACTATGTCTTCTCCAACCTTGGCACCGACCACGTGTCGATCATTGAGGAACTGGCGCGCTGGGATCAGCAAGGTCGCCTGCACCCGGCAGTGTTGTTATGTCCGCATGAGAACGTCGCGATTCACATGGCGGCAGGTTACGCGGCGACCACAGGCCGCGGCCAGGCCGTCATGGTGCACGTTGACGCCGGGACTGCCAACGCTGCTATGGGCATGCACAACATGTTTCGGGGTCGCCTGCCAGTGATGCTGATAGCCGGCAAAGCACCTTATACCCTGCGTGGGGAACTGCCGGGTTCGCGCGACAACTATGTCCATTTTGTACAAGACCCTTTCGACATGGTCAGCCTGGTGCGTCCGTATGTCAAGTGGGATTATTCTTTGCCCAGTGGCGTGGTTGCCAAAGAAGTTTTGCGGCGCGGCCACTCGGTGATGCAGAGCGATCCGCAAGGCCCGGTCTACCTGACTTTGCCGCGCGAAGTACTGGCTGAAAGCGTGGCGATTGACAAAGTTCAAAGCTACAGCGGCGAGCGCTACGGCGCGGTTCAGGCTGGCGGCATTGACGACGAGCGCGCGCAGGCCATTGCAGCGCAACTCATGACGGCCAGCAGTCCGGTGGCGGTGACCTCTTACCTCGGCCGCAAGGCGGATGCCGTTGCAGCGCTGGAAGATCTGGCGCTGCTGTGCGGCATTCAAGTGTTTGAGTTCAGCCCGAGCCACATGAGCATCGACCGCAGCTCACCTTGCTTTGGTGGCTTTGACCCAGCCAAGGCGGTTGCTGTTGCAGATTTTGGGCTGCTGTTGGATGTCGACGTGCCATGGTTGCCTAAGTTTGTGCATGTCAACAGCGCCACCCGCTGGACGCACATCGACGTCGACACTATCAAAAAAGATTTCCCGATGTGGGGCTTTGCCACGGACATGCGCGTGCAAGCCGACTGCGGTGCCGTGCTGCGGCAGGTGGCCAAAATTGTCCGTGACAAAGCTGATGCGGCTTTTCATCAACAAGTCTCTGCGCGCATCGACAGCTGGGTTGCCAGCACTGGCGAGCGCAAGGCCGGTATTGCGCGAGCTGCGGTTGAGCATGGCCAAACCGGCGCGATTTCAGCGGCCTATGTCTGCGCAGCGCTGGGCGCGGCCATTGCGCCGCAAGACATCGTCATCAACGAAGCCATTCGCAACACCTTTGCGGTATTGAATCAGATCCCGCGCAGCCAGCCGTTGACCTTGCTGTGCGGTGCTGGCGGCGGCTTAGGCTACAGCGGCGGCATGGCGCTCGGTGCACAACTGGCCAATCCCAAGGTGCGGGTTGTTCAGATCGTCGGCGACGGCGGCTTTCACTTTTCAACACCGACCTCGGTGTACGCCACCGCACAGCGTTACAAATTACCGATTTTTACCGTGGTGCTCGACAACGGTGGCTGGCAAGCTGTCAAAGAAGCTGTGCTGCGGGTCTATCCCGCTGGTGCGGCAGTTGCAGCCGATGAATTCCAAGCCCGCCTTCAAGGCCCAGACAGACACTTCGAAAAAGTCGCAGAGGCCTTTGGTGCTTACGGGGAATGTGTCAGTGAGCCCAGCGAGGTCAACGCGGCCATCGCTCGTTGCCTGAAAGCCGTGGATGCCGGACAGGCCGCAGTGCTCAATGTGCAGATCGGGCTGCAATAAGCGGTTTTAACCAGGAGACAAAAATGCGGATCAAACAACTGACTCGACTTGCCTATTTTTTGACGGCTGCACTGAGCTGTACGCCACTTGCTGCCACAGCGGCCGATTATCCCGCCAAACCGATCACCATCGTGGTGGGTTACTCCGCCGGCGGCGGCGTCGATGCGATGGCCCGCATCTTGTCGGAAAAATTACCCGCGGTCCTCGGCCAGCCGGTGATCGTTGAAAATCGCCCCAGCGTAGGCGCGATTGTGGCAAGCACCTATGTCGCCAAGGCCAAAGCAGACGGCTACACCTTGATGATGGGCGCGCCCGGTCCGATGATTTTCAATCATGCCATTTACACCAAGCTGCCCTACGCGCCGCAGGATTTCATGCCTATTTCATGGGTCAGCGACTCACCCTTGGTGTTGCTCGTGAACATCAAAAATCCAGCCAAAACGGTGCAAGAACTGGTCAGCCAGTCACAGCAAAATCCAGACAAAGCCAACTATGGCGCCAGTTCGGCATCTTTTCAGTTGATCACTGAATTGTTCAATAAAAAGACCGGCGCGAAGTTCACGCACATTCCCTATAAGGGCGCCAATGACTCTGTCACCGCGGTCATGGCTGGCGACGTGACGATGACGCTGGCCGATGCCGGTCCGGCTTTCATCGGCATGCAGAACGGTCGCGTCAAGGCCTTGGCCGTCACGTCGGCCGCACGCATGAAAGACTACCCCAACGTGCCAACGTTGACGGAACTTGGCATTGACCTGAAGGCGTCGCTATGGATCGGCCTGCTGGCACCTGCTGGCACGCCTGCCGATATCGTCAAGACGCTGGAGGACGGCGTTGCCAAAGTCGTCGCCATGCCAGACGTGCAGAAAAGAATGACCGGCATGTCTGTCATTCCCATGAGCAATACGTCTGAAGAATTCTCCAAAATCATCGCCTTAGAAATTCCAGTCTGGCGGCAACTCGCCGTTGACAACAACATTAAAGCCAATTGACACGACCGCATATCGACATCAACCGATCACTTTAACCATCACTTTTTCATGAACTTACCGGAGAAAAAAACCGTGCATCCAAAATCAAGCGCCTATCAGCGGATCGCCACAGAAGAGGCATTTGCCCCTCCAGAAATGCTCAATATCTATAAGAAGATCCTTGAAAAAGGGGATGCAGATCCTGGCTTCAGGGGTTTGATGGGCTTTTACATGAGCAGCCCCAGCGCTCGTGCCCAGCACATCATTCGCTGCCTGACCGACATGGACACGTTGCGGATCCAGCACATGGACGAATGCGGCATTGACAAGCAGGTGCTCGCTCTGACGTCGCCCGGCGTACAGGTGATGGAAAAGGCCGACGCAGTGGCTTATGCCCAAGTCGCCAACGACTATTTGGCTGATGCTATTCGCCGCCACCCGACGCGTTTCGTCGGCATGCTGACTGTGGCGCCACAAGACCCACAAGCAGCGGCTAAGGAGATTGAGCGCGGTGTCAACAAACTTGGTATTCACTCTGTCGTGATTAACTCGCACACACAGGGCGAGTATTTGTCCGACCCTAAATTCTGGGATATTTTCGCCGCGGCTGAAGCCCACGATACGCCGATTTACTTGCACCCGAATTCGCTCCCGAAGAACATGCTTCAACCGTTCCAAGAGTGCGGCCTTGACGGCGCAATCTACGGTTTTGGCGTAGAGACCGGGCTCCATGCCATGCGCATCATCACCGCCGGTGTGTTTGACCGTTTTCCGAGACTCAAGATGATCATTGGGCACATGGGCGAAGCTCTGCCGTACTGGATGTATCGCCTTGATTACATGCACCGCGCAACTGTGGCGTCTCAGCGTTATGACAGCATGAAGCCGATTAAGAAAAAACCAAGTGATTACCTGCGCGAGAACTTTTATATCACCAACAGCGGTGTGGCATGGGAGCCGGCTATCAAGTTTGCACAGCAGGTGGTGGGTGTTGACCGCGTCCTTTATGCGATGGACTATCCATATCAGCATCAGGTTGATGAAGTCATTGCACTAGACAACATGACCATGAGCGCTGAAGACAAGAAAATGTTCTTTCAGACGAATGCAGAAACAGTTTTTAAGATTCGTTGAGGCAAATCATGCGCATTCAAAAATTACGTTTCCTTCTAAGCGGACTTTTCATGGCACTGCTTGGCTTAGGGCAAACCAGTGTCCAGGCACAGACTTGGCCGAGTCAGACCATCAAAATTGTTGTTCCATTTACCCCTGGGACAGGCATGGACACGATTGCCCGCACGGTATCCCCCAAACTCAGCGAGCGTCTCGGTCAACCCGTGATTGTGCAAAACACGCCGGGCGCCAGCGGCAACATTGGTGCCGACATGGTGGCTAAGGCATCGCCTGATGGCTACACCATGCTGATGGGCGCGAACACCATGCTCATGGCTTCACAGCTTTATAAGAACGTGCCTTTCGATCCGGTCAATGACTTTTCTTCCGTCTCTATGGCGGCCTACGGCACCTTGATGTTGGTCGCGAATCCCAAGACTGGTATCAAGTCGCTTCAAGAATTCATCGCCATGGCGAAAGCTAAACCAGGCGAAGTGACCTTCGGTTCGCCTGGTATTGGGACGCCACACCATATGGCCATGGAGCTCCTCAAAAGCAAGACTCAACTGTCAATGTTGCATGTTCCGTACAAAGGAACTGCCGGTTATGTGACTGATTTACTGGGCGGTGAATTGATGGTTGGCTTTTTGCCCATTCACGTGGCGCAGGGATTTGTCAGCAGTGGCAAACTGATTGCGCTGGCTGTTGGCGGCCCCACCCGAAACCCGGTAGCCCCCAGCGTCGCCACGTTTCAGGAGTTGGGTGTGAAAGACGTGAACGTCGACATGTGGTACGCCTTCTTTGCGCCGAACCGCACGCCTGTAGTTGTCATCAATCGTCTTAATGCCGAAATTGCAGCCATCATGAAATTGCCTGATGTGCGTGCTGTTTTAGCCAAGGCTGGGCTGGATGCTGCATCCTCGACAACGTCGGAACTCGCCACCACGGTCAAGCAAGACTATGTCCGTTGGGGTTCTGTGATTAAGCGCGAAGCCATCACGGCTGACTGAGTTGTTGATATTTTTTAAAGGGCAAAAAAAATGATAGATTGTGTGTATGCTAACGATTCAAACCGGAGCGCACAGTGAATACACAGTCAATCATCAACCCTCCCAAAAATAAGCACATCGCTATTGTTGGGGGCGGCATCGCCGGCTTGGCGCTGGCGCTGGGCCTCAAGCGCAAGGGCATCAGCTGCGAGGTCTACGAGTCGGTTCCCGAGATCCGGGAGTTGGGTGTGGGCATCACACTCTTGCCGCATGGCATGCGAGAACTGGCTGCATTGGGCGTGCAGGACAAGCTCGAAGCAGCAGGGATTGAGAACTTGGAGAGTGTATTTTTCAACCGCTACGGTCAGTACATTTACAGTGAACCACGCGGGCGGCATGCCGGGTACGCATTACCTGAGGTTGGCATCCATCGAGGAAAGTTGCACCGCATCTTGTTTGACGAAACTGTGGCGCAGATTGGCGCGCAACATATCCATACCGGTCACCGCTGTGTAGGCGTTGACCAAGACGAAACCGGAGCGACCGTGCATTTTGTCGATCCTGCGACCGGCACCGTGCGACCCTCTGTGCGTGCTGATGTGGTGGTGGCTTGTGACGGTATCAACTCCGCCATACGTAAGCATTTTTACCCAGACGAAAAGATGGCTTTCTCTGGCATCAACACTTGGCGTGGCGTGACCAAGCACAAGCCCATCTTGACTGGGAAAAGTTATATGCGGGTGGGCTCTATCGAGACCGGCAAGATGGTGATTTATCCGATCGTCGATAACATTGACGCAGAGGGCAATCAGCTTATCAATTGGATGGCAGAAATCCAACGTGATTCGGCCGTGATGAACGACTGGAACCAGTCAGGCAATGCCGCAGACTTTTTGGATATTTTCAAAGATTGGAAATTTGACTGGCTTGATGTGCCCGCGTTGATAGCCAACGCTGAACAAATCCTCGAATACCCGATGGTTGACAAAGATCCGGTTGCGCAATGGACTTTCGGTCGCATCACCTTCATGGGCGATGCGGCTCACCCAATGTACCCGCGCGGTTCTAACGGCTCAGCACAGGCCTTGATTGATGCTCGAACCTTGGCGGATGAGTTGTCGAAAACAAGCGATCCACAGGTGGCACTCAAAAGTTACGAAACACTGCGTCTTGCCCCGACCGCCAAGGTGGTGCTCACAAATCGGTCGACACCACCCGACTTCATCATCATGAAGGCCGACGAACTGAGTGGCGGTCAGCCGTTTTCAAACATCGACGACCTCATCAGTCAAGATGAGTTGCGAGCGATTTCAGACCACTACAAACAGGTGGCCGGATTTTCGCTTGAATCGCTGAAAGCTTAATTCAGGTAACGCGGCTTGTCCGCGCCGAGCGCCAGAGTCATCGGCTCAAGCTCTTGCGCTTGTGATGCCTTACCGCCGTTGATTTTGACCGAGACACCGTTTTCGATTTCCAACCAACGCGAGGTGCTCAAGGCTTGGTTGAGCAACGACACCAGGCCGCGTGTCAGCTGGGCGTCCAGCTTGATATGCAAATGGCGTGTGTTGTCTGCGAGCTTCTCATGCAAGTTGAGTTCGAGCTCACCACCGGCGAGCGCTGTCATCTTGACTTCCGTCACCAACAGCGGCTCAGGCCCGAGCGGCAGCGCTGTGAGTTGTTCGCGGTAAGGTGTTTGGAAGTCGCTTTGGTAGCTGGCGGCTTCTTGTTCGAAGTTTTCTAGCAGCCGTCGGCGCTGCTCGTCCATTGGTGCGGCTGGGTTCGGTGGACTGGCTTGCCTCGAAATTTGTTCGGTCGATGCTTTTTCAAGCAGCGGCAGCAGCCCCAAGGTCAATCGGCGGGTGAACCACAACCGGACCTCTTCCTCACTACGGGTGTTGATGCGTACCAAAAAGCGGTCGTGCTCATGGCTGTAGCTAACGCAAACTTGGTGGATATTCATGCATTTAATTTTAGTGTCAAGCTCAACTGCACAGCGCGACTGTTACGTTTTAAGCTGCGAGCTATTGAAAAGTCGATAAAGCCCCCACATATCGATGTACTAATTTTTCGGAGCCAGCATGCGTCAAGACAAACTCACTACCAAGTTTCAAGAAGCCCTGAGCGACGCTCAATCCTTGGCTTTGGGCAATGACAACGGCTACATTGAGCCGCTGCACTTGCTGTCTGCCATGCTGCGCCAAGAAGAAGGACCTCGGGCATTGTTGCAACGCGCTGGCGTCAACATGTCGGCGCTGCAGTCGGCCACCGACGCAGCGGTCAAGAAGCTGCCGCAAGTGCAGGGGCAGGAGCACATCCAAATCAGTGCTGAGCTCGGCAAGTTGTTGCAGGCGACTGAAAAAGAAGCGATCAAACGGGGCGATCAATTCATCGCCGGCGAGCTTTTTTTGCTGGCCCTGACCGACAGCAAAGGTGAGGCGGGCAAGGTGGCCCAAGGCAATGGCATGACACGCAAGTCGCTGGAGGCTGCAATTGAAGCCGTGCGTGGTGGTCAAACCGTCAACAACCCAGAAGCCGAAGGACAACGCGAAGCCCTCAAAAAATACACCATGGACTTGACCGAGCGCGCGCGCATGGGCAAGCTCGACCCGGTGATTGGCCGCGACGATGAAATCCGGCGAGCCATTCAAGTGCTGCAGCGCCGCACCAAAAACAACCCGGTGCTGATCGGTGAACCGGGCGTTGGCAAGACCGCGATTGTCGAAGGCTTGGCGCAGCGCATCGTCGCCGGCGAAGTGCCTGATTCGCTGAAAGGCAAGCGTGTGCTGTCGCTCGACATGGCTGCGCTCTTGGCAGGTGCCAAGTTTCGCGGTGAGTTTGAAGAACGGCTGAAAACCGTGCTGAAAGAACTCGCCAAAGACGAAGGTCAGACCATTGTTTTCATTGACGAGCTGCACACTATGGTCGGCGCAGGAAAAGGCGAGGGCGCTATGGACGCCGGCAACATGCTCAAGCCCGCCTTGGCGCGAGGCGAGTTGCATTGCGTGGGTGCCACCACGCTAGATGAGTACCGCAAATACATTGAAAAAGACGCCGCCTTGGAGCGTCGTTTCCAAAAGATTTTGGTGGGTGAGCCGACGGTAGAAGCAACGATCGCCATCCTGCGCGGTTTGCAGGAAAAGTACGAAGTTCACCACGGCGTGCAGATCACCGACCCGGCCATCGTGGCAGCGGCCGAGCTCAGCCACCGCTACATCACCGACCGTTTTTTGCCTGACAAAGCGATTGATTTGATCGATGAAGCGGCGGCCAAGATCAAAATCGAGATGGACTCCAAACCCGAGGTCATGGACAAGCTGGACCGCCGGCTGATTCAGCTGCAAATCGAGCGAGAAGCCGTGCGTCGCGAAAAAGACGAATCCTCGCAAAAACGCTTTAGCTTGATCGAAGAAGAAATCGTCAAGTTGCAAAAAGAAATATCCGACTTTGACGAAATTTGGCAAGCTGAAAAGGCGCAAGCCTTGGGCTCCAAAGACGTCATGGAAGAGATCGAAAAGACGCGCTTTCAAATTGAAGAACTCAAGCGCAAAGGTGACTTCAATAAAGTCGCCGAGCTGCAATACGGCAAGCTGCCCGAACTTGAAAAACGCCTGAAAGCGGCTAAAGACCATGAAGAGCAGAAGGGCGCGACCAACGCGCCGCGATTGCTGCGCACGCAAGTTGGCGCCGAAGAAATCGCTGAAGTGGTGAGCCGCGCCACGGGCATTCCGGTGTCCAAAATGATGCAAGGTGAGCGCGACAAATTGCTGCAAATGGAAGGCAAATTGCATGAGCGCGTGGTCGGCCAAAACGAAGCCATTGGAGCTGTGGCCAACGCCATCCGCCGTTCACGTTCGGGTCTGAGTGACCCGAACCGCCCAACCGGTTCTTTCCTGTTCCTAGGCCCCACTGGCGTTGGCAAGACCGAGCTGTGCAAGGCGCTGGCGGGCTTTTTGTTTGACAGCGAAGACCACCTGATCCGCGTCGACATGAGCGAGTTCATGGAGAAGCATTCGGTCGCTCGCCTGATCGGTGCGCCGCCCGGTTATGTCGGTTACGAAGAGGGCGGCTACCTGACCGAAGCCGTGCGCCGCAAGCCTTACAGTGTGTTGTTGCTGGACGAGGTTGAAAAAGCCCATCCGGATGTTTTCAATGTCTTGTTGCAGGTGCTCGACGACGGCCGTTTGACCGACGGCCAAGGCCGCACCGTCGACTTTAAAAACACCGTGATCGTGATGACCAGCAACATTGGCTCGCCCATCATCCAGTCGATGGTGGGCCAGCCTTATGAGGACATCAAAGACGCCGTGACCGACGAGCTGAAGAACTACTTCCGGCCCGAGTTTTTGAACCGCATCGACGAGACCGTCGTCTTCCACGCCCTCGACGCCAGCAACATCGAGTCGATTGCCCGCATCCAGCTCAAGGTGCTGATGGCGCGTTTGCAGAAGATGGACTTGACGATGGAGGTGTCGGAAGCCGCCATTGCCGAGTTGGCCAAGGTCGGTTTTGACCCGGTGTTTGGCGCGCGGCCGTTGAAGCGGGCGATTCAGCAGCGGATTGAAAACCCGTTGTCGAAGTTGCTGCTCGAAGGACGCTTTCCACCTAAAAGCACGATTCCGGTGGACGTCGATCCGATCCGTGACCCCGGTGTGTTTAGTTTTGGCGACGCCTTGAAGGACGCCGCCAGTCCGGTCTGAGTTTGACTTACTTTTGCAAGCCAAACACCTGCACCCAATACACACCGCCATCGCTTTGCGGGTTGACTGCAAAAGCCAGCCCCATCTCGGTGTAACTGGGCATCATCAGGTTGGCGCAATGCGAGGGGCTTTTTAACCAGCCTTGAACGGCCAGATCGGCGTTCATCTGGCCCGAAGCGATGTTCTCGCCAATCGCTCGCCATGCGTAACCGGCCCGGTTGGCGCGTTCTGACACATGCCGTCCATCTTGGCCGCTGTGGCTAAAGTAGTTAAGACGCGCCATCTCATCCGCATGGGCTGCGGATGCCGCACGAAGCCGAGCATTCAACCGCACCGGCGGTGCCGCTGGCAACGCTTCGCTACCGCACATGCGGGGTTGGCTGCGAGCCTGGTTCACCAGCGACAGTACACGGGCTTCAATCTGATCCGCATCGGCTGAGTCGGGAGGCGAAAAAGGAACCGCTAAGACGATCCAGGTCTGTGTTCCACGGGCATAAAATCCCAAGTCTTTGAACTCAACATCCATCAGCGTGTTGCAGGAGTGCTTGGCAGCGCCAAGGGCTGTGGTTTGAGCGCTGGTGTAGCCACTAAGTTCGATCAGCGTGGTGCGAGGTGAGCGGTATGCAGAGGATTTCAGGGCTTCGGCCAGTTTGACTCCGCTGGCAACGCGTGTCGCCGCTGCTGATAGGCGTGAATCATGGCGCAATGCAGTCGTTGGGTTTGTGTTGCCAGCGCAGCCTCGTGAGCGCACGTCGTTCAGTGCATTCAGCAGCGATTGGGGATGGTCGATGTCGTTTTTGATTTGCGCTTGCGCTGGCTCAGCGTTCAGTGCCGTCAGGCACGCCAGTGTCGCAAGCCAGATAACCATGTGGCTGGTTTTGCAGGCAAGCGATCTGAATGAGACGGGCACAATTGGCACACCATCAGAAAGATCCGGCAAGGTGGAAAATCGGCAAAGTGACAAAAATAGGCCTGATAACGTTTTCTGAGCTGATCTTAACTTCTAGAATTATTTTGACATCACTATGACGACAGCCCCTACCTTGAACAGCAGCGTCCCGCTGAGCCGTGACGCCGGCGTGATTGGACTGGTCGGCCTGGCGCACATGGTCAGTCACTTCAGCCAGTTGTTGCTGCCGTCGCTGTTTCCTTGGCTCAAGGACGAGTTCAGTGTCAACTATGCCCAGCTTGGTTTTTTGATGACGATTTTTTTCGTCGTGTCTTGTGCGGTGCAGACTATCTCCGGCTTTGTCGTTGATCGGTTTGGCCCGCGGCCGATCCTCTTTGCGGGATTGAGTCTGATCGGTCTGGCGGCGTTTGGCTATGCCATCAGCACCAGTTACTGGATGCTCGCCGGCTTTGCTGTCTTGGCCGGCATTGGCAATGGTGTGTTTCACCCCGTCGACTACACGCTGCTCAACCGCAAGGTGAGTGTGCCGCGTTTGGGTCACGCCTACAGCGTTCACGGCATCACGGGCAGTTTGGGTTGGGCATTGTCTCCGGCGCTGGTGGTCAGCTTGACACTGGCGTATTCATGGCGAATCGCGTTGGCCGCGGCTGCTTTGGTGGCCTTTGCCGTGCTGGCTGTGTTGGTTCTGAACCGCAGCAAGTTAACGCTGCCTCCCGCGCCGCCTGCCAAGGTGTCGGCGACGCTAGGCACAGAAGGCAGCTTGGGGTTCCTGAAAATCCCTGCGGTCTGGATGTGCTTTTCTTTCTTTTTTGTCTACGCCATCGGCTTGAGCATCGTGCAGGCCTTTGCGCCCGAAGCGGCGCGTCGTTTGCATGATGTGCCGCTGTCTTTGGTGGCCATGTGCCTGACCGTTTTCATGATCGGCAGTGCTTGCGGCATGGTCAGCGGCGGTTTTTTGGCCGCCAACCCGGAACGCTGCGAGCGGATTGTGGGTCTGGGTTTTGGCTTTGCCGCGCTGATGTCCTTGACCTTGGCCTTCGGCAGTTTCTCCTCACCTAACATGGTGCCCGTGCTGTTTGCGTTGATGGGCTTTTCGTCCGGCTTGGCTGCACCGTCACGCGATCTGTTGGTCAAACGCTCAACGCCGGACAACGCCACCGGCCGCGTTTACGGCGTCGTGTATTCGGGGCTGGACATTGGCCAGGCCCTGTCGCCGCTGATCTTTGGATTGATGATGGACCACAGCAATTTCCGCGGCGTGCTGCTCGGCTTGGCCATGGTGCAAGGCGTCTTGATCGTCAGCGCCTTCAGTGTTCGGCGTGTGCGGCGGACGGCGCTTTTGACTGCTTGATCTCTGGTTTAACGCCGCTGGCGTAGAAGGCTGAATTTCAATATCATGAAAGTCGGTCGCGTCCTTCTTGGGCCGGCTCATCTGCATACCTGCCCGTCAGGCAAGGAGACGATCTTGATCAATCCCCGTAATCCCTCGGCAGAAGGTGAGTTCGCTCACTGGGTCGACGAAAAGGCCGAGGCCCTGAAGTTTGAGCTAGGCGAGAAATTTCCCGTGCCACCGACCGAGCTGCATTCTGACGCCCTGCATGTGGAGACCAGCGCGCAAAAACTGGAGGAGGTTTTGCTGGAGCACGAAACGCCGACACCGGAATTTCTGGCGGAGCTGCAGGCGCTGGAAAACACGCCGCCTTTGTCTGATGCAGAACTCGAACGACAAGCCCTCGAGGCTGGCGGTGCGGACAACGACATCCGCACACCTGAGTAAGTCACGGCGAAATGTGCTGCCCAGTCGCGGCACAATATCGGCATGACAAAACAACTTGCCGGCCACCTTCTCGTAGATTGCCTGATTGCACAGGGCGTCACCCACGCCTTTGGCGTTCCAGGCGAAAGTTATCTTGCGGTCTTGGACGGGCTGCATGCGCGTCAGGGCCAGATTGACTTCGTGATTTGTCGGCAAGAGGGCGGCGCCGCCTTCATGGCTGAGGCCCATGGCAAGCTCACCGGCCGGCCCGGCGTCTGCATGGTGACCCGCGGCCCAGGCGCCACCAACGCCTCTATTGGCGTGCACACGGCCTTTCAAGACTCGACGCCGATGGTGTTGCTGGTGGGCGACGTGGCCAGTGATTGCCGTGACCGCGAAGCTTTTCAGGAGGTCGATTACGCCAGTTTTTTCGGCCCCAGCACCAAGGGTTTTGCAAAACGCGTCGAGCGTATTGATGACGCCAATCGCATTCCCGAATACATCGCCCGGGCGTTTGCCACCGCCATGAATGGCCGGCCCGGACCCGTGGTGTTGGTCTTGCCAGAAGACATGCTGACAGAAATGACCGCCGCAAAACCTTTGCCCAAGGTCGAGGCTGTGCAAGCTTGGAGTGACCCAGGTGCTCTGCGCTCGCTGCGCGAAATGCTGTTGGCCTCCAAGCGGCCATTGGTGATTGCCGGCGGTGGTGGCTGGACGCCCCAAGCCGCTCAAGCCCTGCAACGCTTTGCCGAAAATTGGCAGCTGCCCGTGGGCAACGCTTTTCGCTTCCAAGACACCTTTGACAACCACCATCCGCTGTACGCCGGTGATGTCGGTATTGGACTGAATCCCAAGCTGGCAGCACGCATCAAAGAGTGCGATCTGATCTTGGCCATCGGCCCGCGTCTGGGCGAGATGACGACTGGGAATTACACGCTGATTGAAGCGCCCAAGCCGCAGCAAAAGCTGGTGCATATTCACGCCAGTGCTGAAGAACTCAATCGTGTCTTTCAGGCTGACCTGGCCATCAACGCCACGATGAACGCGGCGGCCCGTTCACTGGAAGTGTTGACGGCGCCCGTGTCGGTGGCGTGGGAGGCTTGGACAGCGTCCGCCAATGCCGATTACTTGGGCAACTTGGTGCCGCAAGCGCTGCCTGGCGACGTCGACATGCCGGCCATCGTGGGTTTGCTGCAAAAGCATTTGCCTGAAGACGCGGTGCTGACCAATGGCGCCGGCAACTTCGCCAGTTGGGTGCATCGCTTTTATAAACACCACGGCCTCGTCAAAGGCCACAAAACGCAGCTCGCGCCGACTGTGGGTGCCATGGGTTACGGTGTGCCTGCGGGTATTGCGGCGGCGATCACCACCGGGCGGGTGGTTTTCACCATCGCCGGTGACGGCGACTTTTTGATGAATGGCCAAGAGTTGGCGACCGCAGTGCAGCACGGTGCCAAAACCATCATCGTGTTGCTCAACAACGGCATGTACGGCACCATCCGCATGCACCAAGAGCGCGAGTATCCCGAGCATGAAAGTGGTTCTCGCCTAAAGAACCCTGACTTTGCAGCTTTGGCGCGCGCTTATGGTTATGCCGGCGTGCGCATCACACGCACAGCCGAATTTGAGCCTGAGTTGTTGGCGGCATTGAGTCGTGCTGAAGGCACGCTGATTGAAATCATGCTGGACCCGGAAGTCATCAGCACACGCGGCACTCTGTCGGCCATCACGCGCAACGCCAAAGCTGCTGCCGTTTGAGCCAGCCTGATTGTTTTTAGCGCTTGGCCTCGAACAGCACGCCGCTCAGTTTGGTGCCGGCTTTGATGCCTTTTTTGGCAAACCAGCCCTGGTTCATCTCCAACACATAGCGAACAGGTTGGGTCGAGCAATGTGAGTCAGTGGTTTGCGCTTTCATGTCGGCGAGGTTGACGATGGTGCCATCGTCGGCCACAAATGCCGCGGTCAGCGGCAGCAAGGTGTTTTTCATCCAAAAGCACTGCTGCGAAAGCGCTTCAAAAATGAAAATCATGCCTTCTTGTTGCGGCATGTCTTTGCGGAACATCAGACCCACTTCCCGCTGTTGCGGCGTCTGCGCGACTTGCGCCGTGATTTGGTACATGCCTGCATTCAGCATCGTGCGCTGCAAGTCCAGTTGGGGCGCATTTTGTGCAAAAAGTGCGCTTGAACCCAACAAGGCGAGAGCCAACAGGATTGACTTGACAGCCCGCGTGGCGCGGGGGGTGGACGGCGAAAGTCGTTGATTCATGACCCGCATGATAAAGGCAGCGGGTTGTCGGTGGGTAAAGATGGGCAAAGATGAGCAAAAGGGGTGAAAAATTGAGGCCAAAAAAAGCCCGCCAAAGGCGGGCATTTTTCGCATCACTAAGCGTTACTTAGTCGCTGGCTTGGCTTCTTCTTTCATAGCCGCTGGCGCAGCCGCTTTCTTTTCTTTTTTCTGCGCTTTTTTCGCTTCTTTCTTTTCAGCTTTAGCCGCTGGCTTGGCTTCTTCTTTCATCGCTGCCGGAGCCGCCGCAGGCGTTGTCATCGCGGCTGGCGCAACTGCTGGCTTGGCCGCAGGGGCTTGGGCGAAAGCAGTCGCAGCGAACAGACCAGAGATCATGATGGCGAGAATTTTGCTCATTTGAAATTTCCTATTAAGTTTTGGAAACAACGTCCATTAAATTTGATGGACTACACCCACAACGGCGCGCGCAACAAGCGGTTGACATGGGCGCTGTAAAAACTTTCAAACATTTTTTTATTTTGGATTTGTAGCTCTTTGGTATTGCATGCTGGATTTCTAAAAAATGTCTCAGACCACAGCAATGGCCCCGAAGGATGCTTCGACCCAAACTGCTCGCTAGAATGAATTCCATGGCTACGAAATCTCCTAAAGTCCCCGCGCCGGCAAAGGCGCCTGTTTCAACGCCCAACAAGCCTGAAGAGGGTCAGGGCGGTGGTTCTGTTGTGCTTGAGCGGCGCACCCAGAAGGTGATGCCCCCGCAGATGTACCAAGTGGTGCTCTTGAACGATGACTACACCCCGATGGAGTTTGTGGTGGTGGTGATTCAGGAGTTTTTCAACAAAGACCGAGAAGCTGCGACCCAGATCATGCTGAAAATCCATTTAGACGGCAAAGGTGTTTGCGGCGTATTTTCCAAAGATGTCGCGGCCTCCAAGGTCGATCAGGTCACTGAAGCAGCCCGCCGAAACGGTCATCCCTTGCAATGTGTCAGCGAACCTGTTGAATTGTGAGAAATGCCCCAATCTGCTCTTCAGTAGTTTTTATATTTTGTGTAGCTAGCCGAAAGGAAAATCAATGATTGCCCAAGAATTAGAAGTTAGCTTGCACATGGCCTTCGTCGAGGCCCGGCAACAACGCCACGAGTTCATCACCGTGGAACACCTGTTGCTGGCCTTGCTGGACAACCCCAGTGCAGCCGAAGTGCTGCGTGCATGCTCAGCCAATGTCGATGATTTGCGCAAGGCCCTGAGCAATTTCATCAAAGACAACACACCGCAGGTCGCCGGCACGGATGACGTTGACACTCAGCCGACGCTGGGTTTTCAGCGCGTCATTCAGCGCGCCATCATGCATGTGCAGTCCACCGGCAACGGCAAGAAGGAAGTCACCGGCGCCAATGTGTTGGTGGCGATCTTTGGTGAAAAAGACTCGCACGCCGTGTATTACCTCCACCAGCAGGGCGTGACCCGTCTGGATGTGGTGAACTTCATCGCGCACGGCATCAAAAAGAGCGACCCACCTGAGCCCACCAAAGCCGGTGAGAGCGCTGCTGAAACCGAAGAAACCGCTGAAAAGTCTGAAAAGGCTTCACCCTTGGAGCAATTCACCCAAAACCTGAACCAGCTCGCCAAAGAAGGCAAGATCGATCCGCTGATTGGTCGTGAGTACGAAGTCGAGCGGGTGATTCAGATTCTGTGCCGCCGCCGCAAGAACAACCCCTTGCTGGTGGGCGAAGCTGGTGTTGGCAAAACCGCGATTGCTGAGGGCTTGGCTTGGCGCATCACGCAAAAAGATGTGCCTGAGATCCTTGCCGAAGCGCAGGTTTACTCGCTCGACATGGGCGCGTTGCTGGCCGGCACCAAGTACCGCGGTGATTTTGAGCAGCGCCTCAAAGGCGTTTTGAAAGCACTCAAAGACAAGCCTAACGGCATTTTGTTCATTGACGAAATCCACACCTTGATCGGTGCCGGTGCAGCTTCGGGCGGCACCTTGGATGCGTCGAATTTGCTCAAGCCCGCGCTGAGCTCGGGTCAGCTCAAGTGCATTGGTGCCACGACGTTCACCGAATACCGCGGTATTTTCGAGAAAGACGCTGCCTTGTCACGTCGCTTCCAAAAAGTGGACGTGGTTGAGCCGACGGTGCAAGAAACCGTTGAAATCTTGAAGGGTCTGAAGTCACGCTTTGAAGAGCACCACGGCGTCAAGTACGCCGTGGCTGCGCTGCAGGCGGCGGCAGAGCTCAGCGCCAAGTACATCAATGACCGCCATTTGCCCGACAAGGCGATTGACGTGATCGACGAGGCCGGTGCGGCCCAGCGGATTTTGCCGCCGTCGAAGCGCAAGAAAACCATCACCAAGACCGAGGTCGAAGAAATCGTGGCCAAGATCGCGCGCATCCCGCCCGCGAATGTGTCTAACGACGATCGCGGCAAGTTGAAAGTTCTTGAGCGTGACCTGAAAAGCGTGGTCTTCGGCCAAGACAAAGCCATTGATGTGCTGGCTTCGGCCGTCAAGATGGCGCGTTCGGGTCTGGGCAAGGGCGACAAGCCGATTGGCTCTTTCCTGTTCTCCGGCCCCACGGGCGTCGGTAAAACAGAAGCGGCCAAACAGCTGGCCTACATCATGGGCATCGACCTGATTCGCTTTGACATGTCTGAGTACATGGAGCGTCACGCCGTCAGCCGCCTGATTGGTGCACCGCCGGGCTATGTCGGTTTTGACCAAGGCGGTTTGCTGACCGAAGCGGTGACCAAGAAGCCGCATTGTGTGTTGCTGCTCGACGAGATCGAAAAGGCCCACCCGGACATCTTCAACGTCTTGCTGCAGGTCATGGACCACGGCACGCTGACAGACAACAACGGGCGCAAGGCAGATTTCCGCAACGTCATCATCATCATGACGACGAACGCGGGTGCCGAGACCATGAACAAGGCGACCATCGGCTTCACCAACCCGCGTGAAGCGGGTGACGAGATGGCTGACATCAAGCGTCTGTTCACGCCGGAGTTCCGCAACCGTCTGGACGCCACTGTGAGCTTCAAGGCGCTGGACGAGTCGGTCATCTTGCGGGTGGTGGACAAGTTCTTGCTGCAACTGGAAACCCAGCTGGCAGAAAAGAAAGTCGAAGTCACCTTCACCGATGCTCTGCGCCAGTACTTGGGCCGCAAAGGCTTTGACCCGCTGATGGGTGCCCGCCCGATGCAGCGCCTGATTCAAGACACGATTCGTCGTGCCTTGGCCGACGAATTGCTGTTTGGCCGCTTGGTCGACGGTGGTCGTCTGACGGTGGACATGATCGTCACCAAGGACGAGAAAGGCGTTGAGACCGGCGAGGTCAAGCTGGACATCCAGCCGCTGCCCAAGAAAGAAGGCAAATCCAAGCCAGAGCCGCAAGCGGCAACGGCTGACTGATCAAGCTGTAGCAAAAAAAAGCCCGCTGAAGTTCGCTTTAGCGGGCTTTTTTCATGGTGATGCAAGCACAGGTGCAGGAAACACCGGCCCGAAAAAAGTAGCCCCGGTTGCCCCGCTTTCCCACGCCGGGTATTAGCGCATGACGCTGTTAAACAGTGCACTTTCAGTACGCCTGAAAAAGTTGGGTGTTACGATGGTGACACCATTTTTTGGAGTCAGCCATGTCCACCACATCTCTTAAGTTGCCCGATGCTTTGAAGGCCAGCATTTCCAAAGTCGCCGCCTTTGAGGGCAAGACCGCTCACGCGCTGATGGTCGACACCCTTCAGTCCGCCATGGAAGATGCACTGGTGCGCCAGCAGTTTTATGCGGATGCAGACGCGGCCTATCACGACACCTTGCGCACCAACGCTGTTTACGCGGCAGCGGATGTCAAAGCCTATGTTTTGGGTCGATTAGCGGGTGGCCAAGCGGTTCGACCACAAACACGGCCCTTGGATACTGCAAAGCCCATGACCCCACTGCATGACTGAGCTGGTCTACACAGAGCAAGCACTTTTGGACTTGGAAAGGCTCAGCGACTTTTTGCTGGAAACCGACCCTCTCATCGCAGAAGATACTGCCGTCCTGATCATTGATGCGTTGGGGATTTTGGAGCAGCACCCTGAGATTGGCCGCAAAGTTCACTTTGGCCAGCGCGAACTGGTGATCTCAAGGGGGCGAACTGGTTACATGGCACTTTATCGGTTTTTGCCCCATCTCAGCCGTGTGTTGGTGCTGGCTTTGCGACACCAGCGGGAGTCTGGCTACAAGCAGGACTCAGTCGGTTAAGTAGTCGTTGCTGAAAAAACACCCACAAATTCGGAAAAAATAGGCCCAATCGTCCCGCTCTCCCACGCCGGGTATTTGTGCATGATGCTGTCAAACAGCGCGCTAGAGACGATGCGGCTCAACCAAGCTTGGAGCGCCGGCCAATCTTGCTGCCCAAACCAGAGAGGGTCGGTTTGAGCAAATTGCCGCACAAAGGGCGCGATGGCCATGTCAGCCAGTGAGGCTGCTGGGCCGAAAAGCCAGCCTTCGGGGGTGAGTTGCTGCCCTAGTTGCATCAACCAAACGGCGGCGGCTGCGCGGTGGTCTAGGGCGTTGACGCCCGCATAACGGCCCGGGTATTTATACCTGTCTAGGTGGTGTTTGAAGGTCTTTTCGCAGCCGTCGATGAGCGCTTGCACTTGCGCGGCTTGCGCAGAATTTGAAGTCAGCCAGTGCGCTGGATCGTTGCGTTGCAAAGCCCAGCGCATGATGTCCAGACTTTGGGCTATGACTTTGCCGCTTGGCAACACCAGCACGGGCACCGAGGCTTTGGCGGATGCGTTGAGCAACTCAGCAGGTTTGGCTTTGAGCACGACCTCGCGCAACTCGCAGGCCTGGCCGCTGATGACCAGCGCCAGTCGGGCGCGCATCGCATAAGGGCAGCGGCGAAATGAATACAAGACCGGCAGCGTGTCCTGCATGGTCAGGGATTTGTTTTTTTCGTGTCTTCTGCCAGCTGGGCCGCCAAGCCCCGCTTGACGCCGATGTGACGTTCATTGCGTTGTTGTGCGAAAGCGATTTGGCGCTGGCGCTCCCGAAAGCCTTCTTTTTGGGCTTCGGTGGTTTTGTCGTGGCAACCGGGGCAACTCACGCCCTCGACATACAACGGCGAGAGTTTGTCTTCGGCGCTCACCGGGTCGCGGCAGGAGCGGCACAGGGAGAAGTGGCCTGGCTGCAGGCCGTGGTCGACGGAGACGCGCTCGTCAAACACAAAGCACTCACCGCGCCAGTTGCTCTGGGCCTCGGGCACGGTTTCTAAGTACTTGAGAATGCCGCCTTCCAAGTGAAAGACCTCGTCAAAACCTTGGGTGCGCATGAATGCAGTGGACTTTTCGCAGCGAATGCCGCCCGTGCAAAACATGGCGACTTTGGGTTTTTTGCCGTTGCGCTCTTGCAGCCGACCTTCAGGCCCCATTTCACGGCGCACCCAATCAGGCAATTCTGAAAAACTGGAGGTGGCCGGGTTGATCGCGCCTTCAAACGTCCCGATGGAGACTTCGTAGTCATTGCGGGTGTCGATCAGCACCACGTCCGGGTCGTTGATCAGCGCGTTCCAGTCTTGCGGCTTGACGTACTGGCCGGCCATGCGGTTCGGGTTGATGCCTTCAACGCCCATGGTCACGATCTCTTGCTTGAGACGCACCTTCATTCTGTAAAAAGGGGCTTTGTCGCTGTGCGCTTCTTTGTGCTCCAGCGCGGCCAAGCGCGGGTCCGCCCGCAGATGCGCCAGCACCGCCCGCACGCCCGCCTCGGGGCCGGCGATGGTGCCGTTGATGCCTTCGGCCGCCAGCAGCAAAGTCCCACGCACATCGTTCGCTTCGCAAAAAGCTTGCAGCGGCGCTTGCAACTCGGCGAAGTCGGGCAAGTCGACAAATTTATACAGGGCGGCGGTGAGAAAGTCAGGCATGTCGGGTTTCGATGGGGTCTGTTGAATTGGCTATTTTCCCCGATTCAGACCTGCAACAGTCTGATCTAGCGCAACTAACGCGTGCCAAAAATGCGGTCGCCGGCATCCCCCAGACCCGGCAAGATGTACCCGTGGTCATTCAGTTGGCGGTCGATGGCGGCGGTGAAAATCGGCACGTCTGGGTGCGCAGCCTGCAGTGCGGCAATGCCTTCAGGGCAGGTCAGCAGGCAAACAAACTTGATGGATTTTGGATTGAGTTTTTTCAGCCTATCGATGGCTGCAATGGCTGAGTTGCCAGTGGCCAGCATGGGGTCGACCACGATGACTGCCCGTTCCTGCATGTCTTGCGGCATCTTGAAGTAGTACTCCACCGCCATCAGCGTGGCTGGGTCACGGTACAGGCCGATATGCCCAACGCGGGCACTCGGCACCACGCTCAACATGCCCTCCAAAATGCCGTTGCCAGCCCGCAAGATCGACACCAAGACCAGCTTTTTGCCGTCTATGACCTTGGCCTGCAGGGTCTCCAGCGGCGTTTCAATCTCGACTGTTTGCATCGGCATGTCGCGCGTGACTTCATAGGCCATCAGCATGCTGAGTTCAGTTAGAAGTGTGCGAAAACTGCTGGTGCTGGCGTCTTTGCTGCGCATCAAGCTGAGCTTGTGCTGCACCAACGGGTGGTCTACCAGCGTGACTGGGGCGCTGGGTTTGTTCTGGGAGCTTGGGCTCAGGTCGGGTGCGAGGGGCGTGTTCATCTGGCGTGTTTTCCTGTATTTCGGCTGAAATGCGCTTGTGTTTGAGCTCTGCCTCAGGCGAAAAGTAAAATGCAGCGCTAGATTAAATCAATTCATCCATTTCAGAAGGATTCTTCGTGGCCGGACACAGTAAATGGGCGAATATTCAACACCGCAAGGGTCGCCAGGATGAAAAGCGTCAGCGCGTCTGGACCCGTGTGATGCGTGAAATCATGGTCGCCGCTCGCATGGGCGGTGGTGACCTCGGTACCAATCCACGCCTGCGGCTGGCCGTAGACAAAGCCAAGGCCGCCAACATGCCAGGCGAAAACGTCAAGTACGGCATCGCCAAGGCCACCGGTAGCCTTGAAGGCGTGCATTACGAAGAAGTCCGCTACGAAGGTTACGGCATAGGCGGCGCGGCCATCATTGTTGACTGCATGACCGACAACAAGGTGCGCACCGTGGCCGAAGTGCGGCATGCGTTTTCAAAACACGGCGGCAACATGGGCACCGAAGGCTCGGTGGCGTTCCAGTTCAAACACTGCGGCCAGCTGATTTACGCGCCCGGTGTCAGCGAAGACAAAGTCATGGAACTGGCGCTGGACGCTGGCGCTGACGACGTGATCACCGATGAGGATGGCGCTATCGAGGTGTTGACACCGTACGCCGATTTCGAAAAGATCAAAAATGCTCTTGAGGCTGCGGGTTTGGTTGCCGAGGTGGCTGAAGTCACCATGCGCGCCGAAAACAGCATTGAGCTGAGCGGCGATGACGCGCAAAAAATGCAAAAGCTGCTCGACATTCTGGAAGACTTGGACGACACCCAAGCGGTCTTTCACAACGCGGCGCTGTCGCTTTGACCCGCTCCCTGAATTTTAAAAATGAACGCTACGGCATGAAAGTATTGGCATGAAAGTTTTGGTTGTAGGCGGCGGTGGCCGTGAGCACGCGTTGGCTTGGAAGCTGGCGCAGTCCCCCAAGTTGCAGGCGGTGTATGTGGCGCCTGGCAATGGCGGCACGGCGCTGGATTTGCGCCTGGAAAATATTCCCATCACGGACATCAAAGCGCTGCGCGAATGGGCCTTGGCTGAAAAAATCGTCTTGACGGTCGTTGGTCCTGAGCAGCCACTCGCCGCTGGTATCGTCGATGACTTTCGCGCCCACGGCTTGCGTGTGTTCGGCCCGACCCAAGCCGCCGCGCAGCTCGAAAGCTCCAAGGCTTTTTCCAAGGCCTTCATGAAGCGCCACGGCATTCCCACGGCCGAGTACGAAACCTTCTCAGACCCGGTGGCCGCCCATGCGTACATCGACAAAAAAGGTGCGCCCATTGTTGTCAAAGCCGATGGCTTGGCTGCCGGTAAAGGCGTGGTGGTGGCGATGTCACTGCAAGAGGCGCATGAGGCGATTGACTTCATGCTCGCGCCTGACGCCAGCTTCAACCCGCTCGGCGTGACGCACAACGCAGGCGGCGCCCGCGTGGTGATCGAAGAATTTTTGCAGGGCGAAGAAGCCAGTTTCATCGTCATGTGCGACGGTAAAAATGTCACGCCGCTGGCGACCAGCCAAGACCACAAACGACTGCTAGACGGTGATGCGGGCCCGAACACCGGCGGCATGGGCGCTTACTCGCCCGCACCGGTGGTGACGCCGCAAATCCATGCGCGTGCCATGCGCGAGATCATCATGCCGACCATCAAAGGCATGGAAAAAGACGGCATTGAGTTCACCGGATTTTTGTATGCCGGGCTGATGATTGACGCTGAAGGCAATCCCAAAACGCTGGAGTTCAACTGCCGCATGGGCGACCCTGAAACGCAGCCGATCATGATGCGCCTGAAGTCAGATTTGTACGACGTGATGATGGCTGCAACTTCTGGCCAGTTGGACCAAGTTGAGTTGGAGTGGGATCGTCGTCCGGCCCTGGGCGTGGTGATGGCCGCACACGGTTATCCGCTCAACCCCCGCAAGGGCGACTTGATCACCGGCGTGCCATCCCTAGAGCTGATGCAGCAGGCCGATGTCATGGTGTTTCATGCTGGTACGGTGCCGGCGAGCAAAGGCGAGGCACTGACCTCGGGCGGCCGCGTCTTGTGCGTCACCGCCTTGGGGAGCACCGTCAAAGAAGCGCAAAAGCATGCTTACGATGTGGCTGCAAAGATTCATTTTGACGGCGCGCAATACCGCAAAGACATTGGCTACCGGGCCATCAAGTCTTGATGCAACTTTGAGATGACTTTGACTATTTCTTCAGAAAAAACGGCTGAAGCTGGCCGAGATTTTTTGCTCGGTTTGCAGCAGCGCATCACCTCGGCTGTGGCCGCACTTGACGGCCACTCTTTTGTTTCTGACGCTTGGGAAAAAGCGCCGGGCGAAGCCTTGCAGGGCAACGGCGTCACGCAAATTCTGGAGCAGGGCCGGGTCTTTGAGCGCGCCGGTTGCGGTTTCTCGCATGTACGGGGAGCCAGCTTGCCACCGTCCGCCACGCAGCACCGGCCAGAGCTGGCGGGTGCACAGTTTGAGGCCATGGGTGTGTCGCTGGTTTTTCATCCGCGCAACCCCTATGTGCCGACCGTGCACATGAATGTGCGCATGCTCACCGCTACCCCAGCCTCAGGTGTGCCTGCTGTTTGGTTCGGCGGCGGCATGGACCTCACGCCGTTCTACGCTTTTGAAGAAGACGCGGTGCATTTTCATCAGGTTTGCAAGGACGCGCTGACGCCGTTTGGCGAAGACAAATACCCGCGCTTCAAAACCTGGTGCGACGAGTATTTCTATCTGAAGCACCGGCAAGAGCAGCGCGGCATTGGCGGCGTGTTTTTTGACGACTTCCAGGAGCTCGGTATGGAGGGCAGTTTTGCCATGATGCAGAGCGTAGCGAATGCTTTCTTGATGGCCTACCTCCCCATTGTTGAGCGCCGCATGGACACGCCTTATGGTCAAGTTGAACGAGATTTTCAGCTGTATCGTCGCGGCCGTTACGTTGAGTTCAATCTCGTCTGGGACCGCGGCACACATTTTGGTTTGCAGTCAGGCGGGCGCACCGAATCTATCTTGATGTCGATGCCGCCGCTGACGAGTTGGTCGTATCGGCGCGAAGACCCGCCAGAGTCGCCGGAAGCGGCTTTGACGCGTGATTTCTTGGTCCGAAGGGACTGGGTTTGAAGCGTATCGGTGTTTTTGGTGGTGCCTTTGACCCGCCGCACAACGCGCATTTGGCGTTGGCCCAAACGGCCATCGACCAGTTGAAGCTGGATGAACTCAAAATCATCCCGACCGGCTTCGCGTGGCACAAAGATCGCCCCTTGAGCGCTGCCGAGCATCGGCTGAAGATGACGCAACTGGCCTTCAGCGGGCTTGACCGCATCCGCATTGATGATCGTGAAATCAAGCGCGAAGGGCACAGCTACACCATCGACACAATCGAAGCGTTGCAGGCCGAAGAGCCTGGTGCCTCGTTCTTTCTGATCATCGGTGGCGACCAGTTGGCGGCCTTCACGCAGTGGCACCGGTGGCAGGATATACTCTCGCGAGCTACAGTTTGTGTAGCGGAACGCCCGCTGCAGGCCAGCGCGCCAGCCGATGTGCTGACGCAGACGCCAGCTTTGCGGCAGAGCATTCACCTGCAACTGCCTCCCATGACTGTCAGCGCAACGGCAATCCGCCAGCGAATTGCCACTCACACCGGCTCCCTCAATACATCGCAGCCAGATCTTGCCGGACTGGTTCCGGACGCCGTAGCGCGTTATATTTCACTCCATGGGCTGTACCAAGCCCGTCCAACCTCTCCTTGAGCACCGCATGACCGACAACTACACCAGCGCCGACAAAAAAGACATCCAAAAACTTCAGCGGGCCATTGTGGATGGCTTGGAGGACGTCAAGGCGCAGGACATTCAAGTCTTCGACACGGAGCACATCACGTCTTTGTTTGAGCGTGTCATCGTGGCTTCGGGCACCTCGAACCGCCAAACCAAAGCGCTGGCCGCCAGCGTGCGCGATGCCGTGCGCGAAGCCGGTTTTGGCAAACCCCGCATTGAAGGCGAGCAAAACGGCGAGTGGATCATTGTGGATTGCGGTGCTGCTGTGGCGCACATCATGCAACCGACGATTCGCCAGTACTACCACCTCGAAGAGCTGTGGGGCGACAAGCCGGTCAAGCTCAAACTTGGCGCTGTTGCACCGCTGGTCAAAGCATCGCGCGCTGCTGCTTTGGCTGCGGCTGAAGCCGCGGCCAAAGTCGAGCAAGCGCCTAGCGGCCGCACAGCAGCCCGTACCGTGGCCCGTAACGCTGCCAAAAAAGCGGCCCGCGTCAGTGGTGAGCCGGCTCCTGCCAGCGCCAAGACAGCCGCCAAGAAAGCACCAATCAAGCGCGGCGCAGCCAAGGCGGCTCCTAAGCCGTCCGTGAAAGCGGCGGTCAAGGCCATCGTCACCAACACGCCACTGCCAAAAGCGACGGCCAAGCCGCGCGCCAAACCAGTGGTCAAGTCGGTTGCCGCAGCACCGGTGAAAGCCGCACCAGTCAAAAGGGCTGCGCCAAAAAGCTTGGCTGCTAAAACGGCCGCGCTGAAAAAGCCGGCAGCGCCGAAAGTCGCCGCCAAGCCAGTCGCCGCCAAGAAGGTAGCAGCTAAGAAAGTGCCGGCTAAAAAGGTCGCGGCCAAGAAAACTCCCCGGAGCGCATGAGGCTGCAGATCGTCGCAGTCGGTCAACGGGTGCCCGACTGGGCGCAGACCGCCTACGACGACTACGCCAAGCGCTTCCCGCCTGAACTCAAAGTCGAGCTGAAGGCGGTCAAGACCGAAGCCCGCGCTTCTAAAACCCTTGAGAATTTGCTCGCCGCAGAGCGTTCGCGCATTGAAGCGGCGATTCCCAAAGGCATGCGCATCGTCGCCTTAGACGAGCGCGGCACCAACATCACCACAGTGGCTTTGGCCGACAAACTTCGGCATTGGCAGCGCGAGGGCGATGATGTTGCGATCGTCATCGGTGGCCCCGACGGCCTTGACCCTGGCTTCAAACAAGCCGCCCACGAACGCATCCGTTTGTCTGACTTGACGCTGCCTCACGCCATGGTGCGTGTGCTGCTGATTGAGCAGTTGTACCGCGCCTGGAGCATCACGGTGAACCATCCCTACCACCGCGAATAGCCATGTCCGATTTCATCTACCTAGCCTCTCAAAGCCCGCGTCGGGCGCAGTTGTTAGAGCAACTGGGTTTGTCGTTCAAGCGCTTGTTGCCGGACCCGTCTGAAGACGCCGAAGCACTTGAAGTTGTGCATGGGGCTGAGGCCCCGGCGACCTACGTCAAGCGTGTCACGCGGCTCAAGTTGCAAGCGGCTGTGGCGCGCCTGCAGCGGCAAGGTTTGCCGGCTGCGCCGGTGCTGTGTTCTGACACCACCGTCGCCTTGGGTCGAACCATTTTGGGCAAGCCCTCGAGCGACGCTGATGCGATCCGCATGTTGACGCTGTTGTCGGGCGCGACGCACCGGGTGCTGACGGCGGTGGCGGTGCAGCACGGTAAAAAGACTTTCGAAGCGCTGAGCATTTCTAGCGTCACTTTTTCCGCCATGACGCGGTCCCAAATCAAAGCCTATGTCGCCTCAGGTGAGCCCATGGGCAAAGCCGGGGCTTATGCCGTGCAGGGCAGGGCGGCGGTTCACATCACCCGCATCAGCGGCAGTTATTCGGGCATCATGGGTTTGCCGCTGCATGAAACCTCATTGCTCTTGCGCGCCGTCGGCGTGAAGATCTGACACCAGGACAGTCCCCCATGTCACAGGAAATCCTGATCAATTGGTCGCCCCAGGAAACCCGCGTCGCTGTGGTTGAAAACGGCGCCGTGCAAGAGCTGCACGTTGAGCGTTCGCTCGAACGTGGCTTGGTCGGCAATGTGTACCTTGGCAAGGTGGTCCGCGTGCTGCCCGGAATGCAGTCGGCCTTCATTGACATCGGACTCGACCGCACCGCCTTTCTGCATGTGGCTGACTTGATGAGCAGCATCAACAGCCGCCACGCAGAAGCCGAGCCCGGCAAGCTAGACGCCGCCCCGCCTTTGCCGATTGAGAAGCAGCTGTTTGAGGGACGGGCCATCATGGTGCAAGTCCTCAAAGACCCGATCGGCACCAAGGGCGCGCGCTTGACTGCGCAGGTCAGTATTGCTGGGCGCTTGCTGGTGTTTTTGCCGCAAGACAGCCACATTGGTGTGTCGCAAAAAATACCGCCCAAGCAGCGTGAAGATTTGCGCCAGCGTTTGCAAGTCCTCGCCGGCGAGGCGGGTGGCGGCTTTATTCTGCGCACCAACGGTGAAGAGGCGAGTGACGCTGAACTCAGTGAAGACATCGCGTATTTGCGCAAGACCTGGGCTCGCATCAAAGACGCGTCCTTGCGACTACCGCCGACCTCTGTCTTGCACCAAGACCTCAATTTATTGCAGCGCGTGTTGCGCGACGTGGTCTCTGACGCCACGCAAAGCATCCGTGTCGATTCGCGTGATCAGTGCGTGAAATTGCAAAGCTTTGCCGCGGAGTTCATGCCGGCCACGCTGAAGAAAATTCAGCTTTACGCCGGTGAGCGTCCGATCTTTGATTTGTTGAACATCGACGAAGAAATTGCGCGCGCCTTGGGGCGTCGGGTGGAACTCAAGTCAGGGGGTTACCTGATCATTGACCAGACCGAAGCCCTGACCACGGTCGATGTGAATACCGGTGGTTTTGTCGGCGCACGGAACTTTGACGAAACTATCTTCAAGACAAATTTGGAAGCTGCGCAGACGATTGCCCGGCAACTCCGGCTGCGCAATTTGGGCGGCATCGTGATCGTTGACTTCATCGACATGCTGCGTGATAACCACCGCGACGCGGTGCTGGTCGAGTTCAAAAAACAGCTGGCGCGCGACCGCATCAAGACCACAGTCAACGGATTTTCGGCGCTGGGTTTGTTGGAGATGACGCGTAAACGCACGCGTGAGTCGTTGTCACATCAACTCTGCGAGCCGTGCAGCGCTTGCGGCGGCAAGGGTGTGGTCAAGACCGCGCGCAGCGTGACCTACGACATTTTGCGAGAAATACTGCGCGAGGCTCGGCAGTTCAATCCGCGTGAGTTTCGGGTTGTGGCGGCGCCACAAGTGATTGAGTTATTTTTGGATGAAGAAAGCCAGCACTTGGCTGGCTTGAGTGCCTTCATCGGCAAGCCAATTTCTTTGCAGTCTGAAGTCGCGATGGCGCAAGAGCACTACGACATCGTGCTGCTCTGAATTCAGTGGGTCTTGCTGCTGGTGTTGAAGCCCAACTGGTAAAGATGGTTGTAGGCCCCGCCTTTGGCCAACAACTCCTCATGCGTGCCAGACTCCAGCACCCGACCGCTTTCCAGCATGATGATTCTGTCGGCATGTTGAATGGTTGACAGGCGGTGCGCAATCACGAGGGAGGTTCGGTTGGCCGTCAGCCGCCCAATCGCTTGCTGAACCGCTTGCTCTGACTCTGTGTCCAGCGCTGAGGTGGCTTCGTCCAAAATCAAAATTGGCGCATCTTTGTAGAGCGCTCTGGCGATGGCCAAACGCTGCCGCTGGCCGCCGGATAGTTGCATGGCGTTGTGGCCGAGCAGGGTGTCCATGCCGTCAGGCAGTTCCGCCATCAGCTTGTCGAGGTTGGCGGCTTGTAGGCAGTGAGTCACCCGTGCCCGATCAATCGGCTGCCCCAGAGCGACATTCGATGCAATTGACTCGTTGAGCATCACCACATGCTGGCTGACAAAGGCAAACTGTTCGCGCAGCGATGTCAGGCTCCAGTGGTTGAGCGGAACGCCGTCTAGGCTGATCACGCCTGACGTGACATCCCGAAAGCGCGGTAGCAAGTTCACCAGCGTGCTTTTCCCCGAACCAGACGTGCCAACAATGGCGATGGTTTCACCCGGTTTGATGTTCAGGTTGAATTGGTCTAGCGCTGGATTGGCGTCGGCTTTGTAGCGTACCGAGACGTCTGCAAATGTGATCTCTCCGGTCGCTCTTTGTTTGCTGAAACTGCCGCCGGTTTCGTCTTCAATGTGGTCGAGAAGATTCAGGCCGCGCTCTAACGCCGCGATGCCGCGTGTGATGGGCGTGGCTGCGTCAGACAGACTTTTAATGGGCGCGATCAGCAGCAGCATGGCCGTGACAAAGGCCACAAAACTACCGACCGTGGTGGCGCCATGAGCGCTTTGCAGCAAGGCAATAGAGACCACGGCCGACAGCGCTACGGCAGCCAATAGCTGGGTGAGGGCACTCATGCCGGCGTGAGCCACTGTCGATTTGGTGGACAAGTGACGTAGCGACAGACTGAGCTGATGAAAGCGTTGGGATTGAATCGTTTGTGCCGCATACAAACGTATGTCGCGATGTGCCAACACGTTTTCTTCAACGACATAGGCTAGGTCGTCGGTGGCAATTTGACTTTCTTTGGTGAGTCGGTACAGACGCTTTGAGAGGGTTCGTACAACAACGATGACAACTGGAAAAACCAGCGCCACGACCAGCGTCAGTTTCCAGTTCAGGTACAGCAGGTAGCCCACCAAGGCCAGCATGCTCAGCAAATCGCGCGCCAATCGCATGACGGCGTTCACCAGCAAGCTGGAACCATTCTGGACTTCGTAGACAACGGTGTTGGCGATGGTGCTCGACGTCTGCTCGGTGAACAGGCTGAAGCGGGCGCTTAGCAGCTTGTCAAACATCGCTTCGCGCAGTTTTTGAAGCCCTAGGTTGGTGACCCGGGCCAGACCGAACTGCGCCACAAAGCCGGCCAGTCCGCGGACACCAAAAAGCAGCATCAGGAAGACGGGAACTTGCCAGATGCTGAGCTCGCCGCCAGGCTTGAAGCCTCGATCCAACAAAGGCTTGAGCAAGGCCGGCACCATTGGTTCGGTGGCGGAGGCCATCAAGGTGGCGGCAATCGCCAAAATCCAGCCACTTTTTGAACTGCTGAAATACGGCCAAAGTCTGACGACGCTTTCAGGAAGCGTACGTTTATGCGCCGCAGCGGGGGGTGTCAGAGCAGTCGCTTGGGACGAAGAAGAATGGTTCAAGAGCTTTTCCCTGGTTGCCTGCTCGGATGGGATTATCGGTGTGTTTCACCGACTTGAGGTTGGGCCAGAGTCTACGTGGTTTGATCTGCTTGGCGCCTGTGCGGCGATAATTGGCATCGAATTGTTTCGTTTAGACTTTCAGCCTCTGTGTTGGCCTTTGCGATGTGTACCATGCAGGCTAAAAGTGCATTCACGTACTTTTTCAAATTGAATTGTCTGGGTTGTCAAATTGAATAATGATTTTCGTTTTGTAAATCTTGAAAGACGGGGCGCACTCAAAGCGCTGTCTTCTGCCACTCTTTTGGCGGTCAGTGCGTCCTCTGCATTGGCCCAATTTCGCGTTGAAGTTTCTGGCGTTGGCATGACGCAATTGCCGATTGCACTCCCCGTCTTCAAGGGTGAAGGTCAGTCCCCTCAAAAGATCAGCGCCATTGTCAAGGCGGATCTTGAACGCAGCGGCATGTTTCGTTCAGTTGATGCGGCGGGTTTAATGGCCGACGAAACAACCCAATTGGACGCTTCTGCTTGGCGTCAGCGTGGCGCAGATTCGGTCGCCACTGGCAGCATTTCCAAGCTGGCAGATGGCCGCTTCGATGTGCGTGTTCGGCTGTGGGATGTGGTTCGCAGCCAGGATCTCGGTGGTCAAAGCCATGTGGTGGCTGCCGGTGATTTGCGCTTGGCTGCGCACCGTGTGGCCGACTTTATTTATGAAAAGCTGACCGGCGAAAAAGGTATTTTTGCCACCCGCATCGCTTACGTCACCAAAGCCGCTAACCGTTTTAACTTGTGGGTTGCAGACTCTGACGGCGAAAACGCGCAGTCTGCCTTGACAAGTCCTGAGCCGATCATTTCACCGTCGTGGTCGCCAACCGGTACTCAGCTGGCCTACGTGTCTTTTGAGTCGCGCAAGCCGGTGATTTATTCGCACGATGTGGCCACCGGTAAACGCCGCCTGTTGGCCAACTTCAAAGGCTCTAACAGCGCACCCGCTTGGTCTCCCGACGGGCGTCAACTGGTCGCCACACTCAGCCGAGATGGTGGCTCGCAGATTTTTTCGATCGACTTCAATGGTGGCGAGCCGCGTCGACTGACGCAGTCCGCCAGCATTGACACCGAACCGACTTACGCACCAGACGGTAAAAGCATTTATTTTGTGAGTGACCGCGGTGGTGCACCGCAAATTTACAAGATGGCACCTTCGGGGGGCAACCCACAGCGTGTCACCTTCACGGGCTCGTACAACATTTCTCCCGCGCTCAGCCCTGACGGCCGATGGATGGCTTATATTTCCAGGGTTGGAGGTGCTTTCAAGTTGCATCTGATGGACTTGAGCAGTGGCGCCGTTTCGTCGATCACCGACACCAACGCTGACGAGAACCCCAGCTTCTCGCCAAACAGCAGATTAGTCCTGTACGCGACGCAACAGCAAGGCCGGGAGGCCTTGATGACTGCCACGCTGGACGGGAAAATCAAGGCCCGTTTGTCTGGTGCGAGCGGTGATATCCGCGAGCCCGACTGGGGCCCGTTCCAGCGTTAATTTTTTCATTACTTTTCTTTTTTAGCTCTTATTTTCACGAGGTTTCCATGAAACGTATTTTTTCAGTCTTGTCCGTGCTCACGCTTTCTTTTGTTTTGGCCGCTTGTGGCTCCAGTGTCAAGCTGAGCGATGTTCCAGTTGAAGACCGCAGTGCTGGGTCTATGGGTGCAGGCAGTGCTGCTGGTGGCGTCTCTGGCCGCGGCGTAGCGCCCGTGGAGATCATGACCACCGAGACCACGGCTGCAGGCCCCGTGGGTGCTGCTCGCATTATTTATTTCGGTTATGACAGCTTCACTATCAATTCTGAGTTTCAGGGCGCCATTGAAATGCATGCCCGCTTTCTGACCGCGAACAAGAGCCGCAAGATCTCTATTGAAGGTCACACCGACGAACGTGGCGGCCGCGAATACAACTTGGCGCTGGGTCAAAAACGTGCTGAAGCCGTTCGCCGTTCGCTGGCATTGTTGGGTGTCGCCGAGACGCAAGTCGAAGCCGTTAGTTTTGGCAAAGAAAAGCCAGCCATGGCGGGTGATACCGAAGAGGCTTTCGCCAAAAATCGCCGCGCTGAAATCAACTACCGATGAATCGCGGGATTCACGCTGTGATGCCATCATTGAAACAGCGCTGCCGCCGCGTCTTTTTGGCAGTCGTGTTGCTGTCAATGAGTACAGCCCACGCAGCTCTCTTTGGTGACGACGAAGCGCGCCAAGCGATTCTGGAACTGCGTACCAAGGTCGATGCACTTCAAGTGAAAAGTGCCGAAGATCTTCGCAAAGCGAATGAGGAAAATGCGCAGCTGAATGCGCAGCTTCGTCGAAGCATTCTCGAGTTGGCGAGTCAGATTGAAGTTTCTCGCGGCGAGTTGGCCCGAATTCGTGGCCAAGACGAGCAATTTGCGCGCGATCTGACGGATGTTCAACTCCGTCAAAAAGACTTGATGCAATCGATCGAAGATCGGCTCAAAAAGTTTGAACCCAGCAAGGTTCGGGTTGATGGGCTTGAGTTCGTCGCCGACCCTGCAGAGGTACGTGATTTTGATGCGGCATTGGCGACCTTGCGCAAGGGTGACTTTGCACAAGCCCAGTCCTTATTCACTGATTTCAACCGGCGCTACCCTAGCAGTGGCTATAACCCTTCGGCTCTGTTTTGGTTGGGCAATGCTCAGTACGCCCAGCGCAATTACAAAGACGCCGTGAGTAACTTTCGCGCGCTCATGAGTGCGTCGCCGACCCATCTGCGTGCGCCTGAGGCCTTGCTGTCTATCGCTAATTGCCAGATTGAGCTGAAAGAAACCAAAGGCGCTCGTACAACCTTGGGCGAACTGCTCAAGACCTATCCCCAGTCTGAGGCTGCAACAGTTGGCAAAGAGCGTTTAGCCAAACTGAAGTAACCGGTTCATTTGGGCCGCGACCCGGGCCTTTCATCCCCCGTAAAATGCGGGGATGGACATCATTGCGCTTCAATCCCTCAACAGCCAAATTCTTTGGTCTGCCTTTGCCCTGTCGGTGCTCTTTGGCGCACTGGCACAACGGACTCACTTTTGCACCATGGGCGCAGTCAGCGACATTGTGAGCATGGGCGACTGGACGCGCATGCGCGTGTGGGGTCTGGCTGCCGGCATCTCCCTGATCGGCTTTGCCTGTTTGGCCGCCGCTGGATTGATCGACCCAACCAAGACGCTTTACGTGTCCAACCGCTTTCTCTGGTTGTCTGCCCTTGTGGGCGGCTTGCTGTTTGGATTCGGCATGGTGCTGGCCTCGGGTTGCGGTAGCAAAACGCTGGTGCGCGTGGGCGGCGGTAACCTCAAGTCTTTGGTGGTTTTTATCGTCATGGGCTTAGCCGCTTTTGCCACACTCAAGGGCATCACCGCAGTGCTGCGGGTCAACACGGTCGACAGCGTCGCCATCGATTTTTTGACGCCCGCAACACTCGGCCAGTGGCTGGCCAATGCCACCGGCTTCTCACCCTCTGCAACCGCTTTGGTTGTTGGTCTTGCACTCGGTTTGGCACTGGTGGTGTGGGCGATGAGCGGGCGGGATTTCCTACGCTTTGACAACCTCATTGCCGGCCTTGGCGTTGGTGCCATCATCACTGCACTGTGGTGGGTCAGCGGTAGCTTCGGTTTTGTAGTTGAACATCCTGAGACCTTGGAGTCGGTATTTTTAGCCACTAATTCTGGCCGTGCCGAGGCCATGAGTTTTGTCTCGCCAGTGGCTTACACGCTCGACTGGCTGTTATTTTTCAGTGACAAAAGCAAAGTGCTGACCTTGGGTATCGTCTCGGTGGTCGGCGTGGTGGTGGGTTCTGCTGTGTATTCATTGACGACACGTTCATTTCGCTGGGAAGGCTTCGGTGGTACCGAAGACACGGCCAACCATCTCGTTGGCGCTGTGCTCATGGGCGTCGGTGGTGTGGCGGCCATGGGCTGCACCATCGGGCAGGGTTTGTCTGGAATTTCGACCTTGAGTGCGACCAGCTTCGTGGCCTTGGCGGCTATATTGCTCGGTGCCGTTGCCGGCCTCAACTACCAAATCTGGCGCCTCGAGCGCACGCTGTAGTGGCTGCTTTTGTCCCTGTCGATGCCGCGGTGCCGGCTGATCTTGATCGACGTTTTGGCGGCCTTGCTCGTCTTTACGGTCAGGCTGGCGCGCAGCGAATTCGTCAAGCGCATGCTGTGGTGGTGGGTTTGGGCGGCGTCGGTTCCTGGGCGGCAGAAGCACTTGCCCGCAGCGGTGTTGCCAAACTCACCCTGATCGACTTAGACCATATTTCTGAGTCCAACATCAACCGCCAACTTCACGCTTTGGACAACACGCTAGGGCAGTCCAAAGTCGAAGCCATGCGCGAGCGCATTCAGTTGATCAACCCCAGCTGCGAAGTGCGCTGCATTGAAGAATTTGTTGACGCCACCAACTGGCCGCACATCGCTGGCCTAGACATTCTCGACTCTGCGGCCCCGTTGGCTGTGCTGGATGCTTGTGACCAAGTCAGGGCCAAAACAGCGATGGCCGCCTGGGCAATTCAGCATGGCATTAACTTCATCACCGTCGGTGCGGCAGGCGGCAAGCGTCACGCTCACCGTGTTGACATCGAAGACCTCTCACTCACCACGCACGACCCGTTGCTCGCACAGTTGCGCTACCGTCTGCGTAAAGAGCAGGGCGCCGCACGCGTCGGCAAGATTGGCGTCACCTGCGTGTTCAGCCGCGAGTCGGTGATGCAGCCAGATCCGCAGTGCGCCATTGAAACCGCAGCCACCACTAGTAGTGAAGCCAGTGACGGCAGCCTGAATTGCCACGGTTACGGATCGGTGGTCAGCGTCACATCAACCTTCGGCGTGTGTGCTGCAGGCTGGTTGTTAGATAAAATTGCTTCCGGTTCTCAAAACAAGCAAAAAAGGACGCTATAATTTGAGGCTCGACTGGTACAGACAAACTCTGAATCAGAAGAGAGTTAAAAAGAATAAGTGGGACGTTAGCTCAGTTGGTAGAGCAGCGGACTTTTAATCCGTTTGTCGTGGGTTCGACCCCCGCACGTCCCACCACTGAATCTCGAAAAGCCGCTTTGCATTAACGTGCGAAGCGGCTTTTTCGTTGGTGCTCGCATTGCGATGCCCGTGCAGATGTTGAAAGTCTGTTGTCTCATCGATCAAGCATCACCCCTCAACGTTGCATCGCTAATTCTGGCAGTTGCAAAGCGGCTGTAACAACACCGATCGGCGCCAGCAAAGCATCGAGATCCGCTGCGTCAAACTTGAGCGCACCCGCTGCATCGTGTCCCAGCACGCTGTTGCTCAGCGCCAGTTTGCGTGCCTGCAACTCCAACATGCGCTCCTCAATGCTGCCTTGCACCACCAGCTTGAAGACCAGCACCGGCCGGTTTTGGCCAATGCGGTGGGCGCGTGCGGTGGCTTGTTCTTCGACGGCGGGGTTCCACCACGGGTCCATGTGAATCACGGTGTCGGCAGCGGTCAGGTTCAAGCCGAGGCCACCGGCTTTCAGGCTGACCAAGAGCACGGGAACTTCTTGCGCTTGAAAACGCTGCACCACTTGGCCGCGCTCCTCGGTCGGGGTCTTGCCGGTCAGACTTAGAAACGGCAACGCGAGATCCCGCAGTTGATCTGCAATCAGGTCCAGCAACTCTGTGAACTGTGAAAACACCAACACGCGGCGGCCTTGTTCCACCAGTTTTGGCAGCATGTCGGTCAACAGCGTTAATTTGGCGCGCTCCATGCTCGGAGCTGACTTGCTGCCCTTGACCAGATGCGGGTCGCAGCAGACTTGACGCAGCTTGAGCAGGGCGTCCAAGATGGTGATTTGTGCGCCGTTAAAGCTCTTGCGTTGCAGCACGCGGCGCACTTGTACGTCGACCGCCACGCGAACACTCTCATACAGTTCGAGCTGTTGGCCTTGCAACTGCACGCGTTGAATGATCTCGGTGCGCGGTGGCAGTTCACTGGCCACATCTTGTTTGCGTCGGCGCAGGATGAACGGGCGCACGCGTTGGGCCAGCAGTGCCGCGCGCAGGGTTTCTCCGTTTTCTTCGATCGGCTTGCGCCACTGAGCGGCAAAGTGTCGGGCGTTGCCCAAGAAGCCGGGCATCAGCCAGTCAAACTGCGCCCACAGTTCGCTCAGATGGTTTTCCATCGGTGTTCCGGTCAGGCACACGCTGTGTCGGGTCTGCAGACGGCGCAGGGCGCGGGCGCTGCGACTACCGGCGTTTTTCACCATCTGCGCTTCGTCCAGAATCACCAAATGAAAGTGCTGTGCGGCCAGTGCTTCTATGTCGCGCCACAACAGCGGGTAAGTGGTCAGCACCACGTCGTGGGCGGGCATTTGCTCAAACCATGCGTCACGCTGCGGCCCTTGTAAAGTCAGTAAGCGCAGGCCGGGTGCCATGCGTTTTGCTTCTGTTTGCCAGTTGAAGATAAGCGAAGTCGGCAGCACCACCAGCACCGGTAAGTCGAGTCGGCCCGCGTTCTTTTCGGTCAGCACATGGGCCAATGCCTGCGCGGTTTTACCCAGTCCCATGTCGTCAGCCAGGATGCCGCCCAAGCTTTGCGCGCGCAGGTATTGCAGCCAAGCCAGACCTTCTAACTGGTAAGGCCGCAGTTGCACTTGCAGGCCTTCGGGTGCGGCCACTGCTTGCGGCGCGCCCAAGATTTTCAGGCGTTTGGCCAAGCTGGCCAAGCCCAGATCACCTTCGAGTTGCCAGGTGTTGTGTGGCCCTACGCGGTGTGTCTCCAGCAGGCTGGCACGCAAGGCATCGAGCCGGCGTGCTTCCCATGCGCCCAACCGGAGCGAGGCTTGATTGCGAAGCGGGTCGGTCAGCAAGTCCAACATCGAACCGACGATGGCTTTGAGTGGCGCGGCGGGCGCCTCGATGCGCTGGCCACCCGGCGCGCGCAACGTCACGATGGCCATGTCGTCGATGGCGGCGATTTGTGCGGCGTTGAGCCAGCGGGCATCGCGGCGCAGCAGGTCGGCCAGCATCGGGGCCAAGTCCAGCGTTTGGCCGTCAATCTCGATGCCCAGGCTCAGCAGCCAAGCGCCTTCGCGCTCAGGGAGCTGCAATTTTTCAACGCCGCGCTCGGGTTTCACCAGAAGACTGGCCAGTTCCTTGCCCAGCACTTCGCCGGTGTCGTGGCTGAGCACCAGCTTCCAGCCTTGCACCGGCACGCTTTCATGGGCAAAGCCGGGGAGCACCACCACTGACCAGCCTTTGGCTTGCAGCAGGGGGATTTGCTCAGCCCAAAATTCCCCAAAAAAGGCTTCTTGCGGCAGCGTCCAAACCGAGCCGAGCGCTGGGATGTGGTCTTCACTGCGCCATTGAAAAGTGCTTTCTTCCAAGGGGACAAAGCCCAGCTCCCAGACCAGATCCATCGCATCAACTTCGGCGGCCAGATCGCGCGGCATCAGCACCGCGGTGCCATCGGCATCGAACAGTTGTTGCGTCGCCGGTGGGCGGTTGTTCAGGATGGAACTGGGGGCTGGCGTTTGCCAGCGATCTCCCGCCTCTGTCTGGTAGGTCCAGTCAAACTGGGCCAGTGTCACGCTGTCCCCGCGCGGGCCGAGCTTTCCTTGGGGCTTGAGGCCAAGCAGGCCATCGCCACGGTCCAGAGTTTGCAGGGTGAGACGAGGGCGGAATTGACCAATGACCCGACTTACCTCTGAATCGGCCTGCGCGGGCATCGCCACCAGACGATCACGCTCGTCAGTGCCTTGTGGCGGTTCAGGGGCGCTGTTGCGGGGGCGGGTCATGCGGAAATTGTGCCGCATGACTCATGCTCACCATGGCTTCGATCCGGTCGATTCACCGGCGTGCCCTCATGTGTTGGCGCGGCGTAAAAATTAGCGACCTTTGAAATCCGCTTGGCGTTTCTCGTTGAAGGCCGCCACGCCTTCCCGGCGGTCATCTGTGTCGACCAGATGGTTGTACGCCTCGACTTCAAAACGGTAAGCCGTGCGAAGTTCCATTTGGCCACCGTAGCGCACGGATTTTTTGATTTGCCGCATGGACAGCGGTGCACCTTGGGCAATCGTTGTCGCCGTCTCCAGCGTTTTGGACAATAGCGATGAAGCGTCGCATTGCAGGTTGATCACGCCCCAGTCCAAGGCCTCTTGCGCGCTGAAAGGTCGTCCCGTCAGCATCAGCTCTTTGGCTCGGCGTTCGCCAATGGCACGCGGCAAGTTTTGTGTGCCACCGCCGCCCGGCATGATGCCGAGCTTGGACTCCGGCAAGGCGAAACGGGCGGTCTCGCTGGCGTACGCAAAGTCGCAGCACAGCACCATCTCTAAGCCGCCGCCGTAAGCGTGTCCGTTGACGGCCGCAATGACCGGAATGGGCAGGTCGACCAGCGCCCAATACTTGCGTTCAAACAGCTCATGCTGCTGTCGCCATTGCACGGCGTCCATGGTGTTGCGCTCCTTCAAGTCGCCACCGGCGCAGAAGACCTTGTCGCCTTGCCCGGTGAGCACCACGCAGCGCACATCGGCCGCGTCTTCGGTCAGGCTGGTCCACAGTCCCAGCAGGTCGCGGCCCATTTGGGTGTTGAGCGCGTTGGCGGCTTCCGGTCGCGTCAAGGTGACCTGCAGAACGTGCGGCGCTGGCCTGTCAAGGGTGATGGTTTCGTAGGTCGGTTGCATGTGGGTTGAGCTCGGATGGTGTTGATGGCACTGACGCATGGAGGCCGTTGGGTACGTGAGCAATGATGTTATCGTGATCGCGGCGTTCAATGACCATTAGTTCAGCCCAAGCTGACGCAGGAGACAAAGCAATGACAAGCAGACGAGACATCATCGCCGGGGCCGCTTCGTTGGCCACGCCTTTTTTCTGGACCAACACTGCCCGCGCGGCAGATTCATACCCTTCCAAGGTCATCACCATCGTCGTGCCGCAAGCGCCGGGCGGTGCCAATGATGTGATCGGGCGGGCGCTGGCGCAACGCTTGTCGGCTGCCATCGGTAACCCAGTCATCGTTGAAAACCGGCAGGGCGCAGGCGGTAATCTCGGCACGGCCTACGTGGCGCGGCAGCCCAAGGACGGCCACACCCTGCTGCTGAACGCGCAAAGCGTGCAGACCATCAATCCCTTTCTTTACCGCAAGGTGCCGTTCGATCCGGTCAAAGACTTTGATCCCGTCATGGTCGTCGGCGTCGCCCCGTACATGCTCGCGGTCAACCCGTCGGTGCCGGCTAAAAATCTGCGTGAGCTGGTGGCAATCGCCAAAGCCAGCCCGGGCAAGTTCAATTACGCGTCTGCCGGTAACGGCACCGTGAATCACCTGCTGGGTGAAATGCTGAAGAACGCGGCGGGGATCGACATCGTGCATGTGCCTTACCGTGGCGCGGCGGCGGCTGCGACCGATGTCGTGGCAGGGCAGGTGCCGATGACCTTTGGCAGCTTGGCCGGCCTGATGCCTTTTGTGCGCAGTGGTCAGTTGCGCACACTCGGTGTCTGTACCGAAAAGCGCACGCAGCTCGCGCCTGATCTGCCGACTTTGGCTGAGACGATTCCCGGTCTGTATGCCAACGCTTGGTACGGTCTGTTCGTTCCGGTCGGAACGCCGAAAGAGATCATCACCAAGCTCAACACTGAAATCATCAAGCTGATGGACAACCCGGAGATGCGCGAACGTTTGGTCGGCTTGGGTGTCGAGGCTGCGCCCGGCACGCCGGATCAGCTGGCTATGCTGTTGCGCGATGACTTGGTGCGTTGGTCCAAGATCGTGAAAGATTCAGGCGCTCAGCTGGACTAAAAAATCATTGCAATCGACCATGCCGCAGGTAGACTGTGTTTTTATACAGTACTTGCACCATGCCTTTGCCCCGCCTTGAACCCTCGCTTGACCAATCTCCGCGCCATTTAGCGCCCAGCCAGCCAGCCGCGCAGCTGCGGCTGATCAGCCATCGGTTGTCGGCCGGCTTTCCCTCACCCGCCGCCGACTACACCGAAGAAACGCTGAACCTGAATGACTATTTGGTGCGCAACAAACCGGCCACCTTCATGTTCACGGTCAAGGGCGACTCGATGACCAACGCCGGCATCCACCACGAAGACAAGGTGGTGGTCGACCGCTCGCTCACGCCGCAGTCGGGCGACATTGTGGTGGCCGTGGTGAACAGTGACTACACCATCAAACGGCTGCGCTACCGCCAAGGCCAGCCCGAGCTTTGGCCAGAGAACCCGAGCTACGCGCCCATCACCTTTGCCGAAGGCGCTGAGCTCGAAATTTGGGGTGTTGTCGTGGGCGTGGTGCGGCGCCTCACGTCGCGGGGCTGAACGTGTCCACCGTGCCGGTAGCGCCGCAGTTTGCGCTGGTCGACGTCAACAACTTCTACGTCTCTTGCGAGCGCGTCTTTCAGCCCAAGCTGGAGGGCGTGCCGATGGTGGTGCTGTCGAATAACGACGGTTGCGCCGTGGCGCGCAGCGGCGAGGTCAAGGCCTTGGGCGTGAAGATGGGCACGCCGTGGTTCAAGATGAAAGACTTGGCCGCCGAGCACGGCATTCAGGCGCTCTCATCCAACTACACGCTGTACGGCGACATGAGCAACCGCGTCGTCAGCATCTTGCGTGACTTCGCCCCTGACATCGAGGTCTACAGCATTGACGAAAGCTTCTTGCGCGTGGAGTCAGTGGTGCGGCATTACGGCGGCGGCGTGGCCATGGGGCAGCTCATGCGGGAGCGCATTCGGCAATGGACGGGCTTGCCTGTTTGCGCAGGCATTGGGCCGACCAAAACCTTGGCCAAGCTGGCGAATCATCTGGCCAAAAAGAACCCTGAGTTCAACGGCGTCTGCGACCTGCACGCGCTGAGCAAGCCAGAGCGTTTGCAGTGGATGTCGCAAACCGACGTCGGTGAGGTTTGGGGGGTCGGCAGGCGCATCGCCCAGCGGCTGCAAGCCATGGGCGTGCACAGCGTGCTGGACTTGCGGCGTCAGTCGCCCAAACACATGCAGGCGCAGTTTGGCGTGGTGATGGAGCGCACTTGCAACGAGTTGCGCGGTGTGTCTTGTCTAGAGCTCGAAGACATTGCGCCGCCCAAGCAGCAAATCATGAGCTCGCGCAGCTTTGGTACGCCGGTGATCACCTTGTCAGAGTTGCGAGAAGCGGTGGCCAGCTACGTCGCCAAGGCGGCTGAAAAACTTCGCCAGCAGGCCTCGGTGGCAGCGGCCGTGCAAGTCTTTGTGCAAACCAACCGATTCAAGCCCAACGATCCGCAATACAACGCCGGCCTGCTGGTGCCGCTGATGGACCCGAGCAGCGACACACTGGCGTTGACGCGCGCAGCTCTTTTTGGCTTGGAGTTGATTTACAAGCCCGGCTACCAGTACAAAAAAGCCGGCGTCATGCTGACCATGCTGTCCAGTCAAGCCGCCAGGCAAGAAACACTGTTTGACGACCCCACGGCCCGCGCCCGCTCAGCCAGATTGATGGCGGCGCTCGACACGCTGAACCGAACCTATGGGCGCAACACCTTGCGCACAGGCGTTTGCGGTACAGCCGAGCGCTGGGGCATGAAGTCTGACAATCGGTCCGGCGGCTTCACCACGCGGTGGGATGAGTTGCCGATAGCGACTTGATCAACCCGTGTTGCCCATCAACTGACTTGGCAGGGGCGAGAGTGCAGCGCCGCCCCGTTGGGTTGGACATGCGCGTCAGTGATCTGGACTTGCCAAGCTCTGGTTGGTATGCCGCGCGCATGGCTCAAGGTCGAGCGAAGGCATGGATGCTGAGCAGACGCAAGGCCGGCCACTTGGGTGTCGGGAAAGAAGGAAATGCCCGTTCTTTTCACCAGTTCTGCGTAGCTGATCGGTGCTGAGGCCGGGTTTGCGTTGGCGTTTTCGTGCCAATAGGCCCAGGCCTTGTGTTGCTGCTCGTCATAGACCAGCTTGAACAAGTACTTGGGAACGCGAACATGGCCAGGGCCAATGCTGGGACTCAGGTCGATGCTGGGCACATAGACGGGGCCCGTGATGACGTAAACATCGCCCAAGGCGCGTGACGCATATTTGCGTGTCGAAGACTCTACCGCTTTCGCCCACACGCCCCGGTTTTGCTCAGGTGCTTGCGGCACCATATTGGTCAGAGAAAAACTTTGCGCCATGGCCTGTGCTGTCGGCATGTCGCCGGCGGGGGCCATGTGGCCCCGATCGAAGCCGCTGCCCTTGTAGTCCGCTAACGTGGCGCGCTCGGCAGACCGCAGTCTGGCTTCTGCATAGAACCGGTTGCTGCGTTTTTCACCCGTGTCGGCGATCGCCGCCCGGTTGAGCCTTTCAGCGACGAACACCGGCGTTTTGCTTTCGCCCGAGTGCAAGACAGCAAAGGCGTCGAAACAAAGCGCCCGCTGCAGGGGCCGATCCTTCACCTCGGGCGCGATGCCATTCGCAAAGAACTGCGGGCAGGCTGAAAAGTCTTGCCCGGCTAGGCTCTGGCTGATTGGCCCGAATGCCAGCAGGCCGGCGAGTAACCACAATTTGACAGTTGACGGGGAGGTTTGCATGCGGGCTGTTGATTGACGTGAAGGCTTGCGGTGACCGCCCAATGCCGCAGCGCATCAGCCTTGATTCAGCGCGTCCTCAAACTCAGCCAGTTCTTCAGCGATAGCCGCGTATTTTTTAGACTTGGCTTTGTTGTCAATCCACTGGAGTGTGGCTTCTTCCAAGTCTTCTTTGTAATTGGCGAGGGCGGCTTCTTTGATTTTTGCGGTGACTTTTTTGTCAGCGCTGGACCAGAGGTCAATCAGGTCTGACAGGCCGTTGTCGAAATCGTCGAATGTTTCGAGATGAACCCGTTGGGTGTTTTTATCGGTCATGATTTCTTTCTCTATTTCATTATTTGAGGGCATAAAAAAAGCCCCATGCTATCTTGAAAAATAGCAGGGGGCTTAGAGCCTGTTCGGCTTGTTCTGGCTCCTCGACCTGGGCTCGAACCAGGGACCTACGGATTAACAGTCCGGCGCTCTACCAACTGAGCTATCGAG
>CANFWI010000002.1 GCA_947450675.1 Comamonadaceae bacterium | reverse complement strand
CGAAGGGCGTGATTCAGATTTTCAACGTCGGCGCTGAACGCATGCTGGGCTACTTGGCGGCAGACGTGATGAACAAAGTCACGCCGGCTGAAATTTCTGATCCGCAAGAGGTGATCGCGCGTGCCAGCGCCTTGAGCGCTGAGTTTGAGACGCCGATCACACCGGGTTTTGAAGCGCTGGTGTTCAAAGCCTCACGCGGCATTGAAGATATTTACGAGCTGACCTACATCCGCAAAGACGGCAGCCGATTCCCGGCGGTGGTGTCGGTGACGGCCCTGCGCGATGACCAAGACGCCATCATTGGCTACCTTTTGATCGGCACGGACAACACCGCTCGCAAGCAGGCGGAAGAAGCGTTGCTTAAAGCCGGTGCGTTGCAAAGCGCTATTTTCAACAGTGCGAACTTCTCGAGTATTGCGACCGATGCGAAGGGCGTGATTCAGATTTTCAACGTCGGCGCTGAACGCATGCTGGGCTACTTGGCGGCAGACGTGATGAACAAAGTCACGCCGGCTGAAATTTCTGATCCGCAAGAGGTGATCGCGCGTGCCAGCGCTTTGAGCGCTGAGTTTGAGACACCGATCACGCCGGGTTTTGAAGCGTTGGTGTTCAAGGCCTCACGCGGCATTGAAGATATTTACGAGCTGACCTACATCCGCAAAGACGGCAGCCGATTCCCGGCGGTGGTGTCGGTGACGGCCTTGCGCGATGCGCAAGACACCATCATTGGTTACCTCTTGATCGGTACAGACAACACCGCCCGAAAGCGCATTGAAGAAGAGCAAAAAAAGCTGGATCAACGCTTGCGCGACCAGCAGTTCTACACGCGCTCTCTGATTGAGGCCAACATTGACGCGATCATGACCACGGATCCCGCCGGCATCATCACCGACGTCAACAAGCAAACGGAAGAGCTGACCAACTGCACGCGCGACGAGTTGATTGGTGCGCCGTTTAAAAAGTTCTTCACGGAGCCAGACCGCGCCGTCGCCGCCATCAATATGGTGTTGAGCGGCAAAAAAATCACCAATTACGAATTGACCGTGCGCGCCAGGGACGGCAAAGAAACCGTGGTGTCTTACAACGCCACCACCTTTTACGACCGCGACCGGGTCTTGCAAGGCGTCTTCGCGGCGGCGCGTGACGTCACCGAAAGCAAGCGCCTTGACATGGTCTTGCAGGAAAAAAACATTGAGCTTGAAAGCTCCCGTGCCGTAGCTGACAACGCCAACTTGGCGAAGTCTGATTTTCTGTCCAGCATGAGCCATGAAATCCGCTCACCGCTGAACGCCATTTTGGGTCTGGCTTATTTGTTGGAGCAGGCCAATCTGGACGCGGACGCGCACAGCATGGTGCGCAAGATCAGAGCCTCGGGGCGGATTTTGCTCAGCCTGATCAGCGACATTTTGGATGTCTCCAAAATTGAAGCTGGCCAGATGATGATTGAGCAGGCACCTTTCCGGTTGACCGATGTGATCGACTCGCTGAGCGTGGTCTTGGGCGTGGCCGTTGGTGAAAAAAACATCAAATTGATCATCCATCCGCCGCCGCTGGTGCCGGGCATCTACACCCTGTCTGGAGATGCTTTACGGCTCGAGCAGGTGCTGATCAATCTGAGTATCAATGCGATTAAATTCACCAGCCAGGGTCAGGTCGAGCTGCGTACCGAGCTGGTGTCGCGGGGCACCGATGAGGTGCTGCTTCGCTTCAGTGTCAGAGACACCGGTATTGGCATTGCGCCTGAACTGCAGAGCACTGTTTTTTCGGCCTTTACGCAGGCTGACAGCACGACCACCCGTCGCTTCGGTGGGACAGGCCTTGGGTTGACGATTTGCCGCCAACTGGTGCAGTTGATGGGCGGGCAAATTGGCTTGACCAGCATCTTGGGGCAGGGCAGTGAGTTCTGGTTTTCTGTACCCCTGAAAACTATCGCGGACAGCGATCAACCACTGGATCAACCGACACAAACCTATGTCGTGAGCGAAAACGCTGCGCCTAATTTGGCTGGGAAATCTTTGCACGGCATTCGGGTGTTGGTGGTGGATGACGGTGAAATCAACTGCGAAGTGGCGCGTCGCATTTTGCATGGGCAAGGCGCCGTCGTGTCTCTTGCCAGTAATGGTCAAGAAGCCATTGACTGGCTGGTGATGCACCCTGCAGAAGTCGACCTAGTGTTGATGGACGTGCAAATGCCGGTCTTGGGCGGCATTGAGGCGACACGGCTACTGCGATTAATGCCTGAGTTTGCGCACTTGCCTATCGTCGCATTGACGGCGGGTGCCTTCAAGTCGCAGCAAGACGCCGCGCATGCTGTGGGTATGACGCATTTCATCAGTAAACCATTCGACGTGCCGTCGACTATCACGCTGATTCAACGGCTGACGCGCCAAGCGCTAGTGAACGCGGCCAGTCAGCCCCTGCCGTTGGCCGGGATGTGGGCACCAGATGTGACGGTGATCAATGTGGTGGAAGGGCTTAAAATTTGGACTGACATGCCCGCTTACCAAGATTGGTTAAGCCGCTTTGTTGGACGTTATGCAGAGACGGTACCTTTGATGCAGTCCAGACTTGCTGTCAACGGCAACGCGGCGGCTGTGGAGATGGCCCACAAGCTAGCGGGGGTAGCCGCCAACTTAGCCTTGCCTGAGGTATTTCGAACGGCTGCCGAGGCCGAGCGGGTACTAGGCTCAGACCTTGACCCGGTACTTGCACTGGCCGAACTGGCCAGTGCGATGGAGTCCGCCGTAGTAACAATTCGGCGCATGACTGCGGCCTGATATTTTTTAAAAAGAAATAAAAATGATTCACTTTGAAAATTTTCCCAAGTGTGTGTTGATTGTTGACGACGACGAATACAGCCAAGAAATATTGCGAAAAGCGTTTAGCGGCTGGGGGGTGACTGATATTTTGTTGGCTGGCAACGGGCTAAAAGCTGTTCATGTGTTGGACACCATGTTGCCGCATCCGGATGTTTTGATCTGTGATATTTACATGCCCTACATGGACGGCATCGAGTTCATCGAGGAATTAGTCAAACGAAACTTCAAAGGGGGGATTATTTTTGTCAGCGGTGTGAATCGTGAGATGTTGGATGTCGCGCAGACGATCGCCAGCCACAGGGGGCTAAGAGTACTTGCCGAGTTTGTGAAACCCATACAACTGGACGCGCTCCTAAAGGTATTGAGGTGAGTTTGGGAACGTCAAATAAATGGTGGGTATCAAGCAATGTTGTGCCAGTTGGTGTGTTTATCTTTGGTTTTTGCTTGTCAATTTTTGCTGCTTATTTGCAAAACCGCATCATCAATCTTGATGCGCATAAAAATTTGGAAATCAAAAGTGAACGGCTGACATTTGAAATTCAGAGAAGCCTAGATGCGGTTTTAGCGGAAACCAATGGACTTAAAAACTTATATTCGACGAACAACAAAATAGACCGGACCACGTTCAACAATTTTTATAAAAGCGGTGGCGTTAATTTCAACGGAAAAACTGTTCACGGTATGGGTTTTATTGAGCGCGTACGTCGCTCAGACTTGGGTACTTTTGCGGCCATTCAGCGGTCTGACATTGCGACGAATTTTGATATTAGAACCTTGTCAGAGCAACAATTTTCCGATCTTTATATCGTGAAATTTTTTGCGTCGGATGATAAATTCGAGAATTTCCAAGGCTTTGATTCTGGTTCTGACCCCGAACGTCGTCACGCTATCCAGGGCGCTGTTGACACTGGTGAGGCGACCTTAACCGGTTCGGTTCAGTTGAAGGGAATATTACAAACAGTGGGAACCGGTTCCGGGCTGGTTTTGTATGTTCCGATGTATCGCTCGGGCAAGCTCCATGGGTCGATTTCCGAGCGGCGTGCATCGCTGTTGGGTTTGCTGACAGCACCGATCTTTATGGATGAACTGTTCACTGATCTACCCGAGGTAGTCAATGGTCTGATCACCTTTCGTATTAGCGACAACGCGGCCGGTGCTGCTGAACAGAACTTACTTTACGCCCTTCAGCCTGAACAAAACGATATTGTTTCTAAGCCTGAATTCGTTTTAACCCAGCCTATGTCCTGGTTAAATGTGCGTTGGTCTGTGCAGGTGGCGTCAACGCCTAAGTTCAGTGCCATGGTCGATCGGAGCACAGTCTGGATTCGTTTTTCTGCTGGTATTTTGATCAGTTTTTTAATTGCGATGTTGTTTAGGAAAAGCGCTCTAGAGCGTGTTCAGGTTGTTCAGGAATTCGAATTGTTGGGGCTGATGGCAAGCCAGAAAGCCGAGCGTGACCTTGCCTTTTTCATGTCGGCCTCGGATTGGTTTTTTGAAACTGACAAAGAGCACTGTTTTAGTTATTTTTCAGAAAACTTTGAGTCTGTTTTCGGGATGCCTGCATCGCAAATACTGGGTAAATCTAGGTCTCAGATGCAACATGTGTATGCACACAATTCGGTAGAGAATTTGCGTGCTTATACAGCGCTGTTAGCTGCACAATTGCCGTGTCACAACTTCGAATTCGAAACGCAGCTTGCGGATGGCGAAGCTCGGTGGATTTCAGTTTCTGCCAATCCTTTTTTTAATGCTGAAGGGCAGTTTTTAGGTTACAGGGGCGTTGGGCGGCAGATCACAACACAAAAAAATAATGAACTGGCACGTACGCGAGCGCTGGAACAGTTGAATGAAGTCACCGCTAGTCTTCCAGCCATGGTGTATCAGTATCGGCGATATACGGATGGTTCCGACTTGATACCTTTTTGTAACCCTGCTGTATTTGACGTCTGTGGTGTTGATGCTGAAGCAGCGATGGCCGATGCTCAAAGCATATTTAAGCAAATACACCCGGAGGATCTTGAATTATTCTTGTGCTCAATAATCGCTTCTGCCAACCGATTAGAGCCATTGACTAGCGAGTTCAGATTTATTCATAAGCTGAGTGGGGACATTGTTTGGGTCTATGGAGAGTCTCGGCCGCGGTCCATGTCTGACGGCAGTGTGTTGTGGAATGGCTCGCTGACTATCATCACTCACGCCATCAACACTGCAGCTAAATTGAGTATTGCCAATGCGCACATTAAAAAGTCCAATGAAGAGTTGACCGTTGAAAATAAGATAAAAGGCAAGCGAGCTGCGGAGCTGGTGATCGCCAATGAAGAGCTGAAAAATCAAAGTGAGGAAAAGGGCAAGCGAGCTGTAGAGTTGGTCGATGCTAAGTTGGCTGCTGAGTCAGCCAACTTAGCTAAGACAACATTCCTCGCGAATATGAGCCATGAAATTAGAACGCCGATGAATGGCGTTTTGGGTTTGCTCGAGTTGCTAAAGCGAACAGATCTGAACGACCATCAGCGTGATTACGCTGATAAAGCAGAAAGCTCAGCGATATCTTTACTCGGCATTCTTGACGATATTTTGGACTTTTCGAAGGTCGAAGCCGGCAAGATGTTGCTTGACCCGGAGCCTTTCGTCTTATCCCAGTTGATAAGCGATGTAGAGACCATTTTGGCGGCCAACCTTCGGGGAAAACCTCTGGTATTGAAATTTGATGTAGACCCACTGCTGCCCTGCATTGTCATCGGCGATGCAAGCCGCATCAAGCAGGTGTTGATTAACCTCGGCGGTAACGCCATAAAATTCACATCGCATGGCGATGTACATGTGAGCGTCAGGCTTGTTGAGCTCGGTAGAAGCCAAGTCTCACTGACCTTTGATGTGAGTGACACCGGTATAGGCTTATCGACTGATCAGCAAGTGCATATTTTCGACAGCTTTTCGCAGGCGGACGTTTCGACCTCTCGCCGTTTTGGCGGTACAGGCCTTGGATTGTCGATCAGTCAGCGACTGTTGAGATTGATGGGTTCTGAATTACTTGTCAAAAGTGAGTTCGGCGTTGGTAGTCATTTTTATTTTGCGCTGTCGTTAGGCCTGCCGAAGGAAAGCAAATCTGGCTCAGTAGATTCGGGGGGGCAGCAATCACTTCATCAGCCCGTACTGATGCCTTTGAACGGTTTTCATATTCTTTTAGCCGAAGACAACCTGATCAATCAAGTGGTCGTGCAAACGTTGTTGGAGCAAGAAGGTGGACGCGTGACAGTCGTTGAAGACGGACAACTGGCTGTTAACGCGTTGCGCCTTGCACCAAATGCTTTTGATATGGTGCTGATGGACGTGCAAATGCCGGTGATGGATGGTTTGCAAGCGACAAGGCACATTCGCAATCAGCTCAAACTGACCGACCTCCCGATTATCGCTATGACAGCCAATGTGATGGCCGAAGACTATCAAGACTGCATGGATGCGGGCATGAACGATCACGTTGGAAAACCCTTCAAGGTCAAAAGCCTATTGGCTTTGCTTCACAAGCACAAATAACGGACATACGAATCGCCCCAGTGTTGACCCTCGCTAAAGGGGACATCTCTATCCAAGGAATTGGAAGGGGATGTCCTGTTTGATCTTTGAATCGATGACGCGTGAAAGGTGGAAGATTCAGTCTTGGAGCAAATGAAGGTAACTATCCTAAAGACTCTTCCATATTTATTCATGAGGTCGTGTATGCGAATTTGCAATCAAAGCTCAGCTAAAGCTATGTCACCGCAAGACTCCGATCGGTTCATGCGGCGGCCACTCAGAGGCAACAGAGAAAAGGTTGCGAAGCAACTGGCCTCAGAAAAAAAAGAGCGGGCCTGTCGTGCAAGCCAAATGAAACTATTTTGGGTTTTTCAAGTTCAGGCGCCATCAAATTGCGTTGTGAGAAATGTCTAGAGGTTTCAGGGAATGCCATCGGCCTTCAGTGGCGCTGTAATGACTGCTTGAGTTGGCTTCTGCCAGCCCACGGACACGCCTTGCGAGTTGAAAGTTGAATGCCTTGTCCCACATGAATCTGTGCGAACTCTGCTCCCACATTAAGAACATGGCGAGGGTCGTGTCGATCACGACATCCACAGATACCGTGGATCGCAACGTGCCCAGCTGTTCAGCCGTCTGGCGGTCGTAAGAGATCGCTGGAGACCCTTTGGCATAGGCATCCAGCGAGGCCTTGGCATGGGCCGTCAAAGCCTCCCAGCGGCCTCGCAGCAGTTCCCATGTGGCGTTGGCTGGGTTCTTGGCTCGTCTTGCTGCAATGCGATCTTGAAAAGGTTTCAACTCCTGGACTGTGATGCCTTTTTGCAGGGCATGGCCGTGGCGTCGAAGGGTGCGCTTATGGGATTCACAGAGAGTGCTGTACCCAGCTACTGGCTCCGCACAGTGCAGCGCGGCACATCGCTTGGTCATTGGCTCAATCGTTAATGTTGTCCACGACCGTAGACGCAGGCAGGCAGGGAAATGAAGATTGGGTTAATTGCTTCACCAAAAAGTAGTTAATTTTTTACTTGAAAATATTTTTTAATTTAATAGATAAAAAATTAAATTAAATACCAATACTTTTAGTGGTTTAAAAATCTAAGAATGATAGTCTGAACTTCTAAATTCATCTGTAAAATATTAAATTTTTACAGTGTCAAGCACCATCACAACATTGAAAAATATAGCTCTCAGAAATTCAGTGAATATTCTTGGCAGTAGCGGCCCTACCCTCCTTTATGGGCACGGTTTAGGTTGCAATCAAGATATGTGGCATCAGGTCACTTCGGCCTTCGCTAGCACCCACCAACAGGTTCTATTTGACTATGTTGGTAGCGGAACATCCCTGAAGTCGGCCTTTGACGAATCGCGCTACAGCACTTTAGGTGGTTACGTGCAAGACGTGCTCGACGTATGCGATGAGCTGGAGCTGCACAGCAGAGTGACGTTTATCGGCCACTCGGTGAGTTGCAGTATTGGGTTACTCGCTTCCCTCGCTAGGCCGGAGCTGTTCGAGCGCATGATCTTGCTGGGTCCATCGCCCTGTTTTGCAAATCACGCTGATTATTTTGGAGGGTTTGAGCTGGGGCAACTTGAGGGTCTATTGTTGATGATGAAATCTAACTACTTAGGCTGGGCTGAGTACTTGGCTGAGATGCTTGTCCATGTGCAAGAGCCAGAATCCAGCCAATTGCGTGACAGTTTTTGCGCGTCTGATCCCGAGATGACGCGGACCTTTGCCCAAGCCTGCTTTCTGTCTGATGACCGCGCTATCCTAAGTAAAGTAACCCCCCCCTGTCTAATACTTCAACATCGAAACGACTGTCTCGCACCCTTGTCTGTTGGGGATTTTTGTCATGCGCAACTGCAAGGCAGTAAGCTGCAAATACTAGATGTTGCAGGCCACTGCGCTCATCTATCGCATCCAGATCTAGTCATTGCGGCGATTCGAGAATATATTTCTTTGCCCTTAGCCACTTGAGCACTCGAAGCTTAAAAATTTAGGTGTCGCACTGTATGGTTGAATCCGCCAGAATTGAAATTGAACATGTGCAAGCGCTCGAAAAGCTGAGTGACGTTACCCTTAATATTTCCATCATGGTTTTTCAGTACCGACAATTTTTTGATGGTACTCACAGCATCCCTTTTTGTAATCCGGCTGTATTCGAAGTTTGTGGCGTAAGCGCCGAAGCCGCAATGGAAAACCCCAAAAATGTATTTGATCAGGTTCACCCAGATGATCTACAAATGCTATTGGACTCAATTGATGAATCGGCTCGCAAGTTGGAAACTTGGAATATAAATTACCGATTTATTCACAAGCTGAATAGAAAAGTTGTTTGGGTATCCGGAAAATCACGTCCCCGATCCATGCCTGACGGAGGAGTGCTGTGGAATGGTTCAAACAGCATCATCACGGATGCTGTCAAAACGATTATTAGATTGAATCGGGCCAATGCATATATTGATAAATTCAATAAAGTTTTGCTACTTCAAACCGAAATGAGGCTAAAGCGAGCAGACGAGCTGGTGATCGCCAACGCCGAGTTGGAGTTTCAGAGTGCAGAGAAAACCAAGCGAGCAGACGAGCTGGTGATCGCCAAATTGGCCGCAGAGTCTGCCACGTTGTCCAAGTCGGTCTTTTTAGCCAACATGAGCCATGAAATTCGAACGCCCATGAACGGCATTTTGGGTTTGTTGGTACTTCTCAAGCGGACCAAGTTGGAAGAGATTCAATTTGACTACGCCAACAAAGCAGAAGGTGCGGCACATGCTTTGCTAGGCATCTTGGATGACATTTTGGACTTTTCAAAAGTCGAGGCTGGCAAGATGACGCTTGATCCAGAGCCCTTTGTTTTGAGCAATCTGGTGTCAGACCTTGAAACAATTATGTCGGCCAATCTTCGCGGCAAGCCGCTCAGCTTGATGTTCAATGTAGATCCATTGATACCGGAAATTGTCATTGGCGATGCGAGCCGTATTAACCAAGTGTTGATTAACTTAGGCGGGAACGCCATCAAGTTCACGGCGAATGGTGCGGTTCACGTTAGTGTGACGCTGAAACACCTCACTTCCAAAGAAGTGGAGCTTGCCTTCAGTGTGAACGACACCGGAATCGGTTTGTCGCTTGAGCAGCAGGGGCGTATTTTTGAAAGCTTCGCTCAGGCTGATGTTTCTACCTCCCGCCGATTTGGCGGTACCGGCTTGGGCCTATCGATTACCCAGCGTCTGTTGGAATTGATGGGCTCAAAGTTGCAGGTGCGCAGCGAGTTTGGCGCTGGTAGTAGTTTTTATTTCGACCTGACCTTGAATCTGCCATCCGTCACGTTACTTAAGCTGGCACAAGAGGTACCCCTGAAAACTGTGGGTGCGACGAACCTCACGCAGTTGACCGATTTGCGCGTTCTTGTGGCGGAAGACAACCTGATCAATCAATTGGTTGTTAAAACTTTACTGGAGCAAGATGGCGCCACAGTGACGATGGTGGAGAACGGACAATTGGCAGTCGACGCGCTGCACTTGTCACCCAATGGTTTTGATATTGTGCTGATGGACGTGCAGATGCCCATCATGGACGGCTTGCAGGCGACAAAGCATATTCGCCAACAGCTCAAGCTGACTGAACTGCCGATCATCGCCATGACAGCCAATGCGATGGCTTCGGACCGACAAGAATGCATCGATGCGGGTATGAACGATCACGTTGGTAAGCCGTTCAAGATCAAAAGCATGGTGACATTGATCAAAGAATACAAAAAGTAGGCTTCTCAAACGTTCATTATTTGATTGAAGGGCGGGTCAGCGCGAACAACTTGGCCGCTTCAAATCTCTGCTGACACCCGCTGAACCACTGACACGCCCCAGCCAAGCTGCTTGGCAATTTTGAGCATGCCCATGCCCTGCTCCCTGAGTTCTCGAATGCTGGCTTCAGTCTTAGGCGAGGCTGCTGGCCTGCCAATGGCTTTTCCAGACTTGGTTCCATGCTTCTTGGCTCGGGCAAGTGTTGAATTCCACCCAGAATTGACCCCTTGGGGGTCAAATTTGGATGAAAATCAACAGTCAGCACATTAAAAGTGGGTGAGTCTGGAGAACCCCTAGGGGGGTCAAATCTCTGCGTCTTGAGGCCGGAGATGCGTGCGCCTGCACAGATTTTTGCGCGTGCAAATTGAAAACAATTTTTTATGGGCGGGCTCGTGGGTGCTCAAAGGCGCTTTAACAGGCCAACCGCCTTTGATAACAATTTGCGGTATTTTTGGCGGTATCTCAAAATAAATGCTTCAAAAAACCTTTATTCCATGCGGCTTACAGCCCGGTTTGTGATCCCCGCCAGCCGCACCAACCACCATGGCCTAGCATTCATGCGGGTTTTGAGCCGATGCAGGTGCCAACTGTAGGTGCCAGCTTACCGGTGAAAACTTGATGAGAACAAAGCTTGCATGATGGCATGTAGTCGTGAGTTGAGGGTAAAAGCTCATCCATAAAAATCCGAGGCAGCACCTGTGGTGCAGTGCAAGGCAGCTTGTCAACCCATACGGAAAGCAAGGCTTAAACGACTGCCCATGTCAGGTCACGACGATAGCGGAGTAGGTAATCTGCACGTTTGCCTTCACGCCGTTTAGCGGTGCGGCCAGTGAGCACGATGCGACCATCGGTGAAGCTGCGTTGCTCCACGATTTCAAAAGGATTCAGATAATTTTTGGCACCGCTCATTTTGTCTCCAACTCTCTAGTCGAAATCCTGAGGCGGACAGCAGTCCAAATTGTCCTGTGAAGGTGCTGCTGGAGCGGGAGCCTCTACCGCATTATGAGCTGGCGAAGTCACGTCAATGGGGTGTCAAATTTTCAGAAGTCGTCTTATCAATAGCGTTGAGAAATCCTGACGGTGCGAAGCAATGACGTACACGTAAACGTCACTGTCAATTCGCCGATAGACCAGCTTGTGATGTGACGTAAAGACGTTTTGGTACTCAAAGATGCCAACGGATGCAAGCTCCTGGCCGGGCGCCCCAGTCAAAAGTCCGGTGTCAACCAGTGCCAGCTTTTCGAATATTTCGTTTTCGGCATTGAGCCAGTCAGTCTCGCGCCACTTGTTGAGCATGTACTCCTGAAGAGAGAGCAAATCTTCTTGTGCATCGGGAAGAATGATGATGGCCATTACTTGCGGCGTTGTCGAGCTGCTGCCAGTTGCGCACGTGACGCGGCAACGGAAATGCCTTTGCCTTGCAAGCGGTCTTTCTCACCCAGAGCGATGATTTTCAAGGCGGCGATGAGCGCTTCCTTTTCCTGAAAGTACTTGACACTTTCAATCACCATGCTGGCTTCGCCATTCTGAGTGATGAAAAAAGGCGTGCCGTTCATCTCCAGGTCTTCGGAAATCTGGGCTGCATGGCTTTTCAGGTAGGAGATGGATTTGATGTTGGCGGCGGACAGCATAACGATCCTTGAATGTTGTAAGGTCTAAATTTAGTACCAAATTTAGTTGAAGTCAAGCGAGCATGTCAAAACTGAATCGCAAGCTTCCCAAAAAATGGAGGCACCATGTCATCCACTTAGGTCACGTTGTCGGCAAACTGGTGGCTGCAATGTGCTCTGACCGAAACTGGACAGGCCCAACCCGCGTGCGAATGAAAAGTCGAGTCGTTTGGGATATGAGAAGCTGTGAACTCAGCAGGCATAGCTCTGCCGAACCAGAGCTGCGTCCATGAAGTGCGTGCGTCGACCCGCAGTCGAAAGAAGGGCAGTTGTCCTTGCTGCTTGTGCGTGTGTATCGTTCCCTTGACGCCTTGGTCGGCACAGATAACCAGAACCGCATTGCATGGATGCGCAGTCCCAACACAGCCTTGGGCGGCGTACCAGCCGTTTTGATCGAACGGCCCGACGGCTTGGTGGAAACTCTCAATTACCTGCATGAGCGGTGCCGGCTGGAGTCAAGACTGGTTTGATGGCGGTTGACATGGTGAGCAGTGACTCACAGCACCAAACTCGGCAATGCAAAACGAATCGAAGCTCGGTCATGATGCAGCACGGGTCAGAGTGCTTTGTCTGGAATTTTTAGCGATCAGTGAGCGTGCTCGCGCTACAAAGGTATGCTGCAAAAAAGGCTGATCAACTGGTGGTGTAAAGGGCGTCGAGTATTGGGTTCGATCCCCGTCAGACACATTGCCCAAGAGGCGGGCTTCACGGGATTGGCCGTGCTTGAAGGTAAGCGGCCACATCCGTCATGTTTTCAGTCGTCAGATCGTGGGCGACGATCTTCATCAAGGCACCCGTATCGCTCACATCAGACCCCGTGTCAAAAACGCGGGCCGTCATGTCCGACGTTCCCACCATCAGGTTGTGCAGGCCCCACTCGCGCGTCAGCGCCAACCGCCAGCAAGGGTTGCTGCCACTGAGCGCAGTCCTGTTGGCGGGGTCGATACCAGCGCGCATGAATGAAAACGCTTGGCTGGCCGGTTTGCCGCGCAAAAGACGGCAGCGCTTGGGCCTCCAGCGGTAGCAACAAACCACTCATCGACAGCAAGCTCAGCGACATGGCGACATCCTTTGTGAAAATTTTTAATTTATTTTCGAAATTAAATTACATCGCCAAGTTGACGAAATGATTTGATGTGGATAAACGATTGACCCTGTGAAAACTCAGCAGTGAGCGTTCATAATCGCCGCCATGAAAAATTCATCTCAACGTGCTTTTCCATGGCTTTGGCCGATCGTGGTCTGGTTGTTGAGCGGGCTGCTGCCTTGTTTTGCGGCGCAGACGGATCACGCGCAGACAGACCACATCACGCAAAAAGCCGTTTGGGAAGACCGCTCTGGCACGGCCACTTTGCAAGAGGCGAAGCTGCAAAGCTTCACCCCCTTCGACAACCTGCTGAGTGGCGGTTACGGCAACTCCGCAATGTGGCTCAAAGTGAGCATCACGCCAGACGTCTCAGCCCCTGCTGCTGGTCGCATCACCGCCAATGAATTGATTGTTCGAATACGGCCCTCATTTTTGGATGAGGTCGAGTTGTTTGACCCCTTGAGTCCATCAACGGCACGCCGGTTGACGGGTGATTTGCACTCAAACCAGCCAGCAGAGTATGTCTCGCTGAATCTGAACTTCGTCATTCCGCGCGGAGACCAGCCGCGAGATATTTACTTGCGCGTTAAAACGACCAGTACGCGCTCCGTGAGTGTTGAAGTCCTCGACCTTCCCCGCTTGTTAGAAAAAGACCAGCAACAAGGCTTGATTTATGCGGCTTTGCTGGCCGTGGCCACCCTGTACTGGGTGTGGGCGCTCTACCAACGGATGAATTTCAAAGACGTGGTCGTTGGGACATTTGTCCTGCAGCAGTTCATCACTTTGTTGTGGTTGGTGCAGATGTATGGCTTGTTCAGAATTATTTCCCCGACCGGTGTGCCGTCTTGGCTTGACGTCACGAGCAGCATGACCGGCTTGTCATTGATGACCACCTCCGCACTGTTCAGTTATTTTTTGCTGAAAGAGTACCGGCCGCCCAAGTGGACTTTGTTTTTATTGCTGGCTATGGCTGCATTGTTGCCGCTCAACGTAGCGCTTTACGCCTTCGGTCATGCCAGCTTGGCACTCAGCATCAATGCGTCGGGTGGCGTCGCGGCGGGCGTGTTCAGTTTGTTGGCCAGCGTACTGTCGCGCCCCCAGTTAAATCCGAGCGACCCTGCGTTGCCCAAATTCGTGATCGTGATCGTTTACTGTCTAGCCAACTTTTTTAGCAGTGCTGCTTTGTTGATGCATCTAGGTCTTTTCTCGGGCACTGAGTTGGCTTTGCAGGCCTTGCCCATTCATGCCTTGGTGATTGGCGCCATGATGGTTTTACTGTTGCAGCTCAGGGCCGTGAAGCTCAAAAGAATGCAAGCGGAGCTTGTCATGCAACTGGCACTCTCAGAATCCACCCTGAAACAAGCCAATGTGCACAACTCAGAGCAAAAAGACTTTTTGCAGATGTTGATGCATGAGCTCAAAACGCCACTTGCCGTGGTGGGCATGGCCATTGAAGCGCAAGCGGAACATGACCAAGCGCTGCGTCTAGGAAACAAAGCCATCAGGGACATGCAGGCCATCATTGAGCGTTGCGTTGACACCGAGCGATTTGAATCCGGGGGCTACCAAGTCCAATTGCAAGCAGTCAATCTGATCAGTCTCGTCAAGCAGGCCATTGCTGCATATCCGGGCTACCCGTTGTTGATTGAGGCCGCTGCCACTTTGCCCAACGTCAACGTCGACGCTCAGATGCTTCAGATTGTCCTCAACAACATCATTGAGAACGCTTGCAAGTACAGCCAGGCCAACAGTCCGATCGACCTCACACTGGTTGAAAAAAATCTGCCGAATCATGGCCGCGGCATTCAGCTGGAAGTCGCCAACCGGCCGGGTCGCGCAGGTTTTCCAGACGAGCACCAGTTGTTCACCAAGTACTACCGCAGCGCTGGCGCAACCAGTCAGTCCGGAACGGGTCTGGGCTTGTTTTTAGCGCACAAGCTGTCCATGGCTATCAAGGCTCAACTCACCTACACGGCCGACGCTCAACGCGTCAAGTTTTCACTATGGCTGCCCGTTTAAAAATTGTCGTTGTGGAAGACCACGACGAGCTTCGTTTGTTGACCTGCGCTAATTTACAAAAGCGCGGCCATGCTGTCACGGCCCTGTCGTGTGCCGAAGAACTGGAAGACAGTGCCTTGTCCGGCGTGAATGTTTTTCTGCTGGACCTCAATCTTCCGGGCGAAGACGGCATCAGTTTGAGTCGACGTATTCGCCAATCCCAGCCCAACGTCGGCATCGTCATGTTGACGGCCCGCACCCATAGCGCCGCCGCCGTGACGGGTTATGAAAATGGCGCTGACATCTATCTTAAAAAGCCGGTGCCCTTTGAGGAGTTGTGCGCCGCCATTGAGCGCTTTGCGCGCAAGACGCTTGACGCGCCCGCCAGCTTCAAGCTCACGGGACGCTGGCTCAGTGGGCCGACGGCGCAGGTCCGGTTGACTCAAACGGAGGCCGATGTCTTGACTTCTTTTGCCCGCGCACTGAATGGCCAGCTGGAGTTTTGGCAAATATCGCAGGTCTTGCGAATGGACTTAGACACCATCAGCAAACAAAACATTGCGGTTCGCATGGACCGGCTGCGCAAGAAAATTGTTGAAGCGGGTTTTGTGGGTGTGCCTATTGAATCGGTACGCCAAGTTGGCTACAAAAGCTGCGTGACCATTTTGTTGTCGTGAATTTAGCCAGCCAATATGGCGATCATTGATTATTAAAGCGTTATTTGTTGTTATGTTTTAAAGCCTGACTCTCTTAAAGTCCGTCCTACATTTTTTGGGGTGGCACTTTATGCAGATGACGGCGAATCAAACACGTGTATGGACAACTTTGGCGCTGGTGGCAACGGCCTATTGCACCGGCCTCCAAGCTCAAACAGTCGACTCCGGCTCCTTGCTGCGGCAAACCGAGAGCCCGTCCAGGCAGCTCCCGCCGACGGCTGCGCCGCAGCTCGACACCGCAGCCACAGTTCTCACGGGCAACCCCAGCGGCGTTGTTGTCACCGTCACCGCGTTTAACTTTGCCGGCAACCAGCGTCTGAGCGCCGCGCAACTGAGCGCCGTGGTAGCGTCTTACCTCAACCAGCCCTTGAGCTTTGCGCAGCTTCAACAAGTGGCGGCAGCCGTCACTGCGGCTTACCGCGATGCCGGTTGGGTGGTTCGTTCTTATTTGCCCCAGCAAGACATCAGCACTGGCACGGTGACCATTCAAGTGGTTGAAGCGGTGTTTGGCGGAGTCGCCTTTGAGGCGCCAGAGCCGCAGCGCGTCAAGCCCACTGTTTTGAGTGCTATCGCCGAAGCCGCCCAGGCCCCTGGCACACCGCTGGAGGCCGGCGCCTTAGACCGCGCCTTGCTGCTCATGGAAGACCTGCCCGGCATCTCGGTTTCCGGCCGTCTGGTCGAAGGCGCGCAGCATGGCCAAACCAACTTGGTGGTCGCTGCCAAAGACAAGCCGCTGGTCACGGCGACGATCAGTGCCGACAACTACGGCTCACTGGCCACTGGCGCCAATCGACTCAATGCCAGCCTGACCCTCAACAGCCCGACAGGTCTGGGTGATGTGCTGACAACCAGCCTGATGAAAACGCAAGGCATTGACTACGAACGCATGGCCTACAGCCTGCCGGTCGGCGCCAGCGGCGCCCGTGCCGGCGTGCACATGTCACAACTTGATTACCGATTGGTGGGTGATTTCGCATCGCTGAATGCGTATGGGTCAGCACAAACCAAGGGTCTGGATTTCTCTTACCCGCTCATTCGCAGCCAAAAGAAAAATCTAAATTTGGTACTGTCCTACGACGCCAAAACCTTTGACGACACCGCGTCTTCTGTGTTGAAGTCAAGGTTCATCAACGCCCTCAGCACCGCGCTCAGTGGCACACACTCTGATGGTTACGCCGGCGGCGGCATGAACTCGGCCAGTCTCAGCGTGGTCACCGGAAATCTGAGTTTTTCGGGTGCTGGCAATCAAAGCGCAGACACCAGCACAGCGCAAACCGCCGGTCAATACAGCAAGGCACTTTTCTCACTCAGCCGCTTGCAAGTGCTGGCCGGTGACTTGTCTTTGTACGTCGCCGGCAGCCTGCAAGTCGCCAACAAGAACTTGGATTCATCCGAGAAGCTTTACCTCGGTGGGGCGGGCGGCGTTCGGGCTTATCCAACGGCTGAAGGCGGCGGCAGTGAAGGCCGCACGGTGACCGTCGAGATTCAAAAACGTCTCGACGCCGCGTGGACCTTGGTCGGCTTTTATGACTACGGCTGGCTCAAGGTCATGCGCAACAACTACACCGCCACCGACCCCAACCAGTACGCGCTGCAAGGCGTGGGTGCCTCTGTCAATTGGCAAGTCAACCAGACGGTTGCGGCCAAGGCGACTTTGGCGCAACGCATCGGTAACAACATCACGGCGCTGGACTCCGACGGCACCAAAAAAGTAACTCGCCTCTGGATCAACACCAGCATTGCGTTTTAAGCCCACAGCGACAAGAGAAAAGACATTATGAAATCCCACGCCAGCATGAACCGTATTTTTCGCACCATTTGGTCTGCCGCAACGCAGTCATGGCAAGCGGTTCCGGAAATCGCCAGAAACAAAGGCAGCTCGGGTGGCACAGCGTCGGCCAGCGCGGTGACTGGCGGCATCTTGGCCCAAGTGGCGCTGAGCGTGATGGTCAGCTCCGGCGCTGCAGCCCAAGCGCCACCAGCCATCACCCAGTTGCCCACCGGGGCTTCGGTCGCGCGCGGCAACATCAGCATTTCCCAAACCGCGACCGCGCAGGCGGCGGCCATGACCGTGCTGCAAAGCAGTCAGCAGGCGGTCATCAACTGGAACACCTTCAACCTGGGTCAAGCCGCAAGCATCAACTTTGCGCAGCCCAATGCGCAGGCCGTCACCCTGAACCGGGTGTTGGACAGCAACCCGAGTCAAATTTTTGGGCGCATCACAGCACCCGGCCAGGTCTTTTTGACCAACGCCAACGGGGTTTACTTCTCACCCACGTCCTCCGTGGACGTCGGCTCGCTGGTGAGCACAACGCACCGCATCAGCGACGACAACTTCATGGCCGGCAAGTACCTGTTTGAGCGCAACGGCGCCACAGGCCAAGTCGTCAACGAAGGCCACATCACGGCCGACTTGGGCGGCTACATTGCGTTGCTGGCCCCTGAAGTGCGCAACTCCGGCGTGGTGCTGGCGCGGGCTGGTGCCGTGGTCATGGCTGCCGGTGAAAGCATCACCCTGAACTTGGAGGGCGGCAGCAACTTGCTCGGTATCACCACCACACCGTCCACCATTGCCACGCTGATTGAAAACCGCCAAGCGGTGCAGGCTCCTGGTGGCCTCATCATTTTGTCGGCGGTGGCCGCAGACCAAATGCGCGCCGGTGTGATTAAAAACACGGGCACGCTGGAAGCCAGCAGCTTGGTCAGCCAAGGCGGCAAAATTTTGCTGGAAGGTGACAACATTCAATTGGGCAGCGCGAGCGTCATCAACGCCACCGGCGCCACCGGCGGCGGCACCGTGTTGGTGGGCGGCGACTGGCAAGGCAGCGGCAGCGTGCGTCAAGCCAGCCAAGTGGTGATGGACGCGGGCGCCACCATCGACGCCAGTGCCACCGTGCGCGGCGACGGCGGCAAAGTGGTCTTGTGGAGCGATGTGAAAAACGCCAACAGCCAAACCTGGGCCAATGGCAGCATCAAAGCCGAGGCCGGCCCATTGGGCGGCAATGGCGGCCAGGTCGAAACCTCGGGTCACTACTTGAATGTCGACAACGTTCAAGTTTCGACCAACGCAGCACAAGGCAACGCGGGCAACTGGTTGCTGGACCCGTACAACATTGATGTCGCTTACGTCGGTGGCCCGTACGCCATTTTCACCAGCACAGCCGGAACTGCATTCACCACCAGTACGACCAACTACCAGAGCGCGGCCACAAGCGTCGTTCACGCAACCACACTGAACACGGCGCTCGTCAATGGCAACGTCACGTTGCAAGCCGGCGCAGCGGGCGACGGCGGCACGGATGCTGGCAACATCACGCTGTACAAATTAACTTACACCATTCCCACCAACAGAACACTGAGTTTGATTGCCCCAGGTGAGATCAAAAGTGGCAGCGATGTCATTTCACCAAGTGACCTTACCATCTATATGAGCGGCACTGCTGCCTTGTATCTTTCAACCGGCGCGACCGCGCCCACCGGCAAATTAATGGCCAACTTGGCAGGCGCCGGCACGATTCAAAAAGAAGGTGCAGGCCTGTTGGAAATTCAAACAGCCGGCGGTTTGGACAGAAAGGCCATCGTCATCAATGGCGGTACGCTCAAATTCAGTTCGTCCAGTAGCAGTTCGGCCGCATTGTCTGCTGACTCTTACGCCACCAATTCGATTGCTATCAACAACGGCGCGACGCTTCTGGACCCTTCATTCTCTGTGGGTTTGCCCCTTCAGACGATGAGCGGTGCGCCTACCACCACCTTGACCATTGGTTCGGGCGGCGGCACCTTGATGTACGACACGGCCATCACCAATGCGTTGTCCATGGACATTGTTCTCAATGGCCTGTTGACCGTGAACAGCACCACCCCAACGATCAGTATCGACAGCCATATTTCGGGCACGGGTGGGGTGACGGTGACGGGTGGCAACACCGTGGTCTTTAATCCATGGGCTACTGCTTCACAATTAACGCATTCCAACGCTTACACCGGCACCACCACCATCAATGCAGGCACCACCCTGCAATTTGGGCCCACTGGGGCTTATGGTTCGTGGAGCGGTTTGAGTGCGGGCCCCGTGGTGAACAACGGCACGCTGGCCTTCGGCATGTCTGGCGCGACGATTCCGAACGCCATTTCTGGCACGGGTGCGGTTTCTGCACCTTCGTCATCCCGTATCGTCCTTGGCGGGGCTCTCACTTACACCGGGGCATCGACGGGTGGTCTTTACGTGGCGGGCCCGACCTTGACAACGCCGACGGTCAGTGGTGGAGGTACAAGCCAGCCTGTGGTGTCGTTAACTATTCCTGCAGGCACTGAATTGGGCACATTGACGCAGATATTCACGCCAACCAGTTCATCAGGTCAAGTGTCAGGCCCTTCAGTGACGACGACCCTCACCTCCAGCAGCCCAGGCATGGCTGCAAACGGCAGCAACTGGACGTATACGCCGACTTTGACAGCGACAGGCAATGTGACTTACACCTTCACGGTGACCAAAACAGGCGGGGGGTTGCAGTTCAATAATCCGCCGACAGCTACAGTTTCAACCACGGCTGTGGTTGTTTCTTCAGTTCCCAACCGCGGCGGTGGTGGTCCATCTTTGCCCGTACCGACTATTTCTTCGACGGGTTTGATTACCTTCCAAGCATTGTCGTGGCCAGATGGGACCTACACGATATTAGAGGGCTCGACGCCGATTGGCGCACCCTTTGTTATCACTATGGCTGTAGCCACTGGGTCGGCGCCTTTTACGTTCCAATTGCCTTCAACCTTGAGCACTGGCGCTCACAGTTTGACTGCAAGTGTGAACAGGACGAGCGGAACTATTGTTTTGCCTTTGGGGACGTTTACTGTGGCGGCGCCAGCGCCAGCGCCATCTCCGGCTCCGGCTCCAGCTCCAGCTCCAGCTCCAGCTCCAGCTTCAGCTTCAGCTCCAGCTCCAGCCATAGCCATAGCCATAGCGGCAGCGACCGCTCCGGTACGCATGCCGACAGCCACACCGGTGACTGCCATTGCGCCATCTGCGCAAGCTCCAGCCTCTACAGGGATGCAGATAGAAGCACCTCCAGCAGCAGCTCCAATTGGCAGTCCGCCCCCTGCGCCTGCACCGATGGGTAACGCAGCAGCATCTGCTGGCAATTCAGAAACGTCCGCTGGCAACGCTGGAGCACCAGCGGGTGGCGCAGCAGGTTTTGCCCGCGATGCGGGGCCATCGGCAGGCAGCCCAACAACGGTTGCAGGAAATGCAGCAACGCCATCACCTATTGGCAGTCCGCAGCCTGCGCCTGCACCGATGGGTAACGCAGCAGCACCTGCTGGCAATTCAGAAACGTCCGCTGGCAACGCTGGAGCACCAGCAGGTGGCGCAGCAGCAGGTTTCGCCCGCGATGCGGGGCCATCGGCTGGAACGACAGCAGGCCCATCGACTTCAGCAGGCAATACAGGAACAGCAGTGGCTTCTGATGGAGCGCCCGCTACCAGCGCGGCAACGCCATCACCTAATGGCAGTCCGCAGCCTGCGCCTGCACCGATGGGTAACTCAGCAGCACCTGCTGGCAATTCAGAAACGTCCGCTGGCAACGCTGGAGCACCAGCGGGTGGCGCAGCAGCAGGTTTCGCCCGCGATGCGGGGCCATCGGCTGGAACGCCAGCAGGCCCATCGACCGGAACGCCAGCAGTTCCATCCGCGTCAACGGGCAATACAGGAACAGCAGTGGCTTCTGATGGAGCGCCGGCTACCAGCGCGGCAACGCCGTCACCTATTGGCAGTCCGCAGCCTGCGCCTGCACCGATGGGTAACGCAGCAGCACCTGCTGGCAATTCAGAAACGTCCGCTGGCAACGCTGGAGCACCAGCAGGTGGCACAGCAGGTTTCGCCCGTGATGCGGGGCCATCGGCTGGAACGCCAGCAGGCCCATCGGCTGGAACGCCAGCAGTTCCAGCCGCGTCAACGGGCAATACGGGAACCACGGTGGCTGCTAACGGAGCGCCCGCTACCAGCGCGGCAACGCCATCACCTATTGGCAGTCCGCAGCCTGCGCCTGCACCAATGGGTAACGCAGCAGCATCTGCGGGCAATTCAGAAACGTCCGCTGGCAACGCTGGAGCACCAGCGGGTGGCGCAGCAGGTTTCGCCCGTGATGCGGGGCCATCGGCTGGAACGCCAGCAGGCCCATCGACTTCAGCAGGCAATACAGGAACAGCAGTGGCTTCTGATGGAGCGCCGGCTACCAGCGCGGCAACGCCATCACCTATTGGCAGTCCGCAGCCTGCGCCTGCACCAATGGGTAACGCGGCAGCATCGAGCCGGTTGATCAGTGCCAAAGTGAACGTGGTGCGCGCGCCAACCGCTCAATCGGGTGGCGTCGTGGCTGTGGTCGTTCCAAAGGGAACTGCCGGGACCGATGCTGGGTTGGCGATTCCAATCCCAAGCCAAGTGATCAGTGCCAGCATGGCTACCAATCAAACGATCAAAATCACGCTCGCCAACAATGCGCCAGCACCGTCTTGGATCAAGTTCTCGCCAGAGACGAAGTCCTTTGCAGCAACGTCAGTGCCAGCCAAGGCCTTGCCGATACAGTTGGCCTTGACGGTTGGCAATTACCGTACGTTGATTCAATTGTCGGAGTCCAAGTAATCTAGCCAAACAACGCAACGACGGGCCACGACATGAACAAAGTGACTCATTTTTTTGCGACCTTGGGGCTGGCCTGCGGGCTGGCGCTCCCCGCTTCAGTGGCCCATGCCGGTTGGTATGAGGTCAACAACTACGTGGGCACGGTGGGGCAGTCGCCGGTCCATGTCTCTTTGCAGACCTTTGGCTACATCAACCGCGGTGAGGCCGCGCAATGGCGTGTTGCGGGCAGTTACTACGATGACGCTCATCGGACGCCGATTCACCTGAGCGGTCAGCGCCAGCCGGACGGGAAAATGGTCTTGTGTGAGGCCGCGCTCCCCACGGTCTGCCCTATGACCTTGACGTTCCATGCCGGTGGAGCTGCCGGCCAGTGGCAAGACGACAAAAACACCTGGCCAATCGTGCTCAAGAGCGTTGGACAACTGGACGACACCAAAGACGCTCACCTGCGGGGTATCGTCGAAGTGCCGATGTGGCACCACACCAAGAGCCACCTGCTGCTGGGGGTTTACCAGTCGACGGCTGCCTGTCCTTTGTCGATGCGCCACTTGCGGCTCATCAACAAGCGCACCGGGCGGATTGACAGAGACATCCCGCTCGCCTGCGATGCCGGCATGATCATGACGGAGATCTACAGCAACGTGTCTGCCGCCCACAATGAACGTCAAGTCACGGTGGGTTTTCAGGGCGGCAAGATGGGTCTCTTCAAAGTGATCACGGTTGAGAAGCGCGCTGCCATTCAGAAATAGACGGGCTGGCTAGCGGCAGCTGGCGATAGACATTGGCGCCTGCGGTGCGTTGGGCGTTGCCATCACCTTGCTCTCACATTGAAAATAAAAAAAGCGACAATGCCGGCATGAAAGCAGAGAACTGGATCGAACGGCTAACCATGCTCAGCTACCGCGTGTCGGAATACGCCATGCTCAACTTGGCCGACGACGCGGCCATGCTGGCTTTTATTTTCTGCTGAGGTTTCACCACTCGGTGAGCGTTGACCTCGGGATGGCCTGAATATCCGTGACTGAACGATGGTGTTTGGCGGTTGACAGGGCCGACAGGACGGCATCGCGCACAGCCATCAGCGGTCGCCTGTCGTCATCGGCTTTTCGCGTCACCAGCGACAGTTGTAGCACTGGCGCGCTGCGGCCCAGCCTGACGATACGCACCGGATAGGTGTGAAGCAAACCGGGATCGGCAATCTGCAAAATAGAAACGCCTAACCCCGCACTGACCATGGCGATGATGGCGGACGCGCTGTCGAACTCCAATTGACCATGCTTTTCACGCACATGCTCGGCGACGAAGCGCGCCGACAGTGACCCTGTCACTGAATCGCGGTCGTAACGAATCCACTCATATTTTTTAAAGAGCGTGGCGATAGAACTTTCAGTCGCCGTTGGTGGCACGACTAAAACCAGTTCACGGCGAAACATAGGTTGCCAGCGCAGTCTGGCAGAGCCACCATTTTCAGGTTGTGCAACCAGCGCAGCATCCAAGTCGCCGGCTTTCACGGAGGCGGTCAAGCTGCCACTGCGCCCTCGCGCGAGGCGGAGTTCTACGCCCGAAAAACGCTCGCGTAGCAGGCGCATGGTGGCTGGTAAAACCATCGGCTGCATGGACTCGATCACACCGAGGCGCACCGTTCCTTCAATCGCTGCGGTGGGTTTTTTTCGCAGCGACTCCAGTTGTTGCAGTGCTTCGCCCATGGTGGCCGATACCTCGTGGGCTAAGCGCATGGGGCGCACTTGTAGACCAGAGCGGTCGAACAGCGGCTGGCCCAAGTAGGCTTCTAAGTGTTTCATTTGCATGCTGACCGCGCTGGGGGTGAGGCTTCTTTCAGCCGCTGCCGCCGCCAGCGTGCCGCCCCGCAGGACGGCTCCAAGCGTGTAAAAAATATCAAGCTTCATCAATTACCCTGACTTAAGACGTGAATAGTTGTCGCTTTTATTGTGCAATAAATCGCTCTAGACTCCAAGCCAACGGAGTCCTTTTACGGCTTCACGTCTCTCTTTCGGAGTAACCAGGAAATGCACACATGACCAGTGAATTGAGCTTTGCCCCTGAGGCTTGGACGGCGGATGAATTGCGCCAAGATTCGTCATGGATTCAGCGATTGAGTGTGTTGGAAGTGGCGGGCTTCAAGCACGCCTTGACGCATGCCAAGGCACTCAACAAACCCTTGTTGGAGATGGTTCAGGCGGACTTTCCGCTCAGCGACGCGTCGCGCGCCGCCTTGACGCGGGCTATTGCCACGACGCAGGGTCGCTGGGGCATGTGCCTGCTCAAAGGTTTTCCCGTCAATGAATGGGATGAAGCCGACACCAAGCTGGCGTATTGGGGGATGAGTCTGTACATGGGGGTCGGCCGCACGCAAAACCGTGCCAGCCAAGTGATGAATGATGTGCGCAACGACGGCGGTGACTACAAAGTCAAGGGCGGCCGTGGCTACAACACCAATGCCGGGCTCGACTTTCACCAAGACTCCTGCGACGTCGTGGGTTTGCTGTGCCGGCGCACGGCCAAAGATGGCGGCACCAGCAAAGTGATCAGTTCTATCAAGCTTCGGGACGAAGTGCAGCGCTTGCGACCAGACCTCATACCGGTTTTGCAGCAGCCGTTTTTTCACAGCTATCAGGGCACGCAAGATCCCTCGCAGCCACCGTTTTACAGCTGCCCCTTGTTGGGTGATGACCCGACCTATTTTGCGGTGCGTACCAACCGCAAAAATACCGATGCGGCACAGCGTGATTTTTCCGAAGTTCCGCGCCTGACCCCGGCGCAGTTGGAGGCGCTGGATCTGCTGGACCAACTGATGCCGAGTCCGTTGCTGTGCTTCACCATGGAGCTAGAGCGTGGCGATATGCAGCTCCTCAACAGTTATGTGACTCTGCACTCGCGCACACCTTTTGAAGACTTCGATGAGCCGGACGAAAAGCGTCACCTCTTGCGGCTTTGGTTGTCTGTCCCTTCGTCTCAGCCGCTGCCTGCCGCTTGGGAAGAGTACTTCGGCGATGCCCGTGCGGGAGCCGTTCGCGGTGGCGTTCGGGGGAGTGCCATCACGCCAGATTTCGTGGCCTATGAGCAGCGTCAGGCGAGTGCACTCGGCATGCCGCTCAAGTCGTGGGTTCCGCGTGTTGAATCGGCACATGACGCCCAGCAAAACTGAAGAAAACGGTCATTCAGCCCTCGCCGAAAGAAAAAACAATGAACCTTCGTCTGGCCCCCTTGCTGCTGAACGTGTTGCTGTTGTGCGTACCGCTTTCGGTACGTGCTGAGTACCCAGACCGGCCCATCAAAATAGTGGTGCCTTTCGCACCGGGCGGAAACATCGACTTGACGGCACGGGCTATTTCCAGCGGCATGTCCGAGGCTCTGGGCCAGCCGGTCATCATTGAAAACAAACCCGGCGCTGGCGGCATGCTGGGCGCAGAGTTGGTGGCCAGATCTGCCGCCGACGGATACACCTTGCTGCTGGCCTCTACGGGGTCATTGGCCTCCGCGCCGGCCCTGTACCCCAAGTTGGGCTTTGACCCAGTCAAAGACTTGGCCACCGTCCGTTCTCTCACACGGGTGCCGCTGGTGCTGGTCGTCAATCCCAAGCTGCCGGTGAAAACACTGGCCGAGCTGATCGCTTTCAGCAAGTCAAAGCCGGGAGGGTTGAGCATGGCATCCACCGGAAACGGAACGTCTAACCACTTGGCCGGAGAGCTGTTTCAGCGCATGAGTGGAACCAAGTTCACGCACATTCCTTATCGCGGCAGCAGCCAGGCGCTGGCGGACGTCCTCAGCGGACAAGTGGATTTGATGTTTGACAATGTGCCGACGTCCCTTCCATTTGTGAGGTCCGGTAAGTTGCTGGCCTTGGGCGTGACGAGCACGGTGCGAAGCAGTTCCCTTGCGCAACTGCCGACGCTGGCTGAAACCGGTTTGCCGGACTATGAGGCCAGCACCACCACGGGCATCGTCGTGCCGGCTGCAACGCCTAAAGAGACTGTGGCCAAGATCAATGCGGCCATTGCCAAGACGCTGGCATCCCCCAAAGTTCGTGAAACCTTCTTTCAGTTGGGGGCCGATGTGTCTGATTTGCCGGCGGACGCATTTGCCAGTGTGATGCGACTTGAAGCTGCCAAGTGGGGCAAGGTCATCCGTGACGCCAACGTGAAAATCGACTGACGATGTCGTTGCCTCTTCCTGTTGCAGGTGATGCGCCTGTTTGCTTGGGGCCTCAAGCTGAGCCTAAAGCGCCGCTCGTGCGGTTGCCGCAGGGAAGCGTCGATGCGCATTGCCATATTTTTGAGAATCCGCAGCGCTTCCCATGGGTCGGCAATCGCACCTACACGCCAGCCCCTGCGCCATTGAGCCGCTATCTCAAGATGTGTGAAACCGTCGGTTTCACACGCACGGTTCAGGTCAACGCCAGCATTTACGGCTTTGACAACAACATCACGCTAGAGGCCATCGCCCAACTGGGGCAGCATCGGGCTCGGGGTGTTGTTGGCGTCGCGCCCAACGTCACGGTCGCGGAGCTGACGCGACTGCATGAGGGCGGAATTCGCGGCGTTCGGCTTTCAACGCATGTCGCTGGCTACGGCGGTACAGATCTACTGGACGCCATCGCCAAAAGGATTCAACCCCTTGGCTGGCATGTCCAGTTGCATGTTGCTAACGCGCAAGAGCTGGTGGCCTTGGAAGATCGCTTGCTGCGCGTCTCCACGCCATTGGTTTTCGATCATTTGGGTTGCGTTCACGGACGTGATGGTGTGACGTCGGCAGGCTTTCAGGTCTTGCTTCGGATGCTGCAAGCACGTGATGATTGCTGGGTCAAAATTTCAAGCTGGTACCGTCGATCCAGTGCAGGAGCCCCGCTGTACCGCGACATGAAACCCTTGGTCGATGCCTTGGTTAAATCTCGACCGGATCGCCTTGTTTTTGGAAGTAATTGGCCGCATCCCAATTTGTTCCCTCCTGATGTCGTGCCAGACGAAGGTGACCTGGTGGATGTTTTTAACGACTGGGTGCCTGATGTCGCGCAGCGGCAGAAAATTTTGGTGCGCAACCCAGAAATTCTTTACGGATTTTCGCCTTTATGAAAGAAAAACTAACGATGTTGAAACGAAATTTCTTGGCGCTGTCGGCCGCTGTTGTGTGCTTGAGCAGCGTCGGCGCACAAGCACAACAAGCCACCATCCGGCTCTTGGTGGGTGCAACGCCTGGTGGCGGTACTGACATCGTTGCCCGGGCACTGGCCGTCGAAATGACGGCCCGTTTGGGGCAGCAGTTTGTGGTTGAAAACCGCGGTGGTGCGGCCGGCAACATCGCCGCACTGGCAGTGGCCAGAGCCGTGCCGGACGGCAATACCTTGCTGCTGAGCTACACCAGCCACGCGATCAATCCATCGCTCTACCCAAGCATGCCGTTTGACGCGGTCAAAGACTTCACGCCGCTGAGTGGCATCGCCAGTCTGCCGGCGATCTTGGTCGCGCGCACATCGCTCAAAGCGAACAACATCAAGGAGCTGATTGCGTTGGCCAAGTCCGAGCCAGGCAAACTCAACATGGCTATTGCCGGCTTGGGCAGCGCCAATCATCTGGCCGGCGAAATGCTCAAGCGCGAGGCTGGCATTGACTTTGTGAGCGTGCCTTACAAAGGCACCGGACCGGCATTGGCGGATGTCGTCGCGGGGCAGATTGATTTGTCTTTCGGGGGTGTGGCGACGGTGCAGCAACTCATCAAAGGCGGCATGCTCAAGCCGCTGGCCGTGACCAGCGCGCAGCGACTGGCGGCTTATCCGGATGTACCCACCATCGCCGAGGTCTTGCCGGGTTACGCCTACAGTTCGTGGTACGGCTTGTTCGGGCCGGCCAATATGTCGCCCGCACTGGTGGCCAAAGTGTCCAGTGCCGCACGTGCTGCGGTGGCCTCAGAAGCCATGCAAAAACGTTTCAAGGACGAAGGCTTGGTCCCGATGGGGACCGGCCCGCAAGAGTTTGACAAGTTCGTCCGCAGTGAAATCATCCGCTGGGGAAAAGTCGTCGCGGCAACTGGCGCGAAACCGGAATGAGCGCAATGACACCAGCCGCTAAAGCGACTTCTGCACCGACGCTGCGAGAGCGCCTTCGCCAACCTGAGCCACTGCTGGTCCCCGGCGTTTACGACGCATTGACGGCGCTGCTGGCGCAGCAAGCGGGCTTCGAAGCTTTGTACCTGTCCGGCGGGGCTGTTGCGTACACCCAGCTCGGGCGTTCCGACGTGGGCCTGACGACAGCCAGCGAAACAGCCGACGTTTTAGGCCGCATCACTGACCGCGTCAATCTGCCGGTGATCGTTGACGCCGACACGGGTTACGGCAACGCACTCAACGTTCAACGCACCGTGCGTTTGTTTGAGCGAGCCGGTGCGGCCATGATTCAACTGGAAGACCAAACCTTCCCGAAACGCTGCGGACATTTGGACGGCAAAAGTTTGGTCAGCACGGCCGAGATGTGCGGAAAACTAAAGGCCGCGTTGGACGCACGCCACTCAGCGGATACCTTGATCCTGGCTCGCACGGATGCCGTCGCGGTGGAAGGACTGGCCGCCGCCATGGAGCGGGCTGAAGCCTATGCGGCCTGTGGCGTGGACGCGCTGTTCATCGAAGCCTTGCGAACCAACGAGGAGATGGACTCGGCATGTCAGCGCTTCGGTGGTCGCCTGCCTTTGCTGGCAAACATGATTGAAGGCGGCAAAAGCCCGGTTCACAGCGCGCGTGAGTTAGGCGCTATTGGCTTCAGCATCGTGATCTTTCCAGGCGGCACGGCGCGCTTTGTTGCGGCCCAGTTGGAACGTTATTTTTTGAGCTTGCGGGAGCACGGCACAACATCGCCACTGCGCGACGACATGCTTGATTTTTCAGGTTTGAATGACCGTATCGGCACCCCCCAATTGATCGAACTTGGGAAAAGCTACGAGGCTTGAGCTTTGCGTGAGACCCACAGGTCGAGAATATCGACCATGTGGTTCGGCTCAAACTCAGCTTGTCAAGCCTGCCGCTAGCACGCCGTGGGCGCAAATGGCTTCGTCTTCATCACCCGTGCCGCCGCTGGCGCCCACTGCACCCAGAATGCTGCCGTCAGCATGTTTGATCAGCACCGCACCGGGTTGTGGCAAAAACTTGCCACCCGATGAGGCCGCCAGCGACAAGAAAAAATTAGGGTTGTCTTTGGCGCGCTCGCTGAGACCGCGGCTGGAGATGCCCATGCCGACCGCACCCCAGGCTTTGCCAGTCGCGACGTCGACGCGGAACATGCTCGCACCGTCTTCGCGCTGCGTGGCTTTGACGTGGCCGGCGTCATCCAGCACCACCACGGCCATGGGCTTGTAGCCCATTTTTTTGGAGTGCGCCAGTGCTGAGTCGATGATTTTGTTGGCTTGTGCCAGCGTGAGTTGGGTCATGAAAGTCTTTCTTGTTGAGTAAACAGTTGGAAAAAAACGGGTCAGGGATTAGCGGGTCTCAACCGTGTATTGAAACCGATCTGTGGTGATGAAGGCGACACGCCATTCAATCACTTGACCCGTGTGCTCGGTCATGCACCGCTCAATGCGGACACCCAGACTGTTCTGGGGCAACTTGAAGAGGGCTGCATCTGCGTCGGGTAGCGCCGTGATGGACAACTGGTCTGCCGCACGCGAGACCAGCACGCCGCACAAGGCGTCGTACACCGGGTAAAGCAGCAGCGGATTGTTTTTTCGCAGATAGGCTTCTAGCTTGGCGAAGCGTTTGTACGGCAGCCAGACATGTTCCGACAGAAGCACCTCTTGGTCGATCGAGCGCGTGCGATGCAGGTAAAGCATTTTGTCGCTGGCCTGCAACCCGAGTTGTTGACGGGCTTCGGCCGGCTCCTGAACGACCCGGATGGCCAACGTGGCGGTTGCCGGGAGTTCATTGGTGTCGGTCAGGCTGAAACCAATAAAACGCAGCATTGAAATCCGGTCGAACGCACGGGTCACAAACGTCCCGCGGCCGTGAATGCGTTCGACGATGCCTTCGCTCACCAAGACTTCGAGCGCTTTGCGCAAAGTGCCGACCGATGCGGCGTACTCGGCCGCCAGTTTGTCTTCTGCGGGCAGCGCTTCGCCCTCTGTCCACGCTCTGGCGCAGATACGGCGCATCAAGGCGTCGCGTATCTGCAAATAGCGCGGCAGTCGCGGGTCAGGGGCTTCGGTGTTGAGTGATGAAATGACCATGGAGCGGTACTGCGGCGTGGGCTTGTCGGTGTGTCGAAGGAAAGATTATGGCTTAGGCTGAACCACCTCAATAGGTATACTCCTATGTAGGACTTTAAGAAAAATACGAGGAGACAAGCGTGAAATTGAACACCCTGTTGAGTGTGGGAAAAGTGCTGCTCGCTGCCGCCAGCCTAGTGGCCACGGCCGCCATGGCGCAAGCCTATCCCAGCAAACCCATCCGCATGATCGTGCCCTTCCCGCCCGGCGGTGGCAACGATGTGATCGCCCGCTTGGTCGCGCAAAAACTCACGGTGCGACTGGGCCAGACGGTGGTGGTTGACAACAAGGCTGGGGCCAATGGCATTGTGGGTTTGATGGCTGCAGCCCAAGCGGCGCCGGATGGCTACACCCTCGGCATTGCCGCCGCTGGACCGATGGCGGTGAACCCGAGTCTTTACGACAAGCTGCCCTACAACCCCGTGAAGGATTTCGTACCGATCACCAACATGGTGATTTATCCCTTGCTGTTGGTGACGCATCCGTCGGTGCCGGCGAAGAACATGCGGGAGTTGTTGGCGTTGGCCAAAGACAAACCAGGCGCGCTTTTCTTTGCCTCGCCCGGCAGTGGCAACTCCGGACATTTGGCGGGTGAGTTGCTGAACTCACTCGCCAAGGTCAACACCGTGCACGTGCCTTACAAGGGTCAAGGCCCGGCCACCGCCGACTTGTTGGCCGGCCAAGTGCAAATGCTTTACAGCAGCATTCCGCCGGTGCTGCCTTTGGTGCAGCAAGGCCGCCTGAATGCCATCGCGATTGGCAGTGCCAAGCGACTCGCGTCCTTGCCGAATGTCCCGACGATTGCCGAAAGCGGTGTGCCCGGCTATGAGGCGTACTCATGGATCGGCATTGTGGCACCGCTGGGAACGCCCCAGGCCATCGTGACCAAACTCAACCGTGAAATCGTCGACATTCTGAAGCAAAAAGATGTGCAAGAAGAATTGCTGGCGCAGGGTGCTATTCCGGTGGGCGATACGCCCGAACACTTTGGCGCATACATCAAAGACGAAATCGTCAAGTGGGGCGCCGTCGTCAAGTCAGCCAACATCAAAGCGGATTGAGTGTTGGCTGCGCAGCGAACAACAACAAAAAAGGAACAGGGAATGAGCAAGCCAGTCATTGGGGTCGTGGGTCTGGGCATCATGGGCAGCGCGATGGCCGAAGAGCTGATCAAGTGCGGTTATGCAGTGGTTGGCTACGACGTCTCCACACCGGCCTGCAAAAGGCTCAAAGCTGCTGGGGGCAAAGCGCTCACCTCGGCGACAGCGGTGGCGGATGCCGCAGCCATTGTCATCGTGTCTTTGTCGACATCCTTCGCCTTGGCAGAGACGGTCAAAAAGCTCGCTGCAGCCAAGCCACGCGCCAAAGGTGAGGGCTTGTTGGTGGTGGAGACCAGCACCTTGCCCATGGACGACAAAGAGCAAGCGCTCAAGGCCTTGCGCCGTGTCGGCATGTCGGTGCTGGACTGCCCGATCAGCGGCACGGCGGTGCGCATGAAGGAGCGCGCCTGGACGGTGTTTTGCAGTGGCAGAAAGGCGGCTTATCAGCGCGTTGAAACGGTGCTCAAAGTCTTCACCGACAACGTGCCGTATGTGGGCGCGTATGGCAACGGCACCAAGATGAAATTTGCGGCCAATCATCTGGTCGCCATTTACAACGTGGCTTGTGCTGAATCAGTGACGCTGGCGCGCAAGATGGGACTTGATCCCCAAGATGTGCTGAATCTATTTGGCAGCAGTCCTGTCATCGGCACGGGCGTCATGCGCTTGCGCATGCCCTTCATGATCCGCAGCGAGTATTCGCCGCCCACCATGAAAGTCGAAGTCTGGCAAAAGGACATGCAGGTCATCGGCGACATGGCCAAGTCGGTCGATTGCCCGACACCTTTGTTCAGTGCCTGTGTGCCGATTTACAGCGCCGCCATGGCTCAAGGGCTTGGCCAACAGGATACGGCTTCGGTGAGCGAAGTGTTGGCCAACATGGCCGGCATCGCACCCAAAGCAAAGGGTAAACGCTGAGGTCTTGACGCGTTTTGGCCGATTCGGCCGTCTTAGAATTTGTCGCTCCTCGACACAACCTGAAAGTCTGACCATGCAGCGCTGGATGAAAAAAATAATGGGATTGCTTTTGTCGACCTTGACCCTCTGCGCCATGGCGCAAAACTACCCAGCCCCCAAGGCTGGCAGTTGGACCGCCAAAGACTTTCGCTTTCACACCGGCGAGGTCATGGCCGAGATGAAAATGGGCTACACCACGGTGGGTGAACCGAGCGGTGAGCCGGTGGTCATCTTGCATGGCACGGCCGGCACGGGCGCTGGCTTGTTGACGCCGGCGTTTGCCGGGCAACTGTTCGGGCCGGGGCAGGCGCTGGACGCGAGCAAGTACTTCATCATCCTGCCCGACGCGATTGGCACGGGTCGTTCCAGCAAACCTTCAGATGGTCTGCGCGCCAAGTTTCCGCAGTACAACTACACCGACATGGTCGCCGCGCAACACCGTCTGGTCACCGAAGGACTGGGCATCAAACATGTGCGTTTGGTGCTGGGTAATTCCATGGGCGGCATGCAGGTCTGGATGTGGGGCATCGCGCACCCGGACTTCATGGATGTACTGGTGCCGATGGCGTCTATGCCCAGTGCCATGTCAGGGCGCAACTGGATGATGCGGCGACTCATCATTGACTCGATCCGCAATGACCCCGAGTGGCTGGGCGGCAACTACACCACACAGCCACGTAGCGCGCAATTTGCCTCCGTGTTTTTTTCGATCGCCACCAGCGGCGGCAACCAAGCCCTGCAAAGCTTGGCGCCCACCAGTGCGAAAGCCGACCAGTTGCTGGACCTGCGGCTGAAGACGCCAGTAGCGGGCGATGCCAATGATCTTTTGTACCAATGGGCTTCCTCGCGCGACTACAACCCCTTGGCTGGGTTGGAAAAAATCAAGGCAACGCTGCTGGCGATCAACGCCGCCGACGACGAACGCAATCCGCCTGAATTGGGCGTGATGGAGCGTGAACTCAAACGCGTTCCGAACGCTCGCATGTTGTTGCTGCCCGCCAGTGACCAAACGGCTGGCCACGGCACCACGGGACAGGCCAAATGGTGGAAAGATCAGGTCGCTGAGCTGCTGAAAAACGCACCCCGCAACGCACGCTGATTCGGTTCCCGGCTTTGACCCTTCTGAGGAAAACGAGATGAAAAAATCCCTTCGAATTCTGGCCGGCGGCCTGCTGCTTTTGTCCTGCGCTGCGCAGGCGCGCGTCACGCGCATCGTGATCGACGAAACCTTGCCGATGCCGGCGGTGGCCGGTGTGTCGAACGGCGTGGCGTACGAGCAAATTGCCGGCCGCGCCTTTGGTGAGTTGGACCCCAAGCTGCCCGGCAACGCCATCATCCAAGACATCGAGTTGGCCAAGGACGCAGATGGCAAAGTGCGTTACACGGCGTCGTTCGTGATCTACAAACCGGTCGACTTGAAACAGGCCAGTGGTTTGATGTGGCACGACGTGCCGAACCGCGGACGCGTTTATCCGTTTGCGCCACAAGAGCGGGCCTTTGGCGACATCGAACTGGCCAGCGCTTGGCAGGGCGACAACGTCGGTGCCACCACCGTGCGTCCCAAAGCCAGCGTGGCCGGCATGCAGTTTTTGCAAGTGCCCGTCGCGCGTCAAGCCGATGGCTCCCGTGTCACGGGCCAAGTCCTTGGGCGCATCGTCAACCGCAGCGGTCTGGGCTCGCAGCCGCTGATGGTGCAAACCAATCCGGTGCCCTACAAACCCATGAGCTTGGCGACGGCCAACGCCAAATTAACATCCCGCGCTGGTGAGAGCATGAGCGGCGAGGTGATGGATGAGCAAACCATCGCCGCCGGTGATTGGGCTTGGGCTCGCTGCGACGCCCAAAACCCGTTTCCCGGTGTGCCAGACGCAACGCAAATTTGCTTGAAAAATGGCTTTGATGCGAAGCGCCTTTACCAAGTGGTCTTCACCGCGGCCGACCCTTATGTGCTGGGTGTGGGTTTTGCCGCTTGGCGCGATGTTGGCGCGTTCTTTAAGCAGGCGCAGGCCGACGATGTGGGCACGCTGAACCCGATCGCTAAAACAGTGAAGCACAGCATTGGTCGGGGTGTTTCTCAGTCTGGGAATTACCTGCGCGGTTGGCTGCACCTTGGCTTTAACCGTGACGAAGCCGGCGCCCCCGTGCATGACGGTCTGTGGCCGATCATCGCGGGTCGGCGTATTGCGCTGAACTTCCGCTGGGCACAACCCGACGGCGTGCTGGAGCTGTACCAGGCCGGCAGTGAAGGCCCGCAGTGGTGGTTGCCGCATCCGGACATCTTGCGCGGCATTCCCGCCGCCGGCATTTTGGACCGCTGCACCGCCAGCAACACGTGCCCGAAGGTGATGGAGCACTTTGGTTCGGCCGAGGTCTGGGCCTTGAAGCTGACGCCCGAGTGGGTCGGCACCGACGCCAAGCAAGACCTGCCAATGCCGGCCAACGTCAAGCGTTATTACATCGCCAGCAGCAACCACGGCGGCGGCGCGGGTGGTTTCAATTCAAGCCTGCCGGGTGTCGGCTTGCCCAAAGTTGGGCCGATGTGCCCGGGTAATAATTTTGGCCAAGGTGTTTTGCCGGCCAACCCGATGCCGCACACGCACACCGTCAATGCGCTGCGCGTGCACCTTCGCAATTGGGTGATGCTCGGTACCGAGCCACCCGCCAGTCGGTATCCGACGCTCGCCGCCGGCACGCTGGTCGAAGCGCACAAGACTGCGATGGGCTTTCCAGCGCTGCCCGGTTTGCGCGCCACTTTGCCCGAGCGTGACTTCATCATGCCGGTGCTGGACTACGACTGGGGTCCTGATTTCAAAGCTGTTGACGGCTCGGGCATTCCTTCTTTAGCGCCACCGAAAATCAAACAAGTGCTGAAGATGATGGCGCCCAAGGTTGACGCCGATGGCAATGAACTCGGTGGTTTGCCGGTGGTCTTGGCAGATGCCCCGCTGGGCACTTATTTAGGCTGGAATGTCACCGCGGATGGCGCGATGCCGTTTCACAAAGACCAGATTTGCAACTATGTGGGCGGCATGCTGCCATTTGCCCGCACTGCGCAGGCGCGCTTGGCCAACCGTGACAGTCGTCCGTCTTTGGAAGAGCGCTACGGCACGCATGAGGGCTACGTGGCCGCAGTGAGCAAGGCCGCCGAGCAGGCCCAAAAAGCTGGTTTTTTGCTCGAGGTCGATGCCAAGGCATTGATCCTCGAAGCCAACGCCAGCGAGGTGCTCCGCTAAGCGACGGCCGGGTCTGAAGAACCCGGCTGTGCTGTGTGTTTTGGAGGCGCCGGCAGTGCTAGACTCGCGGCCCAACGCCAGTCATCCGGCTGAGCCGTCAGCACCTTAGAGAGCCCCATGAAACCACCGAGTCTTACAGCCAGCCATCAGCTCGGCTTTGGCTTTGATGACGCTGCCACGACGATGCCCGCGATGCCGGCGGTGCCGCCAGTGATCGCGTTGAAAAGGGCATCGCCTGTCGCGGTCAAGCCCGTGGTCGAAACCCCCACCGAAACCCCAGCGCCAGCCGAAACCAAGCTGCCAGCAGTCGTAGACGTAGGCTCCGAAGCGGCCGAAGCGGCCGAAGCCATGGCGAAGCTGCTGGACGCGCACCCAGACTTTCGCGTGCTGCGTCGGCTCGTCCCCCAGCTGACGTTTCCGCCAGCCACCGGACCGGTGGCGACGCTGCTGGTGTTGGACACCGAAACCACTGGCCTGAACTCAACGCGCGACAAGGTGGTTGAGCTGGCCCTGCTGCGTGTGACCGTTGATTTGCACACCGGCCAGCCGGTGGGTGCGGTACAGGTCTACGACGGCCTGGAAGACCCCGGCATGCCGATGCCTGACGAGATCATCGCCATCACGGGCATCACCGACGACATGTTGCGTGGGCAACGGCTGGACGAAGCCCTGGTGCTGCGCATGCTCGAAGGCGTCGACCTCGTGCTGGCGCACAACGCCGGTTTTGACCGACCCTTTGTTGAGTTCCGACTGCCGCAATTTGCAGCACTCAACTGGGCTTGTTCGTTCGCCGACATCGACTGGAAGCAAGAGGGTCGCGGCTCGGCCAAGCTGACCTCGTTGGCCTATGACCTCGGGCTGTTTTACGATGCTCACCGCGCAGAGATGGATTGTCACGCGCTGCTGGCGGTGCTGATGGCGTCGCTCAAGTCGACCCAGGCCAGCGGCCTGTCGCGCTTGATCGACTCGGCCCGCAAACCGACCTTTCGCTTGCAAGCGACGAACGCACCGTTTGACGCCAAAGACCTGCTGAAGGCGCGCGGCTACCGCTGGGAAGGCACGCAAAAAGTCTGGCACACGCGCCTGAGCGACGAGGCGGCTTTGGCGCTGGAGTGTGAGTGGCTCAAATCAGCCGTCTACGCCGGCCGCAGCAGCCGGGTTCAGGTTGAAGTGCTGGACGCCAAAACAAAATACTCGGCGCGGCCGGGGCAAGTCGGCTGGCGCGAACTCTGAGACTCGCAGATGGACTGCCGCGCTGCGCTCGCAGTGACGAAAATACGTTGCGCGCCATGACGCGCTCAATGCGCGCTGATGACGCGGCCGATGTCTGGCCAGCGGTGGTGCAGCCAGGCCCAGGCCAAGAGCCCGATGCACATCATGCCCAGCGACGCGATGGCGAGCGCCACGGTGGAATGCATGATCAGCGGCGCCAACACACCGGCCACAAGGCCATTCGCTGACGAGCCGATGCAGGCCTGCAAAGACGAGGCCATGCCGCGTCGCTCAGGGTACAAATCGAGCACCAGCAGCGTCACCACCGGCATCATCACGGCCCAGCCAAAAGCGAAGATGGTGATCGGGACCATGGCCCAGGCCACGTGCGCTGTAAACAACACATTCGCCGCCACATTGATCACAGAGACCACCAGCATGATCAGGAAGCCGTAGCGAATTTGCTGCTTCGGCGCGATGCGTCCGGCCATGCGTCCGCTGGTCCAAGCGCCGGCCATGATGCCGCCGATGGTCAGTGCAAAAAACCAGAAGAATTGCGACGGTGCCAGCTGTAGATGGTCACCTAAAAAAGCCGGTGCCGACAGCACGTACAAAAACATGCCGTTGAAGGGGATGCCGCTGGCCAAGGCCAGTAATAAAAAGCGCGGGCTTGACCCCAGTTGCCAGTAGCCGCGCAGCAAATGTTTGACTTCAAACGGTTGACGCTGGCTGATGTGCAGCGTCTCCGGCAGCAGTTTGTAATTGGCCGTCCAGAGCGCCACGCCCACCGCCGCCAAAAACCAGAAGATGCTGTGCCAGCCCAAATGCACAAACAGCCAGCCGCCCACCATGGGCGCTAATGCAGGCGCGACGCCAAAGTAAATCGTCACTTGGCTCATGACTTTTTGGGCCTCTGCGGGGGGGAACATGTCGCGGATGACGGCTCGCGACACGACGATGCCGGCGCCAGTTGACAAGCCCTGCAAGGCGCGGAAAAACACCAGTTGGCTGATGTTCACAGACAGCGCGCAACCGACCGATGCCAGCGTGAAAACCGCAATGCCCCAGAGCACCACCGGGCGCCGACCCAGACTGTCTGACAGCGCGCCATGAAACAAATTCATGAAGGCAAAACCAAACAGGTACGCCGACAGCGTCTGCTGCATTTCGGCGGGTGTGGCGCCTAGCGACGTGGCCATGCCCGAAAAAGCGGGCAGATAGGTGTCAATTGAAAACGGCCCGAGCATGCCCAGCAGCGCCAACAAGACGGCCAGCGCCCAGCGGGGCGCACGCCAGATGTTTGCGGCGTCGGGGTTCATTCGGCCTTCAGCTTGAGCGCTGCGTCGTAGAGTTCGTTGCGCGACGCGCCGGTGATTTCGGCGGCTAATTTGACAGCCGTTTTGAGTGGCAATTCAGCCAGCAACAACTTCAGCACGCGGCCGCCGTCGTCTGCGGCAGCCGCTTGCGGGGCGGGGTGCAGCACCAGCGCAAATTCACCGCGCAGTCGCTGCGGATTGGCGGCCAACCAGGCCGGCAGTTCACTCGCCGGCAGGGTGGCGATTTCTTCGAATTGCTTGGTCAGCTCGCGGGCCACCGTGATGGCCCGCTCAGCCAGCGGCGCACAGGCGCGGGCCAGTGCTTCCATGCGGTGCGGTGCCTCCAAAATCACCACCGCGCGTTTTTCAGTCAGCAAGGTTTGCACGGCTTGGTCGCGTTCGCCGGCTTTGCTTGGCAAAAATCCGGCAAATATAAAACCGCTGTCGCCCGAGATGCCGGCCACGCTCAAGGCCGTGGTGACGCTGCTGGCGCCTGGCAGTGGCGTGCTTTTGAAACCGGCTGCGCGCACCGCCGCCACCAAGCGCGCACCCGGGTCGCTGATGGCGGGGGTGCCAGCGTCACTCACGTAGGCCACGCGCTCACCGCGTTGCAAGCGGTTGATGACGCTGACCGCCGCTTCTGCTTCGTTGTGCTCGTGCACAGGCAGCAAAGGCTTGTTGACGCCGTACTGGCGCAACAAGGTTTGGGTGTGGCGGGTGTCTTCGCAGCCGATGGCATCCACCAAGCCCAGCACATGCAGTGCGCGCAGGCTGATGTCCGACAAATTGCCGATGGGCGTGGCAACCACGTAAAGTGTGGCTGGCGGGTAATGTTGCAGGCCCGCGGCAACCCGGGCGGCCTCTAAGGCCAAGTCGAAAGAAGCGTTCAATGTGGTTTTCCAAAAAACAAGCGGCAGCACCGATCGGGCAGATTACCACCAAGCGGCGCGGCGATGCGGCGGAAGCCTTGGCCTGTGCGTACCTGATTGAGCGGGGCTTGCGTTTGGTTGAGCGCAACTTTGCCACGCCGGGCCGCGGCGGTGGTGAGATTGACTTGGTGATGCGCGCCCCGGACGGCACGCTGGTCTTTGTTGAAGTGCGCCAGCGCAGCACGGCCTCGCACGGTGGCGCGGGCGGCAGCATCACGCCCACCAAGCAGCGCCGCATTGTCTTTGCGGCGCGGCATTATTTGATGCGTTTTGCGACGCTGCCGCCGTGTCGCTTTGACGTCGTGCTGGTGCAGGGGCCGGCGCAGCCGGCAGGCCAGCAGACGATTGAATGGTTGCCAGCGGCATTCGACGCTTCTTGATGCGTCTTGACACCAGGGTCGGTGCGGAGGACGCTATCATGGAGGGCATGATTGAACAACGCATTGAGCAGCACTTCATCGACAGTGCAGACCTCAAATACCAGGCTGCGCAAGTCCTGTCTAAACCCATTTCGGCTGCCATTTCGGCCATCCTTGCCAGCGTGACCAGCGGTGGCAAGGTGCTGGCCTGTGGCAATGGTGGCGGCGCTGCGAGCGCGCAACATTTCGCTGCCAAATTTGTAGCCGGCTACGAACGTGAGCGGCCTGAACTGGCCGCCATCGCTCTCACCACCGATTCTTCCATCGTCACGGCCATTGCCAATGACGTTGATTTCAGCGTGATCTTCGCCAAGCAAGTGCGCGCCTTTGGGGCGGCTGGTGACGTCTTGCTGGCCATCAGCAGCAGCGGCGACTCCGCCAATGTGTTGGCGGCGATTGACGCAGCCCACGAGCGCGACATGACCGTGGTGGCGCTGACCGGCAAAGGCGGCGGCAAGATGACCTTCGCCTTGCGCGAAACCGATGTGCATATCTGCATTCCGCACGACCGCACCAGCCGCATCCAGGAGGTCCATCTGTTGGTCCTGCACTGTATTTGCGATGGTGTGGACGCTCAATTACTAGGTGATCAGGAGGTCTCTACATGAACCCGTCTTTTTTCAAACGTCAGCTACTCGCCGTCGGTTTCACAGCTGCCATCATTGGCGTGACCGGCTCTCTCACGGCTTGCGTGCCGCTGGTTCTGGGTGGCGCTGCTGCCGGTACCGCGATGGTCGCGACCGACCGCCGTACCTCGGGCGCCCAACTCGAAGATGAGGGTATTGAACTGCGCACCCTCAGCCGCTTGCGTGAGAACTTCGGCACACGCGTGCGCGTCAGCACCGTGAGCTTCAACCGGCAGGTGCTGCTGACCGGCGAAGTGCCCAGCTTGGAAGACAAGCAGGCGGTCGAAGACATGGTGAAGAAAATTCAAAATGTGGGCTCGGTGGTCAATGAGCTGGGCGTGCGCAACTCGCCGTCACTGGCTGACCGCTCTGCCGACTTGCTGATCACCGGCCGCCTGAAGGCCGCAATTTTGGATGCCCGCGACTTGCAAAGCAACGCCATCAAAGTGGTCACTGAGAACAGCACGGTTTATTTGATGGGCCGCGTCACACAGCGCGAATCCGACCGCGTGACCACCATTGCCCGGAGTATCTCGGGCGTTAAGCGGGTGGTGCGGGTTTTCGAGACCATCAGCGAAGAAGAGTTGCAGCGCTTGCAGCCAGCACCGGCGAAATCTTAAGCCCGAATTCGCGGCCATGGATTGCCGCGCTTCGCTCGCAATGACGATCGTCTCGTCTCGTCACTGCGAGGCTAGGCCGTGGCAGTCCATGGCCCCGGATTCTCAGTCATGGATTGCCGCGCTGCGCTTGCAAAGACGGCTACTCGATAACGCGCTTTATTTCAGCCGCTTGATCAGGCTGGAGGTGTCCCAGCGGCGGCCGCCCATGGCTTGCACATCGGCATAAAACTGGTCGACCAAGGCCGTGACTGGCAGGCGTGCGCCGTTGTGTTTGGCTTCGTCCAGCACCAGCCCCAAGTCTTTGCGCATCCAGTCGACGGCAAAGCCGAAGTCAAACTTGTCGGCGACCATGGTCGTGCCGCGGTTCTCTAACTGCCAGCTTTGGGCGGCGCCCTTGCCGATGACGTCGAGCGCCAGATTCATGTCGAGCCCCGCCTTTTGGCCGAAGGCAATGGCTTCGCTCAGGCCCTGCACCAGTCCGGCGATGCAAATTTGGTTGACCATCTTGGTCAGCTGGCCAGAGCCGCTGTCACCCATCAAGGTGAAGGCTTTCGAAAAGGCCATGCCTGCTGGTTTGACGTTGTCAAAGGCGGCTGAGTCGCCGCCGCACATGACGGTGAGCGCGCCGTTTTGGGCGCCTCCCTGACCGCCCGAGACCGGTGCATCAATAAAAGACAGGCCGAGGTTTTTGGCGGCCGCATACAACTCACGCGCGACTGTGGCGGACGCCGTGGTGTGGTCGACAAACACAGCGCCTAGCTGCATGCCGGCAAAAGCGCCGTCTGCGCCTAGCGTCACGCCGCGCAGGTCATCGTCGTTGCCGACGCAGCAAAAAACAATGTCTGCGCCCATGGCGGCCAAGCGCGGCGTGGCGGCATGGCGCGGTGCCGCCGTGCCGGCAAACTCTGCGCACCAAGCGGACGACTTGGCCGCAGTGCGGTTGTAGACCGTGACCTGATGACCGGCCAAGGCCAGATGCCCCGCCATCGGGTAGCCCATCACGCCCAAGCCGATGAAGGCGACTTTGCGGGAGGCTGTGGGTGCGTATGTTTTGGCGTTGGTGCTGCTGGCGGTCATGGTGTTGTCTTCGTCGGTTGTTGTTTGAAAAAAATGATTCTGACACAGACCGCCAGCACTCAGCCTGGAAACTGCGCCGGCGTTTTGGCTTTGTTGCGCGCCTCGGCCGCTGTGATCAGTTGCCGTTTGAACAGGTCGGCGAGACTTTGGTCGAGGGTCTGCATGCCCTGGCTCTGGCCGGTCTGCAGGCTCGAATACATTTGCGCCACTTTGCCTTCGCGGATCAGGTTGCGGATGGCCGGCGTGCCGAGCATGATCTCGTGCGCCGCCACGCGGCCCAGTCCGTCCGCCGTCTTGCACAAGGTTTGCGCCACCACGCCTTGCAGCGACTCGGACAACATGCTGCGGACCATTTCTTTCTCGTCGGCAGGGAAGACATCGATGATACGGTCGATGGTTTTGGTCGCGCTGGCGGTGTGCAGTGTGCCCAACACCAAGTGGCCGGTTTCGGCCGCAGACAAGGCCAGACGGATGGTCTCTAAGTCGCGCATTTCACCGACCAAAATCGCGTCGGGATCTTCGCGCAAAGCAGACCTCAGAGCGGCGCTGAAACTGTGCGTATGACGACCCACTTCGCGCTGACTCACCAAGCATTGTTTGGCGTCATGCACAAACTCGATCGGGTCTTCCACCGTGATGATGTGGCCGCGTTCGGTGCGGTTGTAAAAATCCACCATCGCTGCCAGCGTGGTCGACTTGCCCGACCCCGTGGGTCCGGTCACCAGCACCAGCCCGCGCGGCTTGAGTGCCAGCTCGGCGACGATGGCCGGTGCGCCCAGCGTTTCAAGCATCGGCACAAGCGACGGGATGCTGCGAAACACCGCGCCCGCGCCGCGACTGTGCTGGAACGCATTCACGCGAAAACGTGACAAGCCCGGCACATCCAAGGCGAAGTCCAGTTCCAGCGATTGTGCAAAAGCAGTCTGCTGGTTCGGGCTCATCGCTTGCGCCAGCATCTGCGCCAGTTGCTCACCCTCCAGCGCCGGCAAGTCCAGCGACTGGATGTCACCATGCACACGCAGCATGGGCGGCAGCCCCGTCGACAGGTGCAGGTCAGAGGCGTTGCGGCTGATGGCGACGGTCAGCAGTTCTGTGAGTTCCATGGTGGGCTTTTAAGGTGGTTTGAACTGTAAGTAAAAAGAAGCAGTCTACCCAGTGCGGTTAATCCAGCGAGAAATGCGTCGGCAGTTGGGTACAGTCTGGTGAATGACCACACACCAGAATTCAGAGTCGCCGGATACCCCCGCGCCCTCGATCACGACCATCGCTAGCCAACTCGCCAAGGTCCGTCAGCACATCGCAGACGCTGCTGTTGCTGCCGGGCGTGAGCCGAGCCACGTGCGATTGCTCGCGGTCTCCAAGACCTTTGGTGCCGACGCCGTGATCGAAGCCGTGCAGGCCGGGCAGACGGCTTTTGGCGAGAACTACATCCAAGAAGGCGTGGAAAAAATTCAAGCCCTGCGGCAGTGGCAGGCGGAGCCGGCGCAGTCTGGACACGCCGCGCTGGAATGGCATTGCATCGGCCCGATTCAGAGCAATAAGACGCGTCTGGTCGCCGAGCATTTTGACTGGGTGCAGTCGGTCGACCGTTTGAAAATTGCCCAACGCTTGAGCGAGCAACGACCGGCTGATTTGCCGCCGCTGCAAATTTGCCTGCAAGTGAATATTGACGGCGGCGCCAACAAGTCGGGCGTGTCGCCAGAGGACGCCTTGGCCTTGGCGCAGGCTGTGTCGCGCCTGCCGCAGCTGGTGTTGCGCGGCCTCATGGCGATTCCGGAGCCGGCGCCTGATGACGCCAGCGCCCGCGCCGTCCATGCGCGCACAGCCGAGTTGATGGCGCAGATCAATGCCGCTGGCGTACTGCCGCAGCCGCTAGACACCTTGTCGATGGGCATGAGCGCTGACTTGGCCCCCGCCATTGCAGCGGGCAGCACGATGGTGCGTGTGGGCACGGCGATTTTTGGGGGACGCGGCTAACGGCCTCAACTTGACCCGTGCGTTTGCGCCGCAAAATGCGCGCTGATGAAGGCGTCCAACTCGCCAATCGGCAAGGCTTTGCTGAACAGATGGCCCTGATAACTGTCGCAGCCATGGCGCATCAAAAAATCGCGTTGCGCCTGCGTTTCAACGCCCTCGGCCATCAGCTCCAGTCCCAAGCTTTGCGCTAAGCCGATGATGGTGCGAGCAATGGCCGCATCGTTCGGGTTGGTCAGCACGTCTTTGACAAAGGTGCGGCAAATCTTCAATTGATCAAGCGGCAATTTTTTGAGATAAGACAGCGCTGAGTAACCCGTGCCAAAGTCATCGATCGACAGCGTCACACCGGCGTCTTTCAGCATGCCCATTTTGGCGATCGTCACGTCGATGTCGACAGCCAGCAGACTCTCCGTGAGTTCAAGTTTGAGCCGGCTCGCCTGAACGCCGGTGCGCTGGATCAGCGCCATCACTTGATCGACAAACTCCGGATGACAAAACTGCCGCACGCTGACATTGACGGCGATGGACAAATTTGCAGTTTCTGGCCGTCCTGACCACTCCAGCAACTGCGCGCAAGCGGTCTCCAAGACCCAGCCGCCCAGCAGCAAGATCAAGCCACTTTTTTCAGCTTGCAGGATGAAGTCATCCGGCATGACCAAGCGGCCAGGTCGTTGCCAGCGCAACAGCGCTTCAACACCGACCATCTGTCCGTCACGACCGACTTGAGGTTGGTAGTGCAAGACGAATTGATGCTCAAAAAATGCTTGCCGAAGATCGGTGGAGAGGGTGGCGTTCGCGGTTGCTGCGATCTGCATCTCGGGGTCAAAAAAACACATCGTGTTGCGGCCGGCGGCCTTGGCTTGGTACATGGCCAGGTCGGCCTGTTTGAGGGCATCTCCCATGCCTTGACTGAGACTGCCGATGGGCGTGACGCCGATGCTGCAGGTGCCGTGGTATTGGTTGCCATTCAGGTCATAAGGCACGCTCAGCGACGCCAATATTTTCTCGCCAACCACCCGGGTTTTTTGCAGCGCTCTCTCTGGGTCGGTTGACAAGTCTTCGAGCATGACCACAAACTCATCACCACCGAGTCGGGCCACGGTGTCGCTGCGGCGAACACACGTTTGCAAACGCGAGGCCACTTGCTGCAGCATCATGTCGCCGCGTGAATGCCCTAACGTGTCGTTCAGCACTTTGAAGTTGTCAAGGTCGATGAACATCAGCGCGCCGATTTCTTTCGGCTCCTGCCGAGATGACAGCAGTGCATCGAGCCGTTTTGTCAACAGCTGTCGGTTGGGCAGTTGTGTCAGGGGGTCGTAAAAAGCCAGGTGCTCTATCTGTTCATCTGCGGCTTTGCGTGCGGTGATGTCGCGGCCCACCGCAACCCAATGCGTCAGCCCGCGATGTTGATAATCCACGGGCACGATGTCCAAATCCATCCAGAACTGAGAGCCATTTTTTTTGTAATAAATGACCTCGGTTTTCAAGGGTTGCGCGTGGTCTAAGGCGTGGCTGATGCGCTTGAGCTCGGTGCTTTGTGTCTGTGGGCCTTGCAGCATCTCTAGCGTGCGGCCCAGCACCTCGGCTTGGCTGTAGCCGGTTTGCCGCAAAAAAGCTTCGTTGACAAAGACGATGTGCGGCCATGCGCCGTCGCGTGCCGCTTCGGCTATCAGCACCATGTCGTTGAGCTGGGCAATACTCGTCTGCAACAGTCGCAGCAACTCCTGCTCATGTTCAATGCATTTCTTCTCCGACAAATCCAGCACTGCACCTTGGACGGCGACAACAGCGCCCGTGCTGTCTTGCACCGCCTGCCCGACCGACCGCACCCACAGCCGCCGGCTCGGTGGGTTGATGATTTCGGCCTCCAGCTCAAACGGCTTGCCGCTCTTGCTGCAGACCTCAATGGCGTCAGCCATGGCCGCTTGAGACGTGGGCGCAAACAGCGCAACAAACGCCTGCCAACTGAGAGGGTGACGGGGTTCTGGCGTCCATGCCAGCAAAGCCGTTAATCCGGGCGTCAAACTCAATTGCTGGCTGGCAACATCCAGCGTCCAGCAGCCAGCGTGCGCACTCTGCTCCAGCAAGCCGAGCCAGTCTGGTGTGAGCGTTATCGGTGGACTCAAGAGAGGGTTGTCATGGGCCGTGTCGAGGCTGGTGTGAAGCATCTGAATGGGGGTAACTTTGTGGCGAGCCAATAACGTTGTACATCAGAGCTTACTGCGGTGCTCGCAATCATAAAAGGCCCCAGCAGTTGGAAAAGGCCGAGTCCTACGCCAATTGGCGCGGACTGCTTAGCCGCCCCCAAATAGGTCCTCATGAAGGTCGTGGTTTCGTTTTAAAAGACCCACCATGACACGGTTTCTGGACTCACTCACAACCTGTCCAGACCTTGATCGTTTGCGGTCGACATTGCGCGCTTTGTGCGCGCCCGCACGTGGGCTCAGAGAGGCCGTATCACCAGGGGTAGCAACAGAGAGGCCAGCACCACCTGCAGGCCGAGTGCCAGCGCTGCATAGGCGCCTGCATCGGCATTGACCTGCATCGCCCGCGCGGCGCCAATCCCGTGCGACGTAGTGCCCAAGGCGAAGCCTCGGGCCGTCCAGCCAGCGGCATCGGTCGGAATCCGCAGCGCGTCAAACAAGTACTTGCCACTCAGCGCACCGATCAAACCGGTCATCACAGAAAACACGGCCGTCAACGCCGGAATGCCGCCGATGCTCGCAGCAATGCCCATGGCCACCGGCGCCGTCACAGACTTGGGTGCTAATGACAACAACACGTCGCTGGGCAAACCCACCGCCCAGCCCAGCGCCAAGGCAGAGCTGCTGGCGGCCACACCGCCGGCCAACGCAGCCAGCAGCAGTCTGCCCCAGCGGCGCTGGAGGTCAGCACGGCGCTGCCACAGCGGCCAGCCCAAGGCCACCACGGCGGGGCCTAACAAGAAGTGAATGAACTGCGCGCCGGCGAAGTAAGTCGGGTAGGGCACGCCGGTCAGCAGCAGGCCCGAGGCAATCACCGTCACGGTCCAGAAAACCGGGTTGGCCCACGGCGCATGGTTGACGGCCGTGTAGGCCGCTTGCGCCAGCAAATAAACCACCAGCGTGGCCGTCAGGCCGAACAACGGCGTGGCTGACAGGTAGACCCACAATTCCACAAAATTAGACATTCGTGCGTGGCTCGTCAGTGTTGCTCGCGTCCTCACGACGCCACAAGTAGTTCAGCAGCAGCGCCGTCACGGCCAGTCCGATCAGCGTTGAGACCACCAGCACCAGCAGCATGCGGCCACCGTATTGGCTGACGATGGACAGGTGCGTCATGACGCCAACGCCCACCGGCACAAACAGCAGCGATAAATGTGACAACAGGTAATCGGCACAGGCTGACACCGGCTCTCGCACCACTGCCCAGCGCAGCGCTATCAGCAGCAACATCATGCCGACCACCGGCCCGGGCAAGGGCAGCGACAAGCCGCGTGAGAGCAGCTCGCCCATTGACTGCAAAACCAGTAGCCAGCCGAGGCCGCGCAGTCCGTTCATGTTGATATTTTTGTTTAGAAGCGCGGTAGATCTGGGTGCGCGATTTTGCCGCCGCGCACCAGCATCTTGCCGTACTCAGCGCAGCGTTGCAGCGTCGGAATCACCTTGCCGGGGTTCAGCAGACCGCGCGCATCAAAGGCCCGCTTGACGCCGAACATTTGCTCGTTTTCTGCGGCGCTGAACTGCACGCACATGCTGTTGAGTTTTTCAATACCCACGCCGTGTTCACCGGTGACGGTGCCGCCCATGGCGACGCTGGTTTCCAAAATGTCAGCGCCAAACAATTCGCAGCGGTGCAGCTGGTCGGCATCGTTCGCGTCAAACATGATCAGCGGGTGCAGGTTGCCGTCTCCCGCATGAAAAACATTGGCGCAGCTCAGCTGGTATTTCTTTTCCATCTCGGCAATGGCCAACAAAATATCGGCCAGGCGTTTGCGCGGAATGGTCGAGTCCATGCACATGTAGTCGGGGCTGATGCGGCCAGACGCCGGGAAGGCATTTTTACGGCCGCTCCAAAAGCGCAGGCGCTCGGCTTCGTCTTGGCTGACCGTGATGGCGGTGGCGCCACAGCGCGTCAGCACCTCGCTCATGCGGCCAATTTCTTCTTCCACTTCTTCCGGTGTGCCGTCGCTTTCGCAGAGCAAAATCGCCGCCGCTGTGAGGTCGTAGCCGGCGTGCACAAAGTCTTCTACGGCAGCGGTCATCGGCTTGTCCATCATCTCCAGCCCAGCCGGAATGATGCCGGCGGCGATCACTGCCGCCACTGCGTCACCAGCTTTGCGCAGGTCGTCAAAACTGGCCATGATGCAGCGCGCCAATTGTGGTTTGGGCACCAGCTTGACGGTGACTTCGGTGGTCACCGCCAGCATGCCTTCGCTGCCGACGATGACGCTGAGCAAGTCATAGCCGGGCGCGTCTAGCGCGTCGCTGCCGAACTCAATCTCGTCGCCTTCAATCGTGAAGCCGCGCACCTTGAGCACGTTGTGCACGGTCAGTCCGTACTTCAAACAGTGCACGCCGCCTGAGTTTTCGGCGACGTTGCCGCCGATGGTGCAGGCGATCTGGCTCGACGGGTCGGGTGCGTAATACAAGTCGTGTGGGGCCGCGGCTTCAGAGATCGCCAAGTTGCGCACGCCACCTTGCACCACAGCGGTCCGGCTGGCCGGGTCCATTTTTAAAATCTGGTTGAACTTGGCCAGCGACAACGTGACGCCCAGCTTGTGCGGCATGGCCCCGCCCGACAAGCCGGTGCCCGCGCCACGCGCCACCACAGGCACATCCAGCGCATGACAAGTCTTCAGCACCGCCTGCACCTCTGCATAGGTTTCGGGCAGCACGACGACCAGCGGGCGCTGGCGGTAAGCGGTCAGGCCATCGCATTCGTAGGGCGTGGTGTCTTCGCGGTTCCACAGCAACGCATGCTGCGGCAAAACTTGCTGCAAGGCGGCGACCACCTGCGCTTGACGCTCGGCGCGCTCCAGCGAGGCTTGTTGTTCAATTGAAACGGGTGCATTCATGTGAAAAATCTCCAGCCGCCAGCCACGTCGGGAAGCGACTGTTGGTGGGGCAAGCTGCACTTTAAACCATGCAGCCGCTAGGCCATTCAGGGCGCACCAAAGCCGTAGTGCGCAAAGGTGGTTTGTGCGGGTGTGGCCAGCAGGGCTGTGGCCTCCAGCGCAGACGGGTAAGGGTTGCTGTAACCATCGGCACCGTCAAAAGTCCGCTACCCCATAAATGGGTTGCAGCTTGAGGTCACATCGACGGATGGATGACCCAGTTGGCGATCAGATCCACCGCGTTCCTTTCCATGCCAATGAAGCCGTGATAGTGCAAGGCCTCGCATGGATTACCAGTCGCACCCTCACCACCGTTGACCAATACCGTCTTCTTGATGGGGGCGTTTTGCAGGCTGCCAGCAATGTCTTTGGCTTCATAAGGCGTGCAGATCTTGCAAGCATCCAGCTCGTGATGTAACACCAGCACCGGCACATTGATTTTGGCCAAATCTTGCGAAGGTACCGCCCCCTTCACGCGATATGACGTCACGGATGAAGTCAAAACGATGCCGGCAATGTTGGCGTCTGTGTCTCTAATCGCGGCGGCAGTGGCAGAGATCGTCCCCATACTTGTACCAATAAGCCAAATCGGAGCAGCGCTCTTGGCCTTGATGGCGCGGAAGATCGCTTTGTTATCGAGGTCATGGTCGTCCCCTGTACGGGTCGCTCCATCAAGGCTGGAAACATCCGTGGCACGACCGACCAAAATCACATTGAATGGGTGTGCCGAAAATAATTTGGCCGAGCGAATCAGGAAATTCATACTGCTGGGCCAGCCATCGGCCCCCATCTTGCCAAATCCCCCGCCCCCGCCGGAATACAGCACAACGGTTGCCACTGCGGTCTTGTTCCACACAGCATAAATCGGCAAGGAGACTCCGCGAGTCTCAACCCTTTCAAGTTGACCAACTAAAACTTCATCGGCTCTTGAAAGGGCGCTGAAACTAATGGCCACAAGAAATGCCAGCAGTGCGAGTGTGATTTTCATGCTTGTGTTCACCTGATGGAGGTTGAATAGGTAGGGTGCCCATACACTCGGGCACATTTGATGCACTTTAGCCTCTCTGAGTTGGCTCCCGAATGACAGATTTTTCTGCAAATCGGACATTTGAAGTGCCTTGGACGAACAGACTGTCTTAGGAAAGCGCTTGCGGCGAATCGCGGCGCACGCAGTGAGTACGCAACCAAGTCGCAAACTCAGCTTCAGTCATGACGCCTTCTGCCAGACGCCACATGGCCAGCGTCGCGTCGGTTTGCGTGGCTTGGAGCCGGTAGCCGTTGAGAAACAAAAACAGTCCCACGGCCAAAAATGCCGCCCGCTTGTTGCCGTCAATGAAAGGGTGATTTTTAACAATACCGGTGGCATAACTCGACGCAAGGTCTGAAGTATCTGGCTCGCCGTAGGCCAGCAGGTTCAGTGGGCGGCTCAAGGCCGAGTCCAGTAGGCCCGGTTCGCGCAAGCCAGCTTTGCCACCGTGCTCTGCCAAGCTCTCGCCGTGCAACAGTAGCAAAGCTTCCTGGCTGACCCAGCGCCACGTCATTTGGCGAGCTGATGAAAGGTGTCGCGGAACTCTCGCATAAAGGCGCGCCCGGCTTGGATCTGTTCGTCCAGTGCCGGGTCATAAGGTGTGAGCACCAAGCCTTCAGGTGTTTCGGTCATGAAAACGGACTGGCCTTTTTCGAGCCGCAACTTCGCCAGCGCTTCTTTGGGAAGGATGACGCCAACCGAGTTGCCAATTTGCGTGAGCTTGAGTGTGTGCATGAGTGGCCCCAAGATTGATTGGGTAGTTATAACGGTTGTTATATTAACGTAAAACCTCTGAGTCTGTCAGCCTTGCTGAACGGACACAGCAGCAGGCGCCAATGAAAAAAGGCTTCAAAACCGAAGTTCTGAAGCCTTTTGGGCTGGTCTCAGAGCGAGTCTGAGACAGCTGGTTTGCTACGGCATCACTGCCGTTGGCTGGGTTTGCAGGGCTTAGTAGCCGCCGCGGCCGCCGCCGCCACCACCGTAGCCGCCACCGCCGGAACGATCGCCGCCACCGCCGTAGCCGCCACCGCCGGAACGATCGCCACCGCCGTAGCCGCCACCGCCGCCGCCGAAGCCGCCGGTACGTGGAGGACGTGCCTCCATCGGACGGGCTTCGTTGACTGTGATGCTACGGCCGCCAAGTGACTGGCCGTTCATGCCGGCGATTGCAGCTTGTGCTTCGGCATCGCTGCCCATTTCCACAAAGCCAAAGCCTTTGGAGCGACCGGTGTCGCGTTCCATCATGACTTTTGCGCTGGTGATAGAACCAAAAGCGCCGAAAGACTGTTGCAGATCTTCGTCACGCACTGTGTACGGCAGGTTGCCGACGTAAAGTTTATTGCCCATGGGGACTCCTCAAAAACACATAAAAACAAAAGCGATGGGGTCCCGAAAGCACAACAAACATTGGAAGTACCGCCGTAGGGCGCGAAACTGACCGATCACCTAACTTACGCGAAAATTTTATTTCTCACGAACACGAATTATGCTTCAAACGCCTGCGAGGGCCGTAACTGTCTGTAAATACGGCTTTTAGAGCGTTCAGATGTCAGATGTTTTACCTATGAGGGTAACGCCATAGGAGGCTCCAAAATAAATCAAAAATCGCCGGCGATCAGGCCTGCTATGGCTGTCTATTTAAAAATAACAGTCTTGTGGCCGTTCAGCAGCACGCGGTGCTCGCTGTGCCATTTCACGGCGCGCGCCAGCACTTGGCTTTCGGTGTCGCGGCCCATGGCGGTCAGGTCTTCGACGGTTCGGCTGTGCTCAACGCGGGCCACGTCTTGTTCAATGATCGGGCCTTCGTCGAGGTCTGAGGTGACGTAGTGGGCTGTGGCACCGATCAACTTGACGCCGCGTGCGTGCGCTTGGTGGTAGGGCTTGGCGCCTTTGAAGCTGGGCAAGAATGAATGGTGAATGTTGATCGCGCGGCCGGCCAGGTTTTGGCACATCTCGTCGCTCAAAATCTGCATGTAGCGGGCCAGCACGACAAGCTCGGCGCCTTCAGACTGGATGACGTCGTACTGCCGGGCCTCGGACTCAGCCTTGGTGGCCGCTGTCACCGGGATGTGGTGAAACGGCACCTGGTAGCTGGCCGCCAGTTGCTCGAACTCGTTGTGGTTGGAGACGATGGCGCGAATGTCCAGCCGCAGCAAGCCCGACTTCCAGCGGAACAGCAAGTCGTTCAGGCAATGGCCTTCTTTACTGACCATCAGCACGGTGCGCATCGGCTGGCTGGCTTGGTGCAGGCTCCAGCGCATGTCAAAGTCACCAGCCAAGACGCTGAGGTCTTCTTTCAGGGTTTCAAACGACAAGTCAGCGCAGGCAAAACCGACACGCATGAAGAACAGGCCGGTGGCGTCTTGGTCGCGGTCGTCGGCGTACTGGGCTGCATCCAAAATATTGCCGCCGCGCTCAAACAAAAAGCCGGAGACGGCATGAACGATGCCGGGACGATCCGGGCAGGACAGGGTAAGGGTGTAGGTTGAGCTCATGGCGGGGCCATTGTCGCAGCACTGAAAGCCTTTGACTGAGCCCGACTTTGAGGTGCACAACGGTGACAGAATAGGCCTCAAACACAGCGCACGACTTCAAGGAAATCGCATGACTTCGCAAAATTTCAACATGGATCATCACTGGCTGCCGTTCACGCCGAACCGCAGCTTCAAGCAAGACCCACGCGTCTTTGTCGCCGCCGACGGCATGCACTTCACCACGCACGATGGCAAAAAGGTGTTGGACGGGATCTCAAGTCTGTGGTGTGTCACGGCGGGCCACAACCGCAAGCCAATTAACGAGGCGATCAAAAAGCAGCTCGACACATTGGACTACGCCACGGCTTTTCAGGCCAGCAACGACCAAGCTTTCAAAGCCGCTGAAATGATCGCCAACATGGCGCCCGGAGATTTGAACAAGGTGCTGTTTTGCAGCTCCGGCTCAGAAGCTGCCGACACTTCGCTCAAAGTTGCGCTGGCCTACCACCGCGCCCGTGGCGAAGGCCATCGCAATGTCTTCATTGGCCGTGAGCGCGGTTACCACGGTGTGGGTTTTGGCGGCATGAGTGTGGGCGGTATTCCGGCCAACCGCAAGGCCTACGGCACGGCGCTGCTGCCGCGTGTGGACCACCTGCGCTTCATTCACGACCCCGTGAATCACGCCTACATTCACAACCAAGAACCGGTCTGGCAAGAAGACATCTTGCTGGAACTTGAAAACCGTATTCTGCCGCTGCACGACGCCAGTAACATCGCCGCTGTCATCGTCGAACCCGTGGCTGGCAGTGCCGGTTGGTATTTGCCGCCGCAAGGCTACTTGAAGCGTCTGCGAGAGATCTGCGACAAGCACGGCATCTTGCTGATTTTTGACGAAGTGATCACCGGCTTTGGCCGCATGGGCGTCAACTTTGGCGCCGACTACTACGGCGTCGTGCCCGACATGCTGAACTTCGCCAAGGGCGTCACCAACGGCGTGATCCCGATGGGGGGCGTGATCTGCAGTGACCGCATTTACAACACCATGATGAAGGCCAATGAGGGCGCACCGGAACACGCCATCGAGTTCTTTCATGGCTACACCTACTCGGGTCATCCGGTGGCCTGCGCAGCCGCCATTGCCACGCTCACGCTGTTCAAGGAAGAGAAGCTGTTTGAACGCGCCGGCCAGATGGGCACGGTGCTCGGCGACGCGATGCACAGCGGCCTGAAGGGCCTGACAACGGTGATCGGCATTCGCAGCTTGGGGCTGGCGGGTGCGGTCGAAATGGCGTCGATTCCGGGCTCGCCGGGCAAGCGCGCTTACGACATTTTCATGACCTGTTTCCACAACGGTGTTTTGGTCCGGCCCGCCGGTGAAAACATCGTGCTGTGCCCACCGTTCATTGTGGAAAAAGAGCACATCGACCGCATGGTCAACGTGGTGGCTGACGCGATTCGCCAGCACGCATAAGCTGCTACGGGGCTGCGCGCGGCGGCAATTGCTTCGCCAAGCCAGCGCAGTAATCTTTGTCAGGTGTTGCCGGCGTCGCCAAGACGTCGTCAAAAGATTCGCGTTCACCGCCTGCTGCCGCCGTTCCCGATCGCAATCGAATGGCTTTGACGCGCAGCGCTGGCGGCAGGTGTTGCGGCACGCCCAGCTGCTTGTCCGCATGCACGCTGCCGCTGATCAACACCACCACTTGACCGGGCCTTGCCGCCGCCTGCACGGTGTTCGCCATGCGCATGTCTTTGGCGATTTGAATCCGCGTCAATGGCGTGATCTGGCTCTCGGGCAACAGGTCGCAATGGCCTTGGCGTATGAGCTGCTGTTGCGCCTTCAGTGCCGGGCCTGGCAGTCGTTGGTCAAGCGCGGCGTCGGCCATGTGGCTGCGCAGTTGCGCAGACGGCAAGTTGGCCCCCAGCACCGGCACACCTGCACGTACGGCGCTCTTCACCGAGGGGCCATAAGCAGCCCACGGCCAAGCATCGTTGTTCCAGCCCAGCGCGTTGCGGGTTTGTTCTTCGCTGGCGTTGGGTGGCAAGGCGGCGGTGCTGCCGCCGCTGTCAGCCATCTCCAGCGCGACCGCCGCAAGGACACCACGTGCCGCCAGCGCTTCAATGATTTGTTGTTGCAGCGCTTGGTGCGCTGGCGCGTCATGTTGCTCGCCAAGCAGCAGCACATCGGCCGGCAACCAAGCGTCGAGTCGAGTTTGTAATTCTGTTGCGCTCGCCGACGTTGCGCCGTGGTCAGCAGCGCAACCAGCCAACGACACACTAAAAGTGAACGCCAGCGCAAGCGCCAGTGTCATCGCATAGCGTCGAGCCGCAGCACTCAGAGAGAAGGGGTTGAACATGCACCGATACTAAGGCCTCAGTTTATTTTCAGTCCCGTTTTGTAGCCGACCGATACATGCCGCCTTTCGCCTTCATCCAATTAACCCAGCGATTTTTTCAGCGTGCCGCTGTGCGCACGCTGCTCACGTTGTCATTGGCTTGGGCAGCGGCCTTGCTGTGCATTGCATTGAGGATTCCTTTGCCGTGGATGATTGGGCCATTGTTGATGACCGCTGGTCTGACGATGGCCGGTGGGCCGACGGCCAGTTGGAAGCCGTTGCGCAATGGCGGGCAATGGGTCATTGGTGGTGCTTTGGGGCTCTACTTCACACCGCAGATCGTCAGTTTGGTGGGCAGTTTGTGGTGGGTGATGGCGCTTGGCATTGTCTGGGCGTTGGCGCTGGGATTGGTCTTTGGCGCCTGGTTGCACCGAGTGCATGCCAGCGCGGGCCCCTTTCATATCGCCGGCTTGTCGCGTCTCACGACCTATTTTTCTTCGCCCATTGGCGCTGCATCGGAGATGACGCTGATGGGTGAGCGCCACGGTGCGAGCACCGATCTCATCGCTTCGGCCCACAGCCTGCGGGTGATGCTGGTGACGCTGATCGTCCCGTTTGGTTTTCAGTGGGCTGGGCTGCACGGACTTGACACGAGTTTTCCGGGGCCCCGTGTCGTAGTCTGGCCTAGTCTGGCGCTGTGGACTGTGCTCACCGGCATCGGTTGCTGGGTCATGCTCAAGACAAGGCGTACCAACCCTTGGTTTGTCGGCTCACTCGCCATGTCAATTGTGCTCACCGCCAATGGCCTGAGTCAGTCAGCGCTGCCGCCCGGTGTGATCAATGCCGCGCAACTGGTCATCGGCATCAGTCTGGGTGTGCGCTTCACGCCGAGTTTTGTGCACATGGCCCCGCGTTGGATGGCGTCAGTGGCGTTGGCCACCGTTGTCATGATTGCGCTGTGTGGCGGCTTCGCTTGGGGCTTGTCGCATGTCGTCGACCTGCATTGGGCCACGCTGGTACTGGGCACTTCGCCGGGCGGTGTGGCGGAAATGGCCATCACCGCCAAAGTCTTGCAATTGGGCGTGCCGATCGTGACGGCGTTTCATGTGATGCGGCTGGCTGCCGTGCTGCTGTTGGCCGAGCCGATGTACCGATGGTGGTATCAGGAACGACTTTGATCCAGCCGCATTGCCCGTCCGTTGAACCACTTCGTCAGTGCACCGACACAGTCGTGTGTGCCAACTCTGCGTAGCCTTCCAGCATGTCTTCGACTTCTTCTTGTGTCGGGGTTTTTTGCTGCCAGACGTTCAGGCGCAACTGAAACAATTCAGCCCAAGAGCCGTCCAAGTAAACCTCTTTGCCGGAGCGTTTGTCGACGATTTCAAATCCGTGACGAGCCAGCTGCGGCGGTGCCGGCAAGTCATTCACCACGCCGATCGTTGTGTCGTCGGCATTGGCGTGGATCTGGACGACTGCAAAAGAGTCTGAGTCATAAAGCATTTGCATGGGGAAACATCCTTTCAACGCAGATGGCGACGATGGCGGCAAGTTCAAGGCGGGCCACTGCTGGACAATTGTTGGTCAATGTAATCACCGCTGTTTTGAGTGATTTTGATGCGTACCGGCCAATAATCCAGTGCAGGCGCAAACCAGGCTTCGACGCGTTGGTCGAACTCCTGCCTTGGATCGCGCGTGAGTTTGATGGCCTGCACCATGCCATAGGGCAAATTCAGGTCTTCGCGGCCCGCGACGCTGAAGGTCCACGTGTCGGCGTCGCGCTGCCCTGCGGTGTACATCGGAATCTTGGTCCCCAGAGGAAACCCCTCTGGTTGGCCGGCGAGCAAACTCGCCAGCTGAAAAAACACACTCAGCCGGTCTTGGGCGCCGCGTTTCCAAGGCGCATCTGGGGTGTTGGCGCTGAAGGTGATAGTCCCTTTGTCGGGCTGGAAGTGGGCGGCTTGCTCGCTGCGGCCTTTGTCGGCAAAACGCTTGGGCGCCAAGCCATCGACGGTGATGTCGCCGACGCTGTTCAAGGACCGAGAGCCGATCAGAAAAGCACTCACCACCATGTTGGCCTCATAGCGGCTGCCGTCTTGTAGCCAGTTCATCACGCCGGATGCGTGATAGGTGAGGCCACGAGACAGGCCGGTCAGCTGGTATTTGAGCCGCACAGAGCCCGGAATGTTGAGGTTGGCTTGGGCTTGGGCTAGCGGGGGCGGCTGCTCGCTGGCGACAGGATTTGAGGGTTCCAAGGGCTCTGCGGCTAACGGCTGCACGGCCTCTGCGGGGGCGACCGCGGGCGTCTCTGGCGTCTCCGTCGGTGCGTCTGCGACGTCCACCGCTGGCATCAAGGACTCGGCTGCAGCCGCCTTGGGGGGCCGGGTTGTCGGTTTTTGAATCAGAACGGGTTGGGGTTGAGGCACCGCGGCTGGAACAATCTGGGCCACTTGAACTGGCGGCGCTTCAATTCGCCGTGTGTTGAAAACCAGTGTTTTGGGATTCAAGGGCTGCACCGCTGGCCCCACATGCATGTCACGCGGAATGGCGTCCAGCAGCAACCAGTGAACCAGCACGACCAGCAGCGCCAGCAGCCACAACCAGCGGCGCGGTGCAGAGCGCACGGTTGGCGGGTTAGCAGGCGTAGGACCGGAACGGGCAGTCATGTGTCAAGGGGCGCGAAAGGGATGGGGCTGAAATGTGGCAAAGGATGCGGGCGACATCAAGACCATTGATCGTAACGCCGGTCTTGCGTGCGCGTGCGAAGAAGCCGTTCAGTACCAGCCAACTGCCAGCCGGCTCGGGTACGATGCCGGCTTGGCAGGCCCCGTAGACAAGCAGACTTGAAAGACAACCGATGAAACTCGCCACTTACAAAGACGGCTCACGTGACGGCCAATTGCTGGTGGTCTCGCGGGACCTCGCGAGCGCGCACTATGCAACCGGCATTGCCAATACGTTGCAACAGGTGCTGGACGATTGGAACTTTTTGTCGCCGCAGTTGCAAGACCTGTCGGACGCTCTGAATCAAGGCCGAGCCCGCCACCCGTTCCCGTTTGAGGCTGCCCGTTGCATGGCCCCCTTGCCGCGCGCCTACCAGTGGGTCGATGGCTCGGCTTTCATCAACCACGTCGAGCTGGTGCGTCGCGCCCGGGGTGCCGAGGTGCCCGCCACGTTTTACACCGATCCGTTGATGTACCAAGGCGGCAGCGACGATTTTCTGGGGCCCTGCGACGAGGTGCGTTTGCCTAGCGAAGACTTGGGCATTGACTTTGAAGCCGAGCTTGCCGTGGTCACCGCCGACCTCGCCATGGGTTGCACGCCCGAGCAGGCGCTGGACGGCATCCGGCTGGTGATGCTGGCCAACGACGTGTCTTTGCGCAACGTGATTCCAGACGAAGTGGCCAAGGGTTTCGGCTTTGTGCAGGGCAAACCCGCCACCGCCTTCAGCCCGGTGGCGGTGACGCCAGACGAGTTGGGTGCGGCTTGGCAAAAAGGCCGTTTGCACCTGATGCTGCAAAGCACCTGGAACGGCCGCAAGGTCGGCATGTGCGACGCCGGCCCGGACATGACGTTTCACTTTGGCCAACTGATTGCGCACCTGTGCAAAACGCGCAACGTGCGCGCGGGCTCCATCATTGGCTCGGGCACGGTCAGCAATCCGGGTGTGGCCCACAAGGGCAAGACCGATTGGCCAAAGGGCTACAGCTGCATCGCAGAAAAGCGCGCGATTGAAACCATTCAAGATGGCCAACCGAAGACGGATTACATGAAGTTTGGCGACACCATTCGCATCGAGATGAAAGACAAAGACGGGCGCCAAGTGTTTGGCGCGATTGACCAAAAAATAGCCACCTCCATCGTCGCCAAACCGCTGCGCATCAGGGCGGAGAAATTTGACAAATCGGCGGAAGGGGCGGAGACCGTCAGTTGACGGGCAGCTTGGGCATTGCACAATGGCAATGGCGGAATGGTCCGCTGATGACTGGCTTTGGTATCTATCTTCAGGAGACCCTATGAGCGACTTTGACAAAAGCACCTTCACCGACTTCGGCAAGCTGGTGCCTGGCTTTGATTTTTTGCAAAACCTGACGCGACAAGCGACAGCGGGTGCAGCCTCAAGCCAGCCGAAGATGCCATCGTTCGGCCACTGGGTCGCGCCGACCATGAGTGTCGAAGAGTTAGAGAAACGCATCACGGAGCTCAAAGCGGTGCAGTTCTGGCTAGACCAAAATGCCACCGCCCTGAAGGCCACGATTCAAGCGCTGGAGGTGCAAAAAATGACCCTGGCCACGCTGCACGGCATGAATGTGAACATGACTGAAATGGCCAAAGCCTTCAGCGTCACGATGCCGGAGAGTGCTGCCAACCCGCCAGCCAAAGGCCACCATTTTGCGGGCCTTGAAGTGCCAGAGACGAGTTACCAACAGTGCGAGCCGATACCGGCTGATGCCGAGGCTGCGGACGAGGCCCCAAGCGCCGATACCAAAGACGGTAGCAAGCCGGCTGCGCCGGGTGGCGTCGACCCGATGCAATGGTGGGGTGCGCTGACGCATCAGTTTCAGAGCATCGCCGCCTCGGCCCTCAAAGAGGTGGCAGACCGCCACCCGAAGGATGCGGCCAAAGCCATGGCTGAAGAGGCCATAAAAACCGCCACAGACTTCGCCGAATCGGCCGGCCACTCGTTTGCAAAAGTGGCCAACGAGGCGCGTGATTTCGCCGCCAGTCAACTAAAACCCAAAGCCCAGCCCAAGCGCAAGACCGCCGTGAAGCCTGCTGCCAAAGCGCGCGCAAAGCCAGCAGTCAAGCCGAAGGCTAAGTCGACCTCCAAGACGACCGCCAAAGCCCCAGCCCGCGCGCCTGTTTCCGCCGCTCGTAAAAGCCCCCCCCGAGCCCGATGAAACTATTCCCCTACGGCCACGCCACCCATCCGCAGTGGCCCATGGCCGCAGGGCTGGTGCTGGCGCAATTGCGCGCCCACATGGCCTTGCCCAACTACGCCAGCGCACCCACGTTGGCGCTGCTGTACATCACAGACCATTACGCGCCGCATGCACAAGACATCCTTGACCATTTGAGCGCCGAATTGCCGGAGGTCACTGACTGGAGCGGCACGGTCGGCGTGGGTATCGCCGCCAACAACGTCGAGTACTTTGACGAACCGGCTTTGAGCGTGATGCTGTGCGACTTACCGTCCGACCAATACCGCGTTTTTTCGGGCGTATCACCCTTGCCACCGGTGAGTCGTTTCAAGGCGCACACCGCCTTGGTGCACGCCGACGCCAGCACGCCCGATGTGGCCGAATTGATTGAAGAAATGGCCGCCCGCACCGACAGCGGTTACGTCTTCGGCGGCTTAGCGTCCAGTCGCACGAAGAGCGTGCAGTTCGCCTTCAGCGGCAATGGCAACCTCAAGGGCCAGGGTGCCGCCAGCGGTGTTTTCAGCGGTGGGCTCAGCGGCGTGGCGTTTGCCCGCCCACAAGATGCGGGCTCTGAGCGTTTGGGGCTGATGTCGCGCGTCACGCAGGGCTGTCAGCCGGTCTCCAAGAGTTACCAAATCACGGCTTGCGAAGGCAACGTCATCACCGGGCTCGACAACCAACCAGCGCTCGAGGTGATGTTGGGCGACCTTGACATCTCCTTGGACGACCCGACAGAAGCCATCGACAAAGTACGGCGCACCTTGGTCGGCCTGAGCCGCGCAGAACACAGCCTGGCTGATGGCACCATCAGGCGCGCCGGTCAGTTCGGTGCAGATGTGCTGGTCCGGCATTTGATCGGGCTCGACCCGTCGCGCAAAGGCATCGCCATCGCCGACCTGCCTGAAGTCGGCATGACGCTGGCTTTTTGCGAGCGCCATGCGGCAGCCGCGCGGGCTGATTTGATGCGCGTTTGCGCTGAAATCCGCGAAGAACTCGAACCACAAGAGGTCACGGCAGAAGTAGCGCAAGCACTGGGCGCTGGTGAGGCCGAGTCAGCGCCGCATGTGGCGCGCGGCATCGCCGGGGCAATTTACGTGAGCTGCACCGGCCGCGGCGGACCGCATTTCGGTGGCCCCAGCGCTGAGCTGCAAATCATCCGGCGTGCCTTGGGGGATGTGCCTTTGGTGGGCTTTTTTGCGAACGGTGAGATCGCTCGCAACCATGTTTACGGTTACACCGGCGTGTTGACCGTTTTCACGGCGAGCCGTTGATTTTGACGCCGCCAGAGTCAGGTCACAGCCAGTTTGAATTGCTACGCCAGCGGCGTTTTGCGCCATTTTTCTGGACGCAATTTTCAGGGGCCATGAACGACAACCTGTTCAAGTTTGCCTTCACCATGCTGGTGACCTACCAGCTCAGCGTGGCGTGGTTGCCGCCGGCGATGGCGGGGCTGGTGATCGGTGCAGTGTTCATCTTGCCGTTCTTGCTTTTCTCGGCCACCAGCGGCCAGTTCGCCGACAAGTACGACAAGACCCGCATCATTCGCTTCGTTAAGAGCGTGGAAGTGCTCATCATGCTGCTGGCTGCGGCTGGATTTTTGGCCACAGACAGCGCTTGGAGTGCGTGGCAAGTGCCGCTGTTGTTGGGCTGCACCTTCATGATGGGCTTGCACTCGACCTTGTTCGGGCCGGTCAAGTTCGCCTACATGCCGCAAGTCCTGCGCGAGTCTGAGTTGATGGGCGGTACCGGCATGGTCGAGATGGGCACCTTCGTGGCGATTTTGCTGGGCAATGTGGCCGGTGGTTTGCTGGTGGCACTGCCGGGCACGGGCCCGTTGTATGTGGCGATGGCTTGCGTCACATTGGCCGTGGCCGGCCGCGTTGTGGCGCAGTTCATTCCTGCCGCACCGGCCACCGACCCGGAGCTGCGCATCAACTGGAACCCGCTGTCAGAAACCTGGCACAACCTGAAGCGGGCGCACGGGCAGCCAATGGTTTTTCGGGCCTTGCTCGGCATCAGTTGGATGTGGTTTTTTGGCGCGGTCTTCTTGAGCCAGTTCCCAAGCTTTGCCAAAGAAGTCCTGCACGGCAACGAGCAGGTGGCGTCTTTGTTGCTGGTGGTTTTTTCGATTGGCATCGCGATCGGTTCGCTGCTGTGCGAAGTGCTGGGCAAGCGGCAAGTTGAGATTGGTTTGGTGCCGCTGGGCGCGATTGGCATGACAGTCTTTACGCTAGACCTGTACTTTGCATCGCGCAACTTGCCGCCCGCAGCGCTGATGGGTGTGGCCGAGTTCATGCAGATGCCGGCGCATTGGCGCGTCATGGCCGACCTCGGGTTGTTGAGCCTGTCGGCTGGCCTCTACAGCGTGCCTATGTACGCGCTGATTCAGTTGCGCAGCGAGGTCACGCACCGCGCTCGCATCATCGCGGCCAACAATATTTTGAATGCCTTGTTCATGATTGTCAGCGCCTTGCTGGCGGGGGCTTTGCTCAAAGCCGGACTCGGCATTCCTGCGGTGTTTCTGGCCGTCGGTTTGGCCAACGCGCTGATGACCGCTTATATTTTTCTCGTTGCGCCGGAGTATTGGCAGCGTTTCAAGGTGTTGTTGAGCGGCGGATTTAGGTTTCGTTGAGGCGATCCAAAAAGAAACGAGGGTTTACCCTCGTTTCTTTGATCTTGATATTTGTTGATTTCTCGCGTCAATTAGGTGTCATTTGTGTGAAACTCCTTGAATATAAAAATATGCTGGAATGGTTTTATCATTCACACGTTTTTATTTAAAGACCACAACACAACTTGGAGACACCATGAAAACATATTTTGTGAAATTAGCCATCGCCTCAGTCGTTCTGAGCTTTTCGGGCTTGGCTGCTGCCGCCGACCCTATCAAAATCGGCGTCGATGGTCCCTTCACCGGCGGCTCCTCATCCATGGGTGTGAGCATGCGCGACGGTGTTCGTCTGGCGACTGACGAAATCAACAAAGCCGGCGGCGTGTTGGGGCGCAAACTGCAATTGGTTGAGCGCGACGACGAGGCTAAAAACGAGCGCGGCGTGCAAATCGCCCAAGAGCTGATCAACAAGGAAAAAGTCACGGCTGTTGTGGGTTACATCAACACCGGTGTGTCGCTTGCTTCCCACCGCTTTTTCCAAGAAGCCAAGATTCCGGTGATGAACAACGTGGCCACCGGCTCGATCGTCACGCAGCAGTTCAAAGACCAGCCTGAAAACTACATTTTCCGCAACGCCGCGCATGACAGCATTCAGGCACCCATGATCGTGGAAGAGGCCATGAAGCGTGGCTTTAAAAAGGTCGCGATTCTGGCTGACTCGACCAACTACGGTCAGCTCGGTCGTGAAGATCTGGAAAAAGCACTGTCTGCTAAGGGCATCAAGCCAGTGGCCAGTGAAAAGTTCAACATCAAAGACGTCGACATGACGGCTCAGTTGCTGAAGGCCAAGGAAGCCGGCGCTGAAGTGGTGCTGACTTACGGCATTGGCCCTGAGCTGGCCCAAATTGCCAACGGCATGACCAAGCTGGGCTGGAAAGTACCGATGATCGGCAGCTGGACTTTGTCCATGGCCAATTACATCGACAACGCCGGCCCTGGTGGCGAAGGTGCGCGCATGCCGCAAACTTTTATTCAGCAAGCTGACACGCCAAAGCGCAAAGCCTTCATCGACGCTTACCTGAAGACCTTCAAACCAAAAAACAACCGCATCGACTCACCGGTTTCTGCGGCTCAAGGGTATGACTCGATCTACCTGCTGGCTGCCGCTATCAAGCAGGCCAACAGCACCGAAGGCCCGAAGGTGCGTGAAGCCTTGGAAAACCTCGGCACCAAAGTCGACGGCGTGGTGATGACGTATGACAAGCCTTTCACCAAGACTGACCACGAAGCGGTGACGGCCAACATCCCAGTGTTTGGTGAAGTCAAGGACGGCCGCGTGGTGTTTGCTTACGCTGAAGACATGAAGAAAAACGCCACGGTGAAATCCAAAGCCGCGGCAGTTAAGAAGTAATTCACAGCGTTGACTGTGAGTGACGGGCATCGCACCTGCTGATTCAGCGGGTGCGATGCTTTTTTTGTAGGGCCGTGATGGCTCAGACTTGAATTTTTCGCGGAATTGAATTTATGGAAATCCTGCTCCAACTTGTCTACAGCGGTATCGCCCTGGGCATGATCTACGCGGTCATTGCTTTCGGTTACCAGCTGACCTTTCAGACCTCTGACACCTTGAACTTCGGTCAGGGTGATGCGCTCATGCTGGGCGCCATGGTCGGCCTGACGCTGGTCAACATGGGCATGAATTACTGGATGATGCTGCCACTGGTCATTGTGTTTGGATTGATTCAGGGCGGTGTTGTTGAGCGCATTGCGGTGCGGCCGGCGATCAAGATCAAAAGCGAGTTCGGCTGGATCATGTCGACCATCGCGCTGGGCATCATCTTTAAGAACGTGGCCGAGAACATTTGGGGCCGTGATGACCTGAAGTTCCCTTCGCCGCTGCCTGAATCCCCGATCAAGTTGTTCGGCGCCAATGTGCTGCCGATGGAAATTCTGGTGGTTGTCGGTGCCGTGCTGATGATGTTGGCGGTCGAGTTCTTCAACCGCAAAACCATTTACGGCAAGGCTGTAGTCGCCACCTTCAATGACCGTGATGCGGCCAAACTGATGGGCATCAACACAGGCTTGGTGATCACCTTTTCGTATGCGCTGTCTTCCGCCACCGCCGCCTTCGCCGGTGCCTTGATTGCACCGCTGACGCTGACCGGCGCGACCATGGGTTCGGTGTTGGGCCTGAAGGCATTTGCTGTCGCCATCATCGGCGGTCTGACCAGCGGCATGGGCATCATTGTCGGTGGCATTATTTTGGGTGTGGCTGAAACCACCACCGGCTTTTATCTCTCCACGGGCTACAAAGACGTTCCAGGGCTGGTCTTGCTGTTGCTTGTGCTGGCCTACAAACCTGCCGGACTCTTCGGCAAATCCGCGATCAAGAAAGTTTGATGATGAATCGGAAGACGCTTTTTGCCGCCGTGATCGGTCTGGCCTTGCTGGCAGGTGTGCCTTTGTTCACCGCCAACTCGTATTACGTGCACATGGTCATCACCATCATGATCTACGCGATCTTGTTGTATGGCCTAGACATTGTGGTCGGCTACACCGGCCAGGTTTCCTTGGGCCACGCCGGTTTGTTTGGCGTGGGTTCTTACACCGCCGGCGTGCTCTTCATGAAACTCGGCGCGCCGCTCTGGGTCATTATTCCCGCCAGCATTGGCGTGACAGCGGCTTTTGGTGCTTTGTTGGCGCTGCCGGCGCTGCGCGTGACGGGCCCGTATTTGGCCATGGTGACCTTGGCTTTCGGCACCATCATTCAGATTTTGATCAACGAGATGACCTTCCTCACCGAAGGCCCCTTGGGCATCACCATTCCCAAGCCATCACTGTTTGGGCAGAAGCTCAGCGAGCAAGGCTTTTACTGGCTGGTGTTTGCGCTGATGGTGCTCTCGCTGGTGGTCGTTCACCGCATTTTGAAATCACAACTCGGCCGTGCCTTTGAAGCTTTGCGCGGCAGCCCTGTGGCTTCTGACTGCATGGGCGTGTCGGTCTACCGTTACAAGGTCTATGCCTTCGTCATCAGCGCCGGTTTTGCCGGTCTGGCCGGTTGCCTGTATGCCTACTCAGAGCAATATATTTCGCCGAACACTTACAACTTCGAGTTGACCGTGCTGTTTTTGTTGGCGGTCATCATGGGCGGTCGCAAGACACGTTCGGGTGCTTTGCTGGGTGCGGCCATCATCGTGATTTTGCCGAAGCTGCTGGACGACTTGGAGCTGTTTCGCATCGTTGCGTCGTCGCTGGCGGTGTTGATCAGCGTGGGCGCCGTGGTTGGCGTCCTCAGAAAAATGACCACGCCCAAAGCCATGGCGATTCCGGTGATCGGCACCATCGCGCTGGCTGGCTTTTCGTTCTGGTTGGAGTCCATCACCGACTGGCGCTTGAGTATTTTTGGCTTGATGATTTTGTTCGTGGTGTACTACCTGCAAGACGGCATTGTGGGCTTTGCCCGCAGTCTGTTTGCCCGCAAGTCGCCTGCGGCTGACAGCGTTAGCGTCGATGGCTTGGACACCAGCCGTGACGCCGTGATGATGGCGGCCAAAGCAGGTACCCACGAAACCGGCACTGACTTGCTGGTCGCCAATGGCGTGCTGATGCAGTTCGGTGGTCTCAAGGCCATCAACCAGGTCGATCTGCGCATCAAGCGCGGCACCATCCACGGGTTGATCGGTCCGAACGGCTCGGGCAAGAGCACGATGATGAACGTGTTGACTGGCATTTATGTGCCGACTGCCGGCAGCATTGTGTTTGCGGGTCGCTCTGTGGTCGGCCGCACTTCGTCGGATATTGCGCTGTCGGGCATTGCGCGGACCTTCCAGAACGTGCAGTTGTTTGGTGAGATGACCGCCTTGCAAAACGTGCAAGTGGGTCTGCACCACACCTTTGACAGCAACATCTTGGATGTGTCGTTGCACACGCCGCGCTACAAGCGCGAAGAAAAAGCCGCCATCGAACGCGGCATGGGTTTGCTCAATTTTGTCGGCCTGGGTGACTTGGCCACTGAAGAGGCGCGCAACCTGCCCTACGGTAAGCAGCGTCTGCTAGAAATTGCCCGTGCGCTGGCGCTGGATCCGCAGCTCTTGCTGCTCGACGAGCCGGCTGCCGGCTTGACGGCGCCAGACATCAAAGTGCTGATCAACATCATTCGGAAAATCCGTGACCACGGCATCACGGTGATTTTGATTGAGCACCACATGGATGTGGTCATGAGCATTTGCGACGCGGTTTCGGTACTGGACTTTGGCCAGAAGATTGCCGAAGGCAAGCCAGCGGAGGTGCAGGCTGACGAAAAAGTGATCGAGGCTTACCTCGGTGGCACGGCCACTTAAGTAGAGAGAATTCAACATGTTGAGCATCAAAAATCTTCAGGCCGGTTACGGCAAAGTTCAAGTCCTGCATGGTATTTCGATTGAAGTCCCCAAAGGCAAAGTCGTCACGTTGATCGGTTCTAACGGCGCTGGCAAAACGACGACCATGCGCGCGGTGTCCGGCATGATCAAACCGACGGCGGGTGAGATCTCCCTGCACGGCAAACGCATCGATGGCTTGGAGTCTTTCACCATCGCCAAACAGGGCTTGGCCCACTCGCCGGAAGGTCGGCGCGTGTTTGCCACCATGACGGTGACCGACAACTTGATCTTGGGGGCTTTCCCGCGCTTGACGGGTAGCCGTCCGAAGGGCGACGTGGCGGGTGACTTAGACCGTGCGATGGATTTGTTCCCGCGCCTCAAGGAGCGCCGCAACCAGCTCGCCGGCACCTTGTCGGGCGGTGAGCAGCAGATGCTGGCCATGGCCCGCGCCGTGATGTTGAACCCAGAGATTGTGCTGCTTGACGAGCCTTCGATGGGCTTGGCGCCGATTCTGGTGGAAGAAGTTTTCCGCATCATTGCCGACCTCAAGTCGCGCGGTGTGACCATGCTGCTGGTGGAGCAGTTCGCTGCCGCCGCGCTGAAGGTGGCCGACTACGGCTACGTGCTGGAAAACGGCAGCATCTCCGTCCATGGCGAAGCTTCCAAGCTGCGCGATGACCCGGCTGTCAGGGCGGCTTACTTGGGCGGCGGGCACTGACTTTGAAGATCGGCGTGCTGGGCGCCGGCGCCCTGGGTTGCGCGATGGGCGGCGTGCTGACCGAAGCGGGCCATGAGGTTTGGCTGATCAATCGCAACGCGGCTCACGTTGATGTCTTGACGCAGCGCGGCTTGGTGCTGCGCACCGAGGGCATCGACCGCACGGTGCGGGTCCGCGCTGCTACCTCAGCGGCTGGTGTTGACAGCGCCAGCGGCCCGGTTGATCTGCTGATCGTGCTGGTCAAGTCCTTTCACACCGAAGACGCCATGCGCTCAGCGCTCTCGCTGCTGGGGCCGCAGACGGTGGTGCTGTCGCTGCAAAACGGTTTGGGCCATGAAGATGTGCTGGCCGAGATCGTTGGTCGTGACAAGCTGTTGGCCGGCAAAACCTATGTGGGCGGCACGCAGCTCGCGCCGGGTCATGTCATTGCGGGCACGCGCCAAAAGCTGACCGTGATTGGCGAGCTGGACGGCACTGTCAGCGCCCGGGCGACAGCCGTGGCGGCTGTCTTCAATGCGGCGGGGCTGCAGACCACGGTGAGCGACAACATCATGGGCACGATCTGGGACAAGCTGCTGGTGAATGTGGCCACGGGCGCACTCAGCGGCATCACGCGCCTGCCCTACGGTGAGCTGTACCAAGTGCCGGCGCTGGAGGCCTGCGCCGTGGCGGCGGTGACTGAGGCGATGGCGGTGGCGCGCGCCTGCGGTGTGCGCTTGAGCATCACCGAGCCGGTCGATGCGTGGCGCCGGGCTGGCGCCGGTTTGCCGTTCGAGTTCAAGAACTCGATGCTGCAAAGCTTGGAAAAAGGCTCGGTCACCGAGATCGATTTCATCAACGGTGCGGTGGTGCAGCAGGGCGCGCGCTACGGCGTGCCGACGCCGGTGAACCAGACCTTGGTGGCGGCCATCAAAGGCATCGAAAAAAGTTTGCGCCGTTGATCCTCATGCGTGAGCGAGGCTTCAGCGTCCTATACTTTGCGAATGAACGAACCAGTCCATTCAGCGCTGAAAAATCTTAAAAGTTCTTCCCGTTTGAGCAAGACGACCTCTGAGGCTCAGCCTGTTGGCCGCACCACTTCACGCACTAACGACCCGGCCCGAACCATGGCCGGCATTTTGGAAGTGGCGACCGCCGAGTTTGCGAACAAGGGTTTGAGTGGCGGGCGCATCGACGAGATTGCTGCCGCGACCAGCACCAGCAAGCGGATGATTTACTACTATTTCGGTAGCAAGGAAGGCCTGTACTTGGCGGTGCTGGAAGAGTCCTACAGGCGCATGCGCAGCATCGAGGCCGAGCTGCATTTGGGCGATTTGTCACCCGAGGCAGCCTTGCGCCGCTTGGTGGAGTTCACCTTTGACCATCATTTTGGCAACCAAGATTACATCCGCTTGGTGATGTCCGAAAACATGCAACGCGGCGAGTACCTGGCGCAGAGCAAGATCATTCAGGAACTCAATGTCACGGCCATTCAGACGATTCGCCAGCTCTACGACCGCGGCGTGGCCGACGGCGCATTTCGGGCGGGACTGGAGCCGATCGACATTCACGCCTCGATTTCTGCGCTGACGTTTTTCAACGTCTCGAACCAGCACACCTTCGGCTTGATCTTCAAGCATGAGTCGGGCGCTGACGCAGCGCGGGCTGTCCGGCGCAACAACATCGTCGAGATGATCGTGCGCTTTGTGCGGCGCTGAACCGGCTCAAAAATCTTTGGACAGGGATGTCTCGAGGCTATCAGTGAATCTAGGGTTTTCCCCTATTTATGAAGAACTAACAAGTTCGTACATTACGAGCTGAACTCATCAATCGGAGACAAACCGTGCTCAAAAAAACCATAGATCTGTATTGCCAGCTGCTGAGCTACCTGATCGCCGCGGCCTTGGCGCTGATGGTCGTGCTGGTGTTTGGCAACGTCTTCATGCGCTACGCCTTCAACTCCGGCTTCACGCTGTCTGAAGAGCTGTCGCGCTGGCTGTTTGTCTGGCTGACCTTCATGGGCGCGGTGGTCGCTTTGCGCAGCAAATCGCATTTGGGCACGGACATGTTGGTCGGCAAACTCGGACCCGCTGGCAAGAAACTCTGCATGGGCTTGTCGCTGATGCTGATGCTGTATTGCCTGTGGTTGCTGTTCAAAGGTTCTTACGAGCAGACGCTCATCAACCTGACCTCCACCAGCGCGGTGATGGAAGTCTCGATGGCCTGGTTTTATGCCTCCGGCATGGTGTTTTCGGTGCTCGGTGCACCGATCATTTTGAATGACCTGTGGCGCCTGTTGACCGGCCAGGTGGATGACGCGCATCTGGTGTTGATTCAAGAGTCCGAAGAAGCGCCGCACACAGATGCCAGCGCCAATCGTTGATCTTGGCCTTCAGTCAAACTCACATTAAAAAAGGTCAGACATGACGATTGCCATTTTTCTGGGCTCCTTGCTCGCCGCCATGGCGCTGGGCGTGCCGATCGCTTTTTCACTGCTGCTGTGCGGTGCCGCGTTGATGCTGCACTTGAACATGTTTGACGCGCAAATCTTGGCGCAAAACGTCATGGAAGGAGCCAACAGCTTTCCGTTGCTGGCCGTGCCGTTCTTCATGTTGGCAGGTGAAATCATGAATGCCGGCGGCTTGTCGCGGCGCATCGTGAACTTCGCCATGGCGCTGGTCGGTCACGTGCGTGGCGGCTTGGGGTACGTGACCATCGTCGCCGCCGTCATCATGGCCTCGCTGTCGGGCTCAGCGGTGGCTGATGCGGCTGCCTTGACGGCATTGCTGTTGCCGATGATGATCGCCGCCGGCCATGACCGCGGCCGCTCAGCTGGCTTGATCGCCTCAGCCGGCATCATTGCACCGATCATCCCGCCCAGCATTGGCTTCGTGATTTTTGGTGTCGCCGGCGGCGTTTCCATCTCCAAACTGTTCATGGCGGGCATCTTTCCGGGGGTCTGGCTGGCACTGTCCTTGGTGGCCACGTGGTGGTGGTTGGTGCGCAAAGACGCCATCACACCGCCGCCGCGCAAATCTTTCGCTGAAGTGATCGAGGCCATGCGGCTGGCGACTTGGGCGCTGGTGCTGCCTTTCATCATTGTTTTTGGTCTGAAGTTCGGCGTTTTCACGCCGACGGAAGCGGCCGTGGTGGCCGCGGTTTACTCGCTGTTCGTCTCAGTGTTTGTATACCGTGAACTCAACTTCAAGAAGCTGGTGCCGCTGTTTGTGTCGGCGGCGGTGACTTGCTCGGTGGTGATGTTTTTAGTGGCGGCTGCGATGGTCTCGGCCTGGCTGATCACGGTGGCGAATTTGCCCGCGCAAGTGGTTGAGTTGATGCAGCCTTTGCTGGGCAGCCCCAAGCTCTTGATGCTGGCGATCATGGTGCTGACCATGGTGGTGGGTACAGCGCTGGACATGACGCCGACGATTTTGCTGCTGACCCCGGTGCTGATGCCGGTGATCAAAGCGGCGGGCATTGACCCGGTTTATTTCGGCGTGCTGTTCATCATCAACAACGCCATTGGCCTGATCACGCCGCCTGTTGGGACGGTGCTGAATGCGGTGGCGGGTGTTGGCAAAATGGGCATGGACGAAGTGACCAAGGGCGTGGTTCCTTTCATGATCGCCCAGTTCGCTGCGATGTTCTTGATGATCGCCTTCCCGCAGCTGGTCATGGTGCCGGCGCGCTGGTTCTATTGAATTTTTTGAGTTGTCGTCTGTTCGGGTACGCCAGACGACAAACCCCTTGATGCGTGCGTACGGCCTCACAACAACCTTCTTTGGAGACAAACCCATGAAACGTGTATTTCTCAAAACCGTGATTGCTTCGGTCGTTCTGGCTGCAGCCGGCGTCTCTTCGGCGCAAGAAAAAACCATCAAGTTCGCGACGCAAAATCCAAAGGGTCACCCGATCGTGGTGGGCATGGAAAAGTTCGCTGAAATTGTCCAAGCCAAGACCGGCGGCAAGATCAAAGTCAACCTGTTCCCTGGTGGCGTGCTGGGCAGCGATCAAGCCAATGTGTCGGCCTTGCAGGGCGGCTCGGTCGAGATGCTGTCACTGAACTCCGGCATTCTGGCCAGCCAAGTCAAAGACTTTGGCGTGTTCGACTTCCCGTTCTTGTTTGCCAGTGAGAAAGAAGCCGACGCCGTGGTCGATGGTCCGTTCGGCAAAAAAATGCACGCCAAGTTGCAAGAAAAGGGCATGGTCGGCTTGGGCTACTACGAGCTGGGCTTTCGCAGCATCACCAACAGCAAGCGCGCCATCCACAAGGTCGCTGACCTCGAGGGCCTGAAGCTGCGCGTGATCCCGAACCCGGTCAACGTCGATTGGGTCAAGGCCGTGGGCGCCAATCCAACACCGCTGCCATTCCCTGAGGTGTATGCCGCTTTGGAACAAAAAGCCATCGACGGTCAAGAGAACCCGATCACCGTGATCAATGCCAACAAGTTTTTTGAAGTTCAAAAATTTGTCGCCTTGACCAACCACCAGTACAACCCGCAGTCGGTGATCATGAGCAAGAAATTCTGGGACAGCCTGAGCGCCGCCGATCAGACCATCGTGCAAGATGCCTTGACCGAGTCTGTCAAGGTTCAGCGCGCTGCCGCCCGTGGCCAAGTGGCCGGTGCTTTGGCCAACATGAAGGCGAACGGCATGACGGTGACCGAGCTGCCAGCCGCTGAAATGGCCATCTTGCGCGACAAGATGAAGCCGGTGATCGCCAAGCATGGCGAGCCGATTGCCGCCACCGTGGGTGAGCTGCAAGCCGAGTTGGCCAAACTCCGTAAGTAAATGGCGTCCGCCACGGCGCAAGTCGTGGCGGTTGATGGTTTCAATTTCATTTTTCACACATGACTCCAACTCGAATCGCCGTGGCCGGTGCCGGCTACATCGGTCAGGCTCACATGGGCGTGATCCTGAAGAGCCCGAGTTGCGTCTTGTCGGCGATCGTCGACCCGTCGCCGGCTGCCTTGGCGTTGGCCACGCAAGCCGGCGTTCCTTGGTTCAAAAGCATTGAAGAGTTGCTGGCCAATCACCGTCCGGACGGTCTGGTGCTGGCGACGCCGAATCACTTGCATGTGCCGCAGGCGCTGCAGAGCATCGACGCCGGTCTGCCCATCTTGCTTGAAAAACCGATGGCCACCAGCGTGGCGGATGGCGAGCAGTTGCTCCGGGTGGTGAATGCGGCTGGCGCCAAGGTGTTGATTGGCCACCACCGCGCGCACAGCCCGATCATGGCGAAAGCGCGTGAGGTGCTTGATTCAGGGAAGCTGGGCCAACTCGTGGCGGTCATGGGCAGCGCAACTTTTTACAAGCCCGACCAGTATTACGCTGACGGCCCATGGCGGGCTGAACTCGGCGGCGGGCCGATCTTGTTGAACATGATCCATGAGGTGCACAACCTGCGCATGTTGTGCGGCGAAATTGTGGCGGTGCAAGCCTTTGCTTCACAGGCGACGCGCGGCTTTCCGGTCGAAGACACGGTCGCCATCAACCTGCGTTTTGCCAGCGGTGTGTTGGGCACATTCTTGCTGTCGGATACCGCCGCCTGTGCCCGCAGTTGGGAGCAGACCAGCCAAGAAAACAAGGCTTACCCGAGCTACGATGACGAAGATTGCTACGTCATCACCGGCACCAATGGCAGCTTGTCGGTGCCGACCATGCGCCTGAAAACCTACCCCCGCGCAGAAGACCGTTCGTGGTGGAAAGCCTTTGAAGTCGGCGTCGTCGGCATGGTGCGCGATGACCCGCTCAAGCATCAAATGGAACACTTTGGCCAAGTCGTGCGCGGTGAAGCATCGCCCTTGGTCAGCGCGCACGACGGCCTGCTGAACCTGCGCGTCACCGAAGCCATTGTTGAAGCGGCGCGCACCGGCCGGACTGTTAACCTCGACCCAGCCTGACACCGTCCGCAAGTGTCACTCTCCATTCACTCCCCAAGGAAAACCATGAAAATTCTCATGCTGCATGGCATCAACCACAACATGTTCGGCAAGCGCGACCCCGCCCAGTACGGCACCATCACGCTGGACGAAATCAATGCCTCGCTGGTCGCCTTGGGCCAAGAGCTGGGCACCACGATCGAGGCCTACCAGACCAACAGCGAAGGCGATATGTGCGAGCGCATTCACCAAGGCTATGCCGAGGGTGTGGACGCCGTGCTGATCAATGCCGGTGCTTGGACGCATTACAGCTACGGCATTCGAGACGCGCTGGCCATCCTGACCTGCCCGATCGTTGAGCTGCACATGTCCAACATCCATGCGCGCGAAGCGTTTCGCCATGTCTCGGTCTTCGCTGAAATCGTCAAAGGCCAGATCTGCGGTTTTGGCGTTGACAGCTACTTGCTGGCGTTGCGCGCTGCCGTTTCGGCGGTTCAATCGTCCAAGTAAATCGCCTTCTTTTTTCCTGCTTCTTCACGGCTTCACATGCTCATCAACGGCCACACTGACATCATCCCGCACATTGGTTTTCCGACGCACGCTTTCAAGGCGCCGATGATTTACAACCCCTACTTTGAACAGCAGGGGATCAATGCGTTGGTGGTGCCCATGGGTTGCCGGGTTGAGGACTACCCGGTCTTTTTGCGTTCGGTGTTCAAGCTCAGCAACATCCGTGGCGCGCTGATCACCATGCCGCACAAAGTCACCACCATCGGGCTGGTGGACGAGTTGTCACCGGCGGCGGCGATTGCCGGCGCTTGCAATGCGGTGCGGCTGGGCCCTGACGGGCAGTTGCAGGGTGACATGTTTGACGGCGAGGGCTTTGTGCGCGGCGTATTGCGCAAGGGCTTCAAGCTGAAAGGAGCCACTGTGTTGGTGGTCGGCTCCGGTGGTGTGGGCTCGGCCATTGCCGCTTCGCTGGCCGGTGCAGGTGTCGCCGCTATCAGTTTGTATGACGTCAACACGGCCTCGGCCGAGGCGCTTGGCGACCGTTTAAAAACCCATTACCCGGCGCTGCAAGTGCGCACCGGCAGCCATGACCCAGCCGGTCATGACTTGGTGGCCAACGCCACGCCGATGGGCATGAACGAGGGCGACGCCTTGCCGATGGATGTGGCGCGCATTGCGCCGACAACCTTTGTCGGTGAGGTCGTCATGCGGACTGAGATGACGGCCTTTTTGAGTGCCGCCCAAGCCCGTGGCTGCCCGGTGCAGATTGGCACCGACATGTTGTATGAACAGATCCCGGCGTACCTCGAGTATTTCGGCCTGCCGAGCACCACGCCGGATGTTTTACGCGCGGTGGCCCGACTCAGTTACTGAGCAGCATAGGCAACGGGGCGTCGGGTGGAAGGGTTTAACCCGATGTAATCGGGGTGTCGGCCGACTTGATTCCATCCGAAATTGCACATAATCGCGCATGGCCAAACTCAAGCAGCTCGAATCCTTCGTCTCCGTCGCCACCCGCGGCAGTCTGACGGCGGCCGCCAAAGCCGAGGGCGTCGCGCCCGCCATCATGGGCCGGCGGCTTGACGCGCTGGAAAGTCGACTCGGCGTCAAGTTGCTGGTCCGCACCACGCGCCGCATCAGCTTGACGCATGAAGGCAGCGCTTTTTTAGAGGACTGCCAGCGCCTGCTGACCGATGTGGCGAATGCCGAAGCCAGCGTCTCGGCGGGTGGTGTCAAGGCCAGCGGCCATCTGCGGATCACCGCCCCGGCGGGTTTTGGCCGTCGCCATGTAGCGCCCCTGGTGACGCGTTTTCGGGAACAACATGCCGACGTCACCATCTCGCTGAACCTGAGTGACCGCGTTGTCGACCTGGCTGGCGAGGGTTTTGACTGCGCGATACGGGTCGGCGACATGCCGGATTCGTCCTTGGTGAGTGTGCGCATGGCCGACAACCGGCGCCTGTGCGTGGCCACGCCCGAGTATCTGCGGCGCCACGGCACGCCGCAGCAGCCGTCAGAGTTGGCGCGCTTTGACTGCCTGACGCTTTCGAGCGATGCCTCGCAAACGCGCGGCTGGGCTTTTCGCATCAATGGTGAGTTGCAGCACCTCAAGCCCGGCGGTCCGCTCGATTGCTCTGACGGGCAAGTGCTGCACGACTGGTGTTTGGCCGGCTACGGTATTGCTTGGCGCAGCACGTGGGAGGTCGAGGCCGAGATTGCGGCCGGCCGGCTGGTGGCGGTGTTGCAAGACTATGACGCGCCGGCCAACGGCATTTTTGCCGTCTTCCCACAGCGTAAACACCTGCCACTGCGGGTTCGGCTGTGGATCGACTTCCTGAAGCACAGCTACGGTCAGTCGACGTATTGGGCGGTGTGACGTGACAATAGGCATTGTTCATGTCTGTTGACGCATTCCAGCTGACGTTTTTCTCAAGGAGAGCTGTCCATGTTGCCTTCCGTCGCCCTGCAAACCCACCGCGAAGCCATTCGCCGCATTGCGCCGCCTGTTGACTGCGTTCTTTCCGCTGCAGCCTTCACCGTAAAATCAGCGGATGCTATCGATTAAAAAAGACTTGCTCGCAGCTTTGGCTGCCGGGCTGGAAGAACTCTCCCCCGGTGCTGGCGACAAAGCCGCTTTTGAGTCCCCCAAAGTGGCGGCCCATGGTGACTTGGCTTGCACGGCTGCCATGCAACTGGCCAAACCCCTCAAGCTCAATCCGCGTCAAGTGGCTGAAAACCTGCGCACGGTGTTGCTGCAGGCGCCAGCTTTTGAACGCTGGGTCGACGCGATTGAAATCGCCGGGCCGGGTTTTCTGAACATCCGGCTCAAGCCTGCGGCCAAGCAGGAAACCGTGCGCGAAGTGCTGCGCAGCGGCAGCGCCTATGGTCAGCAGCACCCGGACGTTCAGCCGCGCATGATCGTCGAGTTTGTCTCGGCCAATCCGACCGGGCCACTGCACGTTGGCCATGGTCGGCAAGCCGCCTTGGGGGACGCGATTTGCAACCTGTACGCGACCCAAGGCTGGGACGTTTACCGCGAGTTTTATTACAACGACGCGGGCGTGCAAATCCACACGCTGGCCACCAGCACGCAAGCACGCGCCAAAGGCCTCAAGCCCGGTGACGCCCTGTGGCCAGACCCGGCCTACAACGGCGACTACATCGACGACATCGCCCGTGATTTCATCGCCCAAAAAACCGTGCGTTCCGACGACCGTGAGTACACCGCCTCAGGCGACATCGAAGACCTCGATGCGATTCGCCAGTTTGCCGTGGCCTACCTGCGCCACGAGCAGGACCTAGACCTGAAAGCTTTCTCGGTCAGCTTCAACAACTATTACCTCGAGTCCAGCTTGTACAGCTCGGGCCGGGTTGAGCAGACCGTTGGCAAGCTGAAAGAAGCTGGCAAAACCTACGAGTTAGATGGCGCGCTGTGGCTCAAGTCGACCGACTACGGTGACGACAAAGACCGCGTCATGAAAAAGAGCGACGGCAGCTACACCTACTTTGTGCCCGACGTCGCCTACCACCTGGCCAAATGGGAACGCGGTTACACCCGCGCCATCAACATCCAGGGCATGGACCACCACGGCACGATTGCCCGCGTGCGCGCCGGTCTGCAAGCGGCGGGTGCCGGCATTCCTGCTAACTACCCTGACTACGTGCTGCACACCATGGTGCGCGTGGTGCGTCACGGCGAGGAGGTGAAAATTTCCAAGCGCGCCGGCAGCTACGTCACGCTGCGCGACCTGATCGAGTGGACCAGCAAGGACGCCGTGCGCTTCTTTTTGCTCAGCCGCAAGCCCGACACCGAATACGTCTTCGACATTGATTTGGCCTTGGCCAAGAACAATGAAAACCCGGTCTACTACGTGCAATACGCCCACGCGCGCATTTGCTCAGTGCTGCTGCGCCATGCGGGGCTGGACGATGAGGACATCAAAAGCCAGCTGCCCAGCGGGCAAGACGAGCAGCAGTTCAGAGCCGAGCGCGTGTTGGCGATGGCCGATGAGTTGCGCAGCGTTGACGTCTCGCCACTGGACAGCCCGCAAGCCCAGTCTTTGATGCTGCTGCTGGCCAAATACCCCGACATGTTGAGCAATGCCGCCAGCGGTTTTGCGCCGCATGACGTGGCCTTTTATTTGCGCGAATTGGCCGCCAATTACCATAGTTATTACGATGCCGAGCGCATCTTGGTCGATGACGAAGATGTCAAACTGGCGCGCTTGGCGTTGGTGGCCGCGACGCGGCAGGTGTTGCACAATGGTTTGCAAGTGTTGGGCGTCAGCGCACCGGCAAAAATGTGAAGAGACTGATTATGAAAAAGCAACGCGGCGGAACTCTTCTGGGTTTCATCATGGGCGCCCTGATCGGGTTGGGCGCAGCCTTGGCTGTGGCCGTCTACATCACCAAGGTGCCGATGCCATTCATGAACAAGACGCCAGCCCGCGCGGCCGAAAACGACGCCGCAGAGGCCCAGAAAAATCGCGACTGGGATCCTAACTCCGGCTTGGCGAACAAGCCCGCAGCCAAACCAGTCCCCGCCGACGCGGCTGCTGGCGCTGCTCCGTCGGCTGACCCGCTGGGTGATCTGGCCAATGCCAAGGCTGAGGTCAAATCGGAGGTCAAGCCAGACGCGACAATTCGGCCCGCCACACCGATTGCTGTGTCGCCGCCGGCCCTGCCGGCTTTGTCGCCAGCCGCGACTGCAACAACTGCAGCCAGCGCTGACCCGTTCAATTACTTTGTACAGGCGGGGGCTTTTCGGACCCCCGAAGATGCGGAGCAACAACGCGCTAAGCTGGTGCTGATAGGTATGCAGCCACGCGTCAGTGAACGTGAGCAGTCGGGTCGTGTGGTGTACCGCGTCCGCCTCGGTCCGTTTGACAAAAAAGACGATGCCGACAAAGCCAAGCTCAAGCTCGACAGCAGCGGCTTTGACGCTGCGCTGGTGCGCGTTCAAAAGTAACCCCCTTAAAGGAATCAACCGTGATGCAACGTCGTGAATTTTCGCAAGCTGCTCTGTCTGCAGCCACTTTGGCGGGTCTGTCCGCTGCGCTGCCGCTGACGGCTCAGGCGCAGGGCAAGCCGCCCACTGAGGGCATCGACTATTTGTTGCTGGACAAGCCGGCGCCGGTCGAGGCCGCAGCCGACAAAATCGAGGTGGTCGAGTTCTTTTGGTACAGCTGCCCCCATTGCAACGTCTTTGAGCCACAGTTTGATGCATGGGCTAAAAAAGCCCCGAAGGATGTTGTTGTGCGACGTGTTCCGGTCTCTTTTCGGCCCGACTTCGAGCCGCAGCAGCGCCTGTATTACGTGCTTGAAGCCTTGGACAAAGTCGATGCCCTGCACAAAAAAGTCTTCAACGCCATCCATGTTGAAAAGCAGGCGCTCAACACGGCGGAGCTGGTGACGGCTTGGGCTGAAAAGCAAGGCATCAACAGAGCCAAATTCACGGAGCTTTACAACTCTTTCCCGGTCAATTTGAAAACCCGCAAAGCCACGCAGTTGCAAGACGCTTTCAAGGTGGACGGTGTTCCTGCCTTAGGTGTGGCGGGCCGTTACTACACCTCGGGTTCTTTGGCGGGCACCATGGAGCGTGCGCTGACGGTCACTGACTATCTTCTCGGCTTTGCCCGCAAGCGCAAATAACCGGCTTCAGCAAGTCAAAAAAAGCCGCCTTGTGCTTGCACAGGCGGCTTTTTTATCTGGGCAAGACAGCTTCTGAGCGCGTGTGCTGGCTACAATCACCTTTAATATCGCAGCAAGATTCGTGCCCTTTATGAACTATTTTTATTCCCTGTTGCTGGCTTCGACCCTGCTGACGGCGCTTCCGGCGCTGGCTGAAAAAGCCGACCGCGACAAGCCCATGAATGCTGAGTCTGATGCGCTGCGCTATGACGACCTCAAGCAAAGCAGTATTTTCACGGGCAACGTGATCATCACCAAAGGCACTATTCTGATTCGGGGTACCCGTGTTGACGTGTTTCAGGACGCGCAGGGTTACCAGCAGGCCGTGGTGATTGCTGAGCCCGGCAAGCTGGCCTACTACCGCAGCAAACGCGACGGCGTCGACGAAGTCATCGAAGGCGAGGGTGAGCGCATTGAGTACGACAGCCAAGCTGACAACGTCAAGTTCATCCGTCAAGCGGTGTTGCGCCGTTATGTTGGCGGCAAATTGGCGGACGAAAGTAACGGCGACTTCATTCGCTACGAGAACACCACCGATGTATTCACGGTCGATGGCAGTCCGAAGCCGGTTCGCACGGCGTCTAATCCGAGTGGTCGCGTGCGGGCTTTGCTAGCGCCTCGTGCGGCACCCGCAGCGGCAGTTGGGACCGCGGGTCCTTCTGGCCCCGCCGTTGCCGCGCCCGCTGTGCGCCCGCCAGCAAGCGCAGTCCCATCACCCAGCTTGCGACCCAGCACCACGCTGGATGTCGACAAAAAATAAGCGCTCACTGATGCCATTGGATCCAACGCAAGCCCTCACGCCCAGTCGCCTCGTCGCGCAGGGACTGCAAAAATCATACGGTAGCCGCAAGGTCGTCAAGGATGTTTCGCTTGCCGTGCAAAGCGGCGAAGTGGTCGGGCTGCTAGGCCCCAACGGCGCAGGCAAGACCACCTCGTTTTACATGATCGTTGGCTTGGTGCGCGCTGACGCCGGCCTGATCAGCATCGATGGCCAAGCCGTGGAGAAAATGCCGATTCACCGGCGCGCCCGTCTCGGACTGAGCTATTTGCCTCAAGAGGCCTCGATTTTTCGCAAACTGACAGTTGAGCAAAATGTGCGCGCCGTGCTGGAGCTACAGCGCGACGATGCGGGCAAACCGCTTGGCGAGGCTGAGATTCGCCAACGCACCGACAGCTTGCTGCAAGAGTTGCGGGTCGAGCATTTGCGCGACTCACCGGCGCCAGCACTGTCGGGTGGTGAACGCCGTCGGGTTGAAATTGCCCGGGCGCTGGCGACGCAGCCGCGCTTTATTTTGTTGGACGAACCATTTGCCGGCATCGACCCGATCGCCGTCATTGAAATTCAGCGCATCATCGGATTTTTGAAAGCACGCGGCATTGGCGTGCTCATCACCGACCACAACGTGCGCGAAACGCTGGGCATTTGCGACCACGCCTACATCATCAGCGAGGGCCATGTGCTGGCCACTGGGACACCGGCTGAGATTGTCAATAACGCAGATGTGCGCCGGGTGTATCTCGGCGAACATTTCAAAATGTGACATGAAACAAGGCTTGTCCCTTCGCGTCTCGCAGCACTTGGCGCTGACGCCGCAGTTGCAACAGTCGATTCGTCTGCTGCAACTCTCAACGCTTGAGCTGAGCCAGGAAGTCGAGCAGATGCTCGATGAAAATCCGTTTCTCGAAATCACCGAAGAGGCCGCATCGCGTGAGGAGTTTGGCTTGGCTGAGGCCGATGCGCCGGTCAGCCAAGACATCCGCGACTTCGAGTATTCCGCCAGCGACAGCGCGGCCAGCAGCAGCGCCGACGACAAAGCCCAGTCCAGCAGTGAGGCCGAAAGCAGCGAACCCAAATTGGAAGAAAGCTGGGAGGGCGACGGCACGGTCGAGTCGGCGCCCGACGACAGCGAGTGGGGCAGCGACGCGCCGGCCCGCAAGAACAACAACGACGACAGTGAAGACGTCGACGCGTCCGAGCTGGCGCGCAGCCAAGAGTCGCTGCAAGACCACTTGCACCGGCAGTCCTTGGGGCTGCGTTTGTCAGACGAAGACCGCGCCGCGCTGCATTTTTTGATTGAGTCACTCAACGACGATGGTTATCTGGAAGACACGCTGGCCTCATTGGCCGCAGGGCTGGCGGGTGACGACTTGGAGCAGGCAGAAGAGCTGGAGCAGCACTTCGCCATGGCGCTCAATCTCTTGCAGCACATGGAGCCCGCCGGTGTCGGCGCGCGCAACTTGGGCGAGTGCCTGAGCTTGCAATTGCTCGACTGCAAGAACACCGAAGAAGTCCGTGCGGCCATGGCTATTTGCAAGCAGCCGATGGAGTTGCTGGCCAAGCGCGACGTCAAGCGCCTGACGCTGCTGTGTGGATTTTCAGAGGCCGCCATCAAACTGGCCATCGGCGTGATTGGCCGGCTGGACCCGAAGCCGGGCCGGCGCTTTGTGAATGTCGAGCGCAACGTGGTCGTGCCCGATGTGCTGGTCGTCAAGTCCGGGCGCGGCTTCAAGGTCTCGCTCAACGGCGAGGTCATGCCCAAGCTGCGCGTGCACGATATTTACGCCAACGCACTGAAGCAACACAAGGGTCAGGGCGGCGCGGCTTTACAGCAGCGCTTGCAAGAAGCCCGCTGGTTCATCAAGAACATTCAGCAGCGCTTCGACACGATTTTGCGTGTTTCCACGGCCATTGTTGAGCGGCAAAAAAACTTCTTCATGCACGGCGAGTTGGCCATGCGGCCGCTGGTCTTGCGTGAAATCGCGGACGAGTTGGGCCTGCACGAATCAACCATTTCACGCGTCACCACGGCCAAGTACATGAGCACGCCTTACGGCACCTTTGAGCTGAAGTATTTCTTTGGCTCGGCGCTCGGCACCGAGTCGGGCGGCAACGCCTCGAGCACGGCAGTGCGCGCGCTGATCAGGCAGTTTGTCGCGTCCGAGAATCTGAACAAACCGCTCAGCGACAACCAAATTTCCGAAATGCTGAAAGAGCAGGGCATTGAATGCGCCCGCCGCACTGTGGCGAAATACCGCGAAGCGCTGCGCATCGCCCCTGCTAACTTGCGAAAGACTTTATGAACATGAACTTGGCCCCCACGTTCGTCACTTCGTGTACTTCTCTGCCCCCCGAGGGGGCGCATTTTTCCTTGGGGCGGCCCTGCGGAAAAACAACTTCACTCACACCTCAGTCTGTATCGCTATGAACCAACTTCAACTTTTCCTCCCCTGCGCTGCGGGTGTTGAAGAACTGCTCGCGGCGGAAGTCCACCGCATCACGGGGATTGCTGGCCGCTCTTGGCGGGCTGGTGTGCAGCTGCAGGGCTCGTGGCGCGACGCGCAGCAGCTCAACCTGCACAGCCGCTTGGCGCAGCGCGTGCTGATTGAGTTGCAACACAAGTCCTACCGCAACGAACAAGATTTGTACAACGCCGCGGCCGAAGTCGCTTGGGAAATTTGGTTCACGCCGAAGCAGACCTTCAAGATTGAGGTCACGGCGCAGCACAGCCCCTTGACCAGCCTGAACTTCGCGGCCTTGAAGATCAAGGACGCGGTGGCGGATCGCTTTCGCAGCAAGTTCGACGTTCGGCCGGATGTCGATACGCGATGGCCCGACGTACGGATCTATGTGCACCTGACCACCGACACCGTGACCGTTTACATCGACACCTCGGGCGAGCCGCTGTTCAAGCGGGGCTGGCGTGAAGACAAAGGCGATGCACCGCTGAAAGAAACCTTGGCTGCGGCCATGCTGGCGGCCAGTGGCTGGAGCGGTGAAGACGGCTTGTGCGAACAAGGCGTGCCGCTGTACGACCCTTGCTGCGGCTCGGGCACGATCGTCATTGAGGCGGCGCAAATCGCCTGCAACATTGCCCCCGGCATCAACCGACGCTTTGCTTTTCAGAAGTATTTGCCATTTCAGCCACACGTCTGGGAAGGTCTGCTAGACCAAGCCGAGGATGCCATCACCGAACCGATGGCGCCGGTGTTCGGCAGCGATGTGTCTTTCCGGATGGTTGACTTTGCCGAGCGCAATGCCGAGCGCGCCGGCGTGGCCAACGCCGTGCAGCTGCGCGGTGGTGACGCTTTGCAGCGCATGCCGCCCGCACCATCAGGCGTGATGCTGCTCAACCCGCCGTATGGCGAGCGTATTGACGTCGCCGGTGTGGCCGGTATCTCGGGCACGCAAGCGCGTGACGATCGGCGTCAGGGCATTGATGAATTTGGTCGCGCGCTGCCCAGTGCACGCGAGACAGAGGCTCAGGTGTCGCGTGACCGCTCAGCCAACCCCGGACGCGAACAAGCGCAGACCGCCAGCGGCGAAGAGGTGACGGACTTCTTCCCCCAACTGGCTGCGCACTGGAAGAAAAACTACGCAGGCTGGACCGCCCACATCCTCACGCCTGACTTGAAGCTGCCGAGCAAAATGCGATTGAAAGAATCACGCCGTGTGCCGATGTGGAATGGCCCGATTGAATGCCGCTTGTTTCGCTTCGACATGATCGCCGGATCTGCTCGCGGCAAACCTGCGCCGGCGGTCACCCCGACACCGGAGTGATGACCTCACCGTTACCGCTGCTGATCCTCGACACCAACATCGTGCTCGATGTGTTTGTCTTCAACGACGCAGCGGCACAGCCGATTCGTGACGGCCTCGCAGCGCGCAGCGTGGACTGGATCGCCACGACGCCGATGCGCATCGAACTGGAGCGCGTGCTGGGCTATCCGCAGATTGTTCCCCGCTTGGCGTTTTATGCTTTGAGCGCGGCGGATGTGCTGGCGCACTTTGACGCGCACGCTCGGCTTGTCCCGGTGGCCGCCAAGGCCTCAGTGACGTGCCGCGACGCCGACGACCAAATGTTCATTGACCTGGCCGTGGCGCACCGCAGCACCTTGCTGAGCAAAGACAAAGCCGTGACGTCGATGGCGAAGCGACTGCAAGCGTTCAAGGTGCGAACGCAAAAAACGCTTTGAACTCAGCAAAGCGACTGAGCTAACTCAAGCCGCCGCTAAGGCTGAAGAGGCTGCGAAGCGATCTGCACTGGCCATCGGCCAATACTGCTTGAAGACAGTCGGTAGCGCGCTGATGTCATCTGCCAGCAGGGCGCCCGGTGTGATGTTCATCAGCAGATGCGCCAACAAGCGCACCTCGGTGTCGGTCAGGCGCCGCACGATGTGGTGCGCTGTCAAGTCGTTTGGATGCTGCAAGCCAGCGGCCTGCACCAGCTCTTTCAGGGCCTCCAGCGTGCTCTGGTGAAACATCCAGACGCGCTCGGCTTTATCGGGCACCACCAGCGCTTGTTGGCGCAGTGGGTCTTGCGTGGTCACACCGGTTGGGCATTTCCCCGTGTGGCAACTCTGGGCCTGAATGCAGCCCAGCGCGAACATGAAACCGCGACCGGCATTGGCCCAGTCAGCGCCCAGCGCCATCATGCGGGCGATGTCAAAAGCGCTGATCACTTTGCCGGCGCAGCCAAGTTTGATGCGGTCACGCAGACCGACGCCGATGAGCGTGTTGTGGACCAAGCCGAGACCTTCTTGCAGCGGCGCACCGACGTGGTCGCTGAATTCCACGGGCGCGGCGCCGGTGCCGCCTTCAGCACCGTCGACCACGATGAAGTCGGGCGTGATGCCGGTGGCCAGCATGGCCTTGACGATGGCGAACCACTCCCACGGGTGGCCCAGACAAAACTTGAAGCCCGTCGGCTTGCCACCACTCAGCGTGCGCAGCCGGCCGATGAATTCGAGCATCTCAACGGGCGTTGAAAAAGCGCTGTGACCGGCGGGCGACACGCAGTCGACGCCCGGCGGTACGCCGCGCGCTGCAGCGATTTCCCACGTCACTTTCGAGCCCGGCAAAATGCCGCCGTGCCCGGGCTTGGCGCCTTGGCTGAGCTTGAGCTCGATCATCTTGACTTGCGGGTCGCGCGCATTCGCTTCGAAGCGTTCAGGGTTGAAGCTACCGTCGTCGTTGCGGCAACCAAAATAGCCCGAGCCAATCTCCCAGATCAGGTCACCACCGTGGGTGCGGTGATGCGCTGAGATAGAGCCTTCGCCGGTGTCATGCGCGAAGCCGCCGCGCTTGGCGCCCGAGTTCAGCGCCAATATCGCGTTGGCCGACAAGGCGCCAAAACTCATCGCCGAGATGTTGAAGACACTGGCCGCGTAAGGTTGCGTGCAGGGCAAGCGTGAGAGCGATGCAGCTTCAGGCGAGCCGCCGACCCAGACCCGAAAGTCATGCGAGGTCAACTTGCTGGGTTGCATCGAATGGTTGATCCACTCGTAGCCTTGGCGCGTCACGTCGAGTTGCGTTCCGAAAGGCTGGTTGTCTTGCGCCCCCTTGGCGCGTCGGTACACCAACGAGCGCTGGGCCCGCGAAAACGGCGCGGCTTCGCTGTCACTTTCTATAAAGTATTGGCGAATTTCAGGGCGGATGAACTCCAGCAAAAACCGCAGATGCCCGATCACCGGGTAGTTGCGCAGCACGGCGCTGCGCGTCTGCCGCAAGTCATGCAGACCGACCGCCACAAGCCCCCCAAACAGCAGCAAGGCCAAAAAACCGATGCCAAAGCCCACCAGCGAAAACAAGGCCAGCAGCACACCCAAACAGCAGGCGATCAGAAAGCTATAGCGCACGGGCAGCATGGCGTTGAGTCGCTGCAGGCTCACCTCGGCTCGCTGCTGCAGCGGACGAAAGTCGGGCAAAGGGAGGTTCTTCGCAAGGGTCAGGACACGGCGCATGGCAAGCTTTCAAGGGCGGCGCCACAAGGCGGGCGTCAGAGGCATATACACTTTCACTCACAAGAGAGGCTCAACCGTTATACGCCACTCTGCCCACCTTTGAAACGCCCCTATGACCAACTCACCAACACCCACAACCCTTTCTGATGCCGACGACTTCTTGCCGCCCGAAACGTTTGACGAACTGGACGCCATTCTCGATGAGCTGCGCACCCGCTATGACGAAACCCCGCAATGGGAGTTTTGTGAAGGCTTCATGGCCGCGTTGATTTGTGGCCGCCGCGCGGTGCCAGCGTCCGAGTACTTCCCGGTGTTGTTGGGACTTGGAGAAGAAGGCGCAGCAGCGCCAACAGAAGAAGACGAAGCCGAAGGCTCATTTGTCAGCGAAGAGCAACGTGAACGTTTCACCGCCTTGTGGCAAGCCCGTTGGGCCGAAGTGTCTGCCGCGCTGGATGCCGAATGCAAATCGCTCGAGGACGAAGACTGCTACCACCCCGAGGTGATGGATGTGCGCGCTTCGGTGGCCGAACTACCGGCCGAGGAGCAGGTCAACTTCAAGGCCGACGAACTGCCAGCCTTTGCGCAGGTCTGGGCCTTGGGCTTCATGTTCGCAGTCGAAAGCTGGCCTGAAGATTGGGCCGCACCGCGCGACAAAGATGCCGCCAAATGGCTGGATGGCGCACTCCAAGCCGTGGTCGCCATGACCGAAGATGACACCGGAAAACCCGAAGTCTCCCCGTTGTTGGAAGAGGGCTTGCCAAGCACCAGCATCGCCCGCCTGAATGCGTTTGGCGAAGCCATTTGGGCGGTCTACGACCTGCGCGAACTTTGGCTGACACTCGGCCCACGCGTCGACACCGTGCGCAAAGAAGTCACACCCGGTCGCAACGATGTGTGCTTTTGCGGCAGCGGGAAAAAATACAAAAAGTGCCACGGCGCAGGTTGAGCTTCAACCAGTTTTCCGCTGAGTAGTCCTCTGCGCCGTAGGGAAAAGCTGACAGCACAAGCGGCGTTCAGCCTCTTTATTGGCGAGTGCGGCGCGGCCTAAAGTACGTTGTCTTTCCGAGCGCAGCGCATCAAAACATGGCGGCGAATTCGGGCTCATGGACTGCCACGCTGCGCTTGCAATGACAGAAATCTCTCGCGCAGTGACGACTTTTACAAAGGAACGCTCAGCATGAAGTTCAGCCACCATCCCCGGCCGGCGCCCTTGCCTAGTGGGCCGCCGCCGCTTGAGGATCCTGACAATCCAGCACACCTCCCGGTCGAGCCTGATGACGGCAGCATGCCGCCGCCGACACTGCCCGAAGATGAGGGCTTGGGCTGGAAACCGCAAGTTTGATGTGATGTCTCAGTCAAGCGATCTGTGCGCTCCGTGATGTTGTCAGTGAGAGTAGGTCACAGCTGACGTCAGTTCGGCTTGCGTACGCCGTCTGAACTTGCCAAAGTGCCTCTAAGGTGAGGGCATGCGATTGATCACATGGCGCGCGAACTCACTCCACGATGCGGTCGTGCTGGTTCAAGGCGCGCTTGGTGCTCCGCGGATGCTGGGTCGAGGAGCTGGCCCAGTGTCTGGCTCCACCGCGCTTGGCACGGGTCCTGACGGGGCTGGCGAATCACTGCCGAGTGTTTCGGTTTTGACCTTCGCCGGATCAGGCAAGGGCAAGGTCGCCGTCACCGCACCTTGCAAGCTGTCCGCTAGGCTGACGTCATGTTGCGTCACCGCTTTCAAAACAAAACCCGGTGCGACGCTTACCCCCACTCTGAAAGGCCGTGGCGCTTGCTTGTCCACAGACATCAGCGCGGCGCCTTGCCCTGAAGCGCTGGCAATGACGCCGATGGCGCGAAAGCGTTCGGTCGGGCCCAGCGCTGCACCGGCCAGCGTCGGACGCGGCGCACCCAGCACGCGCGCCAATTCCGTGGCCGTGCCGGCCAGCGCGGGCAAAGGGGGCAGCGCAGCAGCCTCGACCGGTTTTTTTTCAGTAGACAGCGCCGCGCGCGTCCAGTACCCCGCACACAGCAACGCGGTGACCAGCAACAGCGCGGTGAGCCAACGCCGCCTCGATTCAATTTCAAAATTTATCATGACCAAGACATCATCCCCCCACGCCTATCCACAATGCAAGCGCGACCGCGGCTGGTGGGCGCGCGGCTTCACCTTGATTGAGCTGATGGTGGTGCTGGTCATCATTGGTGTTTTGGCGGCGCTGATCGTGCCCAACGTGCTGGACCGTGCTGACGATGCGCGCGTTGCGGCGGCGCGGGTGGATGTCAACAACCTGATGCAGGCGCTCAAGCTTTACCGGCTCGACAACCAGCGCTACCCGACCTCTGAGCAAGGCTTGAAGGCCTTGGTGCAACGGCCCAACACGCCGCCTATTCCGACGAACTGGAAAATCTATATCGACAAGCTGCCGAACGACCCTTGGGGCAACCCGTATGTGTACCTCAATCCGGGTCTGAAAGGCGAGGTCGACGTGTTGTCCTATGGTGCTGATGGCCAAGCCGGCGGCGAGGGCAAGGCCGCAGATATTGGCAGCTGGCAATGAGGTCTGCGTTACCCAGCGCGGGCATGCCAACTCGCCACCGGGGCGTGACGTTGCTGGAGCTGATGGTCGTGGTGTCGATCATGGCTTTGGCCACGGCGGGCGTGAGCATCGCCTTGCGCGATGCGCCTAACGCACAACTCGAACGCGAAGCCGACCGGCTGGCGGCGCTGCTCGAAGCGGGTCGCGCTGCATCACGCGCCAGTGGCGTGCCGGTCAGCTGGGTGGTCACGCCAGCAGGCTTCCGTTTTGACGGGCTGCCGCCACAAGCGCTGCCTGAGAACTGGTTGGCGGCTGGCATCCGTGTGCGGTCAGCGCAGCCGATCTTGCTGGGACCCGAACCGATCATTGGCGCGCAATCCGTTGTGTTGTCGATCAGCGAGGCGCCTCAGCGGACAGCCACTGTCGCCAGCGATGGCGTGCGTGCATTTGCGGTGCGTGACTGACTCCAAAAAATGGCCCAAAAAAATGAACCCAAAACCAAAACGCCGCAGCCTTGGTTTTTCCTTGATCGAGGTGCTTGTCGCCATCGGCATGGTGGCGCTGGCATTGATGGCAGGCATGGCCGTCAGCATGACCTTGATTCGCTTCGCTGAGCGGCAACCCGCGCTGCTGTTGGCGCAGCTGTGCGCGCAAAACGACTGGGTGCGTTTGCGCTTGCAGCACCAACTGCCCGAGAGTGGTGAGAGCAGCCGCACGTGCACGCAGGCGGGTCGTGACTTCAGTGTCAGGCTGAGCGTGATGGCCACGCCGAACCCAGACTTTCGCCGGGTCCTCTCACAAGTTCAAGCCACTGATGCCGCCACCGATGCAGCGCAACAGACGTTGCTGAGACTGTCCACCGTGATGGGGCGCTATTGATGCGCTCGATGTCTATGCCACGCTCGAGAGGTTTCACCTTGATCGAGGTGTTGGTGGCCCTGAGCCTGATGGCCTTGCTGGCCCTCATGAGTTGGCGTGGCTTGGACGCGATGCTGCGCGTCGCCCAAGTCACACGTGACAGCAGCGCCAACATGGGTGGCTTGCAAATGGGCTTGGCGCAGTGGGCTGTTGACTTGGACCGTGTGGTGGAAACGCCGGATGTGAATGCCTTGGACTGGGACGGCCAAGTGTTGCGGATGGTTCGCAGCAATCCGGTTGGCAGCGCGGAGGCGTTGTTGGTCGTGGCGTGGACGCTGCGCATGGTGGCCGGTTCGCAGCAATGGGTGCGTTGGCAGTCCGCGCCGCTGAGTCAGCGGAACGAGCTGATCAACGCTTGGCAGCAAGCGCAGGCTTGGGCACAAATAGATCGCGACATGGGCGATGACAACATGGCCGCCAGCGGTGGCAGTGCGGTGGCCGTGACGCCGCTCAGCAGTTGGCAGCTGGCCTACTACGCGAACGGGAAATGGGTGCCGTCGGACACGCTGGTCGGCTCGGGCAGTGGTCGGCGTGCGTTGCAGGCGAATGCCGTGGTGGCGAACTTGAGCGACACCCCCGAAGGCCTGCGGCTGTTGCTGACATTGCCCTCGGGTGGTGCTTTGCCGGGCATTCTCAGCAGCGACTGGTTCAACCCTGCGTCGGATGTGCTGCGATGACGCCAATCAAGATCCGCAAGACACGAAGCATGACGTGCTTGCCACGCCATACCATCGCCAGATGCACCGGCAGTGCGCTGTTGGCGGCCTTGCTCACGGTCGCCTTGGTAGCGGCTTTTGCGAGTCGGGCTTTCTGGCAGGAGTGGCGCAGCGTTGAAGTCGAGACTGCTGAGCGGGGCCGCCTGCAAGCTGGCTGGTTGCTGGATGGTGCGCACGACTGGGCGCGCGCCCGGCTGCGTGACGATGCACAGCACCGCGGTGCTGTAGACGATGCCGGAGAAGCTTGGGCGCAGCCCGTTGTCAATATGCCGCTGGATGATTTTTTGGCGGGTAGCGGAGCGACGGACGATCGGGCATCGGCGGCTGCGGGCGTTGCAGATGAGACTGCCGCCAGCGCGCCAGCAACGCCATTTGTGTCGCAGCAACTCAGCGACGCACAGGGGAAAATGAACGTGCTCAATCTGCTGGAGAACCAAGCCCTGTCGCCACTCTGGTTGCAGGCGTTTGACAAGTTGTTTGAGGTTCTCAAGTTGCCGCCGGAGCAACTCGTCACGTTGTCGAACACGCTGCGGCAGGCCAGTCAGACGCAAGGTGTTGGTGCTGTGACGCCGTTGTTGCCGCAACAGATGTCGCAATTGGTGTGGCTGGGGCTGGTGCCGGCGACGCTGGAGGCGTTGCAGCCGCACGTGACACTGCTGCCCAGTCGCACGCCGGTCAACCTCAACAGCGCCAGCGTCGAGGTGCTGCAAAGTTTGTTGCCTAGCTTTCAGCGCGCCGACGCTGAACGCGTCGTGGCGCTGCGGCGGGTCACACCATTCCAGACGGTCGCGGATGCTGGCATCACCGACCTGCAGAGCGATGGGCAATACAGCGTCAGCTCACGCTTTTTTGAGCTGCACACCGCGATCAGAATCGGCCCCGCCAGTGTGGCCGAGAACGCTCTGTTACAGCGCGATGGCAGCAGTGTGCGAACCTTGTGGCGCAGGCGCGTGGTGGCGATAGAACAGCCATCGCGCACCACCCCACTGAACACGCTGGCCTTGCAACAAAGCCCATGAGTACCCTCCTCATCTCATTGCCGTCGGAGGCAGTTTCGGCGCAGACCGAGTTTGACTTCGTCGTCACTGACGATGGCGTCAGCGTGGCCCAGACGGGTCGGGTTCGGGCTGAGGCGTTGCCGCTGCTAGGCAAGCTGGGCGACGTGTGCATCGCCACCGCGCCGCAGCGTGCGTTGTCATGGCACAGCGTGACTTTGCCCGAAGGGGTGACGCCTGGATCGACCCGCATGCGTGCGGTGCTCGACGGGCTGCTGGAAGACAAATTGCTCGACGACACGAGTCTGTTGCATTTCGTATTGCCACCGGTACTTCAGCCCGGCATGCTGCAATGGGTGGCTGTTTGTGACCGGCGCTGGTTGGCCATGGCGGTGCAAGGACTGGAAGCCGCTCAACGTCCGGTCGCGCGCGTGGTGCCCGAGTGGGGCCCGCCTGCGGCGCCACTCCAGTTGCACGTCACCGGCACGGCAGCAGACCCACAGTTGGTGGTTTGCAGCGGCAACGGGGTGGGGATGTTTCCTCTGAATACGGAGGTGCTGGAAGGGCTCGTGTCGACCGACAAGGTCAGCGCCGAGCCGGCGCTGGTCGCGTTGGCCAGTCAGATCTTGCAGCAGCCGGTCGCGCCACTGTCGCACGCTGAACGCATGCTTCAAGTGATCGATTCACCTTGGGATTTGTCCAAGCGTTTGCAGATGCGCAATCTCGCAGATCGCGGCCAACTCGGCTGGTTGCGAGCGCCTCGGTGGCGTCTTGCGCGCTGGGCCGCCATCGGCGTGGTCAGCGTCAATCTGCTCGGCCTGAACACGCTGGCCTGGGTGGCTCAGCACCAGCTGGCGGGCCAGCACGAGGCCATGCAACAGGTGCTGACGCAGAGTTTTCCGAACCTGAAAATCATCGTCGATGTGCCGGTGCAAATGGCGCGTGAAGTGCGGCTGCTGGAGCAAGCCCGCGCCGCACCCAACGCGGCCGACCTCGATGTCATGCTAGGTGCGCTGAGCCGGGCCTTGCCCGCGGGCCAGACCCTCAAGGGCATGGATTACGCCAATGGCCAACTGCGTGTGGTGGGGCTTGAGTTGACGACGAAGGAGGCCAGTTCGCTGCGTGCCGGTTTAACCGTGCTGGGTTACAGCGCTAACCGTGATGGCGCCAACTGGTTGGTGCAGCCGACGGCCACAACTGCGGGGAAACTCTGATGAGCAAGCTGTCAGAACGCTTTGCCGCGCTCGGCCTGCGTGAACCGCGTTGGCTGCCGCTGGGTGTTGGATTGTTGTTGCTGGCGCTGCTGATCGGCGTGGGCGTGCTGCCAGCCGTGCGCAGTTTGCGCGCCAACCCGCTGGCGCAGCAGCAGGCCAACGCACAGCTGCAAGCCCTGCGTTTGCTGCAAGTGCGCGCGCAGGCCTTGCAGGCGCGGCCGAAGCTCGATCAAGCGGAGGCGGTCAACAGACTGCAAGCGTCGGTCAGTCTGCTGGGCGGCAACGCAGAGATCAGCATCGGCGATCAGCGCGCCAACCTGGTGTTGCGGGCGACACCCGCGAAAGCATTGGCCGAGTGGTTGGCCCGTGCCCGCACCGAAGCGCATGCGGTACCGATGGAAGCCCGACTGGCGCGCGATATGCCGGCCGATGAGTCGCTCTGGAGCGGCACACTGGCGATGTCACTACCGCCTCCATGAGGCGAACGGAGACGGAGCCGAATTCAAACGCGCGCTCACCGCACCAGTTGATTCAGCTGGATGATGGGCAGGAGCACGGCCAGCACAATCAACATCACGGCGCCCCCCATCAAAACGATCAGCAGGGGCTCCAAAATCGTTGCGAGATTCATCGCGCGACGCTGCACCTCGGTCGACAGTTGGGTACTGGCACGTTGCAGCATCAGGGGTAAATCACCGGTCTGCTCGCCGAGTCGCGCAAACATGCTGAGCAAACCCGGAAAGCGTTTTTTTTGCGCCATGACCAAACCAAACGGCGAGCCTTCGCGGATCTGCGCCAAGGCGTCCAGTGCATCTGCGCGCATGGCCTGGTTCGACAGTGTTTCAGCGGCCGCTTGCAAGGCTTTGAGAATCGGCACGCCAGCACCAACCAGCATGGCCAGCGTGCCGGAAAAACGCGCTGCGTTGTAGTAGCGCGCCAGACGCCCGATCAACGGGAGTCGCAGCCAGCCAGCATCAAAACGCACTTGAAGTTCAGGTTTTCGCAGAGCAAAACGTGCCCCTAGCAACACCAGCGTCAGCACACCCAACAGTGTCAAGCCCCACGCCCTTACAAAGTCACTCAGCCCCAGCAAGGCCACGGTGAGAAATGGCAAGGCGCGCTTGCTGCCGATGAACACCGACGCGACTTGGGGCACCACATAGCTCACCAAAAAAATCACAATGGTCAAGGCCACCAGCGTGACGATGGCGGGGTAGAGCGCGGCGCCCACCAGTTTGGCGCGCAGGTTGCGGGCTTCTTCCAAGTCGTCCGCCAGACGCTGCAGCACCAGCCCGAGTTGGCCGCTGGCTTCGCCCGCGCCGACCACGCTGACATAGGTCACGGGAAAGTCTCGGGTGTGGAGCGCGAGGGCCGCAGCAAATGACGAGCCGGCATTGACATCGGCCCGCAGCGACGCCACCAAGTCGCGCTGGCGCAGGTCTTCAGCTTCTTCTGTGAGGGCGGTCAGTGCGCGTTCGATCGGCAGTCCGGCGGCGATCAACCCAGCGAGTTGCCGCGTCCAGATCGACAGCTCGCTGGCGCTGAAGGCGCGACTGACGAAGATGTCGCGTCTCAAGCCGGTGCCGCGGCCACGCACAACGGTTTCAACCCGTAACGGAATCAGTGTTTGTGTGCGCAACACACTGCGGGCTGAACGCACGGTGTCGGCTTCAATCACGCCTTTGCAGAGCTGACCCTGGAGGTTGAGAGCGTCGTATGAAAAAACGGGCATTAGGAACCTTGATCTCTTTAATCACGCGTGACGCGGGCAACTTCAGCCGCTGACGTGATGCCCGAGTCAATCAGGCGCTGGGCGTCATCACGCATGAGCGTCATGCCGATCTGCACGGCTTGCGCGCGGATGTTGGCTTCCGAATCGCCGCGGTGGATCATGGCGCGAATGGTGTCATCGGCCACCAATAATTCGAACACGCCGGTGCGGCCGGCGTAGCCGGTTTGGGCACAACTTGCGCAACCTTTTCCCGCGCACACCTGGCAGGTTTTGCGCACCAAGCGCTGGGCCAAAATACCGAGCAGTGAGGAGCTCAACAAGTAAGCATCAACGCCCATGTCGATCAGGCGCGTGACGGCGCTGCTGGCGTCATTGGTGTGCAGCGTCGCCAGCACCATGTGACCGGTGAGGGAGGCTTGAATCGCGATCTGGGCAGTCTCAAAATCGCGTATCTCGCCAATCATGATGACGTCCGGGTCTTGTCGCAAGATGGCCCGCAGCGCCCGCGCAAAGTTCAGCTCGATGCGCGCATTGACCTGGGTTTGACCGACGCCTGGAATCTCGTATTCGATCGGATCTTCTACCGTCATGATGTTGTTGGCACTGGCGTCAAACAAGCTCAGCGCGGCATACAAGGTGGTGGTCTTGCCCGAGCCCGTTGGGCCGGTGACCAGCACAATGCCGTGCGGTTGCTTGAGCAATCGCGTGAAGCGTTGCAGCGTATTGCCTTCCATGCCGACGGCTTCGAGGTTCAGCTTGGCACCGCTCTTGTCGAGCAGCCGCAGCACGGCGCGTTCCCCGTGCGCGTTGGGCAGCGTGCTGACCCGCACATCAATCGCGCGGGTGCCGATGCGCAGCGAAATACGGCCGTCTTGCGGTAATCGTTTTTCGGCGATGTCGAGGTCGGCCATGATCTTCAGGCGCGAGATCAAGGCGGCGTGCAAGGCGCGGTTCGGCCTGACCACTTCGCGCAGCGTGCCATCCACCCTGAAACGCACTGCCGAGTGTTGCTCGTAAGGCTCGATGTGGATGTCACTGGCGCCCTCACGCGCCGCTTGCGTCAGCAGCGCATTCAGCAGCCGGATGATGGGCGCATCGCCGCTGGTGGCCAGCAGGTCTTCGACGGCCGGCAACTCTTGCAGCATCTTTGAGACATCGACATCGCTTTCAACTTCACTCACCACTGCGGCAGCACTGGATTCCTCTTGTGCGTAGGCGGCGCTGATGCGCTGCGCCAGCAGGGCCGGTTCAGTTCTTTCGACTTGGGTCACGGCGTATTTGCGCATGACTTCACTCCACGCTCCAAGAGCGGGATTACCGGAGTGCCACAACCTTAGCGCGTCGCCATCGATTTCCAGTAGCAGTTGATAAGTGCGAGCAAATGCGTAAGGCAAGGGGTAGCGTGGCAACATCTCAGCGCTTCTCTGGGGTCGGCGTTGTGGCTTCGGCGGGTACGGAAGGCACAGTCAATGACTCGGCGGGCTTGGTCTGCAGTCCCGGGTAGCCCGGCATCACCGGCGCTTCGTTGATCGGCACCAACAAGCTGCGTGCAGGTTGCGCATTTTGTTGTTGTCCGCGCATCAGCTCATAGCGATCAGTCGATAGGCTGTCGGTCGCTGTGGCGTCTCGGACCACCACGGGTCGGATGAAAACCATGAGGTTGGTTTTTTTTCGGCTTCGAGTCTGATTTTTAAACAAGTTTCCAATCAGTGGCAGGCTGCCCAAGAGCGGAATTTTGTCTTCATTTTCGGCAAACTGATCTTGCAGCAGGCCACCGAGAACAACAATGCCGCCGTCTTCGACCAGCACCGTCGAGTCGAAGGAGCGTTTGTTGGTGGTGAGGCCGGAAGCAGAGTTGACGGAGGTCGCATCCACACTGCTGACCTCTTGAGAGATGATTAATTTGACGGTTCCGTTTTCACTGATCTGCGGCCGCACACGCAAGGTCAGTCCAACGTCTTTTCGTTCAATGGTCTGGAACGGGTTGACCGTGCCGCTGACAGTTGTGCCTGTATTGGCATAGAGGCCCGTGATGAATGGGACGTTTTGGCCGATGACAATTTTGGCCTCTTCGTTGTCGAGGGTCAGCAGGTTGGGCGTGGACAAAATATTGCCCGAACCCGTTTGCTCTAATGCGCGGGCCAGAAAGCCCAAGGCATACACACCGTTGCTGCGCTGGACTGCTCCGATGTTGAGGCCAGCGCCAGGGGTGACGCCGTTGGCCGAAACACCGCTGAGCCCCTGTGTCGAAAGCGCCAGAATATTTTTTCCTGCAGTGCCAAAGTTGGTGCCTAAAAAACCAATCACGTTGCTGCCGGCTTGCCCCAGTGGCCCTTGCCACTGAATGCCGAACTCGGCGGCTTTGTCGGTGTTCACTTCGGCGATCAAGCTCTCAACATAGACTTGGGCACGTCGGGAATCTAGCTGCTCAATCACGGCGCGCAGTTGCCGGTACTGCGGGTCGGGCGCTGTGATGATGAGCGAGTTGGTGGACGGATCGGCCTGTATTTGGCCGCCAGTGCTGGGTTGCCGCGGCGGCGATGAGACGGCCGCCGCCGTGGTGCTCACGTTGGTGGCGAGCGCTGGGCGTTCGGCGGTTGTGGCCGCGCTGGGAGTACCTGAATCGCTGCTCATCGCTGCGCGCAGTGTCACCGCCAACTGGGTGGCATCGGCATTTTTTAAATACACGACATGGATGTTGCCGCTGGGATTTTTGCCCGCTTCTGCTGGGCGATCGAGTTTCTCGACGAGCGAACGAACCAACGCCACACGGGCCGGGTTGGCCGCCCGCAAGACCAGCGAATTACCGCGCGGCTCGGCCAGCAGCGTGGTGCGATAGGAGCTGTCGCCAGGCGCTGCGCCACTGGGTTCCAGCAGTTTGACCAGCAGCGGCACCAGATCTGTTGCCAGTGAATTTTTCAGCGGGATGATGTCAATGTCGCTGGCGTTGGCGATGTCCAGCGCGGCGATGATGCGGGCCAAGCGCTGCAGGTTGTCGGCATAGTCGGTGATCACCAGCGCGTTGTTGCCAGGGTCCACGCTGATGGTGTTGTTGGGCGTGATGAGCGGCCGGAGCACGGGCATCAAGTTGTTGGCAGCTTCATGCGTGAGCTTGAATATTTGCGTGACGATCTGATTACTGCTGCCCACCACCGCGCCGGCGGAGACAGAGCCGCCCTGCATTTTGGCGTCGGCCTCCGGCACGATCTTGTAAAGCCCGGCCGCGTCCACCACAGCGAAGCCTTGAACCCGCAGTTGCGCTGCAAACTGACCAAAAGCGATCAGTGGCGCCACTGGGTTTTCAGTGATCAGCGTCAACGTGCCCTTGACGCGAGGGTCGACCACCACATTGCGGCCGGTGATGGTGGCCATGGTGCGGGCGACGGCGTCGATCTCTGCATTGACGAAGTTCAGCGTGACCGGCTCACCGGGACGCGGCGTGACCTGCTGATTTTTGACAGTCTGTGCCATTGCCACGTCGCACAGACTTGTTGCGGCGATCGCGAACGCACAAGCGGCTGCCAGTGCGTGCAAAGGGAATCGACAATCACGGGTTGAATTCATAGCACTCAGCAAGGACATGACGAGCGCAGCATTCACACAAAGAGGTCAGCGCAACGCTCAAAGACTTTAATGTCCGGCGGTATGTTGTTCGTGCCTTTGTACGTGTGCTGGCGCACACAACTTTCGGTGGCAACCGATTGATGGTGCGGCGTGCTTGAGGCGTGATGGACTGCCGCGCTTCAATGTCTGATGCAGAGTGACCTTGCACACCACAGCTCTGCACTGTGCTCAAGCACCCATGAAAAATCAGTGTGCAATCGTTAATGCACCGACATATCCCGTCATACAAGCTACAGAACGTTACGAGCTGTTGGGCGCCGCCCGAAGTTGATTCCGGGTGCAATGTTTCTGACGGTTTGTTTCAGCGGGTCAGTCAGCGTCAGATGGGAGATCGTTGTGGTGCAGAGAAACTTGTCATTGGCGAATCAATTGATCGCAACTTTGCCGCCCCAGGAGCGCGCTCTGTTGCTCGCGCACAGTGAGTTGGTTGAGCTCGAGCTGCACGCCATGGTGTGTGTGGCGGGCGAGGTGTCAAGCCATGTGTGGTTTCCGGTAGAAGGTTTTGTCTCGATCATCTTGCCAGTGCCAGCGGCTGCTGACATGGCTGTCGCGCAGGTCGGTCCTGAAGGGATGTTTCACACCTCGGCGGTGTTTGATGTTGAGCACTCGGCTTTTCATGGCCGCGTGCAGGCTGCAGGTCGGGCCTTTCGCCTGACACGAAAATGTCTGCAGCAGCATTTGCAGCAGAGCCATTCTCTGCGTGACGTGCTGAATCGCTATGCCGATGCGCGCCTGAGCCAACTGGCGCAGCAAACGGTCTGCACCAACCACCATTCGGTCGCACAACGGCTGGCGCGCGCCTTGTTGATGACGCGGGATCGGCTTGACTCCCACGAGCTTTTTCTGACGCATGACGTGTTCTCTCTCATGCTCGGTGTGCGGCGCGAAAGTGTGACGCAAGCGGCCAGCGCTTTTCAACGGCGTGGCCTCATCAGCTACAGCCGCGGCTATGTCATGTTGCTCGATGAGGCCGGACTACAGCGCATCGCCTGCGGCTGTTACGAGGCGGATTTACACACTTACGCGAGGGCTTTTCCGGCTGCCAACGTCGTTGATGAATTCCGACCTGTGGAGGCATTTCTTTCTCGTTGCGACGTCTCGCCCGCAGCGGTCACCAGCAGGTGAATGAAGTGCAGCTTGGCCACCACTTCGCGCGGTAGTACGAAGGGGTAAAAGTCGGGCTGACCCATCGAGCGCGACATCTCGTTGAGCAGGGTGGTGAGCCGCGTCCAGTCATTCAAGAAAGCCAAAAACCGTTTGGCCTTGGGGTGCTTGGGCAGGTACAAGGCGTCGATGGCAAACGGCGTGAATTCGAGCTGCATTTTCTTGGCGCTCAAGCCAAAGCTCGACGCGGTGTCGACCGTGTCGCGCATGTGCAGGTAATGCGCCCAGCACTCGGCCCAGTCTTCCCACGGGTGCGTGCTGGCGTAGGCGCTGACGTAGTGCTGCGGCCAGTCCGCGGCGGGGCCGTTGTCATAGTGGCGCTGCAAGGCTTCTGCGTAGTCAGCGGTTTCATCGCCAAACAAGGTGTGAAAGCCCGTCATCCAGTCGGTGCCCCAGACCAGCCGGTCCCAGTAATAGTGGCCTACTTCATGGCGGAAATGCCCGAGCAGCGTGCGGTAGGGTTCGTGCATGGCTTGACGCGCGGCTTCTCGCGTTGCGTCGTCGGCTTCGATCAAGCTGATGGTGATGAGGCCGGTGTCATGCCCGGTCATGACGTGGCCGCCTTCACTGTCGGAGCGTAAGAAATCAAACATCAGCCCATGCTCGGGGTCTTCTGTGAGCTTGGAGGCGACGGGCAAGCCGAGCACCATGAGCGCCGACACCAAGCGCCGTTTGGCCAGTTCGACCAAGCCCCACAGCCGGCCGTTATCAAGGTGTTCCGGGTCGTTCAGGTCGGGGATCTTGTGGTTGAGTTGGCAGGCCCGGCACAAGCCGGTGGTGCTGCCGAACGGGTCAGTGCTGGGCACCAACCAGTTGCAGGCGGCAGGGGTTGCCAGATTCAGGCAGCGGGCGAAATGGGTTCGCGGTTCTGGCGCATCTGAAGCCGCTGCTACGCGATCCAAAGCGTCGGCTACCTGCCACGCCTGCCAACGCTCAGGTGCGTCAACGGTTGCCGATGCCTCGGCTGGCATCAGTGAGAGCAATTGGGCGCTGTGCGGGTCGTACCCCAACGGGGTGCCGCAAGCCAGACATTGGCTGTTCCTGAAAAAAACCGGACGACCACACTGGCAGCTGTACGCGCGGCCGGCCAAGCTGGGCAGGTGCGGATGGTTGGCGCCAGCGCTGCGTGAAGAAAAATGGGAGCGGGGAAACGGCAAAGCGAAGGCTTTCAATGGGCAAGCGGGAAAAGAGCAAAAGAATCAAAAGGCAGGCTTGCGTGCAGGCACCTTGTAGTTCGTAAGTTTGACAGCTTGCTGCATCAGCCGCTGCGGCCTCAATTTTCAGGCGGTGATGAGATCAAGGGCTTTGGGTTTTATCATCTAGAGTTGAGCGATTGACGTATTCCCATCTCGGCTTCCAACCGCTCGCAAGGACAACCATGCCCACGTACCACATTGAAATGTTTGAAGGCCGAACCCCCGAGCAAAAGAAAAAGCTGGTCGCCGAGATCACCCGTGTCACGGTGGAAGTGCTGGGCGGCTCGGCGGAGTCGGTAGACATCATCATCACTGACATCAAACGTGAAAACTGGTCGACGGGCGGGCGCCTGTGGTCAGAGCCCCGGAACTGATGCCGCTGACCGCCAACTGAGATGGCACATCCCGCCACGCTGGCTGACATGCAGGCGCATTACGGTCCGCGTTACCGCTGGCTGTTGCTGCTGGCCGTCATGATCGGCACGATGGCCTCGATCATGTCGTCGACCATCGTCAACGTCGCGATCCCCGACATGTCGCACACCTTCACGCTCGGGCAGGAGCGCGCGCAATGGGTCTCGTCGGGCTTCATGGCGGCCATGACAGTGTCCATGCTGACCACGCCTTGGCTGCTGGGACGCTACGGTTACCAGCGCACTTACATTGGCTGCATGCTGCTGCTGTTGACGGGCGGCGTGGTCGGCGGGCTGGCCGGCAATTTTGATCTGGTGTTGGCGGCGCGTGTTGCTGAGGGACTGGCCGCAGGCGTGGTGCAGCCGATTCCGGCAATCATCATCATGCGGGCTTTTGCAAAGCATGAGCAGGGTCGCGCCAGTGGCATTTTTGGCATGGGCGTGGTGCTGGCACCGGCGCTGGGGCCGAGCATCGGCGGCGTACTGGTTGACCTGTTCGGTTGGCGATCGATTTTTTTCATGGTGGTTCCGCTGTGCCTGACGTCGATCTGGCTGGGCTTGCGTTATGTGCCGGTGTCTGCGCCGGGCGGTGGCGCGACCAACCGTGAGGCGGCGCTCGACTGGCGCGGCCTGCTGCTGGCGGCGGCCGGCACGCTGTGCCTGTTGACCGGCCTGGTCGCGCTGCACAGCGGTGGTGGACTTCAGGCTGCCGTGTTGTTGGCTGCTGCGGCAATGGTGTTGCTGGTCTTTCTGGCTTGGCAGCAGCGGCTGACCCAGCGCGGCGGCATGCCGCTGATGAACCTCCACTTGTTTGCATCGCGCCCGTTTGCGATGGGCAGCATGGTCGCCTTCATCTACGGCACAGCCTTGTTCGGTTCGACCTATCTGCTGCCGGTCTACATGCAGCTGGCGCTGGGCATGTCGGCCTCGCACGTGGGCTTGGTCTTGTTGCCCGCCGGTGCGGTGCTGGCGGTCACGATTGCGCTGGTCGGTCGTTTGGCCGACCGGCATCCGACGCACCGACTGGTGACCTTGGGCTTGGCGCTGTTGGCCACATCGTTCGCGCTGATGGTCACAGTCACACTGAACAGTGCGATCGGCTGGCTGATGCTTTGGGCAACGTTGGGCCGCATTGGTTTGGGCTTCATCTTGCCCTCGCTGAACCTCGGCTCGCTGCAGCCCTTGCCGCAGACCTTGTTGGCGCAAGGCGCCAGTGCGGTCAATTTTTTACGCATGCTGGGTGGTGCCATTGGCGTGAGCTTGTGCGGCATCGTGCTCGAATGGCGGCTGGCCGTGCATGGCGACACGCTGGCGCAGACGGCCAGCAGCCCGGCCCGGCTGGCGGCTTTCAATGAAACTTTTTTGATGCTGGCCGCGTTCTGCGTGTTGGCGATGTTCGCGGCTTGGCGGATACGTCCCGACCCGCACTAGGAATTGTCAGACATGTGCCAGCTGCTTGGAATGAACTGCAACACCCCGACCGATGTGACCTTCAGCTTCGCCGGCTTTGCGCAGCGCGGCGGCCACACCGACTTGCACAAAGATGGTTGGGGCATCGCATTTTTTGAAGGCCAAAACAAGGTCGGCCAAGCCGGCTCTGAGGGCGACAAAGGCTTGCGCCACTTTGTCGATCACCAACCGGCATCCGAGTCACCGGTGGCTGATTTGATTCGCCGCTACCCGATCAAAAGCCGCAACGTCATCGCCCACATTCGCAAGGCCACGCAGGGCCGGATTGCGCTGGAAAACTGTCACCCTTTCGTGCGTGAACTGTGGGGGCGTTACTGGGTGTTTGCGCACAACGGCGACCTGAAGAATTTTCATCCGCGCTTGCACGCAGGTTTTAAACCGGTTGGCGACACCGACAGCGAGCGCGCCTTTTGCTGGATCATGCAAGAGCTCGCCAAGTCCCATGCCGGCGTGCCGAGCGTGGCAGAACTCACGCTGACCATGCGTGAGCTGGCCAAAGAAGTGGCGCGCCACGGTACCTTTAACTTCATGCTCAGCAACGGCTTGGCGCTCTGGGCGCATGCCTCGACGAATCTTTTTTATGTGGAGCGCCGACACCCGTTTGCGCACGCCACGTTGAGCGACGAAGACTTGAGTATTGACTTCGCGCAGCACACGCAAGCCACTGATCGTGTCGCAGTGGTGGTGACCGCGCCCCTCACCACCAACGAAACTTGGCTGCCGTTTGCAGCCGGGGAGTTGAAGGTGTTTGTGGACGGGGCTGTGGTCGTTTAAGCTGCGTTTAGACTGGGCTGGCCAGCGCCGCTTCGAGTGCGTCGATGAACATCGCCGCCACGTCAAAATCGGTCTGGTCAAAGATTTCCTGAAAGCAGGTCGGGCTGGTCACGTTGATCTCGGTGATGCAGTCGCCAATAACGTCGATACCCGCTAGCAGCAGGCCGCGCGCAGCCAACACCGGGCCGACCGCTTCGGCTATTTCACGGTCGCGTGCGGACAGCGCTTGCGCCACGCCCAGCCCCCCGGCGGCCAAATTGCCGCGCACCTCATTGCCCTGTGGAATGCGTGCCAATGCAAAGGGCACCGGCTTGCCGCCAATCACCAAAACGCGTTTGTCACCTTTGACGATCTCAGGTAAAAACTTTTGCACCATGACGCTTTGCGCGCCGTCTTTGTTCAGCGTTTCGATGATGCTGCCCAAATTCATGCCGTCGGCCTTGACCCGAAAAATACCCATGCCGCCCATGCCGTCGAGCGGCTTCAAGATGATGTCTTGGTGCTCGGCGTGAAAGCGCTTGATGTCTTCGGCGTCGCGCGTCACCAGCGTCGGGCCGATGAATTGTTGAAACTCCATGATGGCGAGTTTTTCCGGGTGGTCACGCAGTGCACGCGGCTTGTTGAAGACGCGTGCGCCTTCGCGCTCGGCTTGCTCAAGCAAGTGGGTGCTGTAGAAAAACTCGCTGTCAAACGGCGGGTCTTTGCGCATGATGATGCAGCCAAAGTCACGCAGCGCCTGTGGCCGTTCGTCGGGGCGCTGCTGCTGGGCGATAAACCAGTTTTGCTCGTCGCCGGTGAGGTGAATGTCACGCACAAAGGCGGTCACCGGCGTGCCGCGCTGCCACATGATGTCTTTGGTTTCGCAGGCACTGAGGGTGTGGCCGCGTCGCTGCGCTTCACGCATCATGGCAAAGGTGGTGTCCTTGTAAATCTTGAAAGACTCCAGCGGATCGGCAACGAAAAGAATGTTCATGGTGTGGGGCGGGGGTTCAAAAGAAAGGAAGGCCGTGGCGACATCGCATGCGTGGATTTTGGCAGGTTGTCGAGCTTGTGGTCGAGTCGGCGCCGTGTAGCCTCACCAGCGAAAAGGCGAACCCGTCAAGTTAAACGGCGGGATCCTGCAAACCTAGCCGACAACCCAGCGCTTAAATCTCGATCTTCGAGCCCAACTCCACCACCGAATTGCTCGGCAACTTCAGAAAGTCGGCCGCGCCACTGGCGTTGTGATGCATTTGTGCAAACAGCTTTTCGCGCCACGGTGCCATGCCGCCGCCGATGGTTGGAATGACGGTGTCGCGCGACAAAAAGTAGCTGGTGCTCATGGGGTCGAGCTCCCATCCACGGCTCTTGATATTCGTCAAGGCTTTGGGCAGGTCGAGATCATTTTTAAAGCCATAGTGAACCACCACTTGCCAGCAGTGGTGCCCCAGCGATTCGATTTGCAAGCGCTTGTCCATGCCGATCCACGGCACTTCATGGTTTTGCACGGTCACAAACAGGTTTTTGGCGTGCAGCACTTTGTTGTGCTTCAGGTTGTGCAGCATGGCGTTCGGCACGGTGCCGCGTTCGGCGGTCAAAAACACCGCCGTGCCCTCAACGCGGACGGGTGGGCTGACAAACACGGACTCCAAGAAAGAGGGCAGCTCGAGCGCGTCGGCGCGCAGTTTGCTGTTGAGCAAGGCCCGGCCATCTTTCCACGTGATCATGAGCGTGAAGACCGCCCCGCCAATGACCAGCGGAAACCAGCCGCCCGCAAACAGCTTCATCAGATTGGAAGTGAAGAAAGCCAGGTCCACCACAAAGAAAACACAGGTTGCGGCCACGCACAACCAGAGCGGGTATTTCCAGGCGTGGCGAATCACAAAGAAGGTCAGGACGGTGGTGATCAGCATGTCCAGCGTGACGGCAATGCCGTAGGCCGAGGCCAAGTTGCTTGACGAGCGGAACATCACCACGGCCAGCACGATGGTCACAAACAGCCCCCAGTTGACCATCGGCATGTAGATTTGGCCGGTGTCGCGCACGCTGGTGTGCAGGATGTTCAGGCGCGGCAAATAACCCAGCTGGATGACTTGCTTGGTGACGCTGAAAGCACCGGTGATCAGGGCTTGCGAGGCGATCACGGTGGCCATGGTGGCCAGCAACACCAGCGGCAGCAAGGCCCACTCGGGCGCCATCAGAAAAAACGGGTTTTTCACCGCGTCGGGGTTCTTCAACAGCAGCGCACCCTGGCCAAAATAGTTCAGCGTGAGCGAGGGCATGACAACTGAAAACCAGGCTAACCGGATCGGTTTTTTGCCAAAGTGGCCGAGGTCGGCATACAGCGCTTCAGCGCCCGTGACACACAACACCACGGCCCCCAAGATGATGAACGTGGTGCCCGGGTTGGTCCACATGAACATCACCGCGTAATGCGGGCTGATGGCCGCGAGGATGGCCGGGTAGGTGATGATTTGCGAGATGCCCAAAACGGCCAGCACGGCAAACCAAACCAGCGTGATCGGCCCAAAAAACATGCCAATGCCAGCAGTGCCGCGCTTTTGTACGGCAAACAGACCAAACAAAATCACCAATGTGGCCGGCACCACGTATTGCTTGAAGGCGGGGGAAATAATTTCCAGACCTTCAACCGCCGACAGCACTGAAATCGCCGGGGTGATAACGCCATCGCCATAAAAAAGCGCGGTGCCAAAAATACCGATGATCAGCAACACGCGCCGCAGCTCGGGTTTGTCTTTGACCGCTTGCGAGGCCAGCGCCAGCATGGCCACCAGACCGCCCTCGCCGTTGTTGTCGGCCCGCAGCACCAGCAACACGTATTTGATCGAGACGATGACGGTCAGTGTCCAAAAGAAGATGGACAAGATGCCGTAGACGTTGTCTGGGCTGAAGGCGACATGCCCTGAGCCGAAGACTTCTTTGACCGCATACAGAACGCTGGTGCCGATGTCGCCGTAGACGACACCGATGGCGCCTAAGGTCAGCGCCGTGAGGGAGGATTTTGAACTTGTCACAAAATAGTCCCACGGCTACGACGGGGCTTGGGTCGGGCGCTGGCCATACAGGGGATTTAGTTACTTGGAGGAGCGCTATTTTGCACTCTGTCGAGCTGCTTAACCGGTTTGCCAGCGACGTGGCTGCTGGAAAACAACAAAATCAAGGGTGCCTCGGAGGCGGCCAGTTTCGCGGTTTTAGATTTCCACCTTGCTACCCAGCTCCACCACCGCGTTATTGGGCAAGTTCAAAAAGTCGGCGGCTGAACTCGCATTGCGGTGCATTTGTGCAAACAGTTTCTCGCGCCATTGCGCCATGCCGTCGCCGATGGTTGGGACCACGGTATCGCGCGACAAAAAGTAGCTGGTGGTCATGGGGTCCACTTGGCAGCCTTGGCCGCGCATTTGCATCAGGGCGCTCGGCACGTCAGGGTCGTTTTTGAAGCCGTAGTTCAACACCACTTGCCAGCAGTGGCGTCCCAAGGATGTGATTTCTAGGCGTTTGTCCATGTTGATCCACGGCACTTCGTGGCTGCGCACGGTCACGAACAGGTTGGTCTCGTGCAGCACTTTGTTGTGTTTGAGGTTGTGCAGCATGGCGTTTGGCACAGCCCCTGACTCCGCCGTCAAAAAGACGGCGGTGCCTTCAACACGCAGTGGCGGGCTGACAAAAACAGCTTCTAAGAAGCTCTTCAGGTCAATCGCGTCGATGCGCAGCTTTTTGTTGAGAATGTAACGGCCCTCTTCCCAAGTGACCATCAGGGTGAAGATCGCACCGGCAATCAGGATGGGGAACCAGCCGCCTTCGACGAACTTGAGCGCATTCGACGCTAAGAAGGCGAAGTCGATGGCGAAGAAAATGCTCGTGGCCGCGATGCACAGCGCCAGCGGGTATTGCCAGCCATAGCGAATGACGTAAAACGTCAAAATCGTGGTGATCAGCATGTTCCCGCAGACTGCAATGCCGTAGGCGGTGGCCAGCGCATCGGACGACTTGAAAAACACCACGGCCAGGGCGATGGCCACAAACAGCGTCCAGTTGATGAACGGAATGTAGATTTGACCGGTTTCTTTGATGCTGGTGTGGACCATGTACAAGCGCGGCAAATAACCGAGCTGAATAATTTGCTTGGTGGCGCTGAACGCACCCGAGATCAAAGCCTGCGAAGCGATCACCGTGGCCATGGTGGCCAGCCCGACCATCGGCAGCAAAGCCCATTCGGGCATCATCAGGAAAAACGGATTTTTAACGGCGTCAGGGTTGCCCAGCAGCAAAGCACCTTGACCGAAATAGTTCAGCGTCAAGGCCGGCATGACCACGGCAAACCAGGCCAGCCGAATCGGCCGCTTGCCGAAATGCCCCATGTCGGCGTAGAGCGCCTCGGCACCGGTGACGCACAGCACAATCGCGCCAAGAATGAGAAAGGTGGTGCCGGGGCTGTTCCACATGAAGAGCAGCGCGTAATACGGGCTCAAGGCTTTCAAAATAGCCGGGTTCTCGGCGATTTGCAGCACGCCCAAGACCCCGATGGCGATAAACCAGATCAGCGTGATGGGGCCAAAAAACTTTCCAATGCCGGCGGTTCCGCGCTTTTGCACGATGAAGAGCAGCAGCAGAATCACCAGCGTCAGGGGAATCACATATTGGCTGAATGTGGGCGAGACAATTTCCAAGCCTTCCACAGCGGACAGCACTGAAATAGCCGGGGTGATGACACCATCGCCATAAAAAAGTGCTGCGCCGAACATGCCGACCACCAACAGTCGCCGCCGCAAGACCGGTTGGTCCTTGACCGCGTTGGAGGCCAGCGCCAGCAAGGCGGCCGTGCCGCCTTCGCCGTGGTTGTCAGCCCGCAGCACCAGCAGCACGTATTTGACCGAAACGATGACGGTCAGCGTCCAGAAAAAGATCGACAAAATGCCGAAGATATTGACCGGGTTCAAGTCCACGTGGCCCGTGGCAAAGACTGTTTTAACCGCGTACAGGACGCTGGTGCCGATGTCGCCGTAAACGATACCGATGGCGCCTAAGGTCAACGCCGAGAGGGAGGATTTTGAGCTGGTCACAAAAAATTCCCCTTGCCTAGGGCCGGGCCGATGTTCGGCGCCTTCCATGCTTGGGAAATGGTTGCTGATGGGAGCGCTATCTTGCGCTCAAGCCAGGTGGACGTCAGTGAGGGGAAACCGCAGCAGGCTTAAATTTTCGGATTTTGTTGCGCTGCAGCAACTGAGAATTGCGGAATAGCTGAGGAAGGCCATGAGCGGGTCATGGCCTTGCGTGGCGTTACCTAAGGATCAGTCGTAGACCTCCGCGTCAGGGTCGGTGGCTTCCAGCTCGTAGCTGGCGGCCAGCATGGCCAAGCGGCCGATGACGCCGTACATGTAAAAGCGGTTTGGGCTGCTGGAGCCGGGCTTTTGACCCGGCTGCGGTAAACGGCCGCTGTCGGCAAAGGCCAGTGGTACAAAGCTGGCACCCGGGGCATTCAGGTTTTCGTCGACGCCGCGCTCGGCGTGGACGCGGTAAAAACCGCCAACCACATAGCGGTCCATCATGTAAACCACGGGCTCGGCCACGGCGTCATTGACGCGCTCGTTGGTCAGCACGCCTTCTTGGATGATGACCTCCGTCAGCGCTTGGCCGTCTTTGGTCAGGCTCATCTTGGTTTTGCTCTTGGCGTTCAGGGCGTCAAGGTCTTTGACATCGCGCACCGTCATGATGCCCATGCCGTGGGTGCCGTTGTCGGCCTTGACCACGACGAACGGCTTTTCGTTGATGCCGTATTCCTTGTACTTGCGCCGGATCTTGGTCAGCAAAGCGTCGACGTTGGTGCGCAGGCAGTCCATCCCCAGTTCTTCGGCGAAATTGACTTCGCCGCACTTCGCGTACATCGGGTTGATCAGCCACGAGTCCATGCCGAGCAATTTGCCAAAGCGTTTGGCGACTTCTTCGTAGGCCTGGAAGTGGCGCGACTTGCGGCGCACCGACCAGCCGGCGTGCAGCGGCGGCAGCAGGTACTGCTCATGCAGGTCTTCCAGCATGCCCGGAATGCCCGTCGACAAGTCGTTGTTCAGCAAGATGGTGCAGGGGTCAAAGTCCTTCAGCCCAAGGCGCCGGTCGGTGCGGATCAGCGGCTCGATGGTGATGGTCTCGCCGGTCGGCAACTCTTGGGTGGTCGGCTCTTTGAGGTCTGGGTCGAGCGAGCCAAAGCGAACGTTCAGACCGGCGTGATGGAAGATGCGCTTGAGTTGCAGCACGTTGGACAGGTAAAAGCTGTTCTGCGCGTGGTTCTCGGGGACGACCAGCAGGTTTTTCGCTTCTGGGCAGATCTTTTCAATCGCCGCCATCGCCGCTTGCACGGCCAGCGGCAGCATTTCGGGGGTCAGGTTGTTCCAGCCGCCCGGGAACAGGTTGGTGTCCACCGGTGCCAGCTTGAAGCCGGCATTGCGGATGTCCACAGACGAGTAAAGCGGCGGCGTGTGCTCCATCCATTCCAAGCGAAACCAGCGTTCAATCGCCGGCGTGGAGTCGAGGATGCGCTGTTCCAACTCGTTGATGGGGCCGTTCAAGGCGGTGATGAGGTGGGGGACCATGCGGTCACTTTCAGATGAGTTGTTGTTATCAGTGCAAAGCGGCTAGGCTTCATGCATTATGGCGGTGCAAGACCCCAACTCACATGGGGGCATCTGGCCTGCTTGCAAGTGACAGCAACAGCCCCAGAGATTCAGCCGCGCACTTCGCCCTCACCCAGAACGACGTATTTCAGTGAGGTCAGGCCTTCAATGCCGACTGGCCCACGGGCATGGAATTTATCTGTGCTGATGCCAATTTCAGCGCCCAGTCCAAACTCAAAGCCATCAGCGAAGCGAGTGCTCGCATTGACCATGACACTGGCCGAATCAACTTCACGTAAGAACCGTTGGGCGTGGCCGTGGTCCCGCGTGATGATGGCGTCTGTGTGGTGGCTCGAGTAGCGGTTGATGTGCGCAATCGCTTCGTCGACATCCGCCACCACCTTGATGCTGATGACCGGCGCTAAGTATTCCTCGTACCAATCTTGTTCGGTGGCGGGCTTTAAATTGGCCGTCGGCAAGGCGGCGCTCAGCAGGCTGAGGGCTTCGGCATCGCAGCGCATCTCGACCGCTTTGGCCGCGTAGACAGCGCCGATCTTCGGCAGAAAATCAGCCGCCACGGCGCGTGCCACCAGCAAGCCTTCGGTGGCATTGCACGGGCTGTATTTTTGCGTTTTGGCGTTGTCGGCAATTTTGACGGCCATGGCGATATCGCAAAAGTCGTCGACATACACATGGCAGTTGCCGTCCAAGTGCTTGATGACCGGCACTTTGGCGTCGCGGCTGATGCGCTCGATCAAGCCTTTGCCGCCGCGCGGAATGATGACGTCGACATACTGCGGCATGGTGATCAGGTGGCCGACGGCTTCGCGGTCGATGGTCGGCACGAGCTGCACGGCTTCGGCTGGCAAGCCGGCTTGGACCAGCGCTTGTCGCACCAGTGCGGCCAGCGCTTTGTTCGATTCAATCGCCTCAGAGCCGCCGCGCAAAATGCAGGCGTTGCCGCTCTTGATGGCCAGTGACGCGGCTTCAATCGTCACGTTCGGGCGGCTTTCGTAAATCATGCCGAAAACGCCGATCGGCACGCGCATCTGGCCGACGCGTATGCCGCTGGGCTGCTGCTTCATGCCGATGATCTCGCCGATCACATCGGGCATGACGGCGAGTTGTTCGCAGCCGACCGCCACGGTTTCCAAAGCGTCGGCGCTGAGTTTGAGGCGATCCAGCATCGGGCCATCCAAGCCGGCGGCGGCCGCGTGGTCAAGGTCGCGCTGGTTGGCTGTTTTGAGCGCTGCAAATTGCTCCCGCAACAGCCCGGCCAACGTCAGCAAAGCCTGATTCTTCAGGGCCGTGGGCGCTTTGGCCATCAAGGCCGAGGCGGCTTTGGCTTTGGCGCCGAGGGCGTCCATCAGGCGGGCGACGTCGCCGTCATGGGACAGTTCTTCAGGATGGGCAGTCGAGTTCATGGGCGTATTTTGCCGCACTGCGCACACAGCAAACTGGCCAGACGATGCAATGCTTGCCAGCCATCGGCTGGCCAGTCGGGTTGCTTCAGACCTTTGACAATGCCGTCGACCTTGTGGGCGGCTTGCAGCAGATTGGCCAGTGCGGCGTCGTCGATTTGCGGCAGCACCCGTTCAAAGAGTTTTTCTTTGGCGCCCCAGACGCGGTTTTCTCGCAGCGCCATCGGCATCGGCCGGCCAGCGGCCATCGCGTCTTTGACACGCTTCAGGCTGCGAATGTCTTCGGCCAGCGTCCAGTGCACCAGCACCTCGGCTTCACCTTCGGACTGCAGGCCGTCGAGCATGCGCGCCACGCGCACGCCTTGACCTGCGAGCACGGCTTCAGAGAGTTTGAAGACATCGTAACGGGCGACATTCAGCACGGCGTTTTCGACTTGGTCAAAACTCAGTACGGATGGTTGGCGCGGATTCAGTGCCGGGTAGAGCAAGGCGAGTTTTTGAATTTCTTGATGGGCCGCCAACAGGTTGCCTTCGACCCGGTCGGCAAAAAACTGCAGCGTGCGCTGGCCTTCTTCGCCGGGGGCGACTTGCAGGCCTTGCTGTTGCATCCGCTGAGCGATCCAGGTCGGCAGGTTGCGGCGGTCAATCGGGTCAAACTTGATGCTGACGCCGTAACTCTCCAGCGCGCCAAACCAAGCGCCTTTGGCGGTCGCACTGTCGAGCTTGGGCAGCAGCACCAGCGTCAAGGTGCTGTCGTCGCCTTGTGCACGCTCGGCTATGTGCTGCAGCGCGACCGAGCCCTCTTTGCCGGGCTTGCCGCTGGGGATGCGGATTTCAACGATCTGCTTGTCCGCAAACAAGCTCAGCGAGCCACCGCTGGCGAGCACTTCGCTCCAGTCAAAATGCGCGCCAGACGCGGTGTGCACCGTGCGTTCGGTGTAGCCCTGCGCGCGTGCAAAAGCGCGCAGCGCATCGGCGCATTCTTGCACCAGCAAAGGCTCATCGCCGTGCAGGACGTACAGGCTTTTCAGCCCGCGCTGAAGGTGGTCGGAGAGTTGCGCGCTGGCCAGTTGCATGGTTGTTTTTACAGCGCTTGCACCGCGGCCAGACGCCGCATGATTTGCTGGACGATGTCGCTTTGCATGTCGCGGTAGAGCAGGCCTTCTTCAGCCTCCTTGGCCAACACGGCAGATTCGTTGAAACTGATGTCGCGCTGCTGTTCCAAATCGGCCTGCGGAATGAGTTCCTTGCCTTGCGGCGTGCGCAATTTGAATGAAAAAAGCAGGCGCAACTTGAATTCACGCACCAAACCAGCCGCGTTGACCGCCGTCACGACCTTTTGGCGCTGGTCAAACAAGGGGTCCAAAATCACGTCGGACGTCATCATCTGTTGGGGGTCTGTGACAACGCGCAGGTTTTGATTGGACGCTAGGGTGCGTTTGAGTTGGTTGCCCAAGGCAGAGCCTTCGGCCATGTTGATATAGATAGATGTGAAGGCGAAGTTGGGTGCGGCGCGCAGCTTAAAGCCGCAGCCTGCCGTGGCCAGCAAGGCGCTGGCACCGAGTGCAGAGGCTGACAGCAATAAAAAACGACGTTGCATGATGTTCCCGTTCTTCAGATAACGATGTTGACGAGCCGGCCTGGCACCACGATGACTTTTTTGGCTGCCGCGCCATTGGCAGCGCGCAGGAAGGCCTCCGAGGCCAGCGCGGCGGCTTCAATCGCGACTTTGTCGGCGCCGGCTGGCACGGTGACCGAGCCACGCAGCTTGCCATTGACTTGCAGCATGAGCTCGATTTCGTCTTGCTGTAGCGCGCTGTCGTCGACCTCGGGCCAAGCGGCGTCGAGCAAGTCACCGTGTTGTTCAGCGTAGCCGAGGTCGGCCCACAAACCGTGCGCGATGTGCGGCGTGGCGGGGTACAGGCAGCGCAGCAAAATACCGAAGCCTTCGCGCAGCGCCGCCAGCGATGCCGTGTTGACCTCAGCCTTGAAGTCTTCCAGCGCGTTCAGCATCTTCATGCCGCCCGAGACCACGGTGTTGTATTGCATGCGCTGGTAGTCGTAGTCGACTTGCTTGAGCACGGTGAAAACTTCGCGTCGCAGCGTCTTGGTGTCTTTGTCCTGCACGACAGAGGAGGCTTCATCCGCGGTCATGGCGGAGAGTTTGACGCCGAAATTCCAGACACGCCGCAAGAAGCGGTAAGAGCCTTCAACGCCAGCGTCATTCCACTCCAGCGTGGCTTCAGGCGGCGCGGTGAACATGGTGTACAGGCGCGCAGTGTCAGCGCCGTACTTGCCGATCAAATCTTGCGGATCGACGCCATTGTTCTTGCTCTTGCTCATGGTACCCACGCCTTCGTAGGTGATGAGCGTGCCGGCGGGCAGTGCGCCCTTGGCTTCCTTGAGCTTGGCGCCTATGACTTTGCCACTGGCGTCATGCAGGTCTTCGACCTCTTGCGGCCAGAAGTATTCGATGCCGCCTTTGTCTGATTTGCGCGAGTAAATGTGGTTCAACACCATGCCCTGCGTCAGCAGCTTGGTGAAAGGCTCGTCAATCTTGACCAAGCCCAGATCGCGCATGACCTTGGTCCAAAAGCGCGCATACAGCAGGTGAAGAATGGCGTGCTCAATGCCGCCGATGTATTGGTCCATACCGCTGCCACCGGTGGCCAGCGTCTGGTCGCGCATCCAGTAGTCGGTGCCGGCACCGACCATTTGTTGATCGTTTTTCGGATCGCAATAGCGCATGAAATACCACGATGAATCGACAAACGTGTCCATCGTGTCCGTCTCACGCCGCGCCGGCTGACCGCACACAGGGCACACCACACCCGCATGAAAACCCACGTGCTTGACCAGCGGATTGCCAGAACCATCCGGCACACAGTCCTGCGGCAAGATCACCGGCAGGTCTTTTTCAGGCACCGGCACCGCGCCATGTTCAGCGCAATGAATGATTGGAATCGGCGTGCCCCAATAACGCTGGCGGCTCACGCCCCAGTCACGCAACCGCCAGGTGGTCTTTTTCTCGCCCAGGCCTTTGGCCACTAACGCAGCAGCCACAGCATCAACACAAGGCTTGAAAGCCAAACCATCAAACGGGCCAGAATTGACTGCCATACCAGCCCCCTTCTCAGCGTACCAATCCTGCCAGCGCGAGTCATCAAACACACGCAAGGACGGGGCATCGGCCACGCCGGGTGACGATTTTGAGCCTGCGTATGAGGAACCCGGCGTGGCCGGTGCCCCGTCCGTTTTCACCGAAGCAAGCGAAGGAGCCTGCACCGACACCACAGGCTTGATCACCAGCGAATACTTCAAGGCAAACGCAAAGTCGCGCTCATCATGCGCCGGCACACCCATCACCGCGCCATCGCCATACGACATCAGCACATAGTTGCCAACCCACACCTCGACCTGCTCACCCGTCAATGGATGCGCCACAAAAAGCCCCGTCGGCATGCCCTTTTTTTCTTGCGTGGCGAGCTCGGCTTCTGTCGTGCCACCCGACTTGCACTCCTCCAAAAATGCCGCGAGCTTCGGCTGTGTCGCCGCCGCATGCAAGGCCAGTGGATGCTCCGGTGCCACGGCGCAAAACGTCACGCCCATGATGGTGTCCGGGCGCGTCGTGAAGACATACATCTTGCCGTTGGTGAGCAACGCGCCAGCCGCATCACGAATGTCGTGCGTGAACGCAAAACGCACGCCTTCGCTCTTGCCGATCCAGTTCTCTTGCATCAAGCGCACGCGCTCCGGCCAGCCCGACAGCGTGGCCTTGTCGTTGCCGACCTGCACGTGGTCCAGCAGTTCTTGTGCGTAGTTGGTGATCTTCAGGTAATAGCCAGGAATCTCACGTTTTTCAACCACTGCGCCGGTGCGCCAGCCCTTGCCGTCGATCACTTGTTCATTGGCCAGCACAGTCATGTCGACCGGGTCCCAGTTGACGACTTGCGTCTTGCGGTAGGCGATGCCTTTGTCGAGCATCTTCAAAAACAGCCACTGGTTCCACTTGTAATAGGTCGGATCGCAGGTGGCGATTTCGCGGCTCCAGTCAACCGCCAAGCCCATCGCCTGCATCTGCTTCTTCATGTAAGCGATGTTGTCGTAGGTCCATTGCGCCGGCGGCACATTGTTTTTCAGCGCAGCGTTTTCAGCCGGCAGACCGAAGGCGTCCCAGCCCATCGGCATCAAGACGTTGTAACCCTTCATGCGCAGGTAGCGCGTGAGCATGTCGTTGATGGTGTAGTTGCGCACGTGGCCCATGTGCAGTTTGCCGCTGGGGTAGGGCAGCATGGAGCAGGCGTAGTACTTGCCCTTGGGCTTTTTGCCGGAAGTGTCTTCGGTGACGCGGTAGGCATCGACGGCCGTCCATTGGGCTTGAGCGTTGCGCTCGACGTCGAGGTGCTGGTATTTGTCTTGCATGAGAAGCCGGGTAAATCAGAGGAGGCGGATGAGGCCGGTGAAGCGAATAAGGCGGGTGAAGCGCTGATTTTAGGTCTTGCGCTGGTGAGCGGTCAGCGGCGGTCAGTGCCGCTCAGGGGCTGGCTGCTTTGGCTGCTGCTAGGACGGCGGGGGCGTCGGTGACAAAGCCGATGCGTGTCAGTCCGGCTTTTTGCGCTACGCCGAGTACCTCGATGACCTTGCCGTAAGGCGCGTTCTCGTCGGCGCGCAGCTGCACTTCGGTGTCGGGTTGCAGGGCGGCGGTGCGTGTCAGGCTTTGACTCAGTTCAGTGAGTGGCACAGGCCGGTTGTCCAGGTACGCTTGGCCGGCGCGGTCGACCACCAGCGAGACGCTGGGCATTGCGTCTGTCGTGGACGCCGCATCGGACTTTGGCAGTTCCAGCTTGACCGACGAGGCCAGCAGGGGCGCGGTGAGAATGAAGATGACCACCAGCACCAGCATCACATCGACCAGCGGCGTGACGTTGATGGCGCTCATGGGCTCGGAGCCTTGGCTGCGCTCGAGTCGGCCAAACATCAGGCGGTTCCGCTGCTGGCGAGAGGCTTGGGCGCTGTCAGCAGCAGTTCGCGCAGGTCGCGGACAAAGCCTTCGAGATCGGCTTCGATGCGGTTGATGTAGCGACCAAGGACGTTATAAGCCAGCACGGCGGGAATGGCGACAGCCAATCCAGCGGCGGTCATGATCAGTGCTTCGCCGACCGGGCCGGAAATTCGGTCGATGGTGATTTGTCCAGCAGCGCTCATGCCGACCAATGCGTGGTAAATGCCCCAGACCGTGCCGAGCAAGCCGACAAATGGCGCGGTGGCACCGACAGTCGCCAGCAGGACTTGGCCGAATTGGAGTTTGTCCAGCACGCCGTGCAAAGCGTCACGCAACAGGCGTGTGAGCTGCTGACGGCGCTCGCCGGTCGAGGCCAGCGTGCCGGCACCGTCTGCGCGGGTGGCGGCTATCAAGGGCCAGACCAAAGCGTCACGGTCAAACGCCTGAACCTGTTGATCGGCGTCTGCCAATGAGGCGGACTGCCAGAAGGCCGCGGTGCTGCGCTTGACGTCGCGGGCTGCACGTTGCAGCAGCCAGCTTTTCAAGAGAATCACGACCCAGCTGCTGACCGACATCAAGAGCAGCAGCGCGGCCACCAGCCGGCTGACGGCATCGCCCTGCAACACCGTGTCCAGCGCTGTCATTTCAAATTCAACACATCAAACATGTCGAACAGGCCTTGCCGCTGGCCCGCCAAAAAGCGGGCGGCACGTAAGCTGCCTTGCGCGTAAGTGGCCCGGCTCGAAGACTTGTGGGTGATCTCGATGCGCTCGCCGGTGCCGGCAAACAGCACCGTGTGGTCGCCGACGATGTCGCCGCCGCGAATGGTGGCGAAGCCGATGCTCGACGGGTCACGTTCACCGGTGACGCCTTCGCGAGCGTAGACGGCGCAGTCTTTCAGGTCGCGCCCCAGCGCGTCGGCAATGACCTCGCCCATTTTCAAGGCGGTGCCCGAAGGCGCATCGACTTTGTGGCGGTGATGGGCTTCGATGATCTCGATGTCGTAACCGGTGGACAGCGCTTTGGCGGCCATCTCCAGCAACTTGAGGGTGACGTTCACGCCGACGCTCATGTTGGGCGCCATGACGATCGCGATGTCTTTGGCGATCTCCGCGATCTCGGCTTTTTCGGCTTCGTTGAAACCGGTGGTGCCAATGACTGCATTGACGCCGAGTTGGCGGCAGATCTGCAGATGCGCCAGCGTTCCTTCAGGGCGGGTGAAGTCGATCAGCACGTTGGCGCCGGTCAGTCCCAAGCGCAGGTCTGCGGAGATGCGGATGCCGGTGTGTTGTCCGGCGAAAGCGGCGGCATCGAGGCCGATGGCCGGGCTGTCAGCGCGGTCTAGCGCGCCAGAGAGTTGGAGGTCGTCAGCTGCGCTGACGGCCTCGACCAGCATCTGGCCCATGCGACCGGTCGCGCCCGCAATGGCGATGTGCAGCGGCTGTGGCGCTGCGTTTGTCAATGGCGCGCTCACTGGCGTGGGCTTTCGAGGGGCGGGTAACTGGCGACCGTTGGCTGTGCGGTGCTGGCAGCAGGAGTCACTGTCGATGCTGGAAGTGGGGCTGAGATTTTTTTTGCAGCGGCTTCCAATTGAGCTGGGGTGGCCTCGAGCTGCGGCACCTTGCCGAGTTTGCGGCGTTGGTCCATTTTGGCAATGAACTCGGATTCGCTGGGCATCGCATCACCCGTAAAGGTGTCTAGCAAGTCAGCCTTGAAGAACACAGAATAGTTGAATGACTGAGCCGCCACACCTTGGCGACGCATGGTGAACACATAGTCCCAACGATCGGCGTGGAAGACGCTGGCCAGCAGCGGTGTACCGAGCAAATTGCGCACGTCGTTGCGGCTCATGCCTGCGCGCAATTGGCCAACCTGTTCGCTAGAGATGAAGTTGCCTTGAACGATGTCGGCGCGAAAAGGCGTGATCCAACTGGTCGGGCTGAGGGCGCTGGCACTCGTCGAGGCCGGCGCGGTGCTGGTGCAGGCTGCAAGCACTGCGCACGCTGCGACGATCAGGCCGGCCAAGAAGGGGGAGCGGTGGTTTACAGGCATGACGTTAGGTGTAGCGATATGATGGTTCATTGTAGCGGCTGGGTGCATTTTGTCATTGGGCGTGATGCCCTGCCCATAGCCTGAAAAATCCTTGAGAAAATCCATGAGCAACATTGATGAATTGAAAAGCACAGGCCTCAAGGCAACGCTGCCACGCTTGAAAATCCTTGAAATTTTTCAGGCCGGAAAACAGCGCCACATGACCGCCGAAGATGTCTTTCGGGTGTTGCTGGAAGACCGTTCCGACATCGGTTTGGCCACGGTTTACCGGGTGTTGGCGCAGTTTGAACAAGCCGGCTTGCTGAATCGCAGCAACTTTGAGTCGGGCAAGGCGGTTTACGAGCTCAATGAAGGCCAGCACCACGACCATTTGGTGTGTCTGGATTGCGGCAAAGTGGAAGAGTTTTACGACGCTGAGATCGAAAAGCGGCAAAACGATGTGGCGCTGGCCAAGGGTTACAAAATTGCAGACCACTCGCTGTCCATCTACGCCAATTGCACCAAAACCGAGTGCCCGCATCGCCCAGTTTCAACGCGCTATCAAGCGGGATAACGCATTGGGGTTTTAGACCTTCTCAGTCGCCGCGTTCCATGGCCTTGCGGTGTCGCTCCACAAAATCTTCATAGGTATTGACGCCGCGCAGTTGCAAGATGGCGTTGCGCACCGCGGCTTCCACCAGCACCGCGATGTTGCGGCCCGCCTCGACCTGAATGATCACTTTGCGCACTGGAATGCCCAGCAAGTCTTGCGTCAACGGTTCATACGGAATGCGCTCGTATTCACGCTCCAGCGTTTCACGCCGAACCAGGTGCACGATCAACTTGAGGCGGAGTTTTCGGCGCACAGCCGTCTCGCCAAAAATCGCTTTGATGTCGAGCAGACCGATGCCGCGCACTTCGAGCAGGTTTTGCAGCAGCTCGGGGCAGCGGCCCTCGATCGTGGTCTGGTTGATGCGGAACAGGTCGACAGCGTCGTCTGCCACCAGGCCATGACCGCGAGAAATCAGCTCCAAACCGAGTTCGCTTTTACCCAGACCGGATTCGCCGGTGATCATCACACCCATGCCCAAAATGTCCATGAACACGCCGTGCATCGAGGTGCGGTCCGCAAAATGTTTGGACAAGTAGGCGCGCAGCACGTCAATCACGAAGGCCGCAGATTCCGGTGTCGCGAACATCGGCAACTGGCCTCGTTCGCACATCGAAATCAAGGTGTCGGGTGCTGTCTGCCCGTCGGCCACCACCAGCACAGGAGGCTCTAGCGTGATGATGCGCGAGATGCGGCGCGCGCAGTCTTCCTTGCTGGCATTGGTCAGGTAAGCCACTTCGCGCTCACCGAGGATTTGCACCCGATAAGGATGGATGTAATTCAGGTAACCGACCAAGTCGGCACCAGAGCGGGCGGCCCGTACCGCGACTTCATCGAAGCGTCTCTCTGATGCACCGAGGCCCGCCACCCATTGCCATTTCAAGGCGGCGCGGTGGTCTTCGAACAAGGCTTCAGCGCTGACAACGGTGGGCTTCATGCAGGCGTGCGGATAGGGTCAGGGGTTCGTGTGGGCCGAATGCCAGGTGGCGATCAGCTGGTGCAAGTTGGCGGTCTGGCTGCTGAGCTTGAGTTGCTCTCGCAGACCGCTGTCGCTCAGCATCTCGGCAATTTCAGACAAGATCTCAAGGTGTTTCTGTGTCGCCGCTTCAGGCACCAGCAAGAATATCAGCAGCCGAACCGCTTGCTCATCCGGGGCGTCAAAGCCAATCGGAGCGGCCAGCTGGAAAACCGCGGCCAAGGGTGATTTCAAACCTTTGATGCGGCCATGCGGAATGGCCACGCCATGACCCAAGCCGGTCGAGCCGAGACGCTCGCGGGCGAACAGGCTGTCCGTGACGAGGGCGCGGTTCAGCCCGTGCAGGTTCTCAAAAAGCAGGCCAGCTTCTTCGAACGCGCGTTTTTTGCTGGTGGCTTCGAGGCCGACCAGAATTTGGGCAGGTGGGAGTATTTGCGAGAGCCGGTTCATAACAGTCATCAAGTCGCCGAATTATGCACTTGCTACAGCCCAGGCGACCAAGCACCCATAAAAAAGCCGCCAGAATGATCGGGCGGCTTGGTTTGGACCTGACTGCCAGAAGGGGGCAGATCAGGTGTGACAAACGCGGATGTTTACGCCTGATACTTGGCTGCAACGTGGTGGTGGTCTTGGGTTTTGTCCTTGTAGCGACCGACTTGTCGGTCTAGCTTGTCGGCCAGCTCATCGACCGCGGCGTAGAGGTCTGAGTGGGAGCTTTCGGCAAACAGGTCGCGGCCTTTGACGTGCACATTGCACTCGGCGCGCTGTCTCAATTCTTTCTCTTTCATGTTGTCAACTGTCAGCAGAACTTTGATGTCGACCACTTGGTCGAAATGTCGGGAAATTCGATCGAGTTTCGAGGTCACGTAGCCGCGCAATGCCGGCGTCACTTCAAGGTGATGGCCGCTGATCGTCAAGTTCATAAAAGACTCCTTTTCCATGGGGAAGGGGTTTTAAAAGAGCCATCAGGCCGACGAGGTCGTCCGATGGCTTACGGAACTTCGCTTGCGTCTTCACTATGCGCCCGAAGGGCCGCAAATGCAATCTTGCACTGCAACAAAATGCAGCTTTTCTCGGGGCGTTATGGGTCAGCGTTGCCCGTGCAATGGCGCAGTGCTTTTTGAATTAGTTCCTAGGTAGTTTGTGCTTGTTGCGCGCGAGATGTTTGTAATTCTTTAAGCTCATCCGCGGGCCTTGCCTGTTCTCTATTCCAGCGGCGTTCTGGCCAAGCATCACATATTCTGGCGTCCAATGCCATAATGCCCGCCATGTTCAATGACGGAGAAATCCTTGGAAAGCAGTCCTAGTTGCTAGCTTTCAATCCCGCAGGGTAACGACTGCGCTGGGGTTGAAAGCGATGCACATCCACCAACCCCCGCCCCGTGCGGCCTTGTCTGATCAAGCCCGCGCGCGTCCGCCCTTGAATTCCCATGGGAGTCCGTCATGATCAATATTTTCACGCTCGTCAATGGGCGTCTTTTCCAAGAAGAAATCGAATCCTTGGAGGAGTTGTCCAAGTTCAGCCCGATCTGGGTTGATCTAGAGTCCCCAACGGCTGAAGAAAAATACTGGATCAAGCAGTATTACGGTCAATCCATCCCGGACAACGTGATGGACGAGGACATCGAAGAGTCTGCCCGTTTTTACGAAGAGGCCAACGGCGAGTTGCACATTCGCTCAGACTTTTTGATTGCCGACGCCGATGAGCCGCGCACGGTTCGGGTCGCTTTTATCTTGAATCTGGTCAACGACGATCTGAAAAACAAGGGCGTGTTGTTTTCCATCCATGATGAAGACGTGCCGGTGTTCCGCTTGCTGCGCATGCGGGCCCGCCGGTCACTTGGGCTGATTGACGACGCCAAAGAAGTCTTACTCAAATTGTTCGACGCCGATGCGGAGTATTCCGCCGACACGCTTGAAGGAATTTATGTCGATCTGGAGAAAGTCAGCACCAAGGTGCTGTCTGGCGACCTGACCGACGTGATGGCCGGTGAGGTGCTGGGCTCGATCGCCCGCCATGAAGACTTGAGCGGGCGTATTCGCCGCAACATGATGGACACCCGGCGCGCCGTGAGCTTCATGATGCGCAGCAAGATGCTCAACGCCGAGCAGTTTGAAGAGGCCCGGCAAATTTTGCGAGACATTGACTCGCTCGACTCGCACACGGCTTTCCTGTTCGACAAGATCAACTTTTTGATGGATGCGACCGTGGGTTTCATCAACATCAACCAGAACAAGATCATCAAAATTTTCTCGGTGGCGAGTGTGGCGCTGCTGCCGCCAACCTTGATCGCCAGCTCGTACGGCATGAACTTCAAGTTCATGCCAGAGTTGGATTGGTCGCTGGGCTACCCGTATGCGCTGGCGTTGATGGTGGCCAGCGCCTTGGTGCCGATGTGGTATTTCCGCCAGCGCGGCTGGTTGAAATAAGCTGAAGCGCTCGTTGCCGTCTCAGGTGGGAGCGGGCAGCGATGGCATCAATTCATCCATGATGCGCCGCGCATACTGGCTCGCCACGTCCGCCACAAAAGTCGGGAAGTCGATGTGTGCCGTGTCATCGGCGCGATCTGAAATGGTGCGCATGGCTGCAAACGCCACGCCATAGTCCGCGCACACTTGGGCCACGGCTGCCCCTTCCATTTCGACAGCAAGCGCCGTGTGTCCGGCGCCGTGCAGGGCCGCTTGCAAGCGGCTGGATTCGTCGGCGCTGGAAACAAAACGGTCACCGCTGGCGATCAGCCCGGTGTGGACTTGCGCCCCGTCCCATATCGGCGATGCGGCGCTGGAGGATGTCGCCAGCGCACGGTCTGCTGCCATCGTGAGCAAGGCCGTGAGGGCTGGGTCACAAAGAAAGCGGGAGCGACCGTACAGCGGCACTTCGTAACGCGGAAACAGCGGCGACGCGTCGAGGTCATGCTGAATAAAATCATGCGCAACCACCACGTCACCCACCTTGATGCCTGGCGCCAAGCCGCCAGCCACACCGGTGAAGACAATCCGGCTGGCGCCGAAGTGCCCGATCAAGACGGCCGCCGTTAACGTCGCCGAGACCTTGCCAATGCGCGACAGGCCCAGCGCCACTGGCTGGCCATGCAGTTGGCCAAGCCAGAAATCACGTCCGGCCACGGTTTGTTTGTGAGCCCCCTGGAGTTGTTCGAGCAAGCCATGTTGTTCCTCTGGCAAGGCACTCAAGATGGCGGTCAGCGAAGGTCGGGCGGAAGGCGTCATTTTTTGTCGCGCAATTCGCGGCGCAAAATTTTCCCGACCGGTGTTTTCGGCAAGTCGCTTCTGAACTCAATCACCTTCGGCAGCTTGTAGCCGGCAAGATTGGCTTTGCAGTAATCGCGCACTTGCGCTTCGGTCAGTTCGGGGTGGCGTTTGACAATCACCAGCTTGACAGCTTCACTGGTTTTGTCGTCGGGCATGCCGACGCAAGCGCATTCGAGCACGCCGGCCAGCTGGCTCACCACATCTTCGATCTCGTTGGGGTAGACGTTGAAACCGCTGACGAGGATCATGTCTTTTTTGCGGTCGATGATCTTGAAATAACCGTGCTCGTCGACGACGCCGATGTCGCCCGATTTGAAGTAACCATCCGCCGTCATGACCTTGGCGGTTTCATCCGGGCGCTGCCAGTAACCGGCCATGACTTGCGGGCCCTTGATGGCGATCTCGCCAGGCTCTCCGGGCAGCACTTCGCGACCTTCATCGTCAAGTAGTTTGAACCAGGTGCTGGGAATTGGCACACCGATGGTGCCGGTGAAGTGGCGGCTGGTGGTCGGGTTGCAGCTGGCCGAAGGTGAGGTTTCCGACAGGCCATAGCCTTCACAAATCGGGCAACCGGTTTTCTCGAGCCACAGCTGGGCCACGGCGGCCTGCACGGCCATGCCGCCGCCCAGCGACACCTTCAGGTGCGACCAGTCCACTTGCTTGAAGTCGACGTGATTGGCGAGACCTTTGAACAGCGTGTTGACGGCCGGGAAAATATGAACTTGGTGCTTGGACAGTTCTTTGAGCACCGCTGGCAAGTCACGCGGATTCGGAATCAGGATATTTTTAGCGCCGGTGCGCATGCACAGCATCATGTTCACTGTGAACGCGAAGATGTGATAAAGCGGCAAGGCGCACACATAGACGGCTTGCGTGCTGGCTGGCAAGCTGGCCATCGCCGGGGCATTCCAGGCTTCGGATTGCAGCAGGTTGGCGATGACGTTACGGTGCAACAGCACAGCGCCTTTGGAAACGCCCGTGGTGCCGCCGGTGTACTGCAGCACGGCCACGTCATCGGGTGACAGTTTGGGTTGCGCCAGCTTGGCGCGCCGGCCTTGTGCCACCGCGTCGTTGAAGCGCACTGCCGCAGGCAAACTAAAGGCGGGCACCAGTTTTTTGAGATGGCGCACCACTCCGTTGACGAGTGTGCCCTTGAGAAGGCCGAGCTGGTCGCCCATGGCGCACAGCACCACGTGTTTGACGGGCGTGTTGCTGATGCATTCTTCCAGTGTGCTGGCGAAGTTTTCGACGATAACGATGGCTTTGGCGCCCGAGTCTTTGAGCTGGTATTCCAGTTCACGTGGTGTGTACAAAGGGTTGACGTTGACCACCACATAACCGGCACGCAAGATCGCCGCCACGGCCACCGGGTACTGTGGGCAGTTGGGCAACATGATGGCGATACGGTCGCCTTTGCTGAGACCCAGACTTTGCAGGTAAGCGGCAAAAGCTTTAGACAGTGTGTCGGTCTGACCGAAGGTCACATCCTTGCCCATGAAGCTGTAGGCAACGCGGCCTGCATACTTGGCAAAACTCTCTTCCATCAGCGCGACCAAGGAGGTGTACTGCGTCTCGTCGATATCGGCGGGAACGCCTTCTGGGTACGCCGAAAGCCAGGGGCGCACGGTGTTGGATGCTGTCATTTGTTCTCCTCCGTTCATGCTCAAAGGGCAGCGCTCCGGTGGCCGGCGCACGCCCTCTGTGGGGCTTTCTGCCTGTCGTGAAAAAGGGCGGTCGTACCGCCCTTTTTCTTATTCGATCGCCTTGCCCATGTCTTCGATGATCTTCTTGGCATCGCCAAAAACCATCATGGTCTTGTCCATGTAAAAGAGCTCGTTGTCCAAACCAGCGTAACCGGCCGCCATCGAGCGCTTGTTGACGATCACGGTCTTGGCCTTGTAGGCCTCGAGAATCGGCATGCCGTAAATCGCACTGCCTTTGACGTGAGCGGCCGGGTTGACCACGTCGTTGGCGCCCAGAATGATGGCGACGTCCGCTTGGCCGAACTCAGCGTTGATGTCTTCCATTTCGTAGACCTGGTCGTAGGGGACCTCGGCCTCGGCCAACAACACGTTCATGTGGCCCGGCATGCGGCCGGCCACCGGGTGAATCGCGTACTTGACGCTGATGCCGCGGTCGGTGAGTTTTTGCGCCAATTCTTTGACCGAGTGCTGCGCGCGGGCCACGGCCAAACCGTAGCCGGGCACGATGATGACTGATTCAGCATTGCCCAGAATGAAGGCGGCGTCATCGGCGGAGCCTGACTTGACGCTGCGCTGCTCGGCTGAGCCAGCGACTGCGGTGCCAGCGTCACCGCCAAAGCCGCCCAAAATCACATTGAAGAAGGAGCGGTTCATCGCCTTGCACATGATGTACGAAAGGATGGCGCCGGACGAACCGACCAGCGAGCCAGCCACGATCAGCATGGCGTTGTTCAGCGAAAAACCGATGCCGGCCGCAGCCCAGCCGGAGTAGCTGTTCAACATCGAGACCACCACCGGCATGTCGGCGCCGCCGATCGGGATGATGATCAAGACGCCCAGCACAAAGGACAGCGCGAGCATGGCAAAAAATGCATTCCAGCTGCCGGTGAAGGTGAAGACCAGGCCAAGGCCCAAGGTCGCCAATCCCAGCACCAGATTCAATTTGTGCTGACCAGCGAAGGACACCGGCGCACCTTGGAATAAACGGAATTTGTATTTGCCACTGAGCTTGCCAAAAGCAATCACCGAGCCGCTGAAGGTGATGGCACCAATCGCCGCACCGAGGAACAACTCCAAGCGGTTGCCGGCCGGAATGTTGGCAGTCCCCAAGCCCTTGGCGACGATGGAAAATGCATCCGGTTCGGCCATGGCGGCCACCGCGATAAACACCGCAGCCAGACCGATCATGCTGTGCATGAAGGCCACCAGTTCAGGCATCTTGGTCATCTCGACGCGCTTGGCCATGAGCGTGCCTGCGGCACCACCCACCACCAGCGCGGCCAGCACATAGACCATGCCTTGCGCTGCGCCGCTGGAGAGTTCAACGATGAGGGCGGCCGTGGTCAGCACGGCGATGGCCATACCAGCCATGCCGAAAGCGTTGCCGCGGATCGAGGTAGTCGGGTGCGACAAGCCTTTGAGCGCCTGAATAAAGCAGACCGACGCCAGCAGATACAGCAGGGTGACAATGTTCATGCTCATTTGGCGGCTCCTGAGTCAGCGGCGGGTGCGGCTGCTTTCTTTTCTTTTTTCTTGAACATTTCCAGCATCCGGCGGGTCACCAAAAAGCCGCCGAAGACATTGACGGCGGCCAACGCCACGGCCAGCACGCCCATGGTCTTGCCGAGCGGTGTGACAGTCAAGGCGGCGGCCAACATGGCACCCACAATGACGATCGCCGAGATGGCGTTGGTGACCGCCATCAAAGGGGTGTGCAAGGCCGGTGTGACCGTCCACACGACGTGGTAGCCGACGTAAATGGCCAGCACAAAAATAATCAGGTTAATGATTCCGGGGGAGGCGAATTCCATGGTCTTGTTCCTCAACTTTTATTTTTTGGTGACTTCGCCGTTGCGCGTCATCAGGCAGGCGGCAACGATGTCGTCTTCGAGGTCAATCGTCAGCGCCCCGTCTTTGTTGATGATCAACTTGAGGAAGTCCAGCAGGTTGCGGGCGTAGAGGGCGCTGGCATCTGCCGCCACCAAGGCCGGCACGTTGGTCTCGCCAATCAAGGTCACGCCATGTTTGACAACAATCTGGCCTGGCTCGGTCAGCGGGCAGTTGCCGCCTTGCGGTGCAGCCAAGTCAACGATCACGCTGCCCGGCTTCATGGACTTGACCATCTCTTCAGTGACCAGCACCGGTGCAGCGCGGCCCGGAATCAAAGCGGTGGTGATGACGATGTCCGCTTGCGCGACGCGTTTGGCGACTTCGGTTTTTTGCCGCGCCAGCCAGCTTGGCGGCATCGGTTTGGCGTAGCCGCCGACGCCGACCGCGGCTTCGCGTTCTTCGTCGGTTTCGTAAGGCACGTCGATGAACTTGCCGCCGAGTGACTCGACTTGTTCTTTCACACTGGGCCGCACATCACTGGCTTCAATGACCGCGCCGAGTCGCTTGGCGGTGGCAATCGCTTGCAGACCGGCCACGCCGACACCCAAAATCACCACGCGGGCGGCTTTGACCGTGCCCGCCGCCGTCATCAGCATGGGGAAAAAGCGTTGGTAGCGGTCGGCCGCCATGATGACCGCCTTGTAACCGGCGATGTTGGCTTGCGATGACAACACGTCCATGCTTTGCGCGCGGCTGGTGCGGGGTGCGGCTTCAAGCGCAAAAGACGTCAGGCCGGCTGCGGCCAAGCGCTGCAGTCCGGTCGCATCAAAGGGGTTCAGCATGCCGGTGATGACACCGCCTGAGCGCGCCAAGGCCATCTCGCTGTCCTCGGGGCAGCGCACCTTGAGCACGATGTCGCAGGCGTAAGCGCCGGCGGCATCGGTGATCTCGGCGCCGACGGCTTCGTAGGCAGCATCGGGCACGCTGGCGGCAACGCCGGCCCCCGATTGAACGCGAACGGTATGGCCTTGGGCTTTGAGTTTTTTGGCCGTTTCCGGCGTGACGGCGACACGTGTCTCGCCGGTCATGATTTCAGCAGGTACCCCAATCAGCATGGGCCACTCCTTGTTAT
>CANFWI010000001.1 GCA_947450675.1 Comamonadaceae bacterium | reverse complement strand
TGAGGTCGAACAGTTTCAGGCGCGTAGCTCAGCTGGTTAGAGCACCACCTTGACATGGTGGGGGTCGATGGTTCGAGTCCATTCGCGCCTACCAAATTTGGTAGGGAAATCAAGCACTTAGCGTAACAGCTCGGTGCTTTTTTTTCGTCTGTACGGATAAATTACAGACAACCGTACTTTGCCTCAAAATCCAAAGTGTCGCTTGGGTGACGTCCACATCATGACCTCACGCTCAGACTTCGAAAACTGGTTTTCAAAGACTTTGAGCATCGGGCCGTAGTCGAGCCGGTAAGGGGCCTTGAGGTAGGGCCAGTCAGAAGCCCAGACGCATTGCTGGGTGCCAAAATTCTGCACCAATTCATCCAGAAACGGGCGCACGTCTGGAAACGGAAAACCAGCCTTAGAGAATTTAGCGTAGCCCGATATTTTCACCACCGCGCGGCCTTCGCGGCCCAGAGCCAGCAAAGACTGAAAGCCGGCTTGGTGCGTGTCGGCATCAATGGCAGGGCGCCCGCAATGGTCGAACATCAACTTCACATCGACGCGCTTGAGCATGGGCATGAACTGAAGCAGTTGGTCGTTTTCGACTTGAAACTGCGCCCACAGGTCCAGCGCTTTCAAACGCTGGAGCAAGGGTTCAATGTCTGCGTAATATGCAAAACCATGCAGCGACGGATTGAAAGCCAGGCCGATGACACCCTGTGACTTGAGCTCTGCCAAGGTCTCGAGAGAGCAGTCATTGGCCACCACGGCAATGCCTTTGAACTTGCCGTTGCTATTGTGGATGGCGTCCATCATGCAGCGGTTGTCTGTGCCGTAACCTGAGTTAGGGCCGACCAGCAGCGCATGCTCGACAGCGTAGCAAGCCATCAGCTGCTGGAAATACCGCGCGTCCCCCATTTCTTGGCCGGCGGGGCGATACGTCACGTCGGCTGCGTACGGAAACCGCGCAGGGTCCAGCACATGGCAGTGAGCGTCAATCTTTCTTTCGGTTAAAACGCTCATCGGTTGTGCTTTAAAAAGTGGCCAGAACGGCCTGCTTCAATTCATCCGTGATCTCCGGCATGACACCGAACCACGCTTTGAATGCGGGGCGTGCCTGGTTCAGCAACATGCCCAAACCGTTGGCAGTCTTGTTGCCACGCAGGCGCGCGGTTTCCAGCAAGGGCGTTTCGAGCGGGATGTAGATGGCGTCAGAAACCATCGCCGTCGTGGGCAAGGCATCTAGCGACACATCGATAGGTGGCTGGCCATACATGCCTTGGTTGGTGGTGTTGACGAAGAGCGCACAACCCTCCATGGCGTTGTTGCGTTCTGCCCATGAAACGACTTTGACAATGTGTTCATAGCCCGCGGCCAAGGCCTGCGCTTTGTCGAGCGTCCGATTCACCAGTCGAATCTCTGTGGCACCTTGGTCGATCAAGCTGAGCACCACTGCGCGCGACGCGCCGCCAGCGCCCAGCACGACGATCGGGCCAGCATCTGCGCGCCAATCTGGGTTGGCGTCTTTCAGGCTTTGAATGTAGCCGTAGCCATCATGGTTGAAACCGTGCAGAGAGCCGTCTGGCTGCACCACGACGCAGTTGATCGCTCCCATGCGCTGCGCCAAAGGGTCGACAACATCCATCAACTTGAGGGCCTCAACCTTGTGCGGTTGGGTCACGTTGCAACCCGCCAAACCCAACGCGGACAAGCCGCGAATAGCCGCCTCTAAGTTCTGAGCCTCGACCGGAAAGTGTCCGTAAGCACCTCGCAAGCCGTACTTGGCAATCCAGTAGTTGTGAAGGATCGGCGAGCGCGACTGTGTGATGGGCATGCCCATCACACCGGCCAATGTGAATTTTCTGTTGTCCATGGGTGAAGCGAAGAGTCCTGTTATTTTTTGTTCACGGGTGGGAGGATGCTGGTCACGACTTGTTTGCCGGCGACCACTTTGGTCATGTAGCTCTCACGGTCCAGGTCGCCCTTGTCGTCATAGCTGACATCCAGCAGGAGGCCCGGAGCGGCCTTGGCCGAGAGGCTGATATTTTTCATGGCTGCGGCAAAAGCCTTGGGGTCAAACTTGCCGATTTTTTCGGTCACGGCCTTGACGGTGTAGATGCCAATATAGCCTTTCAAACCATTGTGGTCGGTCTTGGACTTGTACTCGCGCTGGTAGGCTGCATCGAATTTCTTCACGTTGGCTTGCGGCGCGTCGGCGGTCAGGCCCACATGCGCAATAGCGCCATTGGCAGCGTCACCCGCCAGTTCGATGACTTTCTGGCTGGTCAGGGTGGTTTCACCAATGATGGGTTTTTTGTAGCCTTGCTTTTTGAGTTCGCGCAGCAAGCGGGCGGACTCTTCTTCGTTGGAGTAAACGAAAACGGCATCACTGTTGCTCTGCTTGACCTTGATCACGGCGCTGCTGAAGTCGACTTGGCCAGGTTCTGTCGAGACGTCTGCGCCGACTTTGATGCCTTGGGCTTCCAGGGCTTTCGTGATCAGGTCGCGGCCACCTTTGCCGAAGTCGTTGTTGACGAAGATCACGTCGACGGCTTTGGCCTTGACGGTGTTCTTGATGTAGCCGGCAATCTTCGGCATGGCCGTGGACTGGGTGAACGAGGTTCTGAAGACGTAAGGGTTGCCTTGCTCCGTGATGGCTGCGGCCTCACCGCCCGTGAAGTTCGGAATTTCGGCGCGGCGGGTGGCGGCCATGCTGACCATGATGGAGCCAGAAAATACCGGGCCCATGACGACGTAGGCTTCGTTGTCGACAGCTTTTTCTGCCAGGCCTTTGGCCACGCCAGGGTTGGACTGCGTGTCGTTGGAGGTGTATTCAATCTTGCGGCCCAGAATGCCGCCTGCTGCATTGATCTCTTTCACGGCGAGTTTCATGCCGTTGTCAAAGTTAGTGCCCGATGTGGCGCCGGTGCCGCTGAGTTCAACCAGGCCGACGATTTTTACGGTTTGCGCTTGTGCCGCGCCAGTCGCCAGCAATGCGCTGATGAATGCCAATTTTATAAACTTTTTCATGCTTGTCTCCATGTTGTAAGGGGCTGTAAACGCCGAACATTATCAATGGGGAATAGGCATGTCGACAAGGTAGTCCTTCTTCTTGCGTGATAACCCTAGGGTCTCAAGCCTGCGCTTTCAAACCGTCGGCAATCTCAACCAGCAGCGCTTTGAGATGCGCGTAGTCCACAGGTTTGACCAAGTGGTAATCAAAGCCAGCTGCGAGTGAGCGGGCCTTGTCGCTGGCTTGTCCGTAGCCCGTCAGGGCGATCATTTTTGTATGCTTCAAGTGCGGGAAGTCGCGCAATTTTTGGGCCAGTTCGGTACCGTCCATGTCCGGTAAGCCAATGTCCAAAATGAAGATGTCGGGACTTTTTGTTTCTGCTTGAATCTGCTGCAGTGTCGAAATGCCGTCAAAGCTCACGGCCACATCAAAGCCATCCATTTGCAGCAGCATGGCCAAGGTTTGGGCGGCTTCGACGTTGTCGTCGACCAAGCGCAGTTGCAGCCCGTGGCCCGATGGGCCCAAGGTCGCGATCGTCGTGGGCACTGGAGCGGGTAAATCCTCCGTGCGGGCGCAGGGTAAATAAACGCTGAAGCGCGAGCCCTTGCCGGGGCCGGGACTGGCGGCGGTGACACGCCCGCCGTGCATTTGAACCAGACTTTTAACCAGTGCCAAACCGAGACCCAAACCGCCTTGGCGTCGACCGGATGAGCGCTCGCCTTGGGTGAACAGGTCAAATATTTCAGGCATCAGCTCGGGGTCAATGCCGCTGCCGTTGTCGCCCACGGTCATGCGCAACTCGCCGCCTTCAACTGCAACCTGCAGATCCACATAGCCGCCCTCGGGCGTGTACTTAGCCGCGTTGTTCAAGAGGTTGCTGGCCACTTGAACCAGCCTCGCGTGGTCGCCGCAAACCGGCAGTGGGCCTGGCGGCATAGAGACTGAAAAGTGATGCTGACTCGAATCGATAAGCGGGCGAATCTGCTCTGTTGCGACGGCCACCACCGTGGCAAAGTCGATGGTTTCGAGCTTCAACGTGACTTGGCCGCGGGTGATTCTGGAGATGTCCAGCAAGTCGTCAATGATGCGCGCCATGTGCTTGGCTTGGTTGCTGATGATGTGACCGGTGCGCTGAATCAGCGGGTCGTCTTGCACGGCCAGCTTGAGCACTTCAGCGCCGGACATGATGGGGGCCAAGGGATTGCGCAGCTCATGGGCCAACATGGCGACAAACTCGTCTTTACGTTTGTCGGCGTGTTTCAAGGCATCCGCCAGGGCGGTCAGTTTTTCCCCTTCGCGGGTCAGCGCTTGACGCTGCTCGTACAGCCGGTCCAGCATCTGGTTGATGGATGAAGACAGACTGGCGACTTCTTCGGTATCAGTCGGTTGGGCGCGTTCTTGGCTCAGGCCATCACGGACCAAAGCGCCTGCAAAAATCTGCAGCTTCCGGAGATCGCGGGTAAGAACCGAGGCCATTTGAGCCCCGACCACCACGACCGCACAGAACACCCCGAGGACAAGCAAGAGGATGGGCAAATACAAAGGGGAGAGCGACCGGTTGCTGTCCATCGGCGAGATGCCTTGAATCCGAAAGTGAAGTGCCTTGAAGACGGCCGGCACGGCCACCGGGCTGGTCTGGTTCGGCTCGTCGGCGAGGGCTGGACCCCACAGGAGTTTCATGTGATCGTCCGTGTGCAATGCACTCAGCGCGATCTTGTAGAGAAGGGCGCCCTCTGGTGATTGGGTGCGTGGAAAGACCAGGGGTGCCAAGGCAACCAATTCTGAGTTGATGCCATTCAAGAAAATGGCGGAAGCCGGTTGTCCCAGTTTCAGTTTAAGACTCAACCAGGCCCGTTGTTCCGCACTGAAACTCGCATTGTTGCTGGCGATTCCAACGCCTTCAAAGTCGGTGAAAAGCACTTGCACCGGAATCCCGTTGACTTGCTTGATACCCGCCAGAAAGGGCTGTAAATAAGCCTCCTTGCCGGCACTGTCGACCAGCGCCGAGGCCAAAATCGTGCTGGTGGCGACTTCCATCATGCGGGCTGCGACGGCGGTCAGGTTGAGTCCGATGGTTTCCGAATGAAAGTCTCTTTCGCGCGCAGCCAGTTCGTTCATGGCGTCATCATGCTGCCGGATCAGCAGCCACCATGAGGCCATCGCGGTCAGCAGCAGTGCACCCACAGCCAGTCCGGCGGATGCCAATGCAAAGCGCCTTGCCAAGCTGGAGGGGAACGAAGATTTTTTCAGCATGCGGTGAATCTACTCAAGCCGGAACCAGCACGCCGTCAGCGCGGTAACGCGCCATCAGCAGTTGTTGGGTGTCAAGGGCTTCGTGTCGGTTGGCGGTGAAGGCGGGTGCATACAGCTTGACCAGACCTTGATGTGCAGGCAGGTGCTCAAGGGCATGGCGCACGGCGGTGCGGTCGGTTGATTTGGCCAGTTCAATGGCCAAGGCCAAAATGTGCACGGCATCGTAGGCGTGCGCCACACCCACCGGACTCTCAATCTCTTCAATGCGCTTGATGCCGAGCTCGCCGGCGACACTCATGAAGCGCTGCAGCTCGGCTTGGCTTGCATTGAAAAAGCTGAAGGTCTGGATCACCGAAAAATCAACGACATTGAGCGCCGGGCCGGCTTGGTTGAAAAAACGGCCGCCGGTCACGCCCCAGTGGCTGATGATCGGCAGGCGTTTAGACGCTGGCAGTGTTGCGATTTCGCGCACCAAGAGCGCGGCCTCGTCGTCGTGGGCGACCAGCATAATTGCTTTGGCGCCGGCATTGAGCATGTTCAGGTAGCGCTCCATCAGCGTGGATACTTGCCGGTTAAACAAGGCCGTTTCAACAATCGCAGGCGACTGCTTGGTCGCCACATGTTTTTGCACCGCGCTTTGGTTGCTCCGGCCCCACGATGAGTTGGTGAGCAGCAGGCCAACTTTGTCAAATCCGCGTTGTCGTGCGTTTTTCAGCAAGTAGGGCATCGCCAAACTGTCGCGCAAGGACAGCCTGAAGACGTAATTCGGTTGGGTCCCGTTGTCAACAATCTCGTCAGCCGCAGACCAGACCGCGATGAACGGTAATTGGGTTGCGGTGATGCTTGGTAACTGATCAATGATGACCGGATTGAAGCGCCCCCCCAGAACTGCCACCAGTTCAGGCATGGCGGCTAATTCTTGGATGTTCCGGATCCCGCGTGCGGGAATCGAACGATTGTCTCGAGTGACCACATCAAGGGGTCGTCCACCCAGCACGCCACCGGCTCTGTTGATTTCTCGCATGGCGATGCGAGTGCCGAGTTCGATGGCCTGCGCAGAAGTGCTGCGGCTTAAACCGAACTCGCCGTCGATGCCCAGCAAGACGGGCTTGGCCCCTTGTGCTTTGGCTGACGGTGCGAGAAACAGACAAGACGACACGAATCCGAGCACCTTTCGTCTTGAAAGGTCTCGCAAACCTTTGTTGCAGAGCATGGAGTCAACGCTGTCAAGGTGCCGCAGGGCTGGGCTGTAGAGTGGCATTGACCATCAGATGAGTTAAAGCGCAATTTTCATCGAAAAAATGCTTAGGTCACTCTATCAACCCAATCACAATAACGTAACAATTTGCTACCGACTCAGCCGATGGCGCTTCTCAATGGTCCCGGTACAACACCGTGATGCTGATGCGCCTGTTGCGCGGGTCAAGGGGGTCGCTTGGGTTGTAAGGTGCCGTGTCTGCAACACCTTCAATGCGGGCAAACCGCGTTGATTTGACGCCATTCTTTTCAACCAACAGGCGTGTCGCTTCAGCACGTTCCGCTGACAGTGACCAATTGTTGCGGTTGTCGGAATTCGCAAACGCCACGCTGTCTGTGTGCCCGCGCAGGGTCAGCTGGTTGGGCATCGAGCCGAGTGACTTGGCGACCTCATTGAGCAAGGCTTGAGCACGCGGCAGCAGGCGTGTCGTGCCCAATGCAAACATGGCGAAATCAGCCTTTTCGATGATCTCAATGCGCAGGCCTTCTTTTTCGCGCACAAACTTGACTTGCTCTTTCAGGTTCTCCAGATTCGGACTTTTTTGAAGGCGTTCGCTGACTTCTTTTTCAAGTTTGTCGAAGGCTGCCTTGTCGGCCGCTTCTACGATTTCCTTTTTCTCCGCTTCGCTCACTTGGTCGGGGTTGGCCCGTTCATTGCTGTTCGGTGAAGGGTCATTCTCCGTCGGTCCACCTTCCGAGCGGGGTGTCACCCGCTCTAGCACTGATGTCTGTTTGGCTGAGAACGGAAAACCATCCGGGTCGATGATGGAGCGGCCACCCAAAATACCGTTTGAACCGGCAAGTTGCCCCATGGCGATGGTGCTGTGCGATGTCGGCTTGAAGTAGTCCGCAATACTTTTACGCTGACTTTCATTGGTCGCGCCGAGCAACCACATGAGCAAAAAGAACGCCATCATGGCGGTCATCATGTCCGCCAGCGCAATCTTCCACGCACCACCGTGCGCACCGGCGTGACCATCGTCAATGATCTTCTTGATAACGATGACCGGCGCCAGCGGGGCCGGCTCTTCGGGCGGGACTTCAGCGGCTGGGGCCGCAACGACAGGCTCAGCGGCGGGTACGGCTGCTACAGAAGCCGCCGCAGTGTCTGCTGGCGCCGCTGTGTCTGCGTCTGGAGGTGTGTCGACGACCGCTTCAGCCATGGTTATTTGCCGCGCAAGCCGTCAAAGACTTCTGCAAAGCTCGGCTGGTTGTCGTGACTGATACCCACACGCGCGGCTTCAATGATGAGAGGCATCGGGTGACCGTGCATGGTGCCAATGATGATTTGCTTGACGACTTTGTAGATTTCAGCTTCGTCTTCAATGATCTGGTTCAGCCGGCCGGCCATCGGTTCGACCATCCCGTAGGCCAAAAACACACCTAGAAATGTCCCGACCAAAGCGCCACCGATCAAACCGCCCAAGATGGCTGGCGGTTGGTCAATGGCTCCCATGGTTTTCACCACGCCCAACACGCAAGCCACAATCCCCAAAGCAGGCAAAGCACCCGCCATAGACGCCAGTGCAGCGGCTGGTTTCATGGCGTTGTGGTGATGCGTCTTGATCGACTGCTCCATCACTTCTTCCACCGCGTGGGCACTCAGGTTGCTAGACGAGACCACCAACAAACGGATCGTGTCGGTGATCAGGTGCAGCAGGTCATGGTCTTTCAGCAGCGCCGGGTATTCACCAAAAATAGCACTGGCTTCCGGATTTTCGATGTGCGCTTCAAGTGCGACAGCACCCTCGCTTTTGAGGGTTTTCATGATCTTGGAGACCACAAAAATCGTGCTGAGGTAATCGTCCTTTTTGTACTTCGGCCCTTTAAAGACCTTGACCACGCCACCCAGAGCCCCCTTGATGATGGACGTGCTGTTGCCGACCAGCATGGCGCCAACCGCGGCGCCGCCGATCACCAGCATCTCGTGCGGAGCGGCGTGAATAATAGGCGCCATGGAACCGCCGGCCAAAATGAAGCCGCCGAAAACACAGGCAAACAAAACCACCAGACCAATGATCGAAAACATCGATTTACCCTATCAAGTTGGTAACGACCTGCGCGACGGTCGGATACGGGCAATTCAGGCGCTTAATCAGCATGGAAGTGAGCTTGCTTTTTGGGGTTGTCATGTCTCGCGCTAAGGTCCAGAGCCAAATCAATGCGCGGTCAGGCTGGTGCGGGCTGGCAGCAAAGAAGGGACATCACGCCAAGCTTGGCGGATTTCACTCATCAGGCCGTGGACTTCACGCAAGGCGTCTAGGTCGTTGTGCATATTGATGTGCAGCAAGCGGCGTGTGACGTAGCTGTACAGCTCATTCAGGTTGCTGGCCAGATCGCCGCCTTTTTCGAAGTCGAGTGCGCCTTGCAGACCAAACAAAATACGGTTAGCGCGGGCCAGGCTTTTGCCCTTTTCAGCGATCGCGCCGTGCTGGATGTGGCCTTGCGCCGACATCATGCTTTCAATCAGGCCGTCAAAAAGCATCTGAATGAGTTCAACCTTGTTGGCCACAACGGCTTGGCTGGCAACGTTGCCAGCACCATAACTTTCCATGGCCTTGAAATGAACTCGCATGTCGGTCGCTCCTGATTAACTGTATGTGGACACTGCATGTATCGGAACGCCAAAGGAAAACTTGAGGCCAGATGTCGAGTTGCGTCGGCTGTATTACTTTTATCGACGTAATCGGCAAGGGCTTTAGCGCTGCCGATTTTTCAAATTTTTCACCTGCGTGCGTGTCAATGGGCCTGATTAAAAAAGGCATTGCCTTGGCTTGCATCTCCAATGAAAAATCGTCCATTTGCAAGCTTTGAAGAATGAAAAACATCTTCATGAATTTCTGGCCAAGGTCTGCTTCAGACGCCATCTCTTGCAGCAAGCTTGCCAAACCGATGGGCAAAAAATTCAATAGCTCGCGGGATGCCCGCAGGGGCTGTCGCGCAGTGTCCTTGAGCTTCATGGTGATGCCGCTGTGCTGCGCCTTGTATGACGAGCCGCTAGGCCGCCCTTTGTCGCGTTAGCCGCGAACCCGCGGTTTGCTGGACGGTGGTTCAGCCACTTGCAAAGTGACCCGTAATTTTTTGACAACGGCACTCAACAACTGGCTGACACGGGATTCAGTCACGCCCAGCACTTCTCCAATCTCCTTGAGATTGAGTTCTTCGACGTAGTACAGGTTCATCAGCAATTGGTCGCGCTCAGCCAGGTCGCCAATAGCGCCGGCCACCGCACCCATGAACTGGGCGTGCTCAACGATGGCGTCTGGCTGGTGGGAGCTGTCGTCGGCGATGTTCATGACTTCGTCATTCATCACCTCCATCGAATAGGTTTCGAAGCGTTTGGCTTGGCCGCGTTCTTTTTGAAACGCATCCAAGTCTTTGCCGACGTGCTCGGCTAGTTCCGTTTGCGTGGGAATCCGACCCAACTCAGAGGCGAGGATGTCGGTGGCTTTGCTGTGTGACTTGTTGAAGGCGACCGCCGAGCGCGGTAAAAACGACAGTCGTCGCACTTCATCCAGAATGGCGCCGCGCACACGGCTGTGGGCAAACCCCTCAAACTCGATGCCCTTGGACGGGTTGAAGGCGCGTGCGGCTTCCAGCAGGCCAATCATGCCGACCTGAATCAATTCGTCCAGTTCCATGAACGGAGGGATGCGCACTTTCAGGTGCAGCGCCACGCGCTTGACCATGCCCATGTGCGCCAGCACCAAGGCTTCGTGGTTGTTCTGAACTTCTTCGTAAAGACGGATGGGGGGAGCCATTTTTTCAGGTCCGACGGACCAGCCTCTCGACGAAAAACTCAAGACCACCCGAGGCTTCTTCGATCGGGGCCAGTTTTTCGGTGGCGTCTGCTAAGCGGCGAAAGTCACGGGCGCCGGTGCTGTCGGGTGCAAACTCCAGCACCGACTGGTATTTTTTCAACGACTGCAGAATGTTTACGTCATTCTCGATGGTCGCGAGGTAATTGACGCTTTGGTTCAGAAACCTTGCGCAGACCTGGTTCATGCGGTCAAAAAGCACTTGGCCTTCCTTTTGGCTGTTCATGCCATTGAGCACCAGATAAATTTCATTCAGCCCCAACTCCTGAATCAGCACTTTGATGGTTCCGTAGGCATCGGCAATCGACGATGGGTCGTCGCGCACGACGATGTAACGCCGTGGGCAAGCGGTCATGAAAGCAAGCACCGAAGGTGAAATGCCGGCGGCCATGTCCACGATCAAGTAGTCGATGTCTTCCTCCAGCGCACTGAAGGCTTGCACGATGCTGGCCGCCTGCAGCTGACTCAGCGCGGCCATGTCTTGCATGCCGGATGCGCCTGGCACCAAGCGAACCCCAGCGCGGGTTGTGACGATGATTTCTTCCAGCGTTTTTTCACCGCTCAGAAAGTGACTCAGGTTGTAGGTGCAGCGGGTGCCCAGCGCAATTTGCGCGTTCGCCATGCCCAGGTCGGCATCCAGCAGCATGACCCGCTTGCCCATGAGTTGCAGGGCGACAGCCAGATTCACGGAGACGATGGTTTTGCCGACACCCCCTTTGCCGCTGGCGATGCCGATGACTTGCGTGCGGGATGGCTGGCTCATGCGATCTTTCAAGAGAAGGTGCTTCATGCGGGCACCACGTTCAAATGGAATTGACGAAGGGCTCGTTGATCGACAAAGCCGGACGTTATTTTTTCAGCGGGCTGTGAGCTGGTCGGCTGCAGCTGAGCCAAGCCAAGCGCAACGAGTTTTTGAACTGGAAAATCTTGGATCAGGTCAACGGCCGAAACACCGTCACTCGCACCCGCCAAGCCCAATAAATGGTTGCTCAAAAAGTGTAGCAACGGCCATGGTTGCGAGCTTTCGTCGACTTTGCTCACCAGCAAGCTGTGCCAAACAATGCCGCTGTCGATCAATTTAGCGAGGGTCGCGCTGGAGGCGTCAGCCGGCACCACGGCGTGGCAACCGCAGTCCGCATGGATCAACAAGACCTCCGCCACACGTGCGTTCATTTGCACGCCTGGGGTGTCGATCAACACCAGTTTTCGCTGTGAGAGCTCATTCAGCAGCAGCGCCAAGGTGGCCGCATCGCCAGCCCGAAAGCTGTCAATACCGAGTTGCGATGCCAGCATTTGTGTTTGGCTCCAGGCGCCCGCCCGAACATCTTGGTAGCTGATCACGGCGATATCGTGAGCACCGTGCAGGGCCTCGGCGTGCCGCGCCAGCCGCGCCGTCATCAGTGTTTTGCCAGCGCCAGAAGGGCCTGCCAGCAAGTGCACGCCCGCTGTGGGCAGCGTCACGGCGGGTCGATCCAAGGCGTGTGTCAATTGTGCTTTGAGTGCCTGCATGGCTTTGGCTGGCGTTGTGTGGTCTTTGAGGGAGTCCATCAGCAAAGCGCGCAGTTCCTGCGGAATGCTGGCTTCACCCAGCTCACGCGCCAAGGCTTGCACGGCCGGTGCCAGACTGAGACCGCTTTGCCAGCCGGTGGTTTGTTGGTTCAGGCGGAATTCCCGGCGAATCAAGGCCAGCTCATCACGCACCAGATCCACAATTTCGCGGCCGCGTAAATAATCGCGGGCGTCTTGCGGGTTGGCTGTGCCTGTTTTCAGGTTTGACTTGGGTTCTGCTTCAAGTGAAGGGGATGCATCCCACTCGGCTTGAACCAGGCTTTCCCGAAAACTGACAGAGTCTGTTTTTGTTGCCGCGGCTGGAGCCACTTTTTTGGACGCCACATCGAGCAAGGACACGGCACGAACGGCGCTGGCAGTGGCGGCCGTTTCTGCTTCCGGCAAGTCGAGTGCAACCACCAGTTCTGTCTGACCGTTCACCAAATGATTGGAGATGATCAGAACGTCCGAACCATAAAGTGCAATCGCCTTGTCTGTGGCGGTGCGGGTATCGCGGGCAAGTATTCGCTTGAGTTGCATGGCAGTAGGGGGTTATTTTTTGGTTTCGGCGTGCACGGTGTGGATGACTTTGACCATTTGGTCCTCAGGAATTTCGCTGTAAGACAAGATCGTCAAGTCGGTGACTCTGAAGCGCACAGCCTTCGAGAGCCATGGGCGAATCGCCGGTGACACCACCAGCACGGCAGGGTGGCCTTGTTCTTCGACGGTGCGGGCGCCGTCGCGCAGCGCGCTGAAGAGGCGCTCAGCCAAGCCGGGCTCAAGCACCATGTTTTGGTTCGGGCCGCTTTGCTGCAGCACGTTGTGCAGCAGTTGTTCCAGGCCGGGGTCGAGGGTGATGACGGACAAACCGTTTTGCGCGTCGACCAACCCTTGCACAATCATCCGCCCGAGTTTGGGGCGAATGATGGAGGTCAGCTGGTCAGGGTCTTGGGTGCGGCCACAGGCTTCAGACAGCGCCTCGACGATGGTCCGCATGTCGCGTATCGAGACCGACTCCCCCAGCACGTTTTGCAAGGTGCGGGTGACCACGCCCAGCGACAACTTGCCCGGCACCAAGTCTTCCACCAGCTTGGGTGACTTGGCCGCCAACTTGTCCAGCAACTGCTGAACTTCGTCGTGGCTGAGCAGGTCTGAGGCGTTGTCGCGCAGCACCTTGTTCAAGTGCGTGGCGACCGCCGTGCTGGCGTCCACCACGGTGTAGCCCAGCGTGCGTGCGTGGTCGCGTTGCGACGGGTCAATCCAAACGGCGTCCAAACCGAAAGCGGGCTCTTTGCAGGCGACGCCTTCAAGCGAGCCATAGACCTGGCCGGGGTTGATGGCCATTTCGCGGCCGACGCGGATTTCGCCCTTGCCGCGGACCACCCCTTTGAGCACGATGTGATACGTGTCAGGGTCAATGTTCAGAGCGTCACGGATGCGCACCGGTTGAATCAAGAAGCCGAGTTCGACAGAGAGTTTTTTGCGCACGCCCTTGACGCGCGCCATCAGCTGCCCACCCGCCTCCGGGTTGACCAAGGGGATCAAGCCGTAGCCAATCTCCAGACCAATCAGATCAACCTGATCGACGTCATCCCAATCGAGCTCTTTGGGCTCTTCAATGCCACTTTCAGCGGCCGCACGGGCGATGCCTGCTGGGCTGGTTTCCGGCATGCTGCTGCGGCGTAAAACCATGAAGCCGATACCGGCACAGCCACTGGCGAGTAACAAGAAGACAAAGTGCGGCATTCCGGGCACCAGTCCCAAGATGGCCAGAATACTGGCGGAGATGAACAGGGCAGACGGGTTTGACAGCTGCGTCGTCGCCTGCTCGGTCATGGACTCAGCGGTCGTCACGCGGGTCACGATGATGGCGGTTGCCAGGGACAAGAACAAGGACGGAATTTGCGCCACCAAACCATCGCCGATGGTCAGCAGGGTGTAAATACGGCCCGCTTCAGCCAGCGACAAATCATGCTGGCCAATGCCAATCGCCAAGCCACCCACTAAGTTGATGATCAAGATCATCAGACCGGCCACAGCGTCTCCGCTGACGAACTTGGAAGCACCATCCATCGAGCCGAAGAAGTCCGATTCTTGGGACAGCTCTTCGCGGCGTTTTTTCGCCGTGTCCTGATCGATCACGCCGGCGTTCAGGTCCGCATCAATCGACATTTGCTTGCCCGGCATGGCGTCCAGCGTGAAGCGGGCGTTGACCTCCGAGACCCGACCAGCGCCCTTGGTCACCACGATGAAGTTGATGATCATCAGGATGCCGAAGATGATGAAGCCCACCACGTAGTTGCCGCCAATGACGATGTGACCGAACGCTGCGACCACTTTGCCGGCGGCTTCTTCGCCTTCGTGGCCGTTGACCAGTACGACCCGTGTCGATGCGACGTTCAGACCGAGCCGCATCATCGTTGCAAACAGCAAGACGGATGGAAAGGATGAAAACTCCAGCGGCTTGCGGGTGCCGATGGCGATCATGATGATCAGCAGGCTGGACGCAATGTTGAAAGTGAAGAGGACGTCCAACAGCCACGGCGGGAACGGCAACACCAACATGGCCGTGATCAGCAGGACAAGCGCCGGAATGGCCAGCCCTTTGAGGCTGAAGCCAGACAGGATCTGTCGAATACTTGACAGGGTCAATGTGTTCATGAGGGCGATGGGTCGGTGAAAAGCGTGAAAAAGCGTGGAAAGTCGGTTGTCGTGGTCTTACTCTGCAAACTCTGTGCCATGCAAAGTCGACAGTCGATTGGGCGGTTTCCCTCTGTGCTGAAGCGGCAAGACCTGTCCGGTCACGGTTTTTGCTGTGTAGTTGTCAGCCCGATTCACGGTTGACCTGATTACTCTGATTTCTCAAGCAAAAATCACATGGACGCAAACCCTCTTACTTCCTTACTCAATGCTTCCCCTGGCCCGGCTGGCCCGGCGGTGCAGGGCGTTTCGCCCAGCGTTACACCCGGTACTGCGCCGGGCGAAGCGCTGCGCGGTGCTGATTTTGCCAATTTGCTCGGCAGCATGCTGGCCGACCCAAAGCGGCAAGGTATTGCCGCTGCCGGTTTGGCCGAAGCTGGTTTGCAAGCCCTTCCTTTGGGGTCGCAGATCGAAGTCATCACGGCGGCCAAGCCGGTGCCTGATACCGGCAGTCTGATGGCGTTTGCCAGGTCCCAAGGGCTTGACGAAAGTACGCTGGCATCTTTATTCGGGGACTTGGCGGCGCCGGCACCGGCTGGTGTGGCCGGTTTGTCAGCGACATCAGCGACGGTCGGGGCTGCTTACTTTTTAGCGGGTCAGGCCTTGGCTCTCAATTCGGTCAAGCCGACAACGGTTGCGGCTTTGAGTGTCAGTGAATTGGCCTTGCAGACGCCAGACGTGATGCTCGGCCAGACCTTGGTCAGCCAAGCGAATGCGGTGATCGCCCCCTTGGCGAGTGACTTGGTGTTGGCGGCTGATGGCAGTTTTAAACCAACGCCAGCACCGGTCCCCGCGGCCTATTTTCTGTCTGCGCAGGGGCTTGCAGCGCACCCGGCTTCAGTCACCGCTGTGCCCTTGGCCACGGCCACGGCCGCTGCGACTGATGTGGCTTGGCAGGTGACAAAGCCTCCGGTGCAGAGCGCACTGACAGGAATGACTGCACTGGGAGAAGTCAAGCCGGTCAGTGCTGACAAAGCCATGAGCGACGCGCTGCGGGTTGAGTTGCTGCTGCCGCGTGAAGCCGTCACGGCGTTGACGCGCCGGCTTGCCACGCTGTCCGGCAATGGACAGGCGCAGACCTGGGGCAACCTCACAGCGAACGCCGTGGTCGCGGCGAGTCCCGGCCAAACAACCTTAGACATGCGCCAGTTTTTCACCCCAGCCGGAACGCTGGCCGAACCGGTTGATTCAACTGAATCCGTTGACGGCATCACCACCGCGGTGAAGGATGCAGACACAGGCGACGTTGCCGCTGTGCCCATCGACGGCAGCCGTAAAGCGGCGGGTTCTTTGACCTTGTCGCCTGACGTCGTCAACCCCAGCCAGTCGGCCCAGCGGGCTGAAAACTACCAGCTGCTGGCCGACCGTCTGGGGCAAGCACTCGGCCAACGGCTGCAGGCGCAGATCGAACGTGGCGAATGGAAGATGCAGATGCGTCTGGATCCCGCCAGCTTGGGCCGGATTGATCTCGAGCTACAGATGCGCTCGGGTGGCTTGGATGCCGTCTTCCGTTCAGACAACCCGCTCACACGTGAACTGATCACGCAGGGTCTGCCCAAGTTGCGCGACAGCTTGTCGCAATCAGGCACGGCAGTTGCTAATGTCTGGGTGAATGGAGATTCCGCGCGTCAATCTGGCGGAAATCCGACACCCTCGCAAACGCCTCGCAGCCATGCGCCGAATGACAGTGATGCGGTCGCTGGACCGGTTCAGTCAGTGGCCGCGACAGCGCCGTCAGGCAGTGTTCGACAGAGTGATTCAAGTGGCGCGTGGGACGTGCTGGCTTGATTCAAGAGACAAATTTTATAAATCCTTTGAACGAGGTGTCGCATGGTTGAAGAAGTTGTTGATACAGAACCAAAAGCTAAAAAGCCGATTGTCTTGATCATTGGAGGCGTCGTCGCCTTGCTTTTGGTCATTGGTGGCGCCGTCGGTGGAACGCTGTTTGCTACCGGCTTTTTCAAGCCCAAAGCGGATTTGACAGCCGAGCAGATGCTGGAAGGTGATGCCCATGGCGCAGCCGACCCCCATGCGGCGCCGGCCAAGGCCGATGGCCATGGCGAAGCCCCCAAAACCGATGCCCATGGCGCACCCATCAAAGGCGGTAAAGACAGTGGCCCGGCAAAGCTCAGCAAAAAGTCACCGGAACTCACGCGTTTTGATTACAGCTACCTCAAGCTCGACAACGATTTCTTGTCTAACCTGACCGGTTCGCGCAAGGTCATGTCGGTTCAAATTGCCATCATGACGCGCTACGACCAGCGGGTGATTGACAACGTTAAAAAGCATGAAATGGCGCTTCGCTCGGTGATCTTGGATGTCATGCGTCAAACCGTTGACGCTGATCTGACCAAGCCGGACTTCCGCAAGGACTTGGCCGTTCACATTCGCGATGTGATGAACACCTTGCTTGAAAAATACGAAGACTTTGGCGGCATTGAGGAGGTTTATTTCACCTCTTTCGTCACCCAATAACGCCGTATTTCGCAGCGCCCATTTCGCCCCGCATTCTGAACAGACCATGGCCACCACTTTGCTGACCCCTGAAGAGCTTTCGGCCCTCGCCGAAGGTGTCAACGACGGAACGATTCCGGTCGACACGGGGTTCAACACGTCAGCCCACGTCAAAAAGCATGACATCGCCAGCGAGGACAGCAGTCTGGGTGTCAATGTCGCGTCGATTGACATGATCAACGAGCGCTTTGTGCGCTTGTTCCGTCTGGGTTTGCTCGAAATGCTGCGCAGCAGTCCGCGCGTCAGCCCGACCCATGTGCAGATTGTTCGCTTTGGTGACTACCTCAAAGACTTGCGCGCGCCGCTGTCAGTGAACGTCGTGCGCATGAACCCGTTGCGGGGTTATTCCATCGTGGTGATTGACCCGGTGGTGGTTTTCAGCTCGCTCGACAGTTTTTTTGGTGGCTTCGGCCGTGGCGTTGGTCAGCTGCCTTCCGGCCGGCTTTTCACACCGACCGAAACCCGCATCATCAACATGATTTTGGATGTGTTTTTTCGCTCACTGAAAGAAGCGTGGTCGCCTTTGATGGAGATCGACTTTGAACTGGTGAGCTCGGAGATCAACCCACAGTTTGCGCAAATTGCCGACGAAAATGACCTCGTCATCCTGACTCGCTTTGAAACCGAGAGCGGCCCGGACGCACACGGTTTCATCGACCTGGTCTATCCCTACTCATCACTCAAACCGGTGCGCGACCTGCTGCGCAGTCGCGTTCAGACCGGCGACGGCAACGAAGAATCTGACAACCAATGGCGCGACGATTTGGGCCATGCGGTTGACAGTGCCAGCCTGGAAATGCGCGTCCTTCTGGGCTCGTTCGAAGGCAGCTTCAAGACCATTGAAAACATGCAGCCCGGCGACGTTTTGTATTTCAAAAAACCCGAACTGGCGCGTCTCTTGATCAATGACGTCCCCGCCTTTGATGTGCAAGTGGGCGCGCTTGGCACACAGTCGGCCGTGCAAATTGAACTGGCCGTGATCCCCGGCATGGAATGACTTTCAGGAACCCGACATGACTGACAACACAATTGAAAAATCCGCTGCTGGCAGCGGCACGTCCACCTCCCAGATCAACCCTGACGTGTTGCAGAACATCACCGTCACGCTGTCGGTTGAAGTGGGTCGCGCCATGATCAAAATTCGCGACCTGATGCGCTTGACGCAGGGCAGTGTGGTTGAGTTAGACCATATCGCTGGTGAGCCCTTAGACCTGCTGGTCAACAAGACGGTCGTCGCCCAAGGCGAGGTGGTGCTGGTGAATGATCGTTATGGCATTCGCTTGACGCGCGTCGTGCCGGCGTCCGAACGCATGAAGAATCTCTGAGCATGGCCACCGGACTTTCTGGCATGGACATGCTTCGTTTTGCAGGTAGTTTGGTCTTGGTTTTCTGCCTCTTGGGTGGCTTGCTGTGGGCGCTAAAACGCATGCAGTCAGGCGTGCGTGCGGGTGGCGGCACGCGGCAACTGCACGTGGTTGAAGCGGTCAGCGTCGGCCCCCGTCAAAAAATTGCCTTGGTGCGGATAGGTGCTCGTGAGGTTCTGGTCGGTATTTCACCGACCCAGCTGACGGCGCTGGGCAGCTGGCCTGCCAGTTCAAAGGATGATGCGGAGATGGTTGATGCCCCGTAATTTTTGGCGCCATGTGGGCGTTTTGGTGTTGCTGGTGTTGCCGCTAGCCGCTTGGTCGCAGGGCTTGCCCTTGCTCAACGTGACAGGTGGCGCCAAAGGCACGCAATACAGCTTGACGCTGCAGTTGCTGGCCCTGATGACAACCCTGTCGGTGCTGCCATCGCTGCTGCTGATGATGACGTCATTTGTGCGCATCATCATCGTCATGTCGCTGCTGCGGCAAGCGCTCGGCACCGGCCAAACACCGCCCAACACCGTGCTGGTCGGCTTGTCGCTGTTCCTGACTTTGTTCATCATGCAACCGGTGCTGACCGACGTGTATCAAAACGCCTTGGCGCCTTACCTGCAAAACGGCCTGGACTTTGACAAAGCGCTGGCCGCTGCCGAAGCGCCAATTCGCAAGTTCATGATGGCCCAGACCCGTGGTGACGACATCGCGTTGTTCATGCAGATCGCCCGCAAAGGTGAGCCCTTGACCCCTGCGACCGTGCCCTTCACGACGCTGGTGCCGGCCTTCATCACCTCTGAGCTCAAAAGCGCTTTCACGATTGGTTTTTTGATCTACATCCCCTTCGTGGTGATTGACTTGATTGTCGCCAGTGTGCTGATGTCGATGGGCATGATGATGCTGTCGCCGATGATGATTTCAATGCCTTTCAAGCTGATGCTGTTTGTGCTGGTCGATGGTTGGGGGCTGATCATGGGATCGCTCGCCGCCAGTTTTGTCACTACCTGAGGAACCCTTCACATGGACGCTTCTACTGTTGTTGAACTGGGTACCCAGGCTCTCTGGATGACCGTGCTGATCTCGGCCCCGCTGCTCGGCATGGCGCTGGCGGTTGGTTTGGTGGTCGGCATCATTCAGGCCGCCACGTCTGTCAACGAGGCCACCTTGAGTTTTATCCCCAAGCTCGCCGCGATGGCGCTGACGCTGGCGGTGGTGGGCGGTTGGCAGATCGCCATGATGGTTGATTACACGCGCGGTATCTTTTTGCGCATCCCGACACTGTTCGTCTGAAAATGAACGTCGCAGCCGTCGATATCGTTGAGCGCTTTTATGCGTTCTTGTGGCCGATGCTACGGATATCGGCACTGCTGTTGGCGGCGCCTGTTTTTTCTTTGCAATCGGTGACGGTTCGCATCCGTGTCATGCTGGCGTTGGCGCTGTCGGTGATGGTTTATCCGATGTTTGACTGGCCGGTGATCGATCCGCTGTCAGCCACCGGTTTGCTCGAGATTCTCAACCAGTTGGTGATCGGTGCTTTCATGGGCCTGATGCTGCAAATCGTCACGGCCTCGGTGGTGGTGGCTGGGCAGGCGGTGTCTAACGCGATGGGTTTGTCGATGGCCAGCCTGATTGATCCCAATCTGGGCAACGTGCCGGTCATCGCCCAGTTTTTGCTGATTCTCTCAACCCTTATCTTTGTCAGTTTGGGCGGTCACGGCATGCTGCTCGCCATGGTTTTGGAGAGCTTTTCGACTTTGCCGGTCGGGCGCTCGCTGATGGACCACGTCGCCTATGGGCAACTGGTGAGCTGGAGCTCGATGATATTTTTGGGCGCGGTACTGACCGCGCTGCCGGTCATGGTGACGCTGCTGTTCATCAGCATCGGTTTGGGTGTGGTGACACGCGCTGCGCCGAGTCTGAATATCTTTTCAGTCGGCCTGCCGGCCACCATCGTCGCCGGATTTTTCGTTTTGATGGTGTCTTTGTCGAGCATTGCGGGGCGTATTCAGTGGCTTTGGGTGCAAGGCTTGACGCAGATTCGCGCGATGGTGGGGCTGCCGTGATGACGTTCACGTTTAATTTGATGGATCTCAGTCGATATGTCCGATAGCGGCTCAGAACCTACCGAAGAACCCACAGCGCGGCGGCTCAAACGCGCGCGTGATGAAGGCCAAGTCGCCCGTTCTACCGAGCTGCCTGCCGCCGCCGTGATGATCGCCGCCGTGATGACCATCTTGATGGTGGGTGGTGTCTGGGCGACTCGCCTGTCAGACATGCTGGTCAAGAGTTTCACCTTCGACCGCAAGACGCTCGACACGCCTAGCCTGTTGCCGGCCACTTTTGCATCTCAATTGCTGGAAGCTTTGTTGCTGGTGTTGCCCTTGATGGCGGTCACAGCCGTGGTGGCGATTCTGGCATCGGGCGTCACTGGCGGCTATCACTTCTCGATGTCGAGCGTCGCGCCGCAGTTTTCAAAACTCAGTCCTGCCGAAGGCTTCAAGCGCATGTTCGGTTCCCGCGCAGCGGTTGAGTTGCTCAAGTCCTTGGGGAAATTCACGTTGGTGGCGGGTGTTTTGTGGGTGCTCGTTGAGCGCCACATGACGGAGCTCATTCACCTCGGCAGCATGCAGTTGCAACCTGCTTTGGCGAGTGCTGGCGCGTTGATCACACAAGCAGCCCTGTGGCTCACGCTCAGCTTGGTGTTGATCGCGTTGATTGACGCACCCTACCAAAAATGGTCGTACATCAAGCGCTTGCGCATGACCAAGCAAGAGATCAAAGATGAGATGAAGGACATGGAAGGCCGGCCTGAAGTCAAGCAGCAGATTCGGCGGCGTCAGCGCGAGATGGCCAACAACCGGATGATGCAAAAGGTCAAAGATGCTGACGTGGTCATCACCAACCCCGAACACTTTGCGATTGCGCTGTCTTACGATCCGACCGCCGATGGCGCACCGATCTTGTTGGCCAAAGGGGCTGATCACATGGCGGCGCTGATTCGCGAGGAAGCCAAAAAGCATGGCGTCGAGATGTTTGCATCGCCGCAACTTGCCCGGGCTTTGTTCTTCACCACGGATGTCGACAAGTCAATTCCCGAAGCGCTTTATCACGCGGTTGCACCGGTCATTGCTTACGTCTTCAGCTTGGCGCAAGTGCGGCCTGGGGTTGAGCCGATGGCCAGACCGCAGCCCAAAATACCACCGTCGATGCGCTTCAATGCAAAAGGCGAACTTGAAAATCCTGCGGAGCGCAAAGCATGAGTGAATTAACGGCGAGCTTGACTGCCGGTGAGGTAGGCCTTGAGCCGCTGTTTTTTCGGGCGGCAGATCGTTTCCGCCTTGAAGGTTGTGTCGCTGGCCTGCTGCGCGACGGCCGCAGTTTGGCCCTCTCAAGCAACCGTGAGGCCGCGCTGGATCATTACAGCCGCTTGTTGATTGCGCGCCTGCGGGAAAGCTCGCCACTGAGCCCGCTGGAGGTTTATTTCCCGGCTGACACCGCCGCCATGTTGACCCGATTCAATGATGTGTTGGCTGAGCAATCCGTCCAGCAAGCCATGAAGCTGCCTGGACTTGACTCGCCGGCGCGGATCTGGATCGTGCATGACGCTGGCGCTCTGGCCGACCACGAAGTGAAGCTACTGGCGCGCTTGGTGCAAAACTTTCCCGGCGCGAATATCCGCATCGTGTTGCTGCTCGGCACCAGTGTGCAAAGCCGCAAAGTGTTTGACTCCTTCGACCGGCGCATGTTGCGCTGGGACATTGAACCCCCCACGCCTGAGCAAGCCATCGTCATGCTGGTTCAGGGCCGGGAAGATGGTTGCGAAGGCGCTGTCAAAACCTTGCTTAAAAAACTAGAGGCACCGCTGCCGGGCAGCCCCGCCATGGCCGACCCTGCCGGCATCGATCCCTTGGGTTTTCAGTCGCCTTTGGCGCAAGCGCCGGCTTCTACCGCGGTCTTTACTTTCTCCGGCGGAACCGACAAGAGCAGGGCAAAAGGGCAGCTTGGTAAAGCCACTAAAGCCAGTAAAAACAGCAACACCCAGTCCCGTGACCGCCGGGATGTCAGTGCCCCGGCGCGTTCATCTGTGTGGCGCTGGGTGTTGTCGATTGTCTTGTTGGGAAGTCTCTCGGTGGGCGTCACCGCTTGGCTCCATCCAACGGTGTTCACGATTGACCGTGACGATCTGGCGCAGCGCTGGGCCAGTCTCACGGCGACTTCTGCGGCCCGGTCACCTTCTGCGGCCGCACCGGCTACAGCACTCGTAACACCGCCAGCACCTGTGCTTGAGCCCGCAGGGGTTGCCGTGCCCGCGCCGGTAGCGCCTCCCGCTGCTGAACCGGTGGTGGCTGAGGAGCCCGCCCAGCCTGTCGTCGGCATCATCGAGCCGGCTGCTGAAGCCTTGGCAAATCAAGCTTGGATCAATGCCATGCCAGCGTCAGCCTTGGTGCTGCAACATGCCGCTATGCCGACTTACGAGGGTGCCGTGGCCTGGAAAAAAGGAGTTCCCGCACTGGCCAAAGCCCGCATTGTGGCGGTGTACAGACCAAGAGAAAAACTCGCCTACTTCGTTGTGATGTCGGGTCCTTTCGCAACGCCTGCGATGGCCACTGAATTCAGCGCCGGACGCGGAAAACCCGCCGGCGCCTGGGTGCGAACCACCCGTTCAATACGCGATCAATTCAATTCGGAGCCGGTCACCGCCGGCCAGTCTCAGGAGTCCCCACGATGAGCGAACCCAAACTGATCAGAAACGACAGTCCGCACCAAGTCTCTATGCCGGAGGGCGCGCATGTTGCCTCGGGCAAAAAAGCATCGGCTCAGGAACCCACAGTGCGAAAAGTGCTTGCTGCTCCAGAGTCAACCGCCCATGACGATTCGGTCGACGAAAATCGCGTGCTCGCCCCAGACGCTGACGCACCTCAACCGGTTGATGCGCAGCCGGTATTTGACCGTCACCTCAAAGAAGACCGTGTGTTGGCCGCCGCTGGTGCCGAAGCAGATCATGACGACGTTAATTCAGTGGTCAAGCTTGTCGAGAACGAGCACATGGCGTTGATGCCAGAAACCTTGGCGGAGCAGTCTCATGTTGCCTTGGTGCCTGAAGCCCTAGCGGTCACTCGCCCTGAGCAAGGCCCATTGATCAAACGGTCTGAGCAAGACCGCTTTGTGGCCTTGCCCGAACCCGTCCCAGAATCCATGGCTAGCCACAACTTGGCTGTATCCGCCGCCGTTGTGGACGAACCCGTGGAGGTACGAACCGAGGCGGTCACGTCAGAGTCGCCGGAACTCTCGGAAACCATGTTGACGATGCTGCAAATGGATTTTCCTGCGCGTGTCGTCAAGCTCAAGATTGAAAACGACAAGGTTCGCACGAAGCTGGATGCGCTGCAAGATTCAACGCGCAGCTGACGCCTCACCACCGACATTGAATGGCGTAAGCCCTGGAGAACGATATGAGCAACCCAAGCCCTCACCCGACCACCGCAGACACGCAGGCGTCAGACCACGCCGCCGTCAACCCTCATGCTGACGCTGACGCTGACGCTGATGCAGCTGCGCTGGGCGTGGGCGACGACGATGGCATGACGGACATGCGGCTTGCCGTCATGGACTCGGGCGAATTGGCCACCCGGGCCGCCGGTCTGGCCGCTGATGCCGCGGGCCAACTTCGCAAAGCTTCCAAGGAACTGCAGACGTCTTATCACACGCAAAGAAAATTCTCGACAGTCCTGCTGGTCGTTTGCGGTGCCTTGATGCTGGTGGCCGGCGGCGTTTTTGCCGCCTTGGCGGTGCGCTTGCAATCCCGCGTGGCCCAGCTCGACGACATGGTGTTGGCGGTTGGCAAGCGGGTGGTGGGGATGGACGCTTCCATGGAGTCTGTGGGGGCGGTTCAAGAGGCTTTGCAAACCATGCTGGCCAAACAAGAAGCCATTGCCGCTCTGCAAGTCAAGATCGACGCGCGCTTGGACGAGGCCATCAAAAGCACCCAGAGCATGCCTGAGTTGACTGCAAAACAGGTCGACCTCAAAACGCAGGCGATGAGCCAGCAGGTCTCCGGCATGGATGCACGTCTCAAAGCCCAGGCCGGAGCGCTGTCGACGCTGTCAAGTCAAATGAAGGGCTTACAAGGTGCCCTGGGTGACAGCGGCGCAGTCCGTCGTGAGCTGGAAACACAGGCGCGTCAACAGCGTGAACGTCAAAACTCAGAAGCGACTGCCAATGCGACCGCTGCGGCCGCTGCGCGCAAGCGCGACAGCATGTTGCAGTACCCGCGCGCACAGCCGGCGGACAAGCCCTGAGCGAAGGGAGGCGCCGGATCAGGCTAACAACTGATCCGACGACGCGCGACTTTCCCCTGCGGCCAGGGCAGGGCGCAAAGCGTATTTGTGGATTTTTTCAATCAGCGTGGTGCGCTGCAAGCTCAGCAGTCGAGCCGTCTGCGAGACATTGCCATCGGTCCGCGTCAGTGCCTGTGAAATCAAGTCACGCTCAATTTCCGCCAGACGGTCTTTCAGCGAAACACCACCGGCAGGCAAGGTTGGCATAGCGCCTTGCGCCAACATGATGATGTCTTCGACTTGATCATCGTCTTCAGTTTCGGCAGAGGCATCATCCATTGCGTCGACCATGGCGTTGTGCGCAGACAGGACGGCTGCTTGCAAATCACCGGCCAGTGGTTGCGGGCAGCGTTCCGCCTGGATGGCGGCCAAGCCACGGGGCAGCAGATTGGGTGTGATGGTTCGCAGCGCCAGCAACTGACTTTCAAAAAGCGTGCTGAAACGGTCGACCAGATTCGACAATTCACGCACATTGCCCGGCCATGGGTAGTCTTGCAGGGCCTGCATAAAGTCGTCGGTGAAAGTCACGGGCGGGCGTCCCGGCATGGCAAACCGACCAGCAAAGTAACGCAGCAACTCAGGCACGTCTTCGCGACGCTCACGCAGCGGCGAGGTGTGCAGCGGCAGCACATTCAGGCGGTAATACAGATCTTCCCGAAAGCGTCCTGCCTGAATTTCGGTTTCCAAGTCGCGGTGAGTGGCGGCCACCACCCGTACATTGACTTGAACCGGGCGCAAACCGCCGACCGGGTCGATGGTTCTTTCTTGCAACACGCGCAGCAGTTTGACCTGCATGTCCAGTGACAAGTCACCGATTTCGTCGAGAAAAATAGTGCCACCGTGGGCGAGTTCAAACCGGCCCACACGGTCTGCCACAGCGCCAGTGAATGCCCCTTTGCGGTGGCCAAATAACTCGCTTTCAAGCAAGTCCTTAGGAATGGCTGCGCAATTGATAGGAACGAAGTTACCGTTGCTTCGAATCGAGTCGTCGTGCAGCGCTCGCGCCACCAGTTCCTTGCCGGTTCCGCTTTCACCCGTGATGAGCACCGTGGCGATCGAATTCGCCACTCTCGCAACGAGGTCGCGCACAGCTTTGGCTGCTGCGCTTTGCCCAATATACGAAGGTGGATGTTTGATGTTGGCCAAGTGATACCGAGAAGTGGGGAAATGTCAATACACCGACAGTGCTACAGATTGCCTTGATCTTACACAAAGTCTCATGTTTGTTACAAAATTGATTGTTCTTTTACACAATTTATCACTTATTTCGACTATCAAAATGTAACGGTTGAATAGGGTCTGCAGCGTTGGTGCTGCCGGGGCATTTCCTAAAGGTTTATGAATTGGTGCCGATACAAGTGCTGTAGCTTCTCGCCACCGTTTTTTGACAAGGATTTAGACCATGAACCGCCTGTGCTCAATGCCCTCCCGCTTGCCGGCCCTGCCGCTCGTACTGCTTGCGCTCGTGATCGGTCTGTCGGGTTGCAAGACCGCCATGACAGCTCAGCCTGAGCCGGTCACCGCGTCACAAGCGGCGGCACAACGAGCGGCTGATGCCGGCATGATCGCGCCCTTGGTTGAAAAACGCGAAACGCTGACGGCCACGGGCTATGCGGTCATCAGTGTGCAAAACCACCGTGTTCCCGCGCAGCAGCGTTTGCTTGCTATTCGGGCCTCAAAGCTCGACGCGTACCGCTCTTTGACGGAGCAGGTTTATGGCCAGCAACTCGATGCGACCACCACGGTAGCCGACATGACCGTGCAGAACGACTCTTTTCGGACTCGGGTTGAGGGTGTGATTTACGGGGCCGTGCTGGTCAGCATCACGCCTGCCGGTGAGGACACGTATGAAACCACGCTGTCGCTAGACAAGGCCGTTGTCCGAGATCTGCGCACGCTGTATCTCGGTCAAATGGTCGCTAAAAACCATTGATCAGCACCTCGTCACACATAAACAGCCGTACGGAACCTGAGGTGAGTTCAATCCACGCCGCCGATGCATCGTCTTGTCGAGTCTTCTTGGCTGATGGTTGGCGTTTTTTGCGTTCACTTTGCCGCCTGGCTTGGCCCATGTTGCTGGCAAGCACGGCATGCGCGCAATCGACTTTGAGCACGTTCAGCCCAGAAGAGCGGCTTGAGGCGATTCGCCAAGGCTTGGTGCAGGCTGCGCTGGAAGGCGCCACCCGCGTCGAAAGCCTGTCTTGGGTTGACGCACAAGGCGTGCTGCGCGAGGGCAGTAGCTTTCGTTCCGGTATGGAGGTGCGTGGCGTTCAAGTCTTGAGCTACAAGCGCGACAGCGCCGGTCAACCACGGGCCCGGTTGCAACTGCCTGCCGCGCCAGCGTTGAGCGCAGCAGTAGCCCCTGAGGCAACCGTTTCGGCTGGCCGAAAAGACCTCATGCGAGAGGTCAGCACATCCGCCCAAACGTGTGGACATGTGGCAACCCTGCGGAATTTAGTGGGTTTGCGCATGACGGTCGAGGGCGCATGGTCGGTCGACCATGCGCCCTTGGCGCAGGCCCTTGGGCAACTGACTGCCAGTTTGTTGCAGCAGGTCGGTAGTGGGTCCACTGGCTGGGGCATGTTGGAGCGATCGGCACCCGCACGGACAAGTTACGAGCGGCTGTTGGTCAGCACCACGGCAGACCAATTGCCTTGGCAGGCGTTTCTGACCGTCAGGCCCGCCCCGGCTTTGCCGGCAACCGGTGCGGCACATGTGCTCTCGGTACTGCCGATCTGGCCGGATCGGCCCATCATGGCGCGGCTGAACTTTTCATTGGTGGCCCGCGGTCAAGTCAAGCCGGCGTATGAAGCCAGCGCACAGCTTGAAATGCCGAGGCAAGTTCCGGCCTGGGGCAGGCCACAGTTAGAGGCCTCGGTGCGTGAGCAAGCTTTTGCTTTGATCCAGCCATGGACGCAGGCATTGGCGCAACAGTTTTCATGTGATGCCGTGCGTCCAGATGTGATCGCAGTCCGGGGGAGTGAACTCAGCATCAACGCGGGTGCTTTGGCCGGTGTGCGTCCCGGTGACGAATGGCTGCTGGCAGACCCGCAGCGATTTCCCCAGCAAATTTTGTCGTCAGGTGTGGCTGCCAACTCGGTGCTGGCCCGCGTCGGACAGGTTTATCCTTTGCACGCGCAACTGCAAATCGTTGCCGGCCCGAGTGAGCTGGTACGCACCGACTGGCGGGCCTGGCGTGCAGACGCACCGGTGATTCCCATCAATACGCAACGTTAAATCAGCGTTAAATCAGCTTTAACGCACACGCGACAAGGAAAACCCAATGACCCACCGCTGTTTCGATCGCTCTGCGCGCACAGCAAGCGCTGCCTTGATCTTATTCACCCTCGCGATGGCTTGTTGTGCTCCTCGAGCCTGGGCTGCTGAGCCTGCGCCAAGCTCAACGGTTCGCACCTACACCGTTCACCGCGGTGAAACACTTGACCGGGTAATCCAAAAAGCGGTGCCCGACAGTCCGCTGAATGTGGAGATCTTGCGCAAGGCTTTTGTTGACCTCAACCCGCAGGCTTTCGCGTCTGGCAATACGACGCGGCCGCGCGCAGGCGCCGTGCTTCAAATCCCCGACCATGTTCAGTTGCTGCGGGCTTCGATCTTGCCGGTCTTGGAAGGGGCTGAAGCGGCTTCTGTGTCGGGTGAGGGTAAAAACGTCAGCGCCAGTGAACGGCGGAGCTGGGTTCGGTTTCCTTGATTTCAGGGCTCCAAGCCAGCCCGCCGGCTGGCCTTGCCAATGCGGTCTTTCTGGATGGAAAGTTGCTGCCGCTGGCCGTCCCGGCCGCACGCGAATTAGGTCTCAAGGACGGTGAAATCATCCAGGCCACCGTCCAGGCACGCGGTGGCGGTGACATGGCTTTGCTGCTGCGTGGTCGCTTGGTGGAACTGCCCAAACCTTCGCCTTGGCCAGAAGGTCATACGCTGAGCATGCGGGTCATCGCGTCACCCAGCGGACCGTGGAGTTTGCAGCTGTTGCCGGCCAATGGCGCCTCGGCCGCTGCGACGGGCCTGACCTTGCTGCCGGAGGTCAGTGGACTCATTTCTAAGTTTGCCAACCTCTTGTTCAGGCCTGCCGGGCAGCCGGAATTGGCGCAATTATTTCGGCCTGGCACGCTTGAAGCCTTGCTTCAAAGCGTTCCCCGCCCCGACTTGCAGGCACAGTGGCGGGGCATGCAACTGTCGATGGCGCAGCTCACGCCGCAGGCATTGAGTCAGGCCGTAGCCGCAGGCATGGGCGCGGAAGTTTGGTTGGCGCGTGGCATGGCGCCGCCAGCGGATGACCCCAAGCAGTTACTCAAGCGTCTGATGGCCGCCATAGAGCGGGGCGACTCTGACGATGACTCTTCCAAAGTGGGTGGTATTCAACGGGCGGTAGACGACCTTGAAGCCTCACAAGTGCAAGCGGTGCAAGCGCAGAACCAGAACGAAATGCTGATGCGCATGGTGCTGCCTTTTCATGACGCCGAGCCGGTTGAGCTGGTCTTCAGGCGCGCACCGCGTCAAGGTGGCAAAGCCCCACCGCTGACGGTTAACGTGCATTCACGCAGTCAGTCGCTGGGTGAGATATGGCTTAAAACTCAGCTGCACGGTGCGGAGCGGGTCGAACTCAAAATGTGGGCCATGGAGGTTGATGTGGTGCGGCAGGCGCAGGCGCGTGCTGCAGAGCTGGGCCAACAGTTGGTGGATGCGGGTTTGAGCATGCAGAGCTTTCAGATCATTCACGGTCGCAGGCCGGCAGAACCGGCCGAGTGGCGGCCTGCGGACCGCGGCATGGTGGTGGACGTTTCCGCATGACCCAGCGCCGCCAAGCCATCGCACTCGAATACGGCCCCAATACCGTGCCGATGGTTGTTGCCAAAGGGGATGACGCCGTCGCGGCCATGATCGTCGAAGAAGCCCGCCGGCAAGGTGTTTATGTCTCGGAAGACCCGCAACTGCTGGCTTTGCTCAGCCGGCTGAACGTGGATGACGAAATTCCGACGGAGCTGTACACCACGGTGGCCGTGATCTTGAGTTGGGTTTATTGGCTCAAGGGCATGCGCCCGGGTGACGAAAAAAAGACGGAAGTCAGCCCTGATCAGGCTTCTTGATAACCGCGGCCGCGTGTGAAGCGGGACACTTGACCCAAGCGGTCATAGACTTCAACGCTGCTGGTGGCGACAGACGCTTGCAAGCTTTGCAGTGTGCCGCGAATGGCTTCAAGCTTGCGTTCAATGAGCATGGCGTTGCGCCGATGCATGTCACGGCATTGGACCATGGCAAGCAGCAGACCCTGCCAGTCGGGGTCTGATTGAAGGATGTCCGAAGGCGGGCAGAGACCCGCCAGTTCAGCCAAGACGTCTGTCTTGCGGCCCTGTAATTGTTCAAATCGCTCAAGGTCCTGTTTTTGCAAGGACTCAAATTCCATCTCCAAGATTTCTTGAAGCTCGTCCGCCAGCCGTTGAGTGAGCACGGTCCGTCCGCGCTTGGCGGCCATCTCTGCTTCAGTCAAAGGCACGGATTCAACCACGGATCATTTGCTCAATGGCCATGAAGCTCTCGGCAATGCGGCGTGGGTCCAACGGGTACTGGCCATTTTGAATGGCTTTCTTGATGGAGTCCACCTTGGTCCGGTCGAACGTTGGTTCTGTCATGGCTTTTTTTGCGACGTCGCTGAGTATCAACATGTCCGGCCCAGGCTTGGCCACCGACGGTTTGTTGTCGGCCGCCGAAGCCAGCTGGCTTGGCGAATTCGCGTCAACAGCGGCTCTGGCTTCTGCGGCGACTTTGCTGTCAAGCGCATTGCGAGCCGAGTTGTCTATCGGGCTCTGCCGCCCATATTGGGAAATGGCATCGGTCATGACGTTCTCTCTTTCTAATGAAGACAGCCGCTTTGGGAGGCTGTGCATCTGTAGTATCGGACGCTCATTCTGGAACTTGAGCCCGACTTTAAAAAACAGTTCAAAGGCCACGCACTGCGTTGGGCCCTGTCACTGTACCTGTTAATAATCGACCCGAGTCCGGATTTTTCAAGCGGATTTGTTCGCCCAAGCGCCCGTCCTGCAGGGCGTCAACCCTCACCGTGATCTGAAAACCACTGTTTTGGCCCACACTCATCAGCGCCGACTGGCCTTGCTTGACCAGCACCGCGCGGCGGATGTCACTGCTGCGCAGCACTTGGCCTGCCGGCACATCCCGCACCAGCTCGCCGTACAGGAGGTCTTGAATCGACGCCACCGCCTGGGGGTCAATGCCTTGCGCTGGCAACGAGACTTCTTCCAGCATGCTTGCATCTAACAGGGTGCCGCGCTGAGTCAAGTGCCGCGTGACCACGGTTTTGCGGGTAACCGCCTCACGCGAGCCGGTTTGGGTGACTTCAAACTGCCCAGCGTTGGAGGTGGTGGGCGTTTGCAGCCGCATGTACAGCTGCCATGGCGGCTCGGTGCAACGCACGCGAACCGTCTCACGCGATGCAAAAGGCAGGTCCATCTGCAGAGCTTGCGCACACGCTTGTATCTGCACCCGGGCATCCAGCGGGGCCAAGTCAACTTGTGACGGGCTGGTATTTTGTGTTTTGCCGACCCATTGGCGTACCTGCGTCAGCAGTTTTTCTTGCGCGCTTTGCGCCAGCGCTGCGCCGGGCAGGGCGCTGGCAGCGATCAGCAGCGAGACCATCAAGGCTCGCCAGCAGGCAGTCGGAAAAAGTAGGCACAGCATTTGCATTAATCCTGGTAAATCGATGTCAATTTGCTCGAAAGGTGTTGAATTTTTGACACCAAAGATCACCAATATGAGCTTATATGCAAGAAAGGGACCAAGTGAAAAAAACGGCAAGCGTGCCATTTCCGGTCAGGGTTTGTCATGGGTCTTGAAGACACATTGGGCGTCAGCGTCCGTCCATCAGCGTGGCTGAATGAGAGCCCAAACACGGCTGGGGTTCAGGCCCGTGTAGCGTCGACGCAATTTGGTCAGGCCTTTGGCCAAGCCTTTAGCCAGGCTTGGCCCGTGGCCGCCCGTTCGCCCAAGCTCGGGCAAGCCGAGTGGTCGGGGTTGACTGAGCCCGCACAAGTCGACACGCCGGCGCCGGTCATCACCCGCACCGTGGCCTCTGGCGACACCCTCAGTGCTTTGGTCAAGGCCCAGGCGCAAGCCCAAGGCGTGCAACTCAGCGGCCCACAGGTCATGCGGATGATCCGGCTGGTCGCCAGTGACAACAAGATCACCAACGTCAACCGAATTTTCCCGGGTCAACAGCTCAATATGAGCGGCTTGGCCGCCGAACTTGACGCCAGTCTGAAAGGTCAGGCGGCCTACGCAGCGGTATTGGCCGCAAGCGCTCCGGCGGCAAGCGCTTTGCAGGCTTTTCGGTCTGGCCCTGTGGATACAACGTCAACTGAGACCGCAACGGCAACTGCAACCGCCGAAACGGCTGCGACTTCAGCGGCCAATAAGCCTGAACAGTCGCGCCATGACGTGCTCGACAAAACCCTCAGCCGCGCTGTCGCCAAAGGTTTCATACCCGCCAACGAAAAAAGCGACGTCCGCGACAAAATCTTAGAACTCGCCAAGACCCATCACTTCAACCCCGACGATTTCGCACGCATGACACTGATGGAAAGCGACGGCATGAATCCGCGCGCCAGTAATCAGCGCTGCCACGGCATCATCCAGTTTTGTAACGGTTCAGACCGCGGTGCTGCCAGTGCTGGTTTCGCCGCCAATCCGAAAGCCATTTTGGGCCTCAGCGTTTACCAGCAGCTGCACCTGGTGGACAAGTACTTTGGCGACGTCGGCCTCAAAAACAAAGGTGCCACAGGTCTTGATGACTTGTATTTGTCGGTCTTGATGCCCTCTGCCCGCAGCGAAGTGCGGACCAATGCGCCGCTCGCCATTGGCAACAACCAAGCCAAGGCGCTGTACGAAGGGCGTGACACCAGCGCCCCCATGACGCGCCAATCTATCTTGCAAGGTCTGCTTAAAAATGCTGCCGAACGACTGGGTCAAAGTTCAACGGCCAGTGGACGCCTGCAAGCCATTCGCACCGCTGCCTACGAAGACAACACACCGCAACTGCAGCCGGTGACAACGCGCGTGCGTTGACATTCAAATCAACATCTTCGGCGTCATCGCGAGCGACTTATCCGTCATTGCGAGCGCAGCGCGGCAATCTATGAACCTGCATCCGGTGACATAGACTGCCGCGGCCTAGCCTCGCAGAGACGGCAGCGGCAATCACTGGCGGCAACATCTTGCCGCTCACCCTTGTTTCAGCCTTGATGGCGTCAAAAAAGCGGCAATCAACCTATGGCACAGGTTTTGCAGTAACAAGCCTGAGGCCTCTTGAAAAGGCTGGACGTGTCGGTAAACCGGCAAGCGAGTCAAACCGCAGTCACTCGGTGACGGCAATCGATGGAAAGGTCAGGCGATGAATGTTTTGGACAATGCTCTTGGGGTGCACGCACAAACCCTCGGTATGCGCAGTCAGCGCATGGAACTGCTTGCGCGCAACATCGCCAACGCTGACACGCCTAACTTCAAAGCCCGCGACATTGACTTCAAGCAGGTCATGCAGCAGGCCCAAGACACCGCCATGGTGACGACTCAGGCGGGTCACGTTGCACAAGGCGACGCCGGCAGTGCCGACGCGGTGAAGTACCGGACTCCATTCAACACCGCCTTTGACGGCAACACGGTTGAACTGCACGTCGAGCAAGCGAAATACGGTAAGTCAGCCGCCGACTACCAAGCCACGCTCAACTTTTTAGAGCAGCGCGTCAGCGGCATCCGCAAAGCCTTGCGAGGAGATTGATTCACATGGCCCTCGACCAAATTTTCGGCATTGCCGGCTCAGCGCTCAACTCGCAGTCAGTGCGCATGAACACCATCGCTTCCAACTTGGCGAACGCCGGCACGGTGGCTGGCACTGACCAAGATGCCTTTCGGGCCAAGCGCGCCGTTTTCAAAACCATCATGGAGCAGCAGGGTTCTACGCCAGGGAACTCTTACCAGGGCGGCGTCAAGGTTCAGCAGATCAGCGATGACCCAACGCCGGTTCGTCGATTGCTCGACCCGGGCAACCCATTGGCCGACAAAGATGGCTATGTCTACACGTCTAACGTGAACGAAATGGGTGAGATGGTCGACATGATGGCCGCCTCCCGCTCTTACCAAAACAACGTTGAAGTCATCAACACGGCACGTCAGCTCTTGATGCGCACGCTCGATCTCACCAAGGCCTGATAGGACACCACCATGATCACTCCACTACCCACCGTCGCGGCCACCATGCCAAGCAGCATCAAGACGACGACCGGCACTGCGGCGGCAGCCGCAGCAACGTCTGCGGCCAAGAGCACGGGCGCGAGTCAGAGTGACTTTTTGAAACTGTTCACCACCCAGTTGCAAAACCAAAACCCACTGGACCCGACCAAGAATGAAGCCTTTGTGGCCCAGTTGGCCCAGTTCTCACAGCTCGAAGCCACCACCAACATGGCGACTCAGCTGACCTCCTTTGTGACCAGCATGTCGGCAGACCGCATGCTCACGGGCACTGGGTTGATTGGTAAAAAGGTGGCCGTTGACGGCGCGCCAGTGATTATGTCGGGTGGTCAGCCCGTGCAGGGCGTTGTGAGCTTGCCGGCAGGCGCAGACGGCATGACGCTGCAAGTGTTTGACAGTCAAGGCAACATGGTTCGCGAGCAGATCGCCGGCGTGCAAGCTCCTGGCGCACTCACGCTGACATGGGACGGCTTGGATTCAAACGGCGCTGCGGTTGCTGATGGCAAGTACCGCTTCAAAGCCACGATCAACTCTGGCGGGGTGAGTTCCAACCCGCCAGTTCAGACGCTGGCTACTGTGCGCAGTGTCAGCCAAGCCGACGCTGCCAGTCCGTTGATGCTGCAAGTTGACGGCGGACTCAGCGTACCGCTGTCGACCGTCACCCGCATTGGCGGCTAAAGCGCCGCCCCATATTTTTTAAGTAGCCAGATTTCCAGGAGCCCTGAATGTCGTTTTATACCTCCCTCACCGGACTGAACTCCGCCTCCGCACAGTTGGGTGTGACCAGCAACAACATTGCCAACGTCGGCACCACCGGCTTCAAACGTTCGCGGGCTGACTTTGGCGACATTTTTGCGACTTCACCGCTGCAAAAATCGTCCAGCGCGATCGGCCAGGGTGTTTCCCTCAAGCAGGTCAGTCAAGAGTTCAGCCAGGGCAATATTTCGTTCTCATCGAACACCCTGGACTTGGCTATTTCCGGCGACGGCTTCTTCCCACTCAAGTCGGCCGACGGCCTGCAAGACGTTTACACCCGCAACGGCGCTTTTATGTTGAACGACCAGTTCAACGTGGTGAACTCCGCCGGGCAGCGACTCATGGCGGCAACGGTTGACTCGACCGGTAGCGCCAACGTGAATGACCGCGTGGTGCTGACCATTCCACAAACCACGGTGGGTGAAGCCAAACAAACGTCACTGGTGCAGTTGGGTGTGAACTTTCCGGCGGATGCCAAAGTCATTACCGACTCGTTCAACCGCACCAACGCGGCCAGCTACAACAAAAGCACGGCCTTGACGGTGTATGACCAAGGCGGTAACGGTTACCTCGCCACGATTTATTACGTCAAGACACAAAACGCCACGGCCACCAGCCCGTTCAACAAGTGGCAAACCCATGTGTACATCGGTACCGATGAAGTTAAGGCTTCGCTGATGCAGGCATCGGACCTCAATAAGGAGCCGCTTTACGTCGACCAGTACGGCGTCACCAAGCCCTACAGCGAGGTCAAAGACTTTTTGACCAACAACGCCAAAACACAAAAATTCTCACTGAATCAACTGACCGATAAGCAGGTGTCGGTTCCGGCCAGCATCACGGGTGCTGTGACGACCGACCTGGCTGCACCCGGGGCAGTTATCGACTTCGGAGCCTTGGCATTGCAGACGCCTGCAGTCAGTTTGACAAACATTTTGAAGGTTCAGGTCGATGGCAGTTCTGTCAATGTCGACCTCGATTTCTTGAAGAATGCTGGACCGTTGAATGGAACCCAAATCGCCTCAGCGATGACAAATTATCTCAACGGCAAGTTCGGTGATGAACGTTACTTCTCATTGCCATCGATAGCCGGTTCAACACCCAGCGCCCCAGTCACGTACACGGGCAACGACTTCACTTTGTCGGTCGCTTCTGGTGGCGCAAATGTGACAACAAAACCGCTGACTTTCGCCCTGCCGGTGACCGGCGGTTTGATGACAACGGAGCAAGTTGTGACAGGTATGCAGGATGCAATTGATGCTTCAGACTCTGCCGAAACTGATTTGACGAAGAAACTAAATCTCACCGTGTCGTACGACGCGGCGGGCCGCACCTTTAAATTTGTCGACAAAGTAGTTGACGCCAATGCTGCGCCTCGGATCATCAGCATTAGCTCAGGCTCAGTTGCATCCTCCACCACTTTGCTGGGCAATCCCTTCTTGGGCTTGACCGCAACACCCGTGGCGTTGAATGCTGACGGCTTGATGGCCAATCAACTCACACCTAACAGTGATACGTCCATCCGTGCATTGGCGGAACAGCGTTTCGGCGTCACGGTCACCTACAACACGGGTAATAAAAACTTCACTTTTTCGTCTGGTACGACGGGCGACAAATCAACCATCTCCGTCACGACCCTGGTCGACAGCGTCGGGACCGGCTCAACTCCAGCGGTATTGGGTACCCCGACGACAGATCCATTGTTAGTGAACGGATTGGCGATGAGCCTGTTTGGCCTGTCGAAGGAAGATGTTTTGGCGTCAAGTACGTCTCTTCGCGGTGTTGTCTCGACACCGGCGGTTGCTTATGGCACGTCGCCGTCGATCAACATGAAGAATAATTTTGGTGTCACCGCTGACAACAATACCTTCATCGTCACGGTTGACGATGTAAGCGGCACCGTGACCATTCCGGTGAATCCTGACTATTCGTTGGACGGTTTCAGAAAAGAACTTGAAAAGCAGATCAATTTGCTGGCGGACAACACGGGCAAAACGGTTGGCGGCGTCAAGGTTGCCTTTGACTCTGTTGCGCAAAGATTCAGTTTTACCACCGGCACTGCTAACTCCAACTCTTTCATCAAGGTGACCGGTAAAGGTCCTTGGGGCTTAGAGGCTACGCAGAATGGTCAGGGCGCGACCTCTACGTGGATCCGTCCAACGCAAAGCACGGATGCAACAGGTAAGCTGGTTTACATTGATGCACAGGGTGTAGAGACCACCAGTGGTGATGGTTTCACCACCGCGCCTAAATGGACGCCTATTTACCTTGACAAGGGTGAGCTGACATTTGACACGGGCGGAAAACTCGTTTCGCCGCTGTCTGGATCACAACTCGAAACGGTCTTCCTGCAAGACGGTAAGGGTGCCTTGACGATCAATATCGATTACTCCAAGTCGACCCAGTACACCTCACCCTTTGCGGTGTTGTCGCAGACCCAAGACGGTGCCCCTGAGGGTGACTTGGTCGGTGTGACGATTGCCAATGATGGCTTGGTCAGCGCCAGTTACTCGAATGGAACTCAAAAATCTCTGGCCAAAATTTTGCTGGTCAACTTTTCAAATCCGACCGGTCTGCGTCAGGTGGGTGACTCCAGCTTCTTGACCTCAGCAGCCTCTGGCAACCCGATTTTGGGGACGGCTGGCAGTGCTGGTTTCGGCACCATCCGCGCCGGTGCCACTGAGCGTTCAAACGTTGACTTGACGCAAGAGCTGGTGGACTTGATCACCGCTCAGCGTAACTTCCAGGCCAATGCCAAAGCCATTGAAACCAGTACCACCATGACCCAGGCCATCATCAACATTCGCGGTTGATGAAGCACTGAGAAACTAAGAAGCTGAACACGCCATGGACCGCCTCGCCTTTAACGCCGCCGCTGCGATCGACCAGCAAAGCTTGTCACGTCAAATGACCACCAACGAGCTGGCCAACGTTAGCACCGTTGGTTTCAAGCGCAGTTACGAAGTGGCTATGCGTTCGATCAAAATCGATGGCCCAGGCTTCCCTTCGCGCATGCAGCCGCAGGCCGTCAGTGCCGATGTGATTCAGCTGAAGTCGGGCGCCATCATGGCGACGGGTACAGCCACGGATGTGGCCATGAACGACAGCACCGTGCTGGCTGTCAGCGCACCGAACGGTGAGTTGGCTTTCACACGGCGTGGCGACTTGCGCGTCAGCACGGCCGGCGTGCTTGAGAACAGCTTGCATCAAGTGGTGCGCGGGCAGGGCGGTGGAGCCATCACCATACCGCCAGGCCTGAGTGTCTCGATCAACCCGGATGGTTCGGTCTACGCCATTGACCGGGCGCAGGCTGGGGTGGCCAACTCCATTTTGATTGACCGCGTCTTGTTGCGCGATGCCAGCACCACGCCTTTGGAGCGTCGCCAAGACGGTTTGTTTGGCCCGGTGGGAAAGCTTGGCGCAGACATCACAGATGGTCCCGTCGTACCTTCTTTGACCCCTGGCGCATTGGAGGGCAGCAATGTCAATCCGATGGAAGTCATGGTCAAGTTGATGGACCAAAGCCGCTCTTTTGAGCACCAAGTGCGCAACATCAAAGAGAGCAAGACGATTGACGAGTCTGGCGCCACCATGATCAAACTAGGCTGATGCAATGACCAGCCTGAACGCAACAAACGATAGAAGGAGCTGACATGGAAGCATCAATGTGGGTGGCCAAAACAGGCCTAGACGCACAACAGACACGCATGAACGTGATCTCGAACAACCTGGCCAACGTGAACACCACCGGCTTCAAGCGCGACCGCGCGGTGTTCGAAGACATGATCTACCAAAACATCCGCCAAGCGGGCGGTCAGACCGACGTCAACGCTGTTGCACCGACCGGCATGATGCTGGGCACCGGTGTGCGCGTGATCGCCACAGAAAAGCTCCACGCCCAAGGCGGCTTGGTCAATACCTCCAACCCGCTCGACGTCGCCATCACGGGTGACGGTTACTTTCAGATCGCCAAGTCAGACGGCACCATTGCCTACACGCGTGACGGCAGCTTCAAGCTGTCGCCGACCGGCCAGTTGGTCAATTCCGGTGGTGCTTTGCTGCAGCCGGCCATCACCATTCCCAACACCGCAGCCAGCGTGACCATTGCCGCCACGGGGGCGGTGTCCATTGAACTCGCCGCCGGCGGCAGCCAAATCATTGGTCAGTTGCAGTTGGCTCGCTTTGTGAACCCAAGTGGTTTGCAGGCGCTGGGCAGCAACCTGATGAAGGAAACTCCCGCCAGTGGAACCCCTACCGTGCTGGCACCAGGCACCAACGGCGCCGGTACCTTGATGCAAGGCTCGCTCGAAGCCTCCAACGTTAACGTGGTTGAAGAAATGGTCAACATGATCGAGACACAGCGCGCTTACGAGATCAACTCGAAGGCGATTTCTGCTGTTGACGGCATGCTGCGATTCCTCAACACCAACATGTGATGAGCGCCATGAGCCGCCTTCTTTCGACCGCGCTGCCCTTGCTCTTGTTGACAGGCTGCTCTGTGTTGCCACCTCAGCCGCTGGCGCATTCACCAGACTTTGCGCCGGTGTACCCCGCGGCGGCAGAGCGATCACGTCAGCCCACCGGTGGCATTTATGTCACTCGGGTCAGCGACAACTGGTTTGGTCGGAGTCGCAATTTTCAGGTGGGTGATGTGATCACCGTGGTGCTGAACGAAGCCACGCAAGCGGCGCGTACACAAAACAACGCCCTCAGCCGGGTTTCCAAAACAGATGCTTTGCCGACCGGGCTCATCAATGCGACTGCCAAGATGAACGGGCTGCTGGGTGGCATTCCTTTGACGGGCAACACCACGGCCAGCACCGGGGTCGGCACGGCCGACCAGCAGGCCAGCTTGACCGGTACGGTGTCTGTGACCGTCGTGGATGTGCTGCCGAACGGCAATTTGGTGCTGCGCGGCGAAAAGCAATTGGCGCTGTCCGAGGGCTCTGAAGTGATTCAGGTTGCCGGCGTCATTCGCCCTGAAGACATCTCACCCAACAACATGGTGCAGTCACGACGACTGGTGAACGCCCAGATCACCTACCGCGGCACCGGCGACTTGGCCAATGCCACCCGCGCCGGCTGGGGTACCAGTGCGCTGCTCAAGTTCTGGCCGTTTTGAGTTTTTATAAAGATATAGATTTTGAAAAAAATTTTATATTTCCGTCATCGCGAGGCCGTAGGTCGTGGCGATCCATCGTCGAGATTCGCAGGCATGGATTGCCGCGCTACGCTCGCAATGACGATGCCTTTGTTTGTCCAAACCGTCTGACTTCATGATCCATCAACCGCTTTCGTCCCTGCTGAATGGTTTGCTTGCGGCACTCACGCTGCTGGCTGCTTTGGCGCCGCAGGCAGCGCACGCTGACCGGGTCAAGGACATCGCCAGCGTTGCGGCCATGCGCAGCAACCAACTGGTCGGTTACGGTTTGGTGGTCGGTCTGCAAGGCACTGGCGACGGTGCGGATGTGTCCTTCACCACCCAAAGCATGAAAGCCATGCTGAGTCGACTGGGTGTGAGCTTGGAAGGCCCGCTGTCTGACTACGACACGGCATCCAACGTCGGCAAGGTCGATTTGAAGAACTCTGCCGCCGTCATGGTGACCGCCGAACTGCCAGGTTTTTCCAAGCCCGGTCAAAAAATTGACATCAACGTCTCAGCCATTGGCAAGGCCTCCAGCTTGCGCGGCGGTAACCTGGTGTTGACCAGTTTGCGCGGTGTTGACGGTGAAATTTATGCCTTGGCCCAAGGCAACCTGACCACCACCGGCGTTGACGCCAGCGCTGCGGGCTCAAAGGTCGCCATTGGCGTACCGACCTCTGGCCGCATTCCCGCCGGGGCAACGGTTGAACGTGTTGTCGAGAACCCCTTTGCGAGTGCTGAGCAACTCATATTGAATGTGCGCGATAGCGACTTCACTACTACCACCGCCATCATCAACGCCATCAACACCCGCTTTGGCTCAGACGTTGCCAACGCGCTTGACGGTGTCTCTATCTCCATTCGTGCCCCGCAAGACCTGAGTCAGCGCGTGGCCTTCATGAGCTTGGTCGAAAACCTCGATGTGCTGCCTGGCGATCCACCGGCCCGGGTTGTCATCAACTCGCGCACCGGCACCGTCGTTATCAGCCGCAATGTGCGCGTGACCGCAGCGGCTGTGTCGCACGGCACCATCTCGGTGGCGATCACCGCCACCAACGACGTGTCGCAACCCGGTGCTTTCTCGCAAGGTCAGACGACTGCGGTGCAAAACGCTGACATCAAAGTCAGCGAACCGAACAAACCGATGTTCTTGTTTCAGCCCGGTGTTGATTTGCGGCAAATTGTCGATGCTGTGAACCAGGTTGGCGCTACGCCTTCTGCGCTGATCGCCATTCTTGAAGCCCTCAAAAGCTCCGGCAGCCTGCGCGCGGAACTGGTCATTATTTAAAAACCATGGAACCGGTCAACAACGCCACGGCACGCTCTTACCTTGACTTTGAAGGTCTGGCTCAACTCAAGGGCCAAGCGCACAAAGACAGCAAGTCTGCGCTACGCGAAACCGCCCAGCAGTTCGAGGGCATGTTCTTGCAGATGATGCTGAAGTCCATGCGCGAGTCGACGGTCAAGAGCGATCTGGTGGAGTCTTCAGGTGCCGAAACATTTCAGGGCATGTTTGACAAAGAGGTCTCTGTGCAATTGGCAAAACGCAACACGATGGGCGTGGCCGACTTGATCGTGGCCAGCCAGAGCCAAAAGCTCGCACCGCAGCCCAGCACCGCTGAGTTGTTGCAGTCGCGTGACCTGATGAGCAAAGGTTTACCGTTGCAAACGCCGCCTAAAAACTTCTCGCTGGATGTCGCCGGCCCCAACTTGAAGAAATTCCAATACCCGGGCGCCCCCATCGCTTTGCCCAAAGCCCGTGACATTCTGTCAGGGAACCAGCCATGAGTGACTTGCTCAGCATCAGTGGCAACGCCGTCATGGCCTACCAGCAAGCGCTGGGGACGGTGAGTAACAACATTGCCAATGTCTCGACCGACGGGTATTCGCGACAAACCGTGAAACTTCAAGCGGGCACACCCAGCCAAGTTGGCAATGCTTTTATTGGCACCGGTGTGGTGTTTGACCAAGTTCAGCGGCAGTACAGTGCATTTGCAGATACCAACTTGCGCAATAGCAATTCTGATTTGCAAAGCCAAGCGCCCATGGTCACGTATGCCAACCGCGTCATCGACGTGATGTCTGGCGCCAGTACCGGTTTGGTCAGCTCGCTGGACAAGTTTTTTGCATCGGCCCGTAGTTTGTCGACGGACCCGGCCTCAACCGTGCTTCGCGGGGCCTTCGTGCGCGACGCCCAGGGTTTGACCTCTAGTTTTGGTGAGTTGTCGTCTCAACTTGACTTGGTCGACACCGAAACCAGTCAAGCGATTCAGTCCAGTGTGGTGCAGATCAACACATTGGCGCAACAGCTTGCGCAGGTCAACAAGCAGCTTGGAAAAAGTCCAACACTCGACAAGCAACCCGCCGAACTGCTCGATCAGCGTGACCTGTTGCTGCGCAAGATGTCCGACTTCAGCCACCTCAACACCAGCTTCAAATCCAATGGTGAAGTGCTGGTGAGCCTAGGCGCCTCGCTGACCCACGATGTCATTGTGGACGGGGGCACGGCTACGCTAGTGGGTGTCGATCTAAAAGCTGCAGCTTCCGGAAAAATCAGCCTTGTGTTGGATCCCTATGGCAATCCTTCTTCGCTGTCTGGCGTGACCAGCGGTCAACTGGCCGGTTTGATGGCTTTTCGCGAGCAAGTGCTCAGCAGCACCCGCAATGCCTTGGATTATCTGGCTGCCACGGTGGTTAAGGCGGTGAACGATGTTCACTCGCAAGGCATCGATGGCTACGGCCAAAAAGCCGGCAATCTGTTTGCCATTGACCCCAAGGCCAGTTCAGTCGCCGGTGGTTTGTCTGTGGTCGTCACGGATCCCATGCGCGTTGCGGCAGCAGCGCAGTTTCGTGTCATCAAGGATGCAAACAACACCAGTGGTGCCAACGCCAATGTTGCTTATGCACCGAGCGCTCTAGCCGGCCCGGGAAATCTGGCCGACCTGTTCGTTAACAACGGTCACCCGAGTGCTGGTCGAGCCATAGAACTGACCCTTAACAAACCTGTCGTGGCGATAGCCGCTATTCCTGGCGGTATGCAAGATGTCTCGATTTTCTTGGATGGCGCCCAAGCTGGTCAGCAACTTCAATTCATCACCCGTGATGGCAGGCAACTGCTGGGCCCACCGCTAGACGCCACCGCGCAGGCACAGGTGATGACAACAGGGCAGGGCATGGCCGCTGGCGCCTCTTACAGTACGGCTTACCTCAACGCCACGGGTGACAAAAGTTACCAAGGCATGAACGTTTTTTACGGCGCTCGGGCTGGTGTGTTGCTGCAGCAAACGTATGACAGCAAGGGTGATGTGAGTACGCCTCGGGCGATACCCGCACTGTTGTCGGGGACCCGTATCCCAGCGGGTCAGGCTCTGATCCCACCGGCTACCGCTTTGATTGCCGCCGGGGCTCTTAATCTGAATGGCATTCCCTTAGCGGCATTGGCACCATCGCCGGGCAACGCGACCTTGCAAGCCAGCGATATTGCTGCCTGGCTCAATGGGGTTGCACCTAACGTGACAGCAATCGCGACGAATGAAGTCCGCGTACCCGTCGCCAACCTGAGACTCAACAACACACTCACAATCAATGGCCAGACGATCGGTGGTATGGGTGGCTTTACCAGTGCTGCGGATATGGTTCAGGCCATCAATACGCAGACGATAAGCACCGGTGTGGAGGCCAGTTTTTCAAGAGACGGTGAAGTCGTTCTGACGAACACCCGTGCAGAGCAGGGCAAAGATATCACGCTGGGGTCGGTTGCTTCTACCGGCAATGCTCTCAATATTGCCGATGGTGTTTACACCGGTCAGGTGCAAATTCAGCGTGCACTGGTGACTGGCCAAGACACCCCCGTGGAGATTAGTTTTGGCCATGCTGGCGGTCCTGCAGATTTGGCCAAGTTGGGTTTTAGAACCAGCGCCACCATCAAAGGTGCGGTGCCTGAGGATGTATTGGTCTTTGTAACTGGGGGCGCTGGTAAAGCATCGGTCGCCACAAGCTACACAGGCAGCGCGACTGAAACCGCGAGCGTACTGCGCTCGCAGCCGATGAAGCTGACTTTCACGGCAGACAACAGTTACACCATCACTGATACCACGACCGGTACGGTGCTGGCCGAACGCAGTTATGACGCGAGCCAACTCACCGCTGGCATTGATTACCGCGGCCTGAAACTCAGCTTCACCACCGCGCCCAAAGCCGGTGACACCTTCACGCTTGACGGCAATACCGACGGCACCGGAAACAACGAAAACATGTTGAGCCTGACTGCGCTTGAAAGCGCCAAGCTGGTGGGCGGGAAAACCATCAGCACAACTTACATTGACCAAGTCAATGACATGGGCAACATTTCTCGGCAGGCCACCATTGCTCAGCAAGCGCTGACCGTGGTGCACGACCAAGCAGTGACCTCGCGTGACCAAGTTTCAGGCGTGAGCCTTGATGAAGAAGCCGCCAATCTGATTCGCTTCCAGCAGGCTTACCAAGCCTCTGCCAAGGTGATGCAAGTAGCCGGCACCTTATTTGACGCAGTCCTCGCCGTCCATTGACCCCAGCGCTACATTTGAGGAATCCCCATGAAAATTTCGACCTCTGCTCTGTTTGATCGTGCCACTCAACAAATGAGCAGCGTTCAGACGAGTTTGGCCAAGTCCCAGGCTCAGCTGGCTTCGGGTAAGCAAATTGTCACGGCCAGCGACGCCCCCGACCAAGCTGCCAACATTCAGCGTCTGCAGTCCATCATCAATCGGCAAGACAGCTATGCGTCCACGTTGGGGTCCGTACAAACGCGCTTAAAAAATGAAGAGTCATCATTGCAAAGCGTCAGCAATTTGTTGCTAAGAGTCAAGGAGATCTCCGTCCAAGTGGCCAACTCGACCCTCGCGCCCACAGACCGCCAAGCCTTGGCTCTTGAAATGGGTGGCCTGCGCGACCAAATGTTGAGTTTGGCCAACTCTCAGGACAGCAGCGGCAACTACTTGTTTGCTGGCAGCCGTGTCACGCAACCCGCGTTTGCCGCAGACGCTGCAGGCGGGGTGACCTACCAAGGTGACCAGACGCGCATGACCGTTTCGGTTGGAGACCAGCGCAGCGTTCAGCTGAACCGCTCAGGGTCAGATGCCTTTGTGCGCGTTGTCCGTCAAGACAGCACTGGCGCTAAAACCGGTGTTGGTTTTTTTCAGGCCATCGACGACCTCACAGCCGCTATCAAAGGCTCAGACCCAGCAGGCATGCAGCGAGGCATTGGTGAGATGGATGCGCTGCAAAACGGCGTCTCACTGTCTTTGGCTCAGGTCGGTACCGACATGAATGTGGCGGATGCCCAGACCGCCGTCCTCGACGATACCCGCCTCAACCTGAAATCTGCCTTGTCAGCGGTTCAGGACCTCGACTACGCCTCAGCCATCACGCAAATGAACAAGCAAATGCTGTCACTGGAAGCCGCGCAGAGTAGCTTTGGCAAGGTCTCCAAGCTGAGTCTGTTTGACTACATCCGCTGATGTCGCGTGAGGCTCTGGCTCAAGAAAGTCAAGCAGCGGTCGACATATTGATGTCATGCATCCACATTCCGTCATTGCGAGCATTAAGGTAGGCAATTCATGGCAACCACCGCAGTCAGTTCAACCAGCACGTCTAGTGCGGCCGCCACCACGCTCACGTCGGCCGCCTCTGCGCAAGCGTTGAACAAGGCCAATGCGCAAAAAATCATCACCGCTTTAGGCGCAGGTTCCGGGGTGGATGTCGCCGCTTTGGCGCAGGGCTTGGTGGACGCTGAACGCGTTCCACAAGAAAACCTGATCAACACGAAGATCACCGCCAACGAAGGCCGAGTGTCGGGTTACGCTGCCGTTAGCTTCATGCTCAAGTCCATGAACGACGCATTGACTGCCTTGAAAGACGCCAACAGTTTCAACGCCAGCAGCGTCAGCAACTCCAACACCGCAGCCATGGATGTGACGACCGCCACGGGCGCCGTGGCCGGCAGCCATTCGGTGTCCATCTCGTCTCTGGCCAGCGCGCAACGCAATATCTCCGCAGGCTTTGCGAGCAGCACGACGTCGTTGAATGCCGGCAGCGGTTTCACCATGGGTTTGACGATGGGTTCTGCCGCGGCGGCCACGATGGCCGGTGCGACATCCACTTCAAAGGCTGCGGTTTCGGGTCTGACCATCAATGGCACCGCCATCGACGCGGTGTCGGCTGACCCGACCGTGGTGACAACGAGCGGCTATTCGACGGCGACCCCGACCAAGGTTTTGTCGGCTGGTGATGGTTCAAGCTATTCGACCATCGCCGTGACTTTTTCTGCGCTTGCGGCAGGTCAGTCCGCCACTCTGAATGGTTTGACATTCACTGCATCGGCTGCTATGGATGCAAGCGCGGTGGGCAATGCATTCGCGGGCCTTGCGGCCGCGGCAACGACAGGGCCGTCAACATCTTTGGGTTCTTATACGGGTACGTTCGGCTCTGACTGGACATCCGGGACGAATAGTTCAGGTGTTGTGACCTTGACCGCCGCAGCACTCGGCACGACCACCGACACCACGGGGACGACCAGTTCTACGGCGCAATCTGAATCGTCCGTCGTCACCTTTTCTGCGTTGGCGGCAGGCCAAAAAGCGACCGTCAACGGCCTGACTTTCACGGCGACTGCAGCCATGACGGCTGAACAAGTTGCATCAGCCTTTGGTGGACTGACCTCGGGGGACACGGACGGCAACACCACGGGCGCAGCCCTGGGCACTTACAGCGGGACCTTCGCCGCAGGTTTTTCAACAGGTGTGGTCAGTGGTGCCACGGTCACCGCGACGTCTGATACCAGCGCCAACGTCACTGACATCGCCATCACCGCCCGTAAGTTTGACAACTTGGCGATCGCGATCAACGCCAAAACCAGCACGACAGGCGTTTCTGCCGTCAACACGTCAGGTTCGGTGGCGCTGAGTGGTGGTCACATCACTCTGGGCACGACGACAAATAGCACTGCGGCCATCACGGGCATCAGTGGCACGGTGGTTAGCTCGGCTGTCACAGTCACCGTTGCCGCCGGCAACGACACCCCTCAGGGTCTGGTCAATGCCATCAACAGCGCTGGCTTGGCTGTCACGGCCCAGCTGGTCAACACCGGCAGCAGCACTTCCCCTTCTTACAAGGTCGTGCTCTCAGGCGCTACCGGTTCTGCCGGGGCGTTCAACTTGAGCACCGCCCCCGACAGCGTGCTCAGCACACTCGGCTTCACCCAAACGGCTGCTGCCGATGCAGTGCTGAACGTTGACGGTGTGACTTACAACCGCAGCTCCAACAGCGTGACCGACGTCATTAACGGTGTCACGCTGAACCTTCATTCGACCACCACAACGGCTGCAAGCGTCACTTTGACGCGTGACACCGCGCAAATCAAAACCAACATCACTGCGCTGGTCACGGCTTACAACGACGCCACCAATATTCTGAACGAGGTGAGCAACGCCAAATCAACGCTGCCTACTTACGGTGCTACGTTGGTCGGTGACTCCATGGTGCGGCAAATCCGTACCCAGTTGCGAGGCATGATGGTCGGCACCTCATCTTCTCCGGGCACCAACGTCGGTGCATTGTGGCAAATGGGTATCAGTGTTGACAGCAAAGGCGTCATGGCGGTTGATTCAACCAAGCTCGACACCGCCCTGACCACCAACTTTGCAGACGTCGTCACCACCTTCACCGGCAATCAAAATGGCCGCACAGCCACCAGCCCGCCCTACAGCACCAGCGGTGGCTTCGCCTCGGCAACGTCGCCAATCAATGGTGGGGCAGCATTTTCTCTCTCACTGGTGACCAGCACCGGTACTTTTGGTGTGCCGATTTCAGCGGCTAGCACCACGCCGCAGGGCGTGGTCGACGCGATCAATGCCAGCAACCAAGGCTTCACGGCGCAATTGGTGCAAGACTCCACTGGCGCAACCCCGTACAAAATCATGGTCATGGGCAGCCTGGGCTCGTCCGGCTTCACCCTGACCAGCCAATCCACCGCCGGTACGGCCGTGACCGGCATGGGTTTTTCAAACAACGGCGCTGGGGTAGCCGGTGATGCACTGCGAAAAATCGCCGCATTGCTGTCGCCCACTGGCGGCTTGATCACCCAAAGTGCCGGTGCAACCACTCAAAACGACAAGCTGAAGGTCAAACTGGCAGACCTTCAAACCCGTATGACAGCCCTGCTAGCCCGCTACACCACACAGTTTTCTGCCATGGAAAGCATGATTGGCAACATCACCACCCAGAAGGCCAGCCTGAAAAGCAGCACCGACGGCATGATGGCGATGTACACCAACAAGTAAAGCCAAGCAGCGCTTCGCAACGACGAAATAAAGTTTTTTGAAATAAATCACAAATTTCGCTCAAGTTCTCCAATTCGCCTCCGATTCATCATGACCTAAGCACCACTTCCTTGTCGGGAAGTTGGCTCTGTCATCCGTTTTAAGAGCGGGATTGGAAGGATTTCAATATGCTTGATATTCAAGGTGGGCTGCGTCCCACACCCCCCAGTACGCCCCAGGTGCGTACTGGACCCGCAGTGCCCACGCCTGGTACATCGGTGGCAGCGACCGCGCCACCTCCCGCAGGACCGAAAGTTATTGAGCTGGCGCGTCCAGACATCAAGGTCGACACCGAAGGCGACACAAAGCGTCTGCAAGTAGCCGTCGAGCGAATGAACGCCAAGATGGTCGACGGTGGCCGTGGTTTGAACTTTCACATTGACCCCGCGCTGAACCAGCCAGTGGTCACGGTGACCAACAAAGAAACTGGTGAAGTCATTCGACAAATCCCGAATGAAGTGATTGTTAAGTTAGCCCACAGCCTAGAAGACACCAAAGGACTTCTGCTGAACGCCAAGGTCTAAACCTGTTACTTGATAGTTTGAAATAAATCAGATATTTCGAATTTAAATCGTCTCAAACCTTAAGTTAATCAAAAAACTTCCGATTCATTGTTTAACAAGACTTCAAATTGACTTCTTGTCAACATCGTCACCCCTCTTAAAGGAGATAGTTCATGTCAGTTATCAATACAAACATCAGTGCCATGCAGGCGCAAAACTCACTGCGTACGACTGGCCTGAACCTGTCGACCGCCATGGAGCGCTTGTCCAGCGGCACCCGCATCAACTCCGCCAAAGACGACGCAGCCGGCCTGGCCATCAGCACCCGTATGACGGCTAATATTCGTGGCATTGCCGCTGCGATCCGCAACGCCAATGACGGCATCTCTTTGACGCAAACGGCTGAGGGTAGCTTGAGCCAAATCGGCGACAACTTGCAGCGTATTCGTGAATTGGCCGTTCAGTCCGCCAACACGGGTAACAACGCCAGCGACCGCGCCGCCATGAACAACGAGTCCAAGCAACTGATCGCTGAGATCGACCGCGTTGCAAGCAACACGACCTACAACGGTATCAACCTGCTTGACGGTTCATTCCAGTCACAAAACCTGCAAGTCGGCGCTGGCAACGGTTCTAATGACCGTATCTCGATATCAGTTGGAAGCGCTAAGTCGAGTGCATTAGGTGTTGGTGCTAATTCGTCATACGCTACTTCGCTAGTTGGTGTCGCGGTTGGCTCATCGCCCCTAGCAGCGGGTGCATTAGCAATTAATGGTCGTAGTGTCGGTGCTGCAGTCTCTGACGGCGTTTCTTTTATGGGTGCTGACTCAAGTGGCATCGCGGTAGCATCCGCAGTCAATGCGATTTCAGGTAGTACTGGCGTAGTCGCAACTGTGGCAGCAACCAACACCAGCATCAAGTTAGCCGGTACGGCTGTAACAGGTTTCGCCACCGCGATTAATTCCGGTGATATCAAGATCAACGGTGTAAATATAGGTGCCGTTGCAGTAGGAGCGGACGCCACAGCTCGTGGTGCTTCTATGTTGACAGCGATTAATGCAAAGACGGGTGATACCGGTGTAACAGCAACATACTCGGCATTGACCGGTGTTTCCCTTAGTTCTACTTCAGGTAAGTTAGTTGTTGAAATTGGTACGACCGGTATTTCTGCTAACTCTGGTTTGGGTACTTCATACGCGGCTTCCAGTACTAATACGACCAAGGGTGGAACGACTGTTGATACTTTGACTGCCCTCTCTGCTGGCGATGTGCAGATTAATGGCGTGGACATTGGTGCTATTGCTGCTGCAGGTACTGCTGGCGAAAGAGGCGGTCAAGTTGCCGCCGCCATTAACGCTAAATCAAGTCAAACTGGTGTTACCGCTACTTTTGATGCGACGCTTGGACGTGTTGGTTTGAGTGCCAGTGATGGTCGAAACATTTCAGTAACAACAACGGCTGTGGGCGCTGCTGCATCAACTGGCTTGGACTCTGGCGGCGTTGGTACATCCACAACAAGATCTATCATTTCATTATCCTCAACTGTAGCTGCCGGCATTACTGTGTCCGATGTTAGCGGAGCAGGTGACACTGCTGCAGGCTTGACTGTTGGTTATACGGCTGCCACTGCAACAGCTGGTGCTGGTGTATCTTCGCTTGACCTGACCACTGCAACTGGTTCACAAGCTGCACTGACGACACTTGACTCAGCAATCAACACGATCACTGATTCACGTGCCTCTATGGGTGCTTACCAGAACCGCTTGACCGCTTCGATCGCTAACTTGGAGACGACGTCGATGAATCTGTCTGCTTCCCGCAGCCGTATTCTGGACACTGACTACGCCAAGGAAACGACCAACTTGGCCAAAGCGCAGATCATCTCGCAAGCTGCTACCGCCATGCTGGCGCAGGCCAACCAGTCCGGTCAGTCCGTGCTGGCCCTGTTGAAGTAAGTCTTTTAAAGACCAGCCCTGAAAAAGGCGGGGCAGGGTGATACCTGCTCCTTGTACAAAAGCCGTCTGCAGTTCACTTGCAGGCGGCTTTTTTCACTTAGTGCTTGCTTGTTCGGACTCTTGCTCATGGCCATTTGCAACGACAAAGCAATGCGTGAATAGGCGACAATTTGAAAATCATTTTCACAAGGCCACTATGCATTTCCAAGCGACCTAGGCCCATTTCAAGATCTTGCGACTCACACTGATCAGTGCCTCACTGGTCTTTTCTGCATCTTGCCTTGCGCAAAGCCAGCCTATTGCGGCACAGGCCGTCACCGTGCCGGTTGTGCCGACCACTTGGCGTTTGACCAACGAGACTTGGAGACTTCCGGCCGGTGAAACCATGGGCATGGTGGGGGGGAACTTGTTGTTTGACATGACCGAACAAGTCAAATTGGGCGTCGGTTCTTACGGCGCTCTGCGCGGTAATCGCGGCGGCTTCATCACCTTGGGCTTGGCTGCAGAAGTGAGTCAAAAAATCATCAACAACTGGTCTGCAGAAGCCGGTCTTTTTGTGGGTGGTGGTGGCGGCCGTGGCGGTGCTTCTTTGGCCGGCGGCGGCCTGATGCTGCGCAGTCATGCCGGCCTGAGCTACGACACCCAGGGTTACGGCAAACTCGGTTTTGGCGTGAGCCATGTTAGTTTTCCGTCGGGTGTGATTCAAACCACGCAGCCTTACTTGCAGTACGACTATGCCTTCTCTAGTCTGCTGGCGAGCGGCTGGCGGACGTTGCCGTTGAGCACTCAAGCCACCGGCTCGTCCCTTTTGAGCAAACCCCAAGAGTTCTCGCTGGTCTATCGCCACTACCGCATTCCTGGCTCCGTGGTGCAAGACAGTGGCGCGCCGCAGCACAGTTCCATGCAATTGATGGGTGCCGAGTGGCTGAGCTATTTGGACGACCGTTGGTTCTTGAAGCTCGAAGCCGAAGGCGCCATGGGCGGCAAGAACAGTGGCTACATGCAGATCCTCACTGGCGCTGGTTACCGTCTGCCTTTGAGTTCGAGCATGGCCATCAAAGTGCACGCAGCGGCTGGACCGGCTGGCGGCGGCTTGCTGCTTGACGCGGGCATCGCTGTGCAGCAAAAGATCACTCGCTCCACCGCGCTAGAGCTCTCGCTGGGTCAGGTTCGTGCACCGTCGGCCAGCTTCACAGCCAACAGCTTGGCTTTGATGTTGAACCATCAGTTTGGCATTCCGAGTGCCACCAGTGATGCGAGCTGGGGCACGTTGGCCGCCTTTGAGCCGCAATCGCTGCGCATCCGTAGCGCCAACCAAACGTACCTGAAGGGCAGCCCAGACTGGCGTTCAAACAACGTCGACAGCGCCGTCAACAACCTTGGCGTTCAGCTGGACTACTTCTTGCCGGGCACCCCTCATTCCACGCAGGTTTTTCTGACCGGACAAGGGCTGGCAGCCTATGCCGGACATGCCGGCGCCTACATGACAGGTTTGGTCGGTGCAGGCGTGCAAGTGCCGGTGACAACGGACTGGTTTGTAGAAAGCGAAGGCTTGCTTGGGGCCGCAGGTGGCGGTGGCTTGGTCGTCGGCAACGGCTTGGTCAGCCAAGTGAATGCCGGTGTCGGCTACCGGCTGTCCAAGTCCTTGGCTTTGATGGGCACGGCAGGTTACATGGCCGCCGTCCGCGGCGACTTCAGGGCCAAGGTGTTGGGGCTGTCGCTGGGCTACCAATTCACTGGATTTGCAGAGAAATAAGCGCCAAGCCCAAGACTCAGTCTGCGGCTACCACTTCAGCCCCTGTTTTTTGCTGCGCTATCAACCAAGGCGCGCACAGCGGAAGCCCTTGGGCGATCGGGTGGCTCGGTGCATAACCCAGGTGCAACTCGGTCTGGCTGATGTCGAAGGTGTCTTCAATCAACTCGCCGTCGCGCAAGCTGCCATACACGGGCTGTACATCAAGCCGACTTGAACTGCTGATCAACTGGCTTTTCAGCAAAGCGTAGACCGCGTTGAGTGTGGTGCGCTCGCCTGTGGCGACGTTGTAAAGCTGATGGCCAGCAACAGGCCGCGCCATGGCGGCCAGAAAGTTGGCCTGTACGGCGTTGTCTATAAAACAAAAATCGGCGCTGCTGTTGCCGTCGCCGTTGATGTGCACCGGGGCTTTGGACAGCAGGCTTTGAGCCCATGTTGGAATGAGCGCCGCTGAGGCCGCGAGACTTTGCCTGGTGCCAAAGATATTGGCATAGCGCAGGCCGGTGCAGGGGAGGTCACTGGCTTGCCCAAGGGCAGCGCTGTCGCTGTGGATCGAATTCACCGCATACACCAAGTGCTTGACCTTGGCGCCTTGTGCGGCGGCCAACAGTGTTGAAAGTTCGTTGGCGTGGCTGCGCGGTGTTGCTTGGTGCAGGACGTAATCTATGTTTTGGCAGGCCTGGGCGCAGTCTTTGCTGGCAGTGGCGTCACCACGGATGAACTCGAAATTGCGCCATTGGGCATAGCTGACCTGAGAGCGCACTTCTTCCAAATTGCGCTGCAAGCCCGTGCTCAGGTTGTCCAAGCCAACCACGTGTTGGCCCAGCTTGAGCAATCGCTCCAGCAAGTGTGAACCAATAAAACCAGCGACACCGGTGACCAGCCAGTTCGACGGTTCAACGGCCAAGCGATTTTGGAGTTGCTTATAAGCGCTCATGAGCCGAGCCAATCACGGTCTATTGGCAACGAGCACACCAGCGGCAGACGGGCTGCGACCCAGGGCTTTGCCCCAAGCACGGCGCAGGCGGTCCAGCTTTTCGGCGGACTCGGGGGTTTGGGCGGCACCGCGCAAGGCTTGACGGATGAACACGAACAGCAGCATCGCAAAGCCCGTGGCCAGCGTGGCTATCAGGGCAATCTGTGCCTTTTTGGGTTTGCTCTTGCGCTCAGGCGGCTCAGCCGTGTCAAGCACCTGAATCACAGAGCCCTCACGACTTTCGTCCAAGCGGGCCATTTCGTATTGTTTGGCGAACAGCTCAAACAGGGTTTCTTGGTACTTGAAGTCGCGGAACTTGGCGATGTAGTCGCTGGCACCACTGCTGGCGCCGACGATGGTCGGCTCTTCTCTTTCGGCCCGGGCCAGCTGGCCGCGCAAAGCGGCCATTTCGACTTGCGCCTGTTTGAAGTCGGGGGCTGATTCGGTCAGATAACCCCGCATCGAAGAGAGTTTGATCTCTTGCGCCGTCACGCCGGCTTTGAGTCGGGCCAGGCCTTCGACGGCGGCTTGCGGGTTGGCTTTCAGTGCGCCGCTGTTGACGCCACTCAACTTAAGCGCTTGCTCGGCTTTGACCAAATTGTCTTTGGTTTTGTTCAGCTGATTTTCAAAAAACAAGCGGCGTTGCTGCGCTTCCGTCACCGCAATGCGGTTGAGCAAAGTACGCAGTTCTTCAACGTGCGCATTCGCTAATTTGGCCGCAAAGGCGGGATCTTTGTCGCTGACGTCAACACTGATCAAGCCGTCTTTGCCGCTGACAATTTGGACATTGCTGGTGAGCTTGATTCGCGTGTCTGCGCGGAACTTGCTCTCATACCGATCTGTGAGTTTGAAGCGGTCAATCAGTGCGTCTTGCACGCTGTTGCTTTTCAGAAAAGCCACATATTGGTCGGTGGGACTCTTCAGGCCAGTGGCCGCACCGGCCAAGCCGCCCAATGCGCCGAGGCCCGCCAACATGGCTGCGGCACCGCTTTGTTGCTGCTGGGGCGGCATGAATTTGGTGATGGCATTGAAGCTGGGGGTGAGGGTGAACGTGTACCCCAATGCCAACACGCCCACCGCCAGGGGAGCCAGCACTAACAAGCGCAGGTTGTCGGCGATAACCTGCAGCAGGTCCAGCAGGCTGATTTCTTCGTCGGCCTCGGGGATGGATTGCCGCGCTTCGCTCGCCATGACAGCGTTTTCGTCGACCGGTGTTTCGTTGAGGTTCATGGTTTTAAATCTTGCTGAGTTGGCTGAGAGCGACCACGCCAATACCGAAGTTAGAGAGAATTTGGGTCCAGTCCTTGAAGCCGCGCACGATCATGTTGTAGCGGCTCTCGCGGTCAATTTGGGTCGGCACCACCACCGTGTCGCCGGGCATGACTTGCACCGACTCAAAGCCGCTGCCAAAGAAGCGGCTGCTGTCGCGCCGGGCGATGATGCTGCCGTCGGCCCGCAGCACAAAGGCTTGGCTGGGTTCAGCGTCTTCGGTCACGCCGGCCGAGGCAAGGATGTCGGCCACAGTTTTACCTTGCTTGTAGATAAAGACGTTCTCGTTATTAACCGAGCCATACGCCGCCACAAAGCCCGGTGTGGCGGGGATCAAAATGCGGTCGCCATCTTCCAGCGGCAGGTTGGGCAAGTCAGCCAAGCTTTGGCTTTTCGGGCTCAGCTCAAGGGCCAACCGGCCATTGCTTTTGACCGCCTTAAGGCGGGCGATTTGTGCGTTTAACTGGGCTTGCTGTTGCTGTTGTAGCACTTGGGCTTGCGCGGCGCGATCAGCCCCCAGATTGGCAGCGAGCGTACTCACCTGCCCCTGTGACTGCGACTCCAACCGGCGCACCAAGGTGTCGACGTTGTTTTGCTGGCGGGTACGTACCGATTCGCGATTGAGCTCGGTTCCAAACACATAGGCCTGCGATGTCAGTCCACCCACCCGTGTGAGCAACTGCAGCATGGTTTCACCGGGAAGCAACTGGTAGACGCCGGGCGCGCCGACTTCGCCTTCGACCCGCACCAAACGCGTCATGCGGTCTTGCGGCAGGCGCAAGTCGTTTTGGCTCAAGATGGTGACGACGTCGCCGGCTTGCAGCAGCAGGTTCTGCTCGGGGTCTTTGTCACGCACCACCTTGCCGAGGTTGAAGGGAATGATGTCGGTACTGAGCGTCTCGCGGTTCAGCCGCTCGATGATGGCGTATTCCCAGTTGATCTGGTTGGCGATGCTGCGGACACGGGATGAAATTTGACCGCCGGCGGCCTTGCCGTTGCCGTTGCCGTTGCCGTTGCCGTTGCCGTTGCCAGAAGTATCTTTCGTTTCAATTAAATCGCTTGAATTCTGGCCAGCTTCTTTGCTATGTTGCGTGTTTTGCACCAACAGGTTTTTGCGCTTGAAATAGTCGCCGGTGATCAGGGCCTCACGGTTTGGGATCAGGTCCAGCAGTTTCATGCCGTCAAACCAGCGGTAACGCAGCGGTTCAGCCACCACGCCTTGCAGCGTGACGGCGTTGGCAAAAGCCGGGCTGATGCCCAGCAAGGTCAGGACGTCGCCGTCTTGCATCGGCTGAATCAAACCTTGCGCGTCGAGCATGATTTCTTGCACCTGACGCGGCGGAGTGCTGCTGCGAGTGATGCGTTCCAGCAAGGCTTTTTGCGTCTTCGCCAAGGTCGGTACACCGCCGCCCAAACTCAAAATATCACCGACGTTGGTGGTGCTGGACTTCAGCTCAAAAATAGCCGCTTGGTCGTATGCACCGGTGACCGCCACGCGCGGGCCAACAGGGGGAATGACAATCACGTCGCCTGACAGCAATGCCATGTCACGCGACTTGTCGCCACGGGCGATGAAGTCATACACGTCAAAGGTGGTGATGGTTTGACCGGCGCGCTTGAGCTCAATGTGGCGCATGGAGCCGTTGGCGTTGGGGCCACCGCTCGCAAACAGGGCATTCACCAAAGTGCTCAGGCTGGATAGCTGAAAAGTGCCCGGCTGTCGCGCCTGACCGACCACATAGACTTGGATGCCGCGCAAGCGTCCCATGGTGGCGCTGGACTGAAAGTTGGTGAAGACCTTGGCCAATTGTCCTTGCAGTGTTTTGTCGAGGTCGCGCACCGCCACGCCAGCCAGAGTGATGACGCCGACTTTCGGCAAGGTCACTTGGCCATTGCGGTCGATCGTCAGGGTTGTATTGAAGTCGACAGGGCCCCAGACCTGCAAGCGAACTTCGTCGCCAGGGCCCAGTAAATAACTTTCTGGTGCCGGCAAGGCACTGTTGGCGGCGTAGGCTTGCGGCGTCTCAAACAAGTCGCGTCCGTACATGGGCAGAAGCTGGCCCGTGGACTCTTGTACAAAACGTTGGAATTGGCTTGGCTCGAGCTTGCGAACAAGCGGGCGGACACGCTGGGCCTCTGGGTTGTTCTCGTCCAGTCTGGCTTTAGTCGCTTCTGCTGCGGCTTGTTGCTGCGGCGTTTGCAGCGCAGACGGTGGTTGTGATGCTGGTTGCGCAAGACCGCCCCGACCGACGCCAAAAGCCGCAGTTGATGCATCAAGCGTGGACACGCTCGCTGCGGAACTTGTTGACATTGCTGAACTGCTGCTTATGGCATTGGTCGGGGTGGCTATTTGGGCCTGCGTACCAGAGGTTAGCAGCACTGACAATGTCAAAGAGCTGACCTGCCGAAAAGTGATTTTTGTAAAGTAAGTCAGCATGAGGCGTCCGGAAAATCGTGAATTTCGAAAAACAAAGCCAGGTCGTGATGTGGAAAAGGGCGAGAGTGCACTAGCTCAAGCCATCGCGACCTGCACTGGGGCACTGCCACCAAACCGACGCTCACATGAGGCGTACCACGCGATGGCCTGATCCAGCTCTTGGCTGCTGAAACTGGGCCACAGCACATCTGTAAAAAACAGCTCGGTATATGCCGTTTGCCAGAGCATGAAGTTGCTGATGCGTGACTCGCCGCCGGTGCGGATGAGCAGGTCAGGGTCTGGCGCATAGGCCAGTGCGAGGTGAGGGCTTAGACTTTTTTCATCCATCAGGTCGACCTTGTCGCCAGGATGGGCGGTCTGCCAAGCTTTGATCGCTTGCAACACATCCCAGCGGCCGCCGTAGTTGGCGGCAATCGTCAGCGTGATGGTGTTGTTATGGGCGGTATTGGCTTCAGCATCTCTGATGAGAGCTTGAATCTGTGAAGAAAACTGGGAAGTGTTCCCAATTACCTTCAGACACACGCCTTTGGCGTTCATGTCTTTGACCTCTTTTCTAAGGTACAGAGCCAGCAAGCCCATTAAGCTGGAGACTTCTTCGGCAGGGCGTTGCCAATTTTCAGTGCTGAAGGCAAACAGGGTGAGAAATCGTACGCCGCGTTCAGCGCAGGCTTGGACCACTCTGCGCACCCGGCGCGCACCGCTTGCATGCCCCAATGCCACTGGCAGACCTTGGCTTTTAGCCCAACGTCGGTTGCCGTCCATGATGATGGCGATGTGCTGCGGGGCCATAGCTGGCCCTTTTTGTACTTTTTTTTGCACTGGCGGCTTCCATTGAATACATCACTTGGGCTTGCCGCAGAACCATGTAACATTAAAAATTAAAATCTTCAGAATCATTAATGTAATTTAAAAATTCAATATTTAAAATTAAATTACTTTTATTTTGGTTATTTTTAAATATTTTGTGTCGGAGACCACTGGTTACTTGCCTCAGTTCAGGGCTAGTACGTTTCGCCGCACACAATCGCCCCACTTTTTTGCAGCGCGCATCACGACCAAGCTAAAACCCCAAAATTCAAGCCGCTGAAGCTGCTGAGCCCTTAGCCCCGACGCGGCAACATGGACTTGAGGACGCCATCTTTGAGCACCACGTGATGGTAGATAGCGGCTACGGCGTGCAAACCGGCGAGCCAGACGATCACGTCGCCCAAAAGCTTGTGCGCATCACCCCAGTCCGTGAACTCCCCGATGCCGGACGCATTCACCAGCGGGGTCAGATCAACACGGATTCCGCCCAGAAGCGTGAGCGGCGTCGCTTCGCTGCCCAAGGCGAGCAAGGCGGTAACGGGCAACGCCAACAGGAGTGCCCATAAAACCACATGCAGCAACTTGCCCGAGACGCGCATCCACGTGGCCATCTCGAACTCTGGCGAGCCTGAGCGCAGGGTCACCCAGATAAGCCGTAACACGGTCAGGACCATGACCGTGACGCCCAGGGACTCGTGCCAAACGATGTCGAGATGGGTGGCGGGGTCGACGCCTTGCTTCATGAGTCTGCCAAAGTGTTCCGGCCCCAAGATGAAGGCCGCGAGGACGAGGATGGCGGTGAGCCAATGGAAAACTTGGCTAACGGCGTCGTGATGAGATAGAGGCTGTTGATTCATGCGCTTCGCCTGATAAATGGATGTGAGATTGTGCAACTCAAATCTGCACTCTTTATGACAGACGGCTAGCGCGGATGTTTCTGAATGACTTGTAAAGTTCAGAACTCAAGGCCATACAACTTTGATGAAAAATTGCTCCGCACGCTCGGGGTCTATTTTTTTGAGTTGTTTGTAAACGTCCCTGACCTTGCTCCGCTGCCCTGACTGTTCGTAATGCTCGCCTAAGCTGTACCAACCGCCAGCATCTTTGGGGTCTAGGCTCAAGCCATGTTGATAGGCTTCGATAGCCTGCGCACTGTGACCTGCTCGGGTTTGGGCCGCGCCTAATAGAAACCAAACATCAGCATCATCCGGGTTGACCCGCACCGCTTTCCCCCAGGCTTCAATGGACTGGTTTGTTTGGCCAGTTTTGTAGAGCGCCATACCGCGGCTCTTCCATGCGTCGTCGTTGTCGGCTTCAGCACGGGTCCATTTGTCACTGTGTTGAAGTAGCGCCAGCCAGTCGTTGTTGGCCTCAAGCTCTTTCGACTTGCTCTGCCATTGCGACACGGATGGCGCAATGGTCGCGGGTTGATCAAGCACCGGGTCCAGTGTGCTGCGTTGCGCCAGCTCACTGACCCATTCAATGGGCAGGGCGAAATTCAGGTTTTGGCCGTCGGCCATGTAAAAAGTAGTCAACCCGATGAGCGCGCCATTCTCATCAAACAAACCACCGCCACTGGAGCCACGTGAGATCGCTGCGGTTGTCTGTATGTAGCGACCAGCTTTGCGCTCCCGAAAGCCTGAAACGATGCCGTCTGAGAGTGTGAGTGCGAGCCCTTTGGGTGTCCCTAAAGCGTAAACTTTCGCGCCCACTTTGAGCGTTTTTGAATTGCCGAGCAAGGCAGCGGGAACGTCTAGGCCAGCGACGGTGAGAGAGCACAGATCGCGCGCCCAATCAGAGTAATGCAGGCTGGCTGGGTACTCTTTGGCAACCGTCCGTACGGACAGCACTTTCGCATTTTTGATGACGTGGCAGTTGGTCACGACTTGACCGTCACTCAACACGACGCCGCTGCCGGTGATCAGCTTCTTTGCCAATGGATCGGCGTTTTTGACGATGACCGTGCTGGCCGAGGCTTGTTCATACACCTCTGTGGCCGTTTTTCCATGGCTGATGGAGGCCCCGAACATAAGAAGCACAGCGATGGTTGCGAGGGAGGAGTGCCTAAAAGAAATTCGCATTCTTGGGTTCAATGTGACGATGCAGTGTTGGCTCACAGGTATTTTTTCTCCATGGCATCCCACTGAGGTTTGCCAACGAGGCGTTGCCGCTCTGCGAAAGAGACAACCAAACCCGAGTCTTCGTCAATGCGCTGCGTGTCGCGTAAAACGGTCAGCGCTTTTTGCATGCCAGACACCGCGCCTTGCAGCGCCGCGTTGGCATAGAGCACGATGCCGTAGCCTAGCGTCGCCAATTCCTCGGCGCTGAAAATCGGGGTCTTGCCACCAATCACCATGTTCATCAGTTGCGGGCTTTTCAAGCGCGTTGGCAGTGCACGAATTTCGTCAGCCGTGGTCACGGCTTCGACAAACAGGATGTCGGCACCGGCTTCGCTGAACAGTTGGGCGCGTTCGAGAGCGGCTTCAAAGCCGTACACCGCGCAGGCGTCGGTGCGGGCCATGATGAGCAAATCAGGGTCGCGTCGTGCATCGACTGCAGCCTTGATCTTGCCGATCATCTCAATCGTGGTGATGACTTCTTTGCCAGAAAAATGACCGCAACGTTTGGGGCTGACCTGGTCTTCGATCTGAATGCAGTCGGCACCTGCGCGCTCAAGTGTGCGGACGGTTTGGTAGGTGTTGAGGGCGTTGCCAAAGCCGGTGTCTGCGTCAACGATCAAGGGCACATCGACCGCGTCGCGGATGCGGGCGGTGTGCTCGGCGATGTCGCTCAGACCCATGAAGGCTTGATCAGGCAAGGCAAAGGTCATGTTCGTGACGCCAGCACCCGTGACGTAAATGGCTTGAAAGCCCAAGTCAACGATGACACGGGCCGACAGCGCGTTGAAGGCCCCTGGAACGACGACACCGCGGCGTGATTCAACCAGGGCGCGCAGTTGTTTCTTGGTGCTCATCATTCTTCTTTCATGTGTGCGGCTTTGACGATTTCGCCCAAGCGTTTGCGTTCGGCATCGACGAAGGTGACGAATTCTTGCCTTGTGCCGCCGACAGGCTCAATACCCAGCCCACGCAGCTTCTCCATGTTGGCTTGATCGTGCATGGCCTTGTCAACGGCGGCGGCTAATTTATCCATGATCTCTGGCGGTGTACCGCGCGGCGCATGCAGCCCGGCCCAGTGCGCGATTTGCAAATCAGGGAAACCTTGCTCGACGGCGGTAGAGAGTTGCGGATAAGCGGATATGCGCTGGGTCCAGGTGGTGGCTAGCGCTTTGAAGCGGCCGTCCCCACGGATGTGCGGTAGCGCAATGATGCTGGCCTCGGAAGTGCCCTCGACTTGTTTGCTGAGCACGGCGGTGGTGCTTTCTGAGCCGCTTTTGTAGGGGACTGGCTGCAGTTTTGCGCCGTACTTGACGTTCAGCATTTCGGCGACAAAGTGCGGCGTGCTGCCCGTGCCGGCCGTCGCAAAGTTGAAGCCTTGGCCTTTTTTGGAGGCTTCGACAAATTCGCGCAAGTTGTCATAAGGCGCAGTTTTGGGCACCACGATGACAGAAGGGGCGACACCTATCATGACGACGGGAACGAGGTCTGCGTCTTTGAACGGCAGCGACTTTTTGATCATGCTGTTGGAAATAACGCCGGCCGCGCTGATCAGGAAGGTGTATCCATCGGGTGTACTTTTAGCGACGATGTCTGCGCCCAATGAGCCACCTGCGCCGCCGCGGTTTTCAACGATGACGGTTTGACCAAGTACTTTTCCGGCCCCTTCAGCAGCCGCGCGGGCCATCAGGTCGTTGGCGCCACCGGGCGCAAAGGGGACGATGAAGCGCACCGTCTTGCTGGGCCAGGTTTGCGCCTGAGTGACGGACAAGCCGCACAGCATGGCCGTTGCTGCGCTGAAGATGACCAATCGCTTGATTGAAAAATTCATGAACTTTCCTCGTTAAAGATGGCCTAGCCATTCCCGCATTCTTTCCGGGTGACGCCCTTGCCGCAGGGCTTCAGCGGATGAGATTATCGGTTGTTGCGTAGCTTATACGCAGATCTTGTCGACCTTGCTGGGTCGTCAGAGTTGTAAAAAAATAGATTTTTCTGTGATCTTGATACGCCTGAACTCAGCGGACATCTTGGCATTTTTTCAACTGAGCCCGGCGGTGTTATCGGGAGAGAGAATTCTGCATGGGTATGCTAAGTACCGAATTTTTAATAATTAAATAGTCGTGTGGAAGATTGGTGGCAATGAAGATACTTCGTAAATACTAATGCGTGTTTGAAGCTCATCATCAGTACCCAGTGTTACACCTTGGTGTTGACTCGCGTCTGGCGACTAAAGAAGATCGCTAGGCAAGTTTAGAAGCCGTTCGCCAGATTGTTTATTGGATGAGGAAAATTAATGCGAATCTGGGGCGGATTTATATGAGTAACTCTATTCGCATCGCCAATTCGGCCGTCCATTAATTCTCAGGAGTAAATAATGCGGTTACACCATAAGCTCAATCCGATTAACAAATTGCTCGCCGGTGCGATGGTTCTGTGCTTGGGTCAAACCGCCAGTGCTTTTGATGTTGCGCCGTATTATCAAACTTGGAGTGGCGGGACTTTGGTCGCGACAAAGAGTGCCGCAGGACTGGACAGTGCAACGCTTGCATTTGCCGTCACCAGTGGGACTTGCGCTTTTGACACCCTCATCACGGCTAAGTATTCTGATGCAAAAAACTATGTGGCGGCCGGTGGTCGACTGATTGTTTCCATGGGCGGTGCGACGGGAACGTATGCCGAAATTGCCTGCACAAATGATGATGATTTGTTCAATTTGATTGATGGTTTGATGGTTAATACAGGAACCAGACGGCTTGATTTTGACGTTGAAGGGGCACAGCTTTCAAACAAAACAGGAACCGCTCGCCGCACCCGTGTGCTGGCAAGGCTTCAGGCTAAGTACCCTGATCTTTATCTGTCATTCACGCTGCCTGCTGGTTGGTTATTGGCTGGGCTGAGTTATGAGGCTGTTGATTTACTGAAAACAACCATTGCGGGTGGCGTTAATATTAATATTGTTAATATTATGGCAATGGGTTTTAACTTCGCCGGACCTAATACCTTGCAAACTTATGTTTCACCGCCGACTGTGGCGAATGCCGTCATCATGACAGTGCAAAAAAGTGTGGAGCAGTTAAAAACTCTGTACCCCAACCTAAACACGGCTCAAATTTATTCTATGGTGGGCATCACGCCAGAGATTGGAAATAACGAAGATGGAACATATCTAACTTTGGCTGATGCGCAGGTGATTGCTGATTTCGCAAAAACGAATGGTGTTGGCTTATTGTCTTATTGGTCGTTTCAGCGTGATGTCGCGCAAGCCACCAGTGGCATGACCCCAGCGGGCACTTACAGTGGCGTGGCGCAATCGAATTATCAGTTTTACAACATCTTCAAATCAGCCGGTGTCTATGTGCCACCAGCACCTGCTCCAGCACCGGCACCTGCACCGGCACCGGCACCTGCGCCGGCACCAGCACCAGCTCCTGCACCAGCGCCAGCGCCTGCTCCAGCACCAGCACCAGCTCCTGCACCAGCGCCAGCGCCTGCTCCAGCACCAGCGCCTGCTCCAGCACCAGCGCCGACTTGTATTTACCCGCTCTGGGTGAACGGTAAAGCCTATGTAGCCGGCAGCATTGTGACGTATTCCAATGGCAAACTCTATGTTGCTAAGTTTGCCAATCCTGGCTACAACCCAACGATCAGCACCTACTTCTGGGCACCCTACACGTGCTCAACGGTCTCTGCACCTGCACCTGCGCCAGCCCCGGCTCCAACGCCAAGCCCAACTTATGCTTGCACATTCCCGAGTTGGATTCAAGGCGGTTATTACTCGGCCGGAAAAATTGTTCTTTACTCGAATGGCAAGCTATACATCGCAAAATATGCAAACCCTGGTTATAACCCGACCATCAGTACGTATTATTGGTCTTTGTACAGCTTTCCAGCTTGGGTTGCGGGTAGGAACTATGCTGCAGGAAGCATCGTTTCTTATAAGAATGGTCAAGACTATATCGCCAAGTTCGCTAATCCGGGTTACGACCCAACATTAAGTACTTACTACTGGGCTAAATATGGATGCTGATTTTATTTGGCATGAATTTTAAAAATCCCCGCTTTACTCTGAGTATTAATTGAGAACTTCTCAATCTGATCGTTGATTGCGGGTTGTACAGTCCAAAAAAAGAGCGCCTTGGCGCTCTTTTGAAGGCTTCGCAAAATCTTATGACTCGACAAATGCCTCTGCGCGGTTCTTTTTCACGGCCGGCAACAAGACAACCAACAGCAGCAGCACACAGACAACCAGCAAGGCGGCCGACAGCGGACGGGTGATGAAGGTGGTCCAGTCGCCGCGTGACAGCAGCAACGCACGGCGCAGGTTTTCTTCCATCATGGGGCCGAGAATCAAACCGAGCAGCAAGGGCGCCGGCTCCACGCGGAGTTTATTGAAGACGTAGCCGATGATGCCGAACGCACCAACTATCCAGATGTCCCACGTGTTGTTGTTGGTCGAGTAAACACCAATCGCGCAGAACAACACAATCGATGGGAACAAGTAACGGTAAGGCACCGTCAGCAGTTTGATCCACATACCGATCAGGGGCAGGTTCAAGATGATCAGCATCGCATTGCCAATCCACATGGAGGCGATCAGACCCCAGAACAGTTCTGGGTTGCTGGTCATGACCTGTGGGCCGGGCTGGATGTTGTGAATGGTCATGGCACCCACCATCAGCGCCATCGTGACGGTGGATGGAATCCCCAGCGTCAGCAGCGGAATAAAGGACGTCTGGGCGGCTGCATTGTTCGCGGCCTCCGGACCGGCCACGCCGCGGATGTTGCCTTGACCGAAAGGCACTTCGCCGGGGCGGCCTTTGACTTTTTTCTCGATCGTGTAGGCTGCAAAAGCCGCCAGTGTGGCCCCCGCACCGGGCAAAATGCCAAGAACGCAACCGAGCAAGGTGCCGCGTAAAACGGCCGGCGTCATGTCCTTGAAGTCTTGTTTGGAGGGGTACATTCCCTGCACCTTGACATTGAACACTTCGCGTTGAACCTCGCGCTGGGCTAGGTTGCTGATGATTTCGCCGTAGCCAAAAATCCCCATGGCAATCGCGACAAAGCCAATGCCATCGGTCAGCTCGGGCACGTCAAAGCTGTAACGCGCCACACCGGAATTCACGTCGGTGCCGACCAGACCGATCAACAGACCCAAGAAAATCATGCCCACTGCTTTGAGCAGCGAGCCAGACGCCAGAACCACGGCGCCAATCAGCCCCAGAGTCATCAACGAAAAGTATTCGGCAGGACCGAATTTGAAAGCCAGTTCTGTCAGTGGTGGAGCAAAAGCGGCGATCAGGATCGTGCCGACGCACCCTGCAAAGAACGAGCCCAAACCGGCGGCCGACAAGGCCTGTCCCGCTCGCCCTTTTTTGGCCATCTGGTAACCGTCAATCACGGTCACGACAGATGACGACTCCCCGGGAAGATTGACCAAAATGGCGGTGGTTGAACCGCCGTACTGTGAGCCATAGTAAATACCGGCCAGCATGATCAACGCTGACACAGGTGGCAGCGCGTAGGTGGCGGGCAGCAGCATGGCGATGGTGGCGGCGGGGCCAATGCCCGGCAACACGCCGATCAAGGTACCCAGCAGGCAGCCGACCAAAGCATAGGTCAGGTTGACCGGCGTGAAGGCGACGCTAAAACCCAGAGATAAATTTGCAATCAGATCCATTTTTTATTCCTTAGCCGGTGATGAATTCAGGCCACACAGGGAACTGAAGTGCCAGAGCGACGACGAACACCAAGTAGCTGCCGACTGCCAGGGCGGTTGCCAAGGAAAGGGTTCTGACGAACTTCCAGTCGGCTTGGGCCATGCTGGCAATGAAGGTCAAGGCGTAAATAGCAACGATCAAGCCGAAAGCCGGCAACGAAATGCTGCGCATGCCGGCCAGCAAAAGTCCGAAAACAAAGTTGGCGCCGATGATGTAGCACAGTGGCCGCCATGCCCATGGGCCGATCTTGTCGCCATCTACGGATTTAAAGACCAGCGCCTTGATGATGATCAACAGGCCAATCAGGGCCATCACGCTGCCGAGTAGCAGCGGAAAGTAGCCTGGGCCCATTCTTGCGCCGTCACCGATGCTGTAATTGGTCGCGCCCCACGCGAAGGCGATGCCCATCACGAAGAACATCACGCCAGAGTAGAAGTCAGCTTGACTTTTTATTTGCAAAATTTGCCTTTCAAGTTTTTAGAAAGTGGGTATTCGCGTCATACGCCACTGCGACGACCCACCGAAGTCGGTGAGAGTCCAATTTCAAAGTTGGTATGTTGGGTTGATTGGTCACCTTCTGGCGAAGGCTTCAATCATGGCCAGCAGTTGATTCAGATCCGTTCGACCCAAAAACCCGGGCGTTCAGTCTGGCTTGGTTGCTGATGTAGCACCTAGCCAGTTAAAGTAGGGTTGGGATCCAGGGTGGTCACGCTGTGAAAGTCGTGACAACTAGTGCAAAGTTGCTCTATCTCTGCCTTCATTGTGCACCTATTTGTTAGTTAAATAAGGTGCGTGCTTCTTAATTACTAATGGATTACCCTAGATCGCAATCACCCAAAATCGCAGGAATCAACTGCACGGTGGGTGCGTTTGTGACAAGCTGCTGCCAGTCAAACCGTGTGCTCAATCAACGTCCGCCAGCCACGTCAACCAGGGTTCCGTGCACATAGCTTGACAACGGGCCGGCGAGGAAGGCGATGACTTCAGCGACCTCTTCGGCCGTGCCAGCGCGACCCAAGGGCACGGTGGGGCCAATCTTGTTGATCAGCGCTTGGCCGCCATGGGCTTCATGAATAGTGGTGTTGATGAGTCCTGGCCGAACGGCATTGACGCGAATGCCATGCGGTGCGAGTTCTTTCGCCAGAGCAAGCGTGAAGCTGTCAACCGCGCCCTTGGACGCCGCGTAATGCGCTTCTTCAGGCATGCCACCGTGGCGTGCGGCCGCAGAGGACATGTTGACGATGCTGCCACCTTGGCCGCCACGCTGCGTCGACATCAGGCGCGCGGCTTCACTGACGCAGAAAAAATAGCTCAGCACATTGGTGCGAAAAACATCTGTCAGATGCGCGTCATCAGCATCGAAGATGGAACGTGGTTCGCCCACAATGCCGGCGTTGTTGATCAAGGCATCCAGCCTGCCGTAGGTCTTGAAGGCCGCCGCAAACAGCTGCTTGATGTCTTCGCGGTTGGCGACGTTGGCCTTGACTGCCAGCGCTTGACCGCCAGCGGCTTCAACCATGGCCACAGTCTCTTGCGCGGCAGCTTGGTTGCTGACATAGCTGAAGCCAATGTTCCAGCCTTGTTTGGCCAGCGTCACGCAAGTGGCGCGTCCGATACCGCGACTGCCGCCGGTGATGAGGGCGGTGGGTTTGTGGCTTGAAGTCATTGGATTTATCTCGCTGAGGTGCTTGTGGCTCTGCTGTCGGCTGGAATTAAAAGCGCACTTTGTCTGCGCCCTTGAGCTGCAGCATGTCTCTCGCTTCATCGGGTGTGGCGATTTCATGGCCCAAGCCTTCGATGATTTGCCGCACTTGCCTGACTTGCTCGGCATTGCTTTTGGCCAGCGTCCCTTTGCCTAGCCACAAACTGTCCTCAAGGCCGACCCGCACATGGCCGCCCATGGCAGCGCTCATGGCCGCAATGCGCAGCTGGTTTTTGCCCGCGCCCAGCACCGACCATTGGTACGCTTTGCCAAACAGCCGGTCTGCCGTACGGCGCATGTGCATCACGTCTTCCGGGTGTACGCCAATGCCGCCCAAGATGCCAAACACGGACTGCACAAACAGCGGCTCCTTGACCAAGCCGCGGTCCATGAAATGGGCTAGGTTGTACAGGTGGCCGATGTCATAGCACTCGAACTCAAAACGGGTCTGGTTGGCTGAGCAAGCTGCCAGTGCGTATTCAATGTCTTTGAAGGTGTTGCGAAAAATCAGGTCCCGGCTACCCTCAAGTGCTTCACGCTCCCACGCGTGTTTGAAATTGGTGAAGCGCTCCAACATGGGGAACAAAGCGAAATTGAACGAGCCCATGTTGAGCGATGCAACCTCAGGCGCAAAGCGCATGGATGGCTGGATGCGCTCATCAATCTTCATGTACGGCGAGCCGCCGCTGGTGAGGTTGAGCACTGCGTTGGTTCGGGCCTTGATTTGCGGCAGGAACTTGGCAAACGCCTCAGGGGTTTGATCCGGCTTACCGGTGACCGGGTCACGCGCGTGCAGATGAATGATCGCCGCGCCGGCTTCAGCCGCACCCACCGAGGCTTCGATGATTTCCTCCGGCGTGATCGGCAGGTAGGGTGACATCGACGGCGTGTGGATGGCGCCCGTGACGGCGCAGGTGATGATCACTTTTGACATATTGAGGATTTCGGCTTTTAAGGTTGGTGCGGTTTGATCCAAACCATCCTACAAGTCCTAGGCCGTTTCTCAATCGCACAAACCCTAGGCTGACGAAGGCACCGCCACCTTGACGTGCTCGGTTTTAAAGTAGGCGGCCAAGTTGTCAAAGACCAAGTCAGCCATCGCTTGGCGCGTTTCGTGGGTGGCACTGGCCAAGTGCGGCAACAGCACGGCATTGTCAAGGCGCCGCAGCCGTTCTGGAACGTTCGGTTCATCGGCATACACGTCGAGGCCGGCACCGGCGATCAGGCCTTGCTCCAGCGCATCAATCAGGGCTTGTTCGTCAATCACCGAACCGCGTGAGATGTTGATCAAGAAACTCTTGGGGCCGAGCTTTTTCAAGATGTCGCTAGAGATCAGATGCTTTGTTTCTGCACCACCAGAGCTGGCGACCATCAAAAAGTCACACCATTCAGCCAAAGATGCCAGCGACGGCTCGTAGGCATACGGCAAGTCAGGATTTTGACGCCGATTGTGGTACCTGATCTCCATGTCAAAGCCGCTGGCTCGCCGGGCGATGGTTTGACCAATGCGCCCCAAGCCAAAAATACCCAACCGCTTGCCACTGACGCGCGTGGTCAGCGGGAAGGGCGCTTTCAGCCAATTGCCTGCGCGCAAGTAGCGGTCTGAAGCGCTGAATTGACGCGCCACGTCGATCAACAGGCCCATGGCCGTGTCAGCCACGCAATCGTTCAGAACTTCTGGCGTGTAGCCAACCTGAATGCCGCGCTGCTGAGCGGTGGCGACATCCACTGCGTCATAGCCAACGCCAAAAATTGAAATGACTTTGAGTGCCGGCAAGGCGTTGATCAAGGCCGTGGTGGCGCCAGTTTTGGCCGAGGTGACCAAGGCCGTGAATTCGTGCCCGTGCTGCCTCAAGAAGTCTTCGGGCGCGGCTTGTTGCCACAAAGGGCAGAGATCGTATTCAGCGGTTAATTCGGCTTCAAGCTGAGGCAAGAGCCGACCGTTCATGAGGAGTTTGGTTTTGTTCATTCTGCGTGGATTTCAGCACTAATATATTAGTGTGTCAACTCAGGATCACCGAGAAAAACCAACTGCAGGACAAAGTTACACCCAAGGACTGTGCCCTAGGCTGTGGATAAGCAACTGAACAAGTCGAGAATCTGGCGCCGGGCATGACTTTGCAGAGGCTGCTTATAAATGCAGCAGAAGCGCACAAAAGCAGGGTCAGCGATTGTGCTCAGCAGACACGGCCCGTGTCTCGCCAGTTTCCGTCAGCGTGCGGGTGGCTTGAAGGGACGCGTAAGTCCAGAAAATCTTCATGGGTTCAGTGGTCGACAGGTTGCGAAAACGATGCGACAGATTGGCCGGAATCCAGGTCGTGTCGTGCGGTTTCAGGGCCATGGCGTCTTGGCCTTCCATGTCGAGCATGGCGTGGCCTTCCAGCATCATCACGCTTTCTTCGCAGTTGTGGCTGTGAAACGGAATCGCCACACCAGGTCCAAATTCGGTGATGCCGTTGATGAAGCCTGTCGCGCCAATCGCTGGGGTCACCAGCGGTGTGGTGCGGGCACCGCCGCCACGGTCATAGCTTTTGAGTTCGTTGGGGCGTAGCACCGTGGGGCGCAGAGTGGTCGAGCTGGACATGGTGGAAGCCTTGTTTATAAAAGTGGGGGTCGAGTCATTCTGACTTGATATTGTTGTCTTGGATCAGCTTGCGGTACATCTCAAACTGCAATTTGGTGGCAGCGCCTAGTTCTTGCGGCGAGGAGCCGCGCAAGGTGACGCCGAGGGCGACTAATTTGTCGCGAGTTGCTGGGTCCGCCAAGGCTTTGCGCATTTCACCGTTCAGTCGTTCGACGATGTCTTTGGGTGTGCCGGCTGGCACGACCATGGCAAACCAAGAGTTGAAGAAAAAGTTCTTCAACCCTGACTCGTCGACGGTTGGAACGTTGGGGTATTGGGCTAAACGCTTTTCAGTGGAAACGGCCAGCAGCCGCACTCTGTTCCCTTGCAGCAGCGAGGTCACGGTGCCGAGGCCTTGAAATGAAGCGTCAACTTCACCTGCGGCCACAGCCACAGCCGCTGGGGTTGCGCCCTTGTAAGGCACATGCACTGCGTCGATACCGGCACGTGATGTGAACAGCGCCATGGCCAAGTGTTGCGGGCTGCCGTTGCCGCCCGAGCTGTAGTTCAGCTTGCCCGGTGTCGCTTTGGCTGCAGCGATGAAGTCGGCGACTGTTTTGATTGGCGAGTCGACTTTCACAACCAAGCCCCATTCAACCGTGGCGGCCAGGGACAGCGGGTCAAAATCCGTCAGCGCGTTCCAGGGCACGCGGGCATAAATATGCGGCAACATGGTCAAGATGCTGTCGTTGAAGCCGCCGATGGTGTAGCCGTCTGGGGCGGCTTTGGCGACGCGTTCGGCACCGATCAAACCCGACGAGCCAGCGATGTTTTCAATCACGATGTTCTGCCCGAGGCCGAGCGACATTTTTTGCGTCAACACACGTGCAGCGTTGTCGACTGCGCTGCCGGCGGCCAGCGGAATGATCATCCGGATGGGTTTGTTCGGGTAACTGCTTTGCGCTTGCGCGCTGATGGCAAAAGCCAGAATGCCCGCTGCGGCCAGCAAGCGGTGGGTGAAGCTTTTCATGGGTGTGTCTCCGTTTGTTGTTCTTTGGCGTGTACCCGCCATTCGCTCATGCCTGGTTGGTGACCAACGGCGCAATCTTCAGTTCGGCTGCCAGTGCGGTCAAGTCGGCCAGCATGGGGGCAGACAGCGGAATACCTTGCGCCGTGTATTTTTGACGGCGCTGATGACTCTGTTCACCCGGCAGCCAGATGCGTTCAACATTCGGCAGGCGCTCGCTGCTGCGCAGGTCACGCACCAAATGGTCTATGGATGATTTGAAAGCGGCCGGATCGCCAAAGGCTTGCAAGTCGATCACCAGCACCGATTGACCGGTGTTGGTCGGCGTGACATGGTCGTGGTTGAAGTCGACCACATCGCGGCCCATCGCGGCGCCGTTCAAGGTGCCCGCCAAGAGACCGACGATGAGTGCCAGGCCATAGCCCTTGTGGCCGCCGATCGGCAGCAAAAAACCTTCTTCGGCGCGCTTCGGGTCTAGCAGCGGTTGGCCTTGCCGGTCAATCATCCAGCCTTCGGGCATTTGCTCGCCGCGTTTGGCTTTGGCTTTCACCTTGCCATAGGCCGCCACCGTGGTGGCCATGTCGAGCACCACGGCGGGTTCGCTACCGGCAGGAATGCCGACCGCAATCGGGTTGGTGGACAGCAGCATGTCCATGCCGCCCCATGGTGGCAAATGGTTGGCGTTGCCGACGGCGAAATACAGCGCAATCATGTTCTGCTCAATCGGCTTGCGCACATACAGCGACGCCGGTCCGGCGTGGTTGCTGTGACGGGCACCGACCCAAGCGACGCCAGCCGAGCGGGCTTTTTCAATCGCGATGTCGACCGCGTGCGACATGACCAAATGGCCCATGCCGTTGTCGCCGTCGACCACCGCCATGGCGGCGCGTTCAGTCACGACGCGGATATTCGGGCGGGTGTTGATGCCGCCCGCCAAAATGCGCTTGACGTATTGCGGCAGGCGAATGACGCCGTGGCCGTCAGAGCCCTGCAGGTCGGCATCGGCCATGAGGCCGGCGACTTTGGCAGCGTCTGGGTCAGGTAGGCCGGCGCTTTTCAGGGCGCTGGAGATGAAGGTGCTGAGTTGGTCTGCGCTGACCAGTATGGGGGTGCTGTTGGATGGCATTGGACTTTGAATGGTTCATGGCAGTCCTTGTTGACAAAGACCGGAACCATTCTAAAAAGCCTTTGAACAGGCGTCCAATGCTGAATTCGGTGGCAGCTATATCACTTTGCTATCGTTTCACCGATCTCGCCACCCAAAGCTTCAATCAGGTCGGGCAGCATGGCGGTCAGTTCGCCCGTCAAAATGGCGGCGTCGGTGTCGAAGCCGTCGTCGTCTTTGCCACCTTCTTGCACACCGTCCAGGACGACGTCGAGCAGCTTTAGTTTTTTCACTTGTGCAGTTTCGGTCAGCACGAATGAAATTCTGTCGTTCCAGGTCAGCGCCAGCTGGGTGGGAACTTTTCCGGCTTCAATGTGCTGCGCGACTTCGTCGATTTCCAGTGTGTGGCGCGAGTAGCGCACGGTTGATTTTTGATCGTCAGGGGTTTTGAGTTCGCAGTCACGGTCCACCGTGAAACCGACGGGAGCTTCGCGGCTGGACAACCAATGCGACATCGACGCTGCGGCAGACATGGTTGTCAGCACCGGCTTGACGCCTAAGCCCGGCAGCGAGCCTGGGATCGCACTCAAGGCTTCGATCAAAAAGGTGACGATTTTGTCGGCGCCCGACAGGCTGCCGGTATCGACTACCAAGAAATGGTTGACCGGGTCTAGCCATAGCAAAGTGCTTGAGCGTTTGGTGAAGGCGCGTGGCAGCAGGTCAAACACGACTTGCTCTTTGAATTCTTTTTTGATCTTGGAGCCAACGCGTTCTTGTCCAGTTTCTTGCTTGTATTTTTCGATCAACTCGTCCACTGCGGACTTCACGGCTGAGGCTGGCAGTGGCCGTCGCTCGGTGCAAAGTTTGAGGATGATCTGGCCGCCGATGCTTTCGAGCATGAAGACACTTTTGTTCCCGCGCGGTGGCACCCAGCCATTGGATTCAGGCTGAGTCGGGCCGCAGGGCTCAAAGCGGGTGGCTTGCAGGGCTTCTTCAAAAGCGTCCAGCGGTGGCATGACGAAGTCTGTGGCGATACGGAAAAAGGAAGCGGTTTTGAACATGCAATACGGTCTTGGGCGGTCGTTGAAAAAAATGAAATCGATATTGTGGGCAGATGAATGTCTGAAGCGCGAAGCAAACGCAAGCGGTGTCAGGCGACGTCAAGCACGTGTATTCCGAACCGGCCTTTGCGGCGGTCATCAAAGTAGCGCTCCAGCGTTTCTTTGACGGTGCGAAAAGCGATCTCGTCCCAAGGAATTTCGGCTTCGGTGAAGAGCCTCGCCTCGATGGTTTCGTGGCCCGGATTGAAAACCGGGCTGAGCAGGCGGGCGCGGTAATAGAAATGCACTTGACCGACTCGCACCACGTTCATGACGGTGAAGAGGTCTTGCAGTTCGTAGTTGGCGCCAGCTTCTTCGTCGGTTTCGCGGGCCGCGCCTTGGGCGGTCGTTTCGCCCAACTCCATGAAGCCGGCGGGCAGCGTCCATTTGCCCCAGCGCGGTTCAATATTGCGTTTGCACAGCAGCACTTGTTCGCCACTGTCTCCCCATACCGGCACGGTGCCAACCACGTTGAGCGGGTTTTCATAGTGCACTGTGTGGCACGCGGTGCAGATGGCGCGTTCACGCGTGTCGCCATCGTCCGGCAGGCGGTAGAGCACGGCAACACCACATTCGCGGCAATGTTTGAGGGGAGGGCGATGCATGAATTCAGTCAAGCCAATAAAAATATCGAGCGAGGCTGGAAGGCCCATGTGAGCGGGCATTCCAGGGCATCATCAGCTGACTTTGACAGTCAAGGTGCCGATACCGGCCACGCCACCGACCAAGGTGTCACCGGCCACCACGGCTGCGACGCCTGCGGGCGTACCGCTCATGATCAGGTCGCCGGGTTGCAGTTCCCATGCGGCTGACAGGTGCTCAATGCTTTCGGCGATGTTCCAGATCAGTTTGGAGGTGTCGCTGCGCTGACGTTCTTGGCCATTGACTTGCAGATAAATATCGGCGTTTTCGATGTCACCCGCATCGGCTGCACGGGTGATCGGGCCGATCGGTGCGGAATGGTCAAAACCTTTGCCGATCTCCCAAGGACGGCCGAGTTTTTTGGCTTCGTTTTGCAAGTCACGGCGGGTCATGTCGAGGCCCACGGCATAGCCGTAGACATGCTTCATGGCATCGGCCGCCTTGATGTTTTTGCCGCCAGTGCCAATGGCCACGACGAGTTCGATTTCATGGTGGAAATTTTGTGTCAAGCTCGGGTAAGGCATGACGCCGGTTTGGCCGTCTTCAATCACGACCAAAGCATTAGCGGGTTTGAGAAAAAAGAACGGTGGTTCACGGCCCGTGAAACCCATTTCTTTGGCGTGTTCTTCGTAGTTGCGACCCACGCAGTAAACCCGGTTGACCGGGAAGCGCTCAGTCAGCCCGACGACGGGGACAGAAACCGTAGCGGGTGGTGTGAAAACAAAACTCATGTCGCTCTTTCTTCTTGGTGTGTGCCCAGTGCGACATGCACCGGACGGTCTAAATTAATGTAGCGCAGCTTGACGTCGGTAGACGCCAGATTACTCGGATTTCAGCAGCAATGTGAAATGCTCAACCACCGGCGGCGCTGCAAAGAAGGGACCCACAATCGCCCGCCAGTTGGCAAACGCGGGCGACTCCCGAAAGCCCACCGTGTGGTCTTCCAGCGTGGCCCAGAAAATCTGCAGCACGTAACGTTCCGGATTTTCGATCCCTTGGTTGACCTTGAAACCATGAAAACCGTGGGCACCCGAAATAACGGTGCGCAGACCCCGTTCAATGGCTTCGTTGAAAGCCGTTTGTTGGCCGGTGTGAATGCGAATGTCGGCAAGTTCGAGGATCATGTTGCGTCTTTTAGTGTGGAATGCAGGAGGGCAGAGGAGCTGCTATTTTGCATCGGTCTGACCCCACAACGCAGATAAAGACGCAAATCTGCAGCCTCTGAGACAATAGGCGCATGAGCGAAATCCTTTCCGGCACCCCGTCCACTAGCGTGGCCCCCACTTTGTCAATCACCCCCAAATCTGCACCCCGCGTCGGATTCGTCAGCCTTGGCTGTCCGAAGGCTTTAACCGATTCCGAGTTGATCCTGACCCAGCTGAGCGCTGAGGGTTACGAGACTTCCAAGACTTTCGAAGGTGCCGATCTGGTGATCGTCAACACCTGCGGCTTCATCGACGACGCCGTGCGCGAGAGTCTGGACACCATCGGTGAAGCACTGGCTGCCAATGGCAAGGTCATCGTCACGGGTTGTTTGGGCGCCAAGGCCGGTGAGGCGGGCGGCAACCTCGTCAAGCAAATGCACCCCAGCGTGCTGGCTGTGACCGGACCGCACGCCACCCAAGAGGTGATGGACGCGGTGCACCTGAACCTGCCCAAGCCACACGACCCGTTTGTCGACTTGGTGCCAAATTCATTCGGTGTCGCTGGCATCAAGCTGACACCGCGGCATTACGCCTACCTGAAGATCAGCGAAGGCTGCAACCACCGCTGCACTTTTTGCATCATCCCGTCGATGCGCGGCGACCTTGTCTCGCGGCCAATTGGCGACGTGTTGGTCGAGGCCCGGGCCTTGTTCGAAGGCGGCGTCAAAGAATTGCTGGTGATCAGCCAAGACACCTCGGCTTACGGCGTCGACGTGAAATACCGCACCGGGTTTTTCGACGGCAAACCGGTCAAAACCCGCATGCTGGAACTGGTGAAAACGCTGGGCGAACTGGCCGAACCTTACGGTGCTTGGGTTCGTTTGCACTATGTGTACCCGTACCCCAGCGTCGACGAAGTGATCCCGCTCATGGCGACCGGCTTGGTCTTGCCTTACCTTGACGTGCCTTTGCAGCACAGTCACCCGGATGTGCTGAAACGCATGAAGCGACCTGCCAGTGGCGAGAAAAACTTGGAGCGCATTGCGCGCTGGCGTGAGATGTGTCCCGAGATCGTCATCCGCAGCACCTTCATTGCCGGCTTCCCCGGCGAGACCGAAGCCGAGTTCAGCCATTTGCTCGACTTCATGCGCGAAGCCCGCATTGACCGCGCCGGTTGCTTTGCCTACAGCGCTGTGGCGGGCGCTACCGCCAATGACATTCCAGGCATGTTGCCGCTGGAACTGCGCGAAGAACGCCGCGCCCGTTTCATGGCCGTGGCGGAAGAAGTCTCCAGCCAAAAACTGCAAGAGCGCATCGGCGCCACCATGCAGGTGTTGGTGGACTCGGCACCGGCCCTGGGCCGCAAAGGTGGTGTCGGTCGCAGCTATGCCGATGCGCCAGAGATTGACGGCACAGTCAAGTTGTTGCCGCCTGAAAAAATCAGCAAGACATTGAAGGTGGGCGAGTTCACACGTGCCCGCATCGTCGGCACGCAAGGCCACGACTTGGTCGCCGTGCCGGTCTGAGGGTGTCGGCATCGGCTGGGCCGATATTTTCATTCGGCTTCATTCGGTGTCATAGCGGTCATGTTTTGCCGCTTTCATTGCCGTTTCAGGGGTCAAACCGCTTGGCATCACTTTTGCTGTAAATGGGTTAGGGATGCTGCACACATCCGTGTGCTGTCGACTTGTCGACATTCACCCGCTACCCGCCAGGAGTGATTTATGAACCCCGAATTTCAACGCCTCGTCCAGCAAGCTGCTGCTGGTCAATCGCAATCCTTCAAAGATGTTTCGCGCTTTTCGCCTAGCGACATTCGGCTGGGCATTCAGTGGTTGATGTCTGAAGAGCAGAACGACTTGGCGCAGGCACTGGCCGATGCTGGCGTTGCCTTGTATCCGTTGAGCGAAGACATTTTGGCCATGGGCGGTTTGCTGGCCATGACACGGCAAGATTGGTCCTTGGCCATTGAGCTGCTGCGTGACCTGCGTGAGGTCCAGCAAGACCGCACTCAGCCGATGACCTACCGCATGTTGGCCCGCGCGCTGTACTGCAACCTAGACCCGGCAGAAGCCGTGCAAGTGGTTGACCAGGGTCTGACCTTCTGGCCGCAAGATGCAGACCTGTTGCAAGAGCGTGAAGTCATGGGTGAGCACCTGCTGGCCATGCCGGCGACAGGCCTTCAGAGCTAATCATTGGCGCCCTGTGTGGCGGCAAAGAGTGGCAATGAGCGGCAAAGAACTGCCGTTTTTCGCCCATGGCTGGCCGCTTTCGTCAGGCGCTGAGGGTTGGCACTGTTTGTGCTCAAGTTGTTGCTGTAGCGGCAAGCTTGCCAACCGATTCAGGAGAAAAAAATGTCAGTGATCAATACCAACGTCAAAGCGCTGTACACCCAATCAGCGTTGAAGACGACTGACCGTGCCAGCGCGATTGCGATGCAGCAGCTGTCCACCGGCAAGCGCATCAACTCGGCCAAGGACGACGCGGCAGGTATGGCGATTGCCACTCGCATGACGCAGCAAATCAGCAGCCTGAACCAGGCCATGCGCAATGCGGGCGACGCGGTGTCCTTGATTCAGACGACTGAGGGCGCAACCAACGAGATCACGAACATGCTGCAACGCATGCGGGAACTGTCCATCCAGTCCATCAACGACACCAACGCCACCGACCAGCGCGGCTATCTGGACTTGGAGTTTCAACAGCTCAAACAAGAAATTGTGCGGATCGCCGGCACCACCGAGTGGAACGGCTTCCCTGTCTTGAATGGCTCGACGGGAGACCCTGTTGGTGAACGCCCGGTTTACAAGGCGACTTCAGATGGGGCTTCGACGGATGGGTTGAGTTATGCGGCTGGGGCGGTGACTTCAAACAACGCTGGACCGGTGGTGAGTGTGACTGGCGGCTTGGCCAAGGCCGGCAATGTGAGCATCGTTGTTGGCAGCACGGCAGCAACGACAACAGCCACGTTGACACTTAGTGATGGTTCAAAAACGACTATAGCGGGTGGAGTTGTCGCCACCGGAACACCGAACACCATCACCTTTTCCAACACAGCTCTAACCGGAGGCGCAGGGACGGGTGATTTGGTCATCAAGTCTGCCACCGCTTTCGCTGCAGCCAATACCGTCTCTTTCGCCGTCAACCGCACCTTCACGCCAGTGCCTGCCATGGCGCCGAATGACATCCTGATCAACGGGGTCACGGTGGGCGCATCTTTAGCCGCAGACGACAAAATTTCTCCGGCTGACTCAGCGGCGGGCAGTGCGATTGCCCGTGCTGCAGCCATCAATTTGGTCTCTCTCACCACGGGCGTTGCGGCCGTTGTGAACACCAATGTCATGACGGGTAGCGCCATGAGCACCAATCTGCCGGCTGCCAGCGGTACGGTCAGCATCAACGGCTTTACCTCGGCCCCGATCATGACGACGGCCAGCAACACCCGTGAGTCGCGGACCGCTGTGGTCAATGCCATCAACGCCATCAGCGCCCAGACCGGCGTGGTGGCGATTGACAGCAACAGCGACAACCAAGGCATTCGCCTACAGTCGGCGAAAGGCGGCAACATTGAAGTGGCTTTCAACAGTCTCGGCAGTTCGTCCGCTGGTTTTGCCTCGAGCACCGGTTTGAAAGAAGGTCTCCAAGTTGGAACTTATTCACTGGAAACTTCGGTCGGCGGAAAGTTGGAGATCACCACCACCAACACCGGCGACTGGACCCGCTCGGGCCTGCCACCAGCCGACTACTCGGCTAACCGAGCCGTGATCAACACCGGACCACGGCCGGTCGTGACCAGCGCAGGCGACATCCAAACTTTGGGTGCAGGGGATCTGCTGATCAATGGCGTTGCCATTCGAGCCGCGACATCCAGCGACGACAAACTGAGCAACACGATGTCTGCGACCAGCTTGAACAGTGCCAGCGCGATAGCCACTGCCGCCGCCATCAATGACAGCCACGCCCTGACCGGTGTGACCGCCAAAGCCAACGCGGTTTCCACCAGCGGCAGTGACACCACAGTGCTCGTCTCGGGGACGCAGTCCTTGTATCTCAACGGTGTTCAGGTGTCGGTTACTTTTGCGACGACTGACCTGCCGGCAGATCGCCGGAACAACGTGATCAGCGCCATCAATGCGCAGCAAGGTCAACACGGGGTGTTGGCGAGTGACTCAGGCACAGGCGGCATCACGCTCACGACGCCGGATGGCCGGAATCTCTCCGTCTGGTACGACAGCGCTGCTACCCCAGCGTCGGAATTCGGTCTTGGGTTGACCGGCGGCACTTTGATCGACAGTGCTACCGGCGTGACAGGTATCGCCGGCGCTACAGCCAGCTCGAGCACGGCGACCACCCTCTACGGTTCAATTTCTTTGACGGGCGGTCCAGCGCCTATGATGCCGCCTCCAGGCGCAGCCCCCGGCAATGGCGCGCCACCACCTTACGTCAGCAAACCCTTCACGGTGGAAGCCGGTGTCAATGGTTTTAATGCGGAAGGCGACTTCAAGTCACTGGGTTTTCAGGCCGGCACTTTTGGTGGTGACGTGAATGACGCCACCAGCAAAATGACACCACCGCGCACCGGCCGGATGACTTTTCAAGTCGGTTCATCCGCCAACCAGACCATCAGCATTGACTTGGCTGACTTTGGCAAAGGTGGACCGATCACCGGTGCCATCACGGGTGATTCTGGCAAGACGCCGCCTGACGTGAGCATCGCCACTGCCGCGGGTGCCACCGCCGTTTTGACCCTGCTGGACGCCGCCATGGACAAAGTCAACGGCGCACGCGCCACCATGGGTGCCGTGATGAACCGGCTGCAGCATGTGATCGACAACTTGTCGAACGTGGTCGTCAACACCGAGGCCTCGCGCAGCCAGATTCAAGACGCTGACTACGCAGCAGCCAGCTCTGAGTTGTCGCGCACGTCGATCATGAAGCAAGCCGCAACGGCAGTGCTGGCGCAGGCCAACACAGACCAGCAGTCTGTCCTCAAGCTTCTGCAGTGAGCCTCTTGAATGGCAACAAACCTGCGGTCAAAGATCGCCCTGACTGCTGGAAATGCCAGCACTTCGCGGTCAGCTGGGACCCGAAGCTGCCTTACCTGTGTCGCTTGATCGGTTTCAAGTCTCGTTTCATACCGGCTATGGAAGTGATGCGAATTGACGGAAAACCTTGCGAAGGCTTTGCGGCCAAACCGACAGTCCTTGTGAAACCGGCCTTGTAACTGTCGGGATTACGTCGCTGGCCCCTTCAATGCTTGCGAAACCCCTGTTTTATTGAGCACTTTAGTTTTCAATAATGGGTGGCACGGGCTTTGCTAAACAGTCACATATTCTGTTTTGAGGCAAAGACCGCAATGAGCCCTACCTTGATCGCGCAACAAGCCCTGTGGCTGGACCCGTTCCAGCCACTGGCGGATGCCGTGCAGGCGCAATTGGCCGCTGGCGGTCTGACGGTTCATGCCGTTTCTACGCTGGAAGAACTCCAAGCGAAACTGGCCGGTGCAGACCTGTTGGTGATTCGTCTGGGTGACAGCATCGAGTTGCTACAAGAGTTGCAGGCTTTGACCGTGACGCTTGGCTATGAGTTGCCAATTGTCTGCAGAGTCGATCGGCGGCACCTGGAGTTGGTGGTGGCGGCCATGCGCCAAGGCGCACTGCATGTGTTGCCTGCGGATGATTGGTCTGCCGAGGCTTGGCAGAGCGTGTTGGCACTGCGTGATGCTACACAGCCGATGGCACGGACTGCGCCCAAAGTCGCGCGGGCCCCCCGCAGCGTGGTCTACGTTGACCCGGTCAGCCAGCATTTGTTTGCATTGGCTCAACGTGTGGCCATGGCCAATGTGACGGCCTTGATTGAAGGCCCGACCGGCGCCGGTAAAGAAGTGCTGGCTCGGGTGCTGCATGAGTCCTCAGCGCGAGCCCGTGGCCCCTTTGTTGCACTGAACTGCGCGGCCTTGCCAGAGCACTTGATTGAAGACATGTTGTTTGGCCATGAAAAGGGGGCTTTCACTGGCGCTCACAAAGAGCATCACGGCGTCTTTGAGCAGGCCCAGGGCGGCACGCTTTTCTTGGATGAAATTGGCGAGATGCCGATTCACCTGCAGGCCAAGTTGTTGCGCATTTTGCAAGAGCGACAAGTCGTGCGATTGGGTGGCGAGCGTCCGATTGACCTCGATGTGCGCTTGGTCGTGGCGACCAACAAAGATTTGCGCGTCGCCATTGCCGCGCGTGAGTTCCGTGAAGACCTGTACTTTCGGATCAGCACCTTCAAACTGCGCGTGCCACCTTTGCGCGAACGCCCCGGCGATATTTTGCCGCTGGTCGCGCGTCTTCTGGCCCGTCATGTCAACAGCAACCGCGGTCTGAGCATCAGCACGCAAGCCCAAGCCTGCTTGCAAGCCTATGGCTGGCCGGGCAATGTCCGTGAACTCGAAAACGTGGTGTTGCGCGCTTTGGTGCTGTGCACAGATGACGTGATCACGCCAGCGCACCTGATGTTTGACGATGCCTTGCCATCACCCATGCAAGCGCTGATGCAGCCCGTGATGAATCCGGCCCCGGTGGCGTCCGCGCTGCAAAGTGCGGAGGTTTTTTATTCAGCACCGGTGCCTGCATTCTTAAAGTCAGACACGGTCTGGAATGCCGAAGCGATGTTGGCGACAACACCCGCTGCAGATGGCGCGAGTTTGCAAGACGCCGTCAAGTCAAACGAACACCAGCTGATCATGGCTGCCATCCAGACCACGTTCAGCCGCATGGAGGCTGCCCGCAAGTTGGGTATCAGCCCGCGCACGCTGCGCTACAAGCTGGCCAAACTCAAGGGGCAAGCGCTCACGAGCACGGCCGACTGACACCACAGACAGAGCAAGGGAACACCCAATGATCGAAAAAGCTACTTCCAGCGCCAACATTCAAGCCATGTTGCAAACACTGCGCACGCACTCGAGTCAAGCTGCCGGCAACATCCAGGGCCTCAGCACTGATGCGCCCGAAAAAACCGGCTTTTCAGACGCCGTCAAGCAGATGTTCAACCAGGTCAATGCGACGCAGCAAAAGTCGCAGGCGATGACTGAGGCCTACGAGCGCGGCGATGACATCCCGCTGACCGACGTGGTGCTGGGGATGCAGAAGTCTTCGCTTTCTTTTGAGGCGACCTTGCAGGTTCGCAACAAAGTGCTGAAGGCCTATGAAGACATCATGAACATGCCGGTTTGAGACCTGCCTGAAAGACCCTGACCATGGCCACCAGTACAACTACGCTGTCCCCGAACGCCTTTGGCGCGGGCTCAGCATCGGGAACGATGCCGGCACTCGCCAGCGGCGGCGGCTTGCGCGCCAACCCCGCTGACGCTGCCAACCCCAGCGCAGGCGGTGGCGGCGCCATGGTCACCACCGGCTCTGGCCCCTTCGCCATCATCAACCAGACCATGATGCACCCCAGCATCAAAAAGGCGTTGCCTTTCATGGTGCTGGCCATCGTGTTGCTGCTGTTTGTCGCCGTCTACACCGCGGTCAATGCGCCGACTTACCGGCCTATCGTGGCGGGCATGACGGAGGCGGATCAACAACTGGCTTTCGACGCGCTCAAAACAGCCGCCTTCAATCCCATTCTGGACACCGCCAACGGGCAGATTACAGTGCCGTCTAAGCGTTACCACGAGGCGCGTATTTTTCTGGCCTCCAAAGGCTTGCCAAAAACCGGTCAGAGCGGTCTGGATGCCTTGAAGGACCAGTCCTCCATGACCACCAGTCAGTTCATGGAGCAGGTGCGCTACACCGCCGCGATTGAACAGGAACTGGTGCGCAGCATCTTGCAGATTGATTCGATTGCGTCGGCACGGGTTCACTTGGCCTTGGCCAAGCAATCAGCCTTTGTGCGCGACCGCACGCCGCCCAAAGCATCGGTGGTGGTGACACCGCAACCCGGCCGCATGATGACGCCTTCGCAGGTGCAGGCGGTGGTGCATTTGGTCGCCTCTAGCGTGCCATTGCTGACGCCAGACAACGTCACCGTGGTCGACAACTTGGGCAAGCTCATCACCGATTCGTCGACCGATTCGGCGCTGGGCTTGACGGCCGCGCAAACCCAACACAAGCAAAAAATGGAAGAGGTTTATCGCCAACGGGTGAACCAAATTCTGATGCCAATTGCGGGCGAAACCAACGTGCGCTCGCAGGTCAATTTGTCGCTCGATTTCAGCCAGACGGAAGTGACCACCGAAGATTTTGACCCGCGTGAAAAAGGTTCTAAAACCCGCTCCGAAGTGCTCAGCGAAGACCGCAACACACTCAAGGACGCGGGGGGCGTTCCGGGTGCGTTGTCGAACACCCCGCCAGCAGCACCGACCGCCACGCCCAACGTTGCGGCAGTCAAGCCCCCGACGGCGGATGACCGCGCCACCTTGACCAACCGCACCACCCGCAACTACGAACTCGACCGCTCCGTTCGCCATGTCACCAGCGCCACCGGAACCGTCGAGCGGCTGAGTGTGGCGGTGGTGATCAACGAGCGCCAGCCGACGCCGCAGCCCAAGAACGACAAAGGCGAAACGCCTGAAGCCAAAGCCAACCCCTACACACCTGAAGAGATGGAGCGTATGCAAAGCTTGGTGCGCAGCGTGGTCGGCTTCAACGAAGCCCGTGGTGACGTGGTGACCGTGATTCCGGCACGCTTTGAAGCCGAGCCCGTGTACGACACCAGCGTGGTTTGGTACAAGGACGAGGTCCTGATGAACCAGATCAAGAGCGGTGTGATCGGGCTGGTGTTTGTGACCTTCTTGCTGCTGGTGGTTCGCCCGGCCGTGATGCACTTGTTGGGTCGAGAGCAGGCTGCTGCCGATGCTGCCGCCATGTTGCTGATTGAACAAACCAAGCCGTTGCCGGATGGCGAGTTGAGTGCCGCTGACATGAACGCCATTCAGTTGGGCGAGGGCGAAACGCTGGAGCAACTCAAAGCTAAGCTGAAGCCAAAGAAATCGAATATCTCCCTGGAAATGCTCGACACCGCCAACTCTTACGACGACAAGGTGGCCTTGGTGCGCATGATCGTGGCCGAAGATTCCGCCCGCGTTGCCAGCGTGCTGAAAAACATGATCAAGGTCGGCTGAGGCTGACAGGAGAACGCTATGGCTGAAAAGGAATTATTGGTCCTGACCGACGCGGAAATTGCGGCCAACGAAGCTCTGGAGCGCGAACTCGCTCAGATGACCGGGGTGCAACGTGCCGCGGTGCTGATGCTGTTGCTCGGTGAGCAACAAGCCGCCGAGATCATTCGGTTTTTGAATCCCAAGGAAGTCCAGGCGCTGGGTGGCGCGATGGTGTCGGTGGCCGACCTGTCGCAAGAGGCTGTCAACGCCGTGCTCGACGAATTCGTGGCGACGATTAAAAAGCAAACCAATCTGGGTCTGGGCACGACGGACTATGTCGAAAAAGTCTTCAAGCGCGCGCTGGGTGACGACAAGGCGGCCTCTGTGCTGGGCCGTATCATGCCGGGTCAGGGCAGCAAAGGACTGGACATTCTGAGCTGGATGGACGCCCGTTCGATTGCCGAAATGATCCGCGGCGAACACCCGCAGGTCACCGCCATTATTTTGTCGGTGTTGGAACATTCGGTGGCGGCGGACGTGCTGAATTTCTTGCCGTCGGAGACGCGTGCAGAGATCATTCAGCGCGTCGCCAACCTAGAGACGGTGCAGCCTTCCGCGATGGAAGAGCTGGAAGCCATCATGAAGAAACAGTTCTCCAACAACTCGTCGGCCAAGTCGTCGAGCTTTGGCGGCCTGAAAGCTGCGGCCAAGATCATGAACTTCACCAAGACCGAGCTCGAAGCCTCGGTCATGGGCGGACTGTCTGAGCTTGACCCCGAGCTGATGCAGAAAATCCAGGACAACATGTTCACCTTCGAGAACCTGACGGGCGTGGACAACCGCGGTATTCAAGTGCTGATGCGCAATGTTGAGCCTGACTTGTTGATGATCGGACTGAAAGGCGCCAGCGACGTTGTCAAAGAAAAGTTCTTTGGCAACATGTCTGAACGAGCGCGCGGTATGTTCCGCGACGACATGGAGGCCAAGGGCCCCTTGCGGCTGGCCGATGTTGAGGACGCACAGAAAACCATCATGCGGATTGCCCGCAAACTGTCTGATGCGGGCGACCTGGTGCTAGGCGGAGGAGACGACTTTGTCTGATCATCCCGGCTTGGGCGAGCCGGGTCCTCGCACCGCGCGGGTCTGGCAGCCTCTGGATTTACTCCATCCGTCCGCCGGACACGGCGGCTTTGTGCGCAAGGCTTGGTCAGACCGACCGCTGCAATCCTTCGGATTACAGCCGATCAAGACCTGGTCGCCACCGGGTGAAGAAGACGCTGATGGCGCTGAGGCAAGCCCAACGGAAGCCGCCTTGCCGGATGAATCCATCGTGCCTGAGCCAGACTCCGCCGCGGCCACCTTGGCGCTGACTGAAGCGGCCCTTGAGACTGTTCGCCAAACAGCCTATGCAGAAGGTTTGGCTGAAGGCCATAGGCAAGTGCGTGAAGAATGGCTGCTCGATCAAACATCGAGGCAGTCGAACAGCCAGAACCTCTTGCGCGAGCTGGACCTGTCTGTGCGCAGGCTGATCAGCTCACCCGAAGCCTTGTTTGAGCCTTTAAAGCGGCTGGCTTTGCATTTGGCGGAGCAATTGGTGCTGGCTGAATTAACACTCTCTCCGCAAGCCATTGAACGGCTGATACGGCGCAGCGTCGATGAGCTGGCGCCGCAGCGTTCAGCCCCGATCACGGTAGAACTGAGCCCCGCCGATCTGGCCGTGTTGCAACCGCATGGGGATGAGCCCAGCGGTGCACCGACGGCCGACGGCGACAAACCCAAAACGGTGAAAGCTGAACGGCCTTGGCAGTTACGAGCCAATGACGCGTTGATGCCCGGCAGCGTACGTGCCAGCGCCAGCGACGCTGTCGTCAGTGACTTGATTGAGCATCGGCTCGAAGCCATTGCCCGCAGCTTGCTGTTGGACACCGGCCGCAGTTCGGCGCAATCGGCTTTTCAGCCTTCCCGTTTGGCCGCCCGCATGGCCAGCGAGCAGGTGGTGGACGCGCAGCCGCGCATGTCGACGGGGACTGCACCCGCGGCTGAACCTCAGCGTTCATTTGAAGCATCTGACTCCGCTGAAGCGGTTGACGCTGAATTGTCCGAGCCGTTCACCTGGGATGCGTCAGAGAACTTTGCGCCGACAAATCTCAAAGACATGAGCCTAGACGCCTTGGACTTACCCGACCTGAGTCTGGACGATAGCCACCCCGACCCAGCCAATCCACACAATGTCTGATTTCCCACAAGTCGTTGAGCGCAGCGTGGCCCAAGTTCGTGGCCCCAGGCCAGAGCGATCGGGCACCTTGGTCCGACTGGTCGGTCTGCGCCTTGAAGCGCGCGGCATCATGGCGCCGATTGGTACTTGCTGTGAAGTCTTGGGCCAATCGGGCCAGCGGATTGAGGCCGAGATCGTCGGCTTCAGCGACAAAACACTGTATTTGATGCCCTTCACCGAGCCGGTTGGCATTGGCCCAGGCGCCTTGGTGCGCGTGCTGCCAGACACCGGCAACGCCACACTCGGCCCTGAGTTGCTAGGCCGCGTGATTGATGGACGCGGTGAGCCGCTGGACGGCAAACCGAGACCACAAGGCCAAACCCGCCTGAGCCTGCACGGCCTGCCGATCAACCCGATGGAACGCGGCCCGATTAACCGCGTGCTGGACGTCGGCGTCAAAGCCATCAACGGGCTGTTGACGCTCGGCCGCGGCCAGCGGATTGGCCTGATCGCCGGCTCTGGTGTTGGCAAAAGCGTGTTGTTAGGCATGCTGACCCGTTTCACCAAGGCCGATGTCGTGGTGATTGGACTGGTCGGCGAACGCGGCCGTGAAGTACAAGCGTTCATCAGTGAATCTCTGGGCCCAGAAGGCTTGGCTAAATCTGTGGTGGTGGCGGCACCGGCCAATGTGTCACCCGTGTTGCGGCTCAAAGCCGCGCACATGACACACTTGATCGCCGAGTATTTTCGCGACCAGGGCAAGGACGTTTTGATGCTGGTCGACAGCCTGACGCGCGTCGCCCATGCGCAGCGTGAGATCGGCCTGGCGATTGGTGAGCCGCCGACGGCCAAGGGTTATCCGCCGTCGGTTTTTGCCTTGCTGCCCAACTTGATTGAGCGCGCTGGTGTGGGTCGGCATGGGTATGGCTCCATCACCGCGATTTACACCGTGCTGGCCGAAGGTGACGATGTAAACGACCCGATTGTGGACATCGCCCGCGCTTCGCTGGACGGCCAAGTGATGTTGTCACGCAAGCTCGCCGATGCCGCCCATTACCCGGCGATCGACCTGACCGGTTCGATCTCGCGTTTGTCGCAAACCTTGCTGGACCCGCAAGACATGAAACTCGCCAACCGCTTTCGCAGGCTGTGGTCGCTGTACCAACAAAACGTTGACTTGATCCAGGTCGGCGCTTACGAAGCGGGCTCGAACCCGGAGGTTGATGAAGCCATTGTGTTGCGCCCGGCGATGGAGGCTTTTTTGCAACAAGACATGCACATTGGCGAACTTGAAACCGATACCCGCGAGCAGCTGCGCCGGCTGATGCAGGTCTGAGTGATGAATCGCGACGCACCCACACCATGAACGGAATCACCCCATGAACGCACCCAGAGCTTGTTGGTCTGTACTGGCAAACAAAGCCCAAGAACAGGTGAGCCTGATTCAAGGGCAATTGGCCGAGGGCCGCGTTCGTGCTGTCGCCTTGCAGGCCAGCCGAGACCGCTTGCAAAAACTCTACAGCGACTACCTGAAACCACCTGAAACCGGCAGCGCCAGCCAGGGCATGCAAGAGACCTTGAACCAGCGCCAGTTCAGCACGCAATTGCTGACCCTGTTGTTGCGCGTCGACCAAGACCTGGCGCAACTCAAGGGCGCTATGACGGAGTCGCGCCGCGAACTGGCCAAAGCCGAGCGTGAACGCCTGAAGATGCAGGCGCTGGTGGAGCAAGACTTGCTGGCTTTTCGTGCCCACACCCGTCATCGCGATCAACAGCAGATGGACGCGATGGGAGTCCTGCAATTTAACCTTCAGGCCGGCGCGTGAACCCCTCTGGCGGTTTGTGCTGGCACTTGCGCGCTTGGCGATCGGCTGCGCTGTGGTCGCCCACATCAGCGCAAATTGCCAGCTGGTTAGCCGGTGTTCAACCCAGCGCTAAAAAGTTACTCTTGCTCGGTCCGAGTGCGGGTTGGATGTTGCCAACCGAGTGGCTGCTGCGGTTTGACAGCATCCATGCCGTGGACATCGATCCCTTGGCGCGCTGGCTTTTTGCTTGGCGTCACGGCGCTGCCCTCAAAACTGCGGGCGTCCGCTGGCACTACCAAACCGGGGACGCCTTGGCTGACTTACCGCGCTTGTTGAGTGCCCATCCGAAAGCTTGCGTGCTGTTGGACAACCTGCTTGGGCAGCTGCGTTTTCATGCGCCGGCTTGGCAAGACCCGGCTGTTTACACGGCCTACCAGTTGGCCGAAATCAAGCGCATGTTGCATGGCCGTGAGTGGGGCAGTGTGCACGATTTGCTGTCTGGACCCGCGGCTGGTTTGTCAGCTGATGTCGGTTTTCCTGTCGCGCAAAGCTCTGTGTCGTCGCCAACCGCCGAGCATCCGGTCGATGTGGCTTGGTTAGCGGCCGCCCAGCCACGCGGTGAATGGCTCGATCACCTGACGGGTCAGGTGTTTCCGGCGACTACACCGGTGCAAGGCATCGCTTGGGCTTTTCGTGCGAAATACTGGCACTGGCTTCAAGCCGGTTGGGTCCATGCATCTCAAGTTTCAAGCTGTCGTGTCGATACAAAATCGTGACACAACCCGGGTCACCTTGTCTCGACCCGTGGGCCCCATGACCTATTTCGCAAGCCGCGTGAACGATGGCGTTGCAGGACCCGATTCATGAAAAGAACACTGTTGGAAATTGTGCTGGCAGCCGGTTTGGCCGGAGCCGGATTTTTTGGCTGGACCAACTGGAATGCCAGCCAGGCCAACGTTGCCAAGCTCACGGAGCTGACCGCGGAGTCGGAGTCGTCCGTCAAAAAGCTGGAAACCGCAGAGGCTGAAGTCAAAGCCAATGCCACAGAACTTGAGACGATGAAGGCCAAGACGCAAGAGCTGGACGCCGTGAAAGCGGCACTGGCCAGCGGCGAAACCCTCAAAGACTTGGAAGCTGCCTACAAAAAAGAAAAGACGCTGTCGGCGGATCGTCAGGTCGGCTTGGGGGCGCTGCGTTTACTCACCAAAGGCAGCAAAGACCCGTCCACCATTGAAGCCTTTCGAAAGGCATTGGTCACCGCTGACTGGGGTAGTCGCAAAAAAGTGATTTGCGCGGCGCAGTTTGCGCTGGCAGCTGCCGGTGAAAAGGTGGAAGTTCTGGGCGACTGCGCCACACCTGCTGAAAAAGCCGAGCAAGCCGACAAGGACAAAGTGGGTGGCCCGGCGAAAGCGGCGGAGGCTGACAAAGGCAAAGTCGAAAAACACGCAGTCCACTGGGGTTACGAAGGCGCGATGGGGCCAGACCGTTGGGGCGACGAGTTTCCAACTTGCGCCAAAGGCAAGTCGCAATCACCGCTGAACATCACTGGGCCGTTTGAAAAAGCGCAATTTGGCGTTGCCCCAGACTACAAACCGGGTCAGTTGAAAATTATCAACAACGGCCACACGATTCAAGTGAATGTGCCGCCCGGCAGCAAGCTGCGCATCGACAGCAAGCCATTTGAACTGGTTCAGTTTCACTTTCACCGGCCGAGTGAGGAGCAGATTGACGGTAAACCTGCAGCCATGGTGGTCCACTTTGTTCACAAGAACGACGCTGGCCGCTTGGCCGTGCTGGGCGTCTTGCTCAAAGAAGGCAATGAGAACCCAGGCATCAAAACGCTTTGGGCCAATGCCCCGCAAACTGAAGGACCGGAGGTCGAGCCCGAAGGCGTGATGTTCAACCCGGCTAACTTGTTGCCGCGAGAGTATGAGTTCTACAGCTACGAAGGCTCGTTGACGACGCCACCCTGCACGGAAGGCGTGCGTTTCTTCATCCTGAAAGCCCAGGTGAACATCGCCAAAGAGCAGGTCGAGCAGTTTCCTTTCAAGAAAAATGCACGACCTGTGCAGCCGCAAAACGGCCGGGCTATTGCGGGCTGAGGTTTGCCCCTGTAGGAGCCGAGCCCTCTCGGCGATGAATTTGGCGGTATCGCAGGGTGGAACCGGGGGAATCGGCCAGAGGCTGGCCTCCTACAAAGTCAAGGTCCATCATGCGCGGATTTATTTCGGGGTCAGGCCGTGGCGGTCTCGATCTGATCGGTCAGCGCCAACCAGCGCTCTTCGAGTTGCAGCAGTTCGGCGTCGACGGCTTTGAGTCGCTTGCCAGCTTGGGCCATGTCGGCGGCAACCGTGCTGGCGGCCAGTTTGGCTTCCAAGGGTTGACGTTCTGCCGTCAAGGCTTTCATTTGCTGGTCAACTTTGTCGAGTTCCTTTTTCAGGGGCTTGACGTTGTCGGAACTCTTGGGCGTTGCGGCGGCGGCTTTGACAGCCGTTGCCGCTTGAGTGGCCGCTGCATTGGCTGATTTTTTGGCTTCGTCGCGCTGGCGCTTGGCTTCGTCGAGCAAGTAGCGCTGGTAGTCGTCCAAGTCGCCGTCGAACGGTGACACACCACCGCGCGAAACCATCCAGAATTCGTCGCAGACGGCGCGCAACAGTGCTCGGTCGTGGCTGACCAGCATGACAGTGCCTTCAAACTCGTTGAGGGCCATTGACAAGGCTTCGCGGGTGGCCAAGTCCAAGTGATTGGTGGGCTCATCGAGCAGCAAGAGGTTGGGGCGCTGCCAGACGATCATGCACAACACCAAACGGGCTTTTTCGCCGCCGCTCATGCTGCCGACGGTCTGCTTGACCATGTCGCCACCAAAGTTGAACTGGCCCAAAAAGCTGCGCAGGTCTTGTTCGCGGGTTTGCTGGCCGCTGATCTTGCCGGCTGCGGTGACTTCTTTCACCAGGCGGATCATGTGCTCCAGCGGGTTGTCGGCGGGCCGCAGCACGTCGAGTTCTTGCTGCGCAAAGTAGCCGATGTTCAGGCCTTTGCCCTCCAACATGTCGCCTTCAATCGGTGCCAGCGCCCGCGCCACGGTTTTCACCAGAGTCGATTTACCTTGGCCGTTGGCCCCCAAAATACCAATGCGCTGACCGGCCAGCACAGACTTGCTGACGTTTTGCACGATGACGGTCGGCGGTGTGCCTTCCGGTGCGTCTTCAGGGGCAGGGTAGCCAAAGTAGGCGTTCTGCATCGACAGCATAGGATTCGGCAGATTGGCTGGTTCTTTGAACTCAAAGGTGAAGTCAGCTTCGGCCAGCAGCGGCGCAATCTTCTCCATCCGGTCCAGTGCTTTAACGCGACTTTGCGCTTGCTTGGCTTTGCTGGCCTTGGCCTTGAAGCGGGCAATGAACTTTTGCAAGTGGGCAATTTTGTCTTGCTGCTTGTTGAAAGCGCCTTGTTGCAGCGCCATTTGCTCGGCGCGCAAGTCTTCAAACTTGCTGTAGTTGCCGCCGTAGCGCGTGAGCTTGGAACTTTCAATGTGCACGGTGACGTCGGTCACAGCATCCAAAAATTCGCGGTCATGGCTGATGACCAGCATCGTGCCTTGATAGCGCTTGAGCCAAGCCTCTAGCCAGACCAAGGCGTCCAAGTCCAAGTGGTTGGTCGGTTCGTCGAGCAGCAACAGGTCAGACGGGCACATCAGCGCGCGTGCCAATTGCAGGCGCATACGCCAGCCACCTGAAAAGCTGTTGACCGGGTTGTCGATTTCGCTGAGCTTGAAGCCGAGGCCCAGAATCAAAGCCTGGGCGCGGGCGGGGGCGTCGAGCGCGCCAGAGTCGTACAGGTTCATGTAGGCATTGGCCATGCGGTCGCCGTCGCCACTGGCGTCAGCGGCATCAACTTCAGCCTGTGCCGCGAGCAACACGATGTCGCCCTCGATCACATAGCTGGTGGCGCTTTGTTCGGTCTCTGGCATGTCCTGAGCGACTTGCGCCATGCGCCATTGCGCCGGAATGTAGTATTCGCCGCCGTCTTCATGCAGCGTGCCATTGAGCATCGCAAACAACGACGACTTGCCCGCACCATTGCGACCAACCAAGCCGATTTTTTCGCTCGGGTTCAGGCTGATCGACGCGCTGTCGAGAATCACTTTGGCGCCACGGCGCAGCACCACATTTTTAAGGGTAATCATTGAAAAGCAGACAAAAGAAAAGGAAAAAGGCGCTGTCACCGTGAGGTGCTGGCGCTGCCGTCAAAGCCTATGGGCCTCCCGAAGACGGCGATTCAAAAAATTCAAGCCAGTTGCTGGCGGGTGATCAACATCACCTGGTCGCTGCCTGCGCTGGTCTCAAACCAGAGCGGCTGCAACTGTGGAAAGGCGCGTTCAAAATTTTCGCGCTCGTTGCCTATTTCCAGCACCAACACGGCATTTTCGCTCAAATGCTGCACTGCGTCATTAAAAAATGCGCGGATGAAGTCCATACCGTCTTCGCCACCGGCCAGCGCCAGTGACGGTTCGGCCCTGAATTCAGCCGGTAAAGCCGCCATGCTGCCAGCATTGACATAGGGCGGATTGCACAAAATCAGGTCGTATTTGCCTTGGCAGGCGGCCAATCCGTCGGACTCAATCAGCGTGATTCGATCCGTCAGCGCATGGCGCTCAACGTTGATGCGGGCCACGGCCAAGGCGTCTGGGCTGATGTCAGCGGCGTCGACCGCTACGTCGGGGTAGGTCATGGCGGCCAGCACGGCCAGGCTGCCGTTGCCGGTGCACAGGTCCAGCACGCGGGCGGTGTCTTCACTCAGCCAAGGGTCGATGCTGCCATCGGCCAACAATTCAGCGATGAAGCTGCGCGGAATGATGACGCGCTCGTCGACATAAAACGGCACGCCTTGCAGCCAAGCTTCTTTGGTGAGGTAAGCGGCGGGCTGGCGGGTGCTGATGCGTTGCTCGATCAAGGCTTCGACTTGGGTGGTTTCGTCGTCAGTGACTAGGCGTTCGGCTACGTTGTCGAGGTCATCCAGCGGCAAGCCCAAGCGCCACAAAACCAGCCAAGCGGCTTCGTCGAAGGCGCTTTGCGTGCCGTGGCCGAAGCCGTCGAGGGCCGTCAAGCCAGCGGCTTCAAGCCGAGCTGCCATGCTCTCAATCAGCGTTTCTACGTTGACAGAACTCATGCCGCAGCCAGACGCTCAAGCACGCCTTTGTAGATATTTTTCAGCGGGTCCAGCGAGCTCACCAACACGTGTTCGTCAATCTTGTGGATAGATGCGTTGATGGGGCCGAACTCGATCAGCTGCGAACAAATTTTGGCAATGAAGCGACCATCCGAGGTGCCGCCGGTGGTGGAGAGTTCGGTTTGCAGGCCGGTTTCGGCTTGAATCGCGTCGCGCACGGCTTGCACCAGTTCGCCGGGCGTGGTCAAAAATGGCTCACCGTTCAAGGTCCATTGCAGGCTGTAGTCAAGCTCAAACTTGTTGAGCACGGCTTCAAGGCGTTGCTTCAAACCTTCAGCGGTTGATTCCGTTGAGAAGCGAAAGTTAAAGTCAACCACCAACTCACCCGGGATGATGTTGGTGGCGCCGGTACCGCCATGAATATTAGAGACTTGCCAGCTGGTGGCCGGGAAGAATTCGTTGCCTTGGTCCCATTCGGTGGCGACGAGTTCAGACAGTGCCGGCGCAAACAGGTGCACCGGGTTTTTGGCCAAGTGCGGGTAGGCGATATGGCCTTGCAAGCCTTTGACGTTGAGCTTGCCGCCCAGTGTGCCGCGGCGACCGTTTTTGATCATGTCGCCGAGTTGGTCGACGGAGGTTGGCTCACCGACGATGCAGTAGTCCAGCACCTCACCGCGCGCTTTGAGTTGATTGCAGACCACCAGCGTGCCGTCGCGTGACGGGCCTTCTTCGTCGCTGGTGATGAGAAAGGCAATCGACAAGTCTGGGTTGGGGTTGACCGCCAAAAACTCTTCAACCGCGACCACCATGGCGGCGATCGAGCCTTTCATGTCAGCCGCACCGCGGCCGTACAACACGCCGTTGCGGTGGCTGGGCGTGAAGGGCGGTGTGGTCCATTGGTCGAGCGGGCCGGTCGGCACCACGTCGGTATGACCGGCGAAGACCAGCGTTGGCGCCGCACCTTGGGCGCTGGATTGGCCGGTGAACTTGGCCCACAGATTGGTCACTCGAAAATCGTCCGGGCCGCTGACGATGGTTTCGCAGACGAAACCCAGCGGCTGCAAGCGCGCCGCAATGATCGCCTGACAGCCTGCGTCTTCCGGGGTGACCGAGGCACGGGAAATCAGTTGCTCTGTCAGTTGCAGGGTGGCGCTCATGCGGGTTCCAGTTTGATTTTTGTTCAGTCGCGCAGCAAGTCGTTCAAGCTGGTGGTGGCGCGGGTTTTAGCGTCGACCTTCTTGACGATGACGGCGCAGTACAAGCTGTACTTGCCACCGGCTTTGGGCATGTTGCCGGAGATCACCACCGAGCCGGCCGGAATCCGGCCGTAGCTCACGGTGTCGGCTTCGCGGTCATAAATCGGGGTGCTTTGGCCGAGGTAAACGCCCATTGAAATGACCGAGTTTTCTTCAACGATGACGCCTTCAACCACTTCAGAACGGGCGCCAATAAAGCAGTTGTCTTCAATGATGGTGGGGTTGGCTTGCAGGGGTTCCAGCACGCCGCCCAGGCCGACGCCGCCGGACAAATGAACGTTGTTGCCGACTTGAGCGCAGCTGCCGACCGTGGCCCAGGTGTCGACCATCGTGCCTTCGCCGACCCAGGCGCCGATGTTCACGTAGCTCGGCATCAAGATGGCGCCCTTGGCAATGAAGCTGCCGCGACGCGCCACTGCGGGTGGTACCACGCGCACGCCCGTGGCGCGCATTTCGTCTTCGCTCAGGTGGGCGAATTTGGTTTTCACTTTGTCAAAAAAGCCGAGGTCACCGGCGCGCATCATTTCGTTGTCTTTCAGACGAAAGCTCAGCAAAACAGCTTTTTTGATCCACTGGTGCGTGGTCCAGACGCCAACGCTTTCGCGGGTGGCGACGCGCAAGCTGCCGTTGTTTAGCTGAGAAATGGTGTGTTCGACAGCATCCATCACTTCTTTGGACGCCGATTTTGGCGACAGATTGGCGCGGTCTTCCCAGGCGGCGTCGATGGTGCTTTGCAGGTTGTCTTGTGTCATGTCGGTTTTTATTTCAGGAAAAGTTTAAAAAGAATCAAAAAATACAAAAGAAAGTTCAAGCTGCTTTGGCGTTGAAAGACTGGCAAAACTGCACGATGCGTTCAGCCGCCTCTCGGCATTCGGCGGTCTCGGCCACCAAAGCCATGCGAATACGGCCAGCGCCGGGATTAGAAGGCTTGCCGTCAGCGCCCGGCGCTTCGCGCGCCAAGTAGCTGCCGGGTAGAACCACCACATTGTATTGAGCCAGCAACTGGCTGGAAAAGTCGGTGTCCGAGCCGGCAAAGCTGCCCGGGATTTCAGCCCACAAATAAAAACCGGCGTCCGGCAGTGCGACATTCAACACAGTCGCCAGCAGCGGTGTGACTTCAGCGAATTTTTTTCGGTACAGCTCGCGGTTCAAGACCACATGGGCTTCGTCGTCCCAGGCGGCGCGGCTGGCGGCTTGAACCACCGGGCTCATGGCGCTGCCGTGGTAGGTGCGGTAGAGCAAAAACGCCTTCATGATGTCAGCGTCACCCGCCACAAAACCACTGCGCAGGCCCGGCACGTTGCTGCGTTTGGACAGGCTGGTGAGCGCAATCAAGTTTTTGAAGTCGTGCCGGCCCAAGGTCGTGGCCGCTTCAAGGCTGCCGAGGGGCGCTTCTTCGCGGAAATAAATTTCGCTGTAACACTCGTCCGAGGCGATCACAAAACCATATTGGTCGCTCAAGGCAAACAACTGCTTCCATTCAGCCAAGCCAATCACCGAGCCGGTCGGGTTGCCCGGCGAGCAGACGATGAGCAACTGCGTTTTGGCCCAGACGGCCGCCGGCACGGCAGACCAGTCAATGCCAAAGTTGCGCGCCGGGTCACTGGACGCATAAAAAACCTCAGCGCCAGCCAACAAAGCCGCACCCTCGTAAATTTGATAAAAAGGGTTCGGCGACACCACCGTGGCCCCGACCCGCGTCGGGTCAATGATGGTTTGCGTCAGCGCAAAGAGGGCCTCGCGTGAGCCATTGACGGGCAGCAACTGCTTGGCCGGATCCACCGTGACGCCATAGCGACGCTGCAACCAGTCGGCCATTGATTGACGCAGCGTTGGCTCGCCCAACGTGCCCGGATAACTGGCCAAACCGGCCAGACTGGCGGTCAGCGCAGTTTTAATCAGTTCCGGCGTGGCATGGCGCGGCTCGCCAATACCCAGACTGATGGGACGATAAGCCGGGTTGGGTGTGACCTTGGCGTGGAGTTGGCGCAGCCGCTCAAAAGGGTAGGGCTGTAAGCGTGAGAGCAGAGGATTCATCTGGGCATTATCGAGGATGGGAGGTAGACTCCTACGCTGATAGTCCTGCCGTGGCGGTCAAAATCTTACTTTGACGGTTTTGATGCGCAGAATGCCTCGGTCATCTTGGACTTTCTTCACTTTGACGCAGTCACTTATTCCTTGAAAAAAACTTCATTTTTACCGGACAGCTCTAACAACGCTGAGCCCGCAGAAAAAACCGGTCTGCGCTATGGCATCTGGGTGGTATTGGCTGTGCACGTTTTGGTTTGGTGTGCCGCCTACTCTATCGCCACCGCTAATTTAGACAGCTACGCCGATATGCTGGAAACCTACGCTTGGGGCCAGCATTTGGCCTGGGGCAGCGCCAAGCATCCACCTCTTTTTGCCTGGGTTGCCGGCCTTTGGTTTGCTGTTTTCCCGACCCGCGACGGCGCTTATTTTCTGCTGTCCTACCTGAATGTGGCGCTCGGGCTGTTGGGGGTTTACCGCTTGGCGCAAGCATTGCGAATGCACAGTTTGGCGTTGCCGGCGGTGATGCTGTTGTGCATGGCTTTTCCTTACAGTACCTTGGCAGCCAAGTTCAATGCCAATTCGATCTTGCTCAGCGTCTGGCCTTGGGTCGCCGTGGCTTGGGTGCACAGTCTGCGTCATGCCGGCCGTTCGGGCTGGCTTTGGTCTGTGGCCTTGGGACTTTTGAGTGCGCTGGCTATGCTCGGCAAGTATTACAGCGGGGTTTTTTTATTGAGTATTTTTTTGACGACCTTGCTGAGCCGGGAAGGTCGGCAATGGTTTGTCACCCTCAAACCTTGGATCGCTTTGTTGGTGTTTGGTTTGGCTCTGCTGCCGCATCTGCTGTGGCTGCGTGAGCATGCCTTTGTCACGGCCCACTATGTCGACGAACAAAGAAGCCAAGATGGCAGCGACCTGAAGCAGTTGTACCGGTTTGCCATTGCGCCTTTTCTGTACTGGTTGTTGCCGTGGCTTTTGTCTGCATGGCTGCTGGTGCCGGGCCAGCCCAGCGTGCTTCAGCGTTTACGGGCTTGGCCGACAAGGCTGCTGCATAGCTGGTTGCCGCAGCGCTGGGACGACACCTTGTTTTGGCTGGCGGTGCTGCCTTGGTTGATCTCTTTGGTGTTTGGCTTGACTGGTTTTGTGACCATGTCCTTGCCTTGGGCGATTCCGATTGGCTTTGCTTTTCCTTTGCTTTGGCTGCGCAACTTGACGGCAGACCAATCGCCACCCCTGCTGAGGCAGCTTTTGCCGAGGCTGCAGAAAAAATGGTTGATTTGGTGCATTTTGGCCCTTCTCGCCAGCCCATTGTTGGCTTTCAACCGAGCCGAAACGGGTTCGCTGCTTTACTATTTACCGCGCCGTGAGGCGGCCATTGAACTCCTCAAAGGCTGGCACGAGCGGCATCCTGCGCAAGCGCTGCGCTGGGTCGGTGGGGCATGGGCTGAAGACGCGTTGCTGGCCTTCTACGGCGATGCGTCGATTCAAGTCGTGCCTGGCGTGCCTGACCAGTTTCCCGCCACGGTCAGCCCTTTGGTGCAATGGCCGCAGCAAGCCGGTTTGTTGTTGTGCCCTTTGGGACCTGTGCATCAACCAGATGTGACCGATTGCCCGCAACAAATGCAAGTTTGGCTGAAAGCGCATGGTCAGTCGGCAGAGCCGATTCGCATCACGGTTCAAAAGCGCGGTCTGTGGTTTCCAAAACAGATCCCCTATGCCTATGTGGCGTTTGACTATTTGCCCGCTCAGCCCTGAAAAAGCGCGCTGATTTGGCACTTTTTTCGCCGATCATCGCTCGGGTAATAATCATGGTTATTCCTCCTTCTTGGATTTTTAGTGCGTCTTAATTCCATCAAGCTCTCGGGCTTCAAGTCATTTGCCGAACCGACCAACTTCGTGCTGCCAGGTCAGCTGGTCGGTGTGGTCGGCCCGAACGGCTGTGGCAAATCCAACATCATGGACGCCGTGCGCTGGGTGTTGGGCGAAAGCAAGGCCTCTGAGTTGCGCGGCGAGTCGATGCAGGACGTCATCTTCAGCGGCACCACCACCCGCAAGTCAGCCAGCCGCGCCAGCGTCGAGCTGGTGTTTGACAACGCCGACCACCGCGCGGGCGGTCAATGGGGCCAGTTTGCGGAGATCGCCGTCAAGCGCGTCCTGACGCGCGACGGTTCCTCTAGTTACTACATCAACAACCAGCCGGTGCGTCGCCGTGACGTGCAAGACGTCTTTCTGGGCACCGGTCTTGGCCCGCGTGCCTACGCCATCATTGGTCAGGGCACGATCAGCCGCATCATCGAGTCCAAGCCTGAAGAGTTGCGCCTGTTTCTGGAAGAAGCGGCCGGCGTCTCCAAGTACAAAGAGCGCCGCCGCGAGACCGCCAACCGCCTGTCCGACACGCGTGAAAATCTGACCCGCGTCGATGACATCTTGCGCGAGTTGAACGCCAACCTCGAGAAGCTCGAAAAGCAGGCCGAAGTGGCCATGCGCTACAACACGCTGCAGGCCGTCGGCTCACTCAAGCAGCATCAGCTGTGGTTCATGAAGCGCACCGAGAGCGAGGCCGACCAGTCCAAGGTCAAGGCCGACTCTGAAAAAGCCGTCAACGATCTGGAAAGCCGGGTGGCCGATTTGCGCCACATTGAAGCGGATCTGGAAACCGTTCGTCAGGCGCATTACAGCGCTGGCGACCAAGTCAATCAGGCCCAAGGCAAGCTGTACGAAGCCAGCGCCGAGGTCGGCCGCCTCGAAGCGGAAATCCGTTTTGTCGTCGATGGACGCTTGCGTGTCGAACAGCGCTTGGCCCAGCTGAAAGAACAAACCGCCCAATGGGCGACGCGCCAAGAAGACGCGGCAGTGGAAACTGAAAGTCTGGCCGGGCAAGCCGTTGACGCGGAAGAAAAAGCCGAGTTGTTGGCGGCCCAAACCGAAGACCGTGTCGGTCAATTGCCGGCGCTTGAAGAGGCTTTGCGCAGTGCGCAAAACCAAGCCAACCAGCAGCGTAGCAGCGTGGCGCAGGTACAGCAGCAAATCCAAGTCTTGGCCGCCGACCAGCGCAACATTGAAGAACAAAACCGCGCTTTCGGCACCCGGCGCGAACGTTTGCAGGCTGACCGCAATGCGCTGAATGCGCCCGACGAAGCCCGCTTGGTCAACCTGACCGAACAGTTCAAAACCGCGCAAGAGAGCCGGGACATGGTCGAGGCGGTGCTGCATGATCTTACGGAGAGCGTACCGCAACTCGACCAAGACCGGCGCGACAAGCAGCAAGCGGTGAACCGCGAGTCAGCCCGCCAAGCAGACCTGTCAGCGCGCATGGAAGCGCTCAAAGCGCTGCAAGAAAAAGTCAAAACCGACGGCAAGCTCAAGCCGTGGCTGGCCAAGCACGGACTGGATTCTTTGCAGGCTTTGTGGAGCCGTATCAACGTGGAACAAGGTTGGGAAAACGCGCTCGAAGCCGCGCTGCGCGAACGCCTTGGTGCGCTGGAAGTCAGCCGTCTCGACATGGTGCGCGGCTTTGCCGGCACCGATGGCCGCGATGCACCACCGGCCAAACTGTCGTTCTACGCCGTGCCGATGGCTGGTGCGGCCGTCCGTGCTGGCAGCGCTGGTTTGCGGCCGCTGGCTGATTTTCTGCGGCTGTCGGACGCAGGTCAAAGCGCTTTGTTGGCTGATTGGTTGCAAGGCTGCTACACCGCCGGCAGTCTGGACGAGGCGCTGAGTGCTCGCAGCAAGCTGCAAGCGGGCGAGGTTATTTACGTGCAGGGCGGCCACGCCGTCACGCAGCACAGCGTGAGTTTTTATGCCCAAGACTCTGAGCAAGCCGGTCTGTTGGCGCGCGCCCAAGAGATTGACAACTTAGAGAAGCAGTTGCGCGCACAAGCGCTGATTGGCGATGAAGCCCGCAGTGCGCTGCAGCGCGCGGAAGCGGTTTATGCCGACGCAGCCCAACGTTTGGTCGCGGCCCGCCGTGATGCTGCTGAAGGCCAGAGCCGCACGCATGGCCTGCAAGTAGAAGTGCTGCGCTTGACGCAGCTGGCTGAGCAAACCCGTGCCCGCAGCGAACAAATTCAGGGTGACCTGCAAGAAATTGACGCGCAGATGGACGAGCTGCAAGAGCGTCGGGTGACCGCCGAAGGGCGCTTTGAAGAGCTCGACATGCAGCTGGCTGACAGCCAAGAACGCCACGCCCAACTGGACGATCGCGTGATCGAGGCCGAGCGCAAGCTCAATGAGTCACGCGAACAACAACGCACGCTGGAGCGGCAAGCGCAAGAAGCGCAATTCGCCTTGCGCAGCTTGGCGTCGCGGCGGGACGAATTGGCTCGCTCGATTCAGATCGCAGCGCAGCAAGCGGCTTCTTTGGCCGACGAAGAGCAACGCGCGAAAGAAGAACTCTCGCGCTTGACCGATGCCGCTGCACAAGCCGGTTTGCAAAACGCCTTGAGCGTTAAGTTGGAACGTGAAGCCGACCTCGGTGCCAAGCGCAGCCAGTACGACGACCTCAGCGCCAAGCTGCGTGCCAGCGACGAACGCCGATTGCAGCTAGAGCGCGAGCTGGATCCGCTGCGCCAGCGCATCACTGAATTCCAACTCAAAGAACAGGCGGCGCGTCTGGGCTTCGAGCAGTACGCGCAACTGCTGACCGATGCCCAAGCTGACTTGGCTGCCGTGCAGCTGTCGATTGAAACCGGCAACGTGCGGCTGACCGGATTGCAGGGCGAGATCGATCGCATCAACCGTGAAATTCAATCGCTCGGTGCGGTCAATCTGGCCGCGCTGGATGAACTCAGCGCAGCCCGTGAACGCAAGGGATTTTTAGACTCGCAAATGGCCGACTTGACCGAGGCCATGACGACGCTGGAAGATGCCATCAAGAAGATCGACGTTGAAACGCGTGAGCTGTTGTCCAGCACCTTTGAGGTGGTGAACGGCCACTTTGGCAAGATGTTCCCCGAGCTGTTTGGCGGCGGCAATGCGCGGCTGGTCATGACCGGTGAGGAAATTTTGGACGCCGGTGTGCAGGTCATGGCGCAACCACCGGGCAAGAAAAATCAAACCATTCACTTGCTGTCCGGCGGTGAAAAAGCCCTGACGGCGATTGCCCTCGTCTTCGCTATTTTTCAACTCAACCCAGCCCCGTTTTGCTTGCTCGACGAGGTCGACGCACCGCTCGACGACGCCAACACTGAGCGTTATGCCAAGCTGGTCGCCAGCATGAGCAAGTCGACCCAGTTCCTGTTCATCAGCCACAACAAGATCGCCATGGAAATGGCTGAGCAATTGATTGGCGTGACCATGCAAGAGCAGGGCGTGTCGCGCATCGTCGCCGTCGACATGGAAGCGGCTTTGGGCTTTTCAGAAACACTGACCGCATGAGCACACTTCAAATCAGTTTGGCCGTCACCGGTGCGTTGTTGTTGCTCATCGTGCTGGTTCACGGCGTCTGGACGTCGCGTAAAAACCTGCCTAAGCAAGCCAGCCATGACGCCAATGTGGCGGTCGGTCACGCGGATGAATCGGCGGCCAGCGGTGGCTCGCTTGAACGCCAAGAACCGTCCTTCGACAACAGCCTTGAAGCGCTGACCACCCTCACTTCCCTCGAGAAAAAAGTCGGACTCGACGCCTTGATTGACGTGATTGCGCCCATCACGGTGGACTCGCAGGTGTCCGGCGAAGCGGCGTTGGCGGCCATGCCGGCGACTCGTCGGGCTGGCAGCAAGCCCTTCGCCGTCGAGGGGCTGAGCATTGACACCGGTGAGTGGGAAGCGCCCACGGCAGGTCAGCGCTACAGCGCTTTTCAGGCAGGCGTGCAACTGGCCAACCGCACCGGTGCACTGAACCAAATTGAATACTCCGAATTTGTGATGAAGGCGCAAGCGTTTGCCGACGCTGTGTTGGGCGAGCCTGAGTTTCCGGAGATGCATGACGAGGTGGCACGTGCTCGAGAACTCGATCAGTTTGCCAGCGACCATGACGCGCAATTGAGCTTCACGCTGCGCGCCGCCAGCATTGCTTGGAGTCCCGGCTACGTGCAGCAAAATGCCGCGCGTCTGGGCTTTGTGGCGGGTGCCATTCCTGGCCGCATGGTGTTGCCGGGTGTGCAGGGGCAGGCGCCTATTTTGGGCTTGTCTTTTGACAGTCAGGCCGCCATGGCGGAAGACCCGGAGCAGACGGCCTTGCGCGAAGTCACACTGGCGCTGGATGTGCCGCAAGTCAGCCGCCAAGAGCAGCCGTTTGCCCGCATGTGCGAGGCGGCCTTGGCTTTGGCGACAGCCATGGACGGCGTCATCATGGATGACAACGGCAGTCGCATCCGACCAGAAGCCATGGAGATCATCAACTCGGATCTCGAGAAGCTTTATGACACGCTGGATGCGCGCGAACTGTCTGCTGGCTCGCTGCTGGGCAGGCGTCTTTTTTCTTGAACACCTCAGACTTTGACTTCCAATACGGTTGATCTTTTTTCGGACACTTCGCTGTCCGAGCGCGTACAGACGCTGCGCCAGCAGCTGCAACACCACGGTCACCGCTACTACGTGCTGGACGAGCCCGAAATACCCGACGCTGAATACGACCGGCTCTTCACCGAGTTGCAGGCGCTTGAGTTGGCGCACCCAGAACTGAGCAGCGCCGACTCTCCGACTCGCCGCGTGGGCGGTCAGCCCTTGGCGCAGTTCGCCAGCGTGCGTCACGCCGTGCCCATGCTGAGTATTCGGACCGAAACCGACACCCTCGCAACAGGCGCTGAAAACTTCGATGCGCGCGTGCGCCGCGAGCTGGGTTTGACGCCAAGCGATCCGCCGGTGGAGTACGTGGCCGAACTCAAGTTCGATGGTCTGGCCATGAACCTGCGTTACGAAAATGGCGTGTTGGTCAGCGCCGCCACACGCGGTGACGGTGAGGTCGGTGAAGACGTGACGCAAAACATCCGCACGATTCGTCAGATTCCGCTGCGTTTGAATGCCAGCACCGCCACTGATATTTCTGCCGTTCTTGAAGTGCGCGGTGAGGTCTACATGCGGCGCGACGAGTTTGAAGCCCTGAATGAGCGCCAGCGCGAAAAAATAGCCCGTGGTGCGAAGGGTGAAAAAACCTTTGTCAATCCACGCAACGCTGCAGCTGGCGGTGTGCGCCAGTTAGACCCGGCGATTGCCGCTCAAAGGCGGCTGAGCTTTTTTGCCTACGGGCTGGGCGAGGTCACGCCGGCAGAGCAGGGTGGCCCGACATTCAACACGCACTACGACTTGCTGATGACGCTGAAGGCTTGGGGCTTCCCGGTGGCGGAGCAAACCAAAGTCGTGCGCGGTGCCGCCGAACTGGTCGCATTTCACCAGCACATGGGCGAAACCCGCGACCAACTCCCTTACGACATTGATGGCGTGGTTTACAAAGTCAACTCTCTGGCGCTTCAACGCCAGATGGGCTTTGTCACGCGAGAACCACGTTGGGCGGTGGCGCACAAATACCCGGCGCAAGAACAACTCACCACCGTTCTCGGCATCGACGTGCAAGTTGGGCGCACCGGCAAGCTGACGCCGGTGGCCAAGCTGGCACCGGTGTTTGTCGGTGGCGTGACGGTCACCAACGCGACGCTGCACAACGAAGACGAAGCGCGGCGCAAGGACGTTCGGATTGGCGACACGGTGATCGTCCGGCGTGCGGGTGACGTCATTCCTGAAGTCGTCAGTGTGGTGCTTGACAAGCGTCACGGGCAGGCCGAGCAGTTCACCATGCCGCGTCAATGCCCGGTGTGTGGCTCGGCCGCTGTGCGCGAAGAAGGCGAAGCTGATTACCGCTGCACGGGTGGTCTTTTTTGCGGCGCTCAGCGCAAAGAAGCCATCTTGCACTACGCGCATCGCCGCGCGGTTGAGATCGATGGCTTGGGCGACAAGTTGGTCGAGTTGCTGGTGGACGCCAACATCATCCGCACGCTGCCCGATTTGTATCGGCTGGGTCTAACTTCTCTGGCCGGGCTTGAACGGATGGCCGACAAGTCCGCCAATAATTTGCTCGAAGCGATTGAGAAATCCAAGCAAACGACCTTGCCACGTTTTATATTTGGTCTCGGGATTCGCCATGTGGGCGAGGCCACAGCCAAAGCGCTGGCGCGGCATTTTGGCCAACTCGACGCCATCATGAATGCCAGCGAGGACGCCTTGATAGAGGTGGATGATGTCGGCCCGGTGGTGGCGCAAAGCATCCGCACCTTCTTTGACCAAGCGCACAACCGCGAAGTGGTCGAGCAGTTGCGCGCCTGCGGCGTGACGTGGGAAGAAGTCGAGCCGGCAGAGCGCGCGCCACAGCCGCTGGCAGGCAAAACCTTTGTCATCACCGGCACACTGCCCACGCTGGGCCGCGACGAAGCCAAAGACCTGCTGGAGGCCGCCGGCGGTAAAGTGGCCGGCTCGGTCAGCAAAAAAACCGACTACGTGGTGGCCGGCGCTGAGGCCGGCAGCAAGCTCACCAAGGCGATTGAACTCGGCGTGGCCGTGTTAAATCAAGAAGAAATGTTGGCACTGCTGGGGCGTTGATGCCAATCGGTCTGGCATCAGATGATGTGCTGCTTATCTCTACGCCGAGAAGGGCTTCGCAGCTGACCTCCGATACACAACATCTCTTGGACACGCAGCATTTAATTTTTGGGAATTTTTGACTGAGGAGCGCCCTGCTGGACGAGGCCATTAAACTGTCAACATGAACTGCCGAACAACACTCCAGCTTCTGGGTGAGCACAAGCCCTACCTTGCCCGCCAGTTCGGCGTGGTCAAGCTGGCCTTGTTCGGTTCCACGGCGCGCGACAGTGCAACGGCAACAAGTGATGTGGACGTACTCGTCGGTTTTGACGGCCCGGCTACCTCGGCGCGCTATTTCGGTGTCCAGTTCTATCTCGAAGACTTGTTGGGTCGCCCTGTGGATTTGGTGACCGATAAGGCTCTTAGGGCGGAACTCCGGCCTTTTATCGAGCGGGAAGCCGTGCATGTCTGAGGCCACGCCTGATCGGGAGTGGTACTTTTATCTCGAGGACATGATCAGGTTTTGCGAGAAGGTCGACCTTTTTACCCGTGGACTTGACCAGCTTACTTTTGTCGGTGACGAGATGCGTTTTGATGCCACTATTCGTAATATCGAATTGATTGGTGAAGCCGCGATACATATTCCAGAGGCAGTCCGCTTAGCTTCACCATCCATTCCTTGGAGGATGATCATCGCGACACGCAACCAACTCATTCACGGGTATCTGGGCATCGACAACGACACACTGTGGAGTATTGTTAAAACCGATGTACCAGCGCTTTGGTCTGCACTCAATCAATTGAAAACTACGTTATCGACATGACCGTTCGTAAAATTCTCAAAATGGGCGATGCGCGCCTGTTGCGCGTCGCGCAGGCGGTCACAGAGTTCGACACCGACGAATTGCATTTGCTGGTGGCCGACATGTTTGACACCATGGCCGCAGCCGATGGTGCGGGCTTGGCAGCACCTCAAATTGGTGTTGACTTGCAACTGGTTATTTTTGGCACGGATGAGATCAATCCCCGCTACCCAGACGCACCGCTGATTCCACGCACCGTGCTGCTGAATCCGGTCATCACGCCGATCGGTGATGAAGAAGAAAACGGCTGGGAAGGTTGTTTGTCCGTGCCCGGTTTGCGCGGTGTGGTGCCGCGCTTTTCAAAGATTCGCTACACCGGCTTTGATCTGTATGGCGATGCGATCGACCGCACTGTCGACGGCTTTCATGCGCGCGTGGTGCAACATGAATGTGATCACTTGATCGGCAAGCTGTACCCGATGCGGGTGAAAGATTTCAGCCAGTTCGGCTACACCGAGGTGTTGTTTCCCGGGCTGGATGCCGGGCAAGACGATTGAGGTCACCATGTCAGTCCAAGATTTATACAAAAGCAAATGCTGCAGTTCCGCCGATGCACTAGCGCATCTCCAAGATGGCGATTTCATCATCGTGCCGACGGGCGTCGGCGAACCGCCTAGCTTGTTGACGGAACTCTCAGAGCAGCGTCGACGCTTTCGCGACATCAAAGTCGGCCAGATTTTGGCGGTGCGCAAGTACGGCTATTTCGATCCTGAAACGACCGAGCATGTCCGGCATGTGGCCTTTTTCTTTGGCGCTGCTTCGCGTGCCGGCGGTATTGCTGGATGGACGGACTTCATCCCCAGCTATTTTTCGGAAATGCCGAGCTTGATTGACCGCGGCCAGATGGCCGCAGATGTGGTCATGGCGATGGCCTCGCCGATGGACCGCCATGGTTATTTTTCAATCAGTCTGGGGGCCGACTACACCATGGCGGCTATCAAGAAGGCGCGTGCTGTGGTGCTGGAAGTCAACCCCAACGTGCCTTACGCGCTGGGCAATTGCCATGTGCACATCTCGCAGGTGACAGCTTTGGTCGAAAGCCAAGAGGCGATCACTGAAGTCGGCTTGCCGAAGATCGGTCCGGTGCAAGAGGCTATCGGCAAATATGTCGCTGACATGATCGACGATGGCTCGACCTTGCAAATTGGGTACGGTGGCATTCCAGACGCTGTGGTGATGCAGTTGACGTCCAAGCATGACCTAGGCATTCACACTGAAATGATCGGCGACGGCATCTTGACGCTGATCGAAAGTGGCGCGGTGACGAATCGAAAAAAGAATTACCTGCCGGGCAAAACCATCGCTACTTTTGCGTTGGGATCGCAAAAGCTGTACCGCTACATGGACCGCAACCCCGGCTTGGAAATGCACCCAGTCGACTTCACCAACGACCCTTATCTGGCCGCACAAAACGACAACCTGGTCACCATCAATGCGACCTTGCAGATCGATCTGCTGGGCCAATGCGGTTCTGAAAGTCTGGGGCATTTGCCTTATTCCGGCACCGGCGGTCAATCGGATTTTGTTCGAGCCGCCAACCGTTCGCGGGGCGGCAAGTCCTTCATCGTCTTGCCATCAACTGCCAAAGACGACAGCATCAGCCGCATCGTGCCTGTGTTGTCGCCGGGCACACATGTCAGCACCAGCAAGAACGACATCAACTATGTGGTGTCAGAGTTTGGTGTGGCGCAGCTGCGTGGTAAATCAGCCAAGCAACGGGCTGCAGAGTTGATTGCCATTGCACACCCAGATTTCAGGGCGGAGTTGTCGCTGGCCGCCAAGCAGATTAATTTAATCTGATGGCGTTGTCGCTTCAGGCGTTCAAAGCCTCAAGCAACTCAGTCTCAATCGCAATCTGCGCCCGGTTCTGCTGCAGCTCAGGTCCTTCAATCAAGAAGGTATCTTCAACGCGCTCGCCAAGCGTTGTGATCTTAGCGAGTTGCAAGTTGATGCGGTGATGGGACAGCACGCGAGCAATAGAGTAGAGCAGGCCGACCCGGTCACTGGCGGAGACGGTGAGCAGCCAACGCAGGCCTTTTTCGTCAGGCCGTAAGTCCACACGCGGCGCGATAGGAAAGCTTTTGACGCGCCGTGACACACGCCCTTTGCCCGCCGGCAACAACGGGCTGACGGCTTCAATGGCGCGCACCAATTCCGTTTCGATCATGGCCACCATTTCGCGGTAATGCTCATTCAAGATCGGGCTGGTGACCTGAAACGTGTCCAAGGCATAACCGTTGTTTGCGGTGTGAATTTTGGCATCCAGAATGCTCAGACCGGCTTCTTCAAAGTAGCCGCAGATGCGCGCAAATAAATCCGGTGCGTCGGGTGTGTAAACCAGTACCTGCAGGCCTTCGCCGGCAGAGGAACGCCGGCCCCGCACAACCGACTTGCCGGCGCCGACGTGGCGTGACAACTGGCGTGCATGCCAGGCAATGTCGGCCGCTTCGTGGCGCATGAAATAGCTGACATCGAGTGTTGCCCAGAGCGTTTTGTGCGACTCAAAAGGTTCGGCATACAGCGCCAACATGGTCAAGGCTTCGCGCTTGCGTGATTCGACTTCTGCACGCGGATCAGGAGCGTGGCCACCAAGCACGCGCAAGGTATAGCGGTACAGGTCTTCGAGGAGCTTGCCTTTCCAAGCGTTCCAGACTTTCGGGCTGGTGCCGCGAATATCTGCCACGGTCAGCAGGTACAAAGCCGTCAGGTAGCGCTCGTTGCCAACACGTTTGGCAAAGGCGGCGATCACCTCCGGGTTGCTCAGGTCTTCTTTCTGCGCGATGCGGCTCATGCTCAGATGCTCGCCGACCAGAAACTCGATGAGTTGTGCGTCTTCAGTCGCGATGCCGTGTTGACGGCAGAAAGTGCGCACGTCTTTGCAGCCTAATTCAGAGTGGTCGCCGCCGCGGCCTTTGGCAATGTCATGAAACAGCGCCGCCGTGTACAAAATCCACGGCCGATCCCAGCCCGCCGCGAGCTGCGAGCACAGCGGGTATTCATGCGAATGCTCGGCCATGAAAAAACGCCGGACATTACGAAGCACCATCAAAATGTGTTGGTCAACCGTGTAGACATGAAAGAGGTCGTGCTGCATTTGCCCGACGATCTGCCGGAAGACCCACAAATAACGACCCAACACCGAGGTCTGGTTCATCAGCCGCATGGCGTGCGTGATGCCTTCGTCTTGTTGCAATATCTGACGGAAGGTGTCCCGATTAACAGGGTCACGACGGAACTGCGCATTCATCACGCTGCGGGCGTTGTACAGCGCGCGCAGGGTTCGGGCCGACAGACCGTTGACACCCGGCGTTGTTTGGAAAATCAAAAAAGTTTCTAAGATCGCATGCGGTTCGCGAACATACAAATCGTCGCTAGCGACTTCAATCCGACCGGCTTTTTCAAAAAACCGCTCATTGAGTGGCCGCAGTGACTGTGGGTTCGGGTTCAGCCGTTCTTCAATGTTGAGCAGCAAAATTTGGTTCAGCTGCGTCACGGCTTTGGCGGCCCAGTAGTAGCGGCGCATCAGGGATTCGCTGGCCCGGCGCGGCAGCCGGCTGCCATCGGGCGCTTGGCTCACATAGCCAAAGGACTCGGCAACCGTGGTTTGCAGGTCAAACACCAGCCGGTCTTCACGCCGCCCCGACAGCACATGCAAGCGCGCCCGGATCAAGCTGAGCAGTGCTTCATTGCTTTTGATTTGGCGAACCTCGAAGGCGGTGGCCAAGCCATTGCGCGCCAAGTCGTCCCACGACTTGCCCAAGCCCGCAGCCCTGGCGACCCACAGCACAACCTGCAGGTCGCGCAGACCGCCGGGGGATTCTTTGCAGTTCGGCTCTAAGGCGTAAGGCGTGTCTTCAAACTTGTTATGGCGCTGGCGCAACTCTAAGGTTTTAGCCACAAAAAAAGCTTGCGGGTCGATGGCGGCGTCCAGCTGCGCACGCAGGCGGCTGAAATTATCTTTGGAGCCCGCCAACCAGCGCGCCTCCAACAGCGAGGTTTGCACGGTGACGTCTTTGGCGGACTCTTCCAAGCATTCACTCAAACTGCGGACGCTGGAGCCGATCTCGAGCCCGCTGTCCCAGCAACTGCCGATGAAGTTCTCAATCCGGGTTTTCAGGCTTTCGCCGCCGGTTGACGTTTGAGCGTCTAAAGCGGTGTCGTTCGGCAGAAGTAGCAAAACATCAACGTCTGAATGGGGAAACAACTCACCGCGCCCATAACCACCGACTCCGACCAAGGTGAAGTCGGCCGGAAAAGCGGCGCGCAGCCAGAGGGCTTGAATCGTTGTGTCGGTGTGGCGGCCCAACTTTTGCAGCAAGGTTCGGATACCCCGGCTGGAGGCCCCGCTGCCGGCCAGTGAGGCCAGCAAGGCAGATTTACCGCTCCGGTATTCCTCCCGAACTTGCACAAGGTCGCCAAGTGCGCCTGCCACAAAACTGGGGGCTGCAGAAGTGTGGGTTTGCATCGAGCGAGACCTTACAGAAACAGCGGATCAGGCGTTGACCGCAACGCCAGCAACAGATTTCTCAGCAGCATGAAAGGCCGCCACAAAATCAGGGGTGGCGGGGCTGCCGGCAGACATCGTCAAGACCTCATAGCCTGTTTCCGTCACCAGAATCGTGTGCTCCCATTGGGCCGACAAGGAATGGTCGCGCGTCACGATGGTCCAGCCGTCTTTTTCTGGACCGTCTTTGATGTCACGCTTGCCGGCATTGATCATCGGTTCAATGGTGAAGGTCATGCCCGGCTTGAGCACTTCAAGCGTGCCGGGTCGGCCGTAATGCAAGACCTGTGGATCTTCATGAAAGCGCTTGCCGATGCCGTGGCCACAAAACTCACGGACCACGGTGAAGCCCTGCTTTTCTGAAAAAGTCTGGATCGCGTGGCCGATATCGCCCAAGTGAATGCCGGGCTTGACGCGCATGATGCCTTGCCACATGGCTTCAAAAGTGACGTGGCACAAGCGTTTGGCAGCGATCGAGACGTCGCCAATCATGTACATCCGGCTGTTGTCGCCAAACCAGCCGTCTTTGGTGATCACGGTCACATCGATGTTCATGATGTCGCCCTTTTTCAAAGGCTTGTCGTTGGGGATGCCGTGGCACACCACATGGTTCAACGAGGTGCACAGGGATGCGGGGTAGGGCGGATAGCCGCCCGGCTGGTAACCCAGCGTGGCGGAAATCGTGCCCTGCACATGGACCATGTAGTCGTTGGCGAGTTTGTCGATTTCTTTGGTGGTCACCCCCGCTTTGACAAAAGGGGTGAGGTAATCCAGCACCTCGGATGCCAATTTGCAGGCCACCCGCATGCCTTCAATCCCGGCGGCGTCTTTGTACGTAATGCTCATGGGGGAGATTATCCACCCAGCCACAAACCCATGTGAAGACCGGGCTTCGACCCAGCTCTTCAATGCAGGCTGAGCACTGATAAAATTCGCCTTTCAAGCCCAACCCCGGACAGGCTCCCAGCCGAATCCGTCAACCACAAGACCGCTGCCACCGTGACCCTGCATCTGACGACTTTCGAGAGCGAATCCCGCGGGATCAATGCCCTGAGCGACTTCCGCGCCCAGCAACTGCTGCCCCGCCTGCAAGCCATCAACGACAAGATCACCGGCATCAGCGCCCGGTTTGTGCATCTGGTAGCAACAGATGCGCCACCGACCGAGGCGATGGAAACCCAGCTCGAAGCGCTGCTCAGCTACGGCGAACCCTGCCGTACTTGGCCGGCCAACACGACGGGTGCGTCGTTTTTCATCGTCACACCCCGCTTTGGCACGGTTTCGCCTTGGGCTTCTAAGGCCACCGACATCGCCCACAGCTGCGGCTTGGCGGTCAAGCGCATTGAACGCCTCACCGAATACTGTGTCTCAATCAAGTCTGGTTTGCTGGGTAAAACCTATTTGAGCCTGCCCCAACGCGCAAACATCATTGCTTTGCTGCATGACCGCATGACTGAAAGCGTCATGACTGACCGGGCGCAGGCCGCGTCGCTGTTTGCTGAACTGCAAGCGGCACCGTTGCAATCGATTGACGTGCTGGGTGGTGGGAAGGCCGCGCTAGAGGCTGCCAACATCGAATTTGGCTTGGCCTTGGCCGCTGATGAAATCGAGTATTTGGTGCAGGCTTTCACGCAACTTCGGCGCAACCCGACGGACGTCGAGTTGATGATGTTCGCGCAGGCCAACAGCGAGCACTGCCGCCATAAAATTTTCAACGCTGAGTTCACGATTGACGGCGTGCCGCAAGACAAAAGTCTGTTTGGCATGATCCGCAATACAGAGCAGCTGAACCCGCAGCACACGGTGGTGGCGTATTCGGACAACGCATCGGTGATGGAGGGCGGCAAGGTTCAGCGTTTTTATGCGCAAGCTGCCTCAGCCAAGGCTGCTGTCGCTTCGACCTTGCAGTCCTATGCCGCGCACGAAGACGTGCTGACGCATGTGCTGATGAAAGTCGAAACGCACAACCACCCGACCGCGATTTCTCCCTTCCCTGGCGCCTCGACGGGCGCCGGCGGTGAGATCCGCGACGAAGGCGCGACCGGCCGCGGCTCCAAGCCCAAAGCCGGCTTGACGGGCTTCACTGTGTCGCGTCTGTTCGACACCGCGTTCGGCAAGCCCGACCACATCGCCAGCGCCTTGCAGATCATGACTGAAGGCCCATTGGGTGGCGCCGCCTTCAACAACGAATTTGGCCGGCCGAACTTGGCCGGTTACTTCCGCGAATACGAGCAAACCGTCAACGGTCAGCGCTGGGGTTACCACAAGCCGATCATGATTGCCGGCGGCTTGGGCACGATTGACGCGGGCCTGACGAAGAAAATTTTGTTCCCAGCCGGCACGCTGCTGATTCAGCTCGGCGGCCCCGGCATGCGCATCGGCATGGGTGGCAGCGCGGCCAGCTCCATGGCCAGCGGAACCAACGCGGCCGCACTGGATTTTGACTCTGTGCAGCGTGGTAATCCTGAAATTGAACGGCGTGCGCAAGAAGTCATCAACCAGTGCGCACAACTCGGTTCAGCCAACCCCATTTTGGCGATTCATGATGTCGGTGCGGGCGGTTTGTCGAATGCCTTTCCGGAACTCGTGAACGACGCGGGTCGCGGCGCCCGCTTTGACCTGCGCGCCGTGCCGCTGGAAGAAAGCGGCTTGAGTGCCAAAGAGATCTGGAGCAACGAAAGCCAAGAGCGCTACGTGATGGCGATTGCGCCAGCGTCGCTGCCGCAATTCCAAGCCTTCTGCGAACGCGAGCGTTGCCCGTTCTCGGTGGTCGGTGTGGCGACTGAAGAAAAAGACCTGGTCTTGTTTGACAACGACGCGACCAGCGTGGGGGCCATAACACCGGTCCAGATGCCGATGAATGTGTTGCTCGGCAAACCGCCGAAAATGCACCGCGATGTGCAGCGTCTTGCTATCGCTGTGACACCGCTTAACTTGACCGGCGTCGATTTGCAAAAAAGCGTCATCGACGTGCTCAGCCATCCGACCGTGGCCTCCAAGCGCTTTCTCATCACCATTGGCGACCGCACCGTGGGTGGACTCACGCACCGCGACCAAATGGTCGGTCCGTGGCAAGTGCCGGTGGCCGATTGCGCCGTGACTTTGGCTGACTACCAAGGCTTTGCTGGCGAGGCCATGAGCATGGGCGAGCGCACGCCGCTGGCCACCACTGACGCCGCTGCATCCGGCCGGATGGCCGTGGCCGAAGCCATCACCAACTTGTTGGCTGCCCCGATCGAGTTGCCGCGCGTCAAGCTGTCGGCGAACTGGATGGCCGCTTGCGGCGAACCGGGCCAAGACGCCGCGTTGTTTGAGACCGTCAAAGCCGTCGGCATGGAACTTTGCCCTGCATTGGGCGTGTCGATTCCGGTCGGCAAAGATTCACTGTCGATGCGCACGGTGTGGGACGACAAAAAAGTCACCTCACCGGTCTCGCTCATCGTCACTGCTTTTGCCACGCTGGCCGATGTGCGCGGCACGCTGACGCCGCAGCTGAACACCGAAGAAGCCGACACCACGCTGATTTTAATTGACCTTGGCAAAGGTCAAAACCGCATGGGCGCCTCGATCTTGGCGCAGACGCTGGAGCGCGGCGAGGGCGCTGTGCCCGACCTCGACGATGCGCAAGACCTGGTCAATCTCGTCAACGCCATCAATGCCTTGCGCGCGCAAGGCGAGATCTTGGCCTACCACGACCGCAGCGACGGCGGTCTGTTGGCAGCCGTCTGCGAAATGGCCTTTGCCGGACAAGTCGGCGTCTCGCTGAACATCGACATGTTGCTGGTTGAAGGCGATGGAATTTCAGACAGCCGGATGGACACCGGTGACAGTAAAAACTGGGCCACGCAGGTCAGCGCGCGTCGCGACGAACTGACGCTCAAAGCTCTCTTCAATGAAGAACTGGGCGTGGTGATTCAAGTCCGCACAGCAGCCCGCAACGAAGTGATGCAGGTGCTGCGTCAGCACGGCTTGTCCAAGTTCAGCCACTTTGTTGGCAAGACCCGACCGCAACATGCCGCCCTCGAAGTCGGCAAAGGTCAAATTCAAGTTTGGCGCGACACCAAAGCCGTTTTTAGCGCCCAGTTGCAAGACCTGCATCAAGTCTGGGACGCTGTCAGCTGGAAGATTTGCCAGCAGCGCGACAACCCGGCTGGCGCCGATGCTGAGCATGCGTCTGTTGGCGACCCACAAGTCACGGGTTTGCATGTTTATCTGCCTGAGACATTCAAGCCAACGGTCAACGCGCCAGCCTTGAATTTGTCGCGTCCGCGTGTGGCGATCTTGCGCGAGCAAGGTGTCAACTCACACGTTGAAATGGCTTACGCCTTCACGCTCGCCGGCTTTGAAGCCTGCGATGTTCACATGACTGATTTGCAAAGCGGCCGTGCCAAACTGAAAGACTTCCAAGGCGTCGTGGCTTGCGGTGGTTTCAGCTACGGCGACACGCTGGGTGCCGGCATTGGCTGGGCGCGTTCTATTCTGTTCAACGCGGTGTTGGCAGACGAGTTCAAAGCCTTCTTTGCACGCTCTGACACCTTCGGTCTCGGTGTTTGCAACGGCTGCCAAATGTTCGCTGAACTGGCCAGCATCATTCCCGGCGCAGACGCCTGGCCGCGCTTCACCACCAATCTGAGTGAGCGCTTTGAAGCCCGTTTGGGTCAAGTCGAAATACTCGACTCGCCGAGTCTTTTCTTGCAAGGCATGGCGGGCGTTCGCCTGCCGATTGCTGTGGCCCACGGCGAAGGCTTTGCTAACTTTTCGCGTCGCGGTAATGCTGCCAAAGCGATTGCTGCGATGCGCTTCACCGACCACCTTGGCCAGCCCGCCGAAGCCTATCCGGCGAACCCGAACGGCAGCCCCGGTGGATTGACGGCCGTGACCACGGCCGACGGCCGATTCACAGCGATGATGCCGCACCCTGAGCGCGTTTTCCGCAATGTGCAGATGAGTTGGACGGCAGGCGACATCAAGGACTTCAGCGCGTGGATGCAACTTTGGCGCAATGCTCGGCAGTGGGTTGGTTAATTCATCTGTAACTTCTCGCTAAGCCTTGCTATTACGGCACGCTTGTTGCATTCTTGTTCTTTGAAAGTTGAGTCGTTTTTGATTCAAGTAATCACAAGGGCAGTTATTTTATGAAGCGTATCTATTTAAAGTGGGTGGCGGGCATCGGCTTGGCGATGCTGGCGGGATGGGCCGCTGCACAGACGTATCCGGCGAAACCCGTGCGACTTGTGGTGCCTTTTCCGGCAGGCGGTGCCACCGATATTCTGGCGCGCGCCATCAGCATCAAAGCCGCTGAAAAATTGGGCCAATCTATTGTCATTGACAACCGCGCCGGCGCTGGCGGCACGATTGGTTCGGCGCTGGTCGCCAAGGCGACAGCCGATGGTTACACCTTGCTGATTGCGACGGGCAGCACGCATTCCATCGGTCCCATCATCAACCCGAAACTTCCTTACGATGTGGAGAGTGATTTCGAGCCGGTGGTCTACGTCGCCAAAACCGCCAGCGTGCTGGTGGTGCCGGCCAGTTTGCCGGTTAAAAACCTCGCAGAGTTCATCGCACTGGCCAAGGCCAAGCCGGGTCAACTCAATTACGGCTCCAGCGGCAATGGCACCAATAGCCACCTCAGCAGTGAGTTGTTCAAGGCGCAGGCGGGCGTTTTCATCACGCACATTCCTTACCGCGGCACCGGCCTCGTGTTCAACGACATGATGTCCGGCCAAGTCCACATGTTGATGGACAACTACGTCACATCGCAAGCGAATATCAAGGAGGGCAGGCTTCGAGTTCTGGGTGTCACGAGCCCACAGCGGCTGCCATTTTTGCCCGATGTTCCAACCCTCAGCGAGCAGGGTTTGAAAGGCTTCGACGTCAGCAACTGGTTCGGTATTTACGCGCCACACGGAACCCCTAACGAGGCGATCAACAAGGTCAATGCCGCCTTCAACGCTGCGTTGCAAGACCCTGAAATGATCAAGCGCTTGGCCTTTTTGGGGGCCACGCCAACCGGCAGCACGCCAGCACAAATGGGCAAGATGGTGGCTGACGACAAGAGCAAGTGGGCGAATTTGATTCGGGACCGCAAGCTCGTCGTCAACTGAGGTCTAAAACCTCGATCACATCCCGACCGGATAACCATCTTTGCGGTGATCCGACGCTGCAACGTAGCCGTTCTCGACCTTCATGGCCATCTGGGCGCAACCAAACTCGGTGTTGAAGCGGGCGGCCACTTGAACCACGTGGCCACGGGCGATCAAGCCCTCAATCGCTTCTTGTGGGAAGTTCCACTCAACCGCGATGGTGACGTTGTCGTCCATCACGCGCCAGCGCGGTGCATCACTGGCGGCCTGCGGATTTTGCCCGTGATCAGCCACACGAGCGGTCACCTGCAAATGGCCTTGAGCCTGCATCGAGCCACCCATCACGCCAAAGCTCATGAGCGGCGCACCGCCCTGCGTTAAGAAGCCCGGGATGATGGTGTGAAATGGCCGTTTGCCGGGCGCGACCTGATTCGGATGACCCGCTTTGAGGCTGAAACCTGAGCCGCGGTTGTGCAGTGCGATGCCCGTGCCCGGCACGACCACACCCGAACCAAAGCCTTTGAAGTTGGACTGAATGAACGAGACCATCATGCCGTTTTCGTCAGCGGCGGTCAGGTAGACCGTGCCGCCGTTGTGCGGTGACCCCGGCCGCGCCGCAGCAGCGTGATGCGGGTCGATCAAGCTGGCGCGTTGCTTCAGGTACGCAGGTTTGAGCAAGTCGGCCGCCGTCACGTCACGCATGGCGTCCGGGTCGGCCACGTATTCATGCAGGTCGGCAAAGGCCAGCTTCATGGCTTCGATTTGCAGATGCTGCGTCAGCGCTGAATCAAGGCCAGCGGCTTTGAGGTCAAAGTGCTCCAACATGCCCAGCGCCATCAGTGCGCCGATGCCTTGGCCACTGGGCCCAATTTCGTGCAGTTCGACGTCACGGTAACGCACCGATATCGGGTCGACCCAGTCAGCTTGGTGCGCAGCCAGATCGGCTTCGTCGATCAAGCCGCCGGTGTTGCGTGCGTGGTCGGCAATGGCTTTGGCCAATTCACCGTGGTAAAAATCGTCGCCCTTGGTGGCGGCAATGCGTTCCAGCGTTTTAGCTTGGCCTGGACTGCGGAACAACTCACCTGGCAAAGGCGCGCGGCCCTGCGGTGCAAAGGCTTCGCGGTAGCCCGGTTGAGGCAGTAATTCGGCGACCTGGGCTTGCCACTGCCGGTGCACCGTGTGCGAGACCATGAAGCCATCGCGGGCATGGCGCAGGGCGGGCTCAAATAAATCGGCAAATGGCAGCTTGCCGAAGCGGTCAGACAAAGCGCGCCAAGCCGACACCGTGCCCGGCACCGTGACCGAGTCCCAGCCACGCAGCGGCACGGCGTCGTATTTTGAAAAGTGCTCAGGCGTCCAGCGCTTGGGCGCGCGACCAGAGGCGTTCAGCCCATGCATGCGCTGGCCGTCCCAGATGATGGCGAAGGCATCGCCGCCAATACCGTTCATGCAAGGCTCCACCACCGTCAATGTGATGGCTGTGGCCAAGGCGGCGTCAACGGCGTTGCCACCGCGTGCCAGCATCAACAAGCCGGCAGCAGACGCCAGGGGTTGCGAGGTGCTGACCACATTGCGCGCCAACAAAGGCATGCGCTGGGAGGTGTAAGGGAATTGCCAGAAAGCGGAGGAGTCTGTTGACATGCGTGAAGGTTTCGTTTTGTGAGCTGAGCTGGTCAGTCTAGCTTGACCTTCGCCATCTCAACAGCTTTGCCCCAAATTCGGAATTCACGCTCGATCAGCGGCGCAAATTCTTCGCCAGATGTGAACTTCAGCTCCACGCCTTGCGCTTGCATGCGCTCCTTGAGTTCGGGTGAGCTCAAGGACGACTGAATCGCTTTGGCGAGCTTGGCCAAGACCGGCGCTGGCGTGCCTTTAGGCGCAGAAATGCCAAACAGGTTGTTCGCCTCAAAGCCCTTGACGCCACTTTCATCGACGGTGGGCACATTCGGCAGCAGGCTCATGCGCTTGCTTGAAGCCACCGCCAACACACGCAATTTGCCCGATTTGACGTGTGGCATGGAGGCCGGAATGCTGTCGAACATCATGTTGGAAATGCCCGACATCAGGTCTGGCAAGGCTTGCGAACTACCTTTGTAGGGCACGTGGACCAAGTCAAGGCCCACTGTCGTCATGAACACCTCTGATTCGAGGTGTGACAAAGTGCCCGCCCCCTGTGAGGCGAAGTTGTATTTACCGGGAGAGGCCTTGAACAAACTGATCAACTGCCCGACGTTTTGAACCGGCAAAGAGGCCGGTACAACCAGCATGTGCGGCACGGTGGCAATACCGGCGACGGGAATAAAGTCTTTGATCAGGTGCACCGGCTTGGGCGAGTAAGCCGCAGCGGCAATCGCCACGTTGGTGACGGCCGCCAAGTAGAGCGTGTAACCATCGGGTGCTGCCTTGGCCGCATACGACAGACCGATGATGCCGCCGCCGCCTGGCTTGTTCTCAACGATCACGTTTTGTCCAAGCGCCTCAGACATTTTTTGACCAATCGCGCGCGCCAAAATATCTGAAGCACCGGCCGGTGGGAAGGACAGCACGAGTTGGATGCTGCGTTCTGGGTATTCCGCATACGCCGGGTTAGCGATGGCCGCGGCAACAATGACGATGCCAGACAAAGCTGCACGCAACACGGTGATTTTTGGCGAACTTTGGAGTCGCTTGAGCAGATTTGTCATGAAAGGTGAGTCCTGAAAAGTTAATTAAATCAAATGCGATGGCTTTGGCTGCCGCCTTGCAAGCTGACGCAATTAACAGGCCAGTTGTGTCACCAGTTGCTGGGTCAGATGGTGGGCTTCACCCGGTTGCAGGTGAATCACGTCGGGTCCGGCGTTCGTGGCCTCAATACACATGAAGTCTGGCCAAACCTCATCCGGGATGTCCGGGATATTGCGGGCGTTCTCGCTGCCCGGATTCCACACCACCACGGAGCTGCTGCCTTCTACGTCAATCACGATGTTGCGTTGCCAGCCGGGGTCTGTCAGCGTGTAGCGATACTGGCGCAACACGGGTGTCTGCACCGGGTGTTCGTAGGTGCGGTCGCAGGCTTGTTCCAACGCAAAAGGGGTGCGCTGCACGTCTTGGGCTAAGTCGCGCAGACGGTCGGTGTAGGTCAGACCTTGAATGCCTTCAATGGCTACTCGTTGGGCATGGCTCACTGCGTAGTAGCTGTGCAAAGCTTGCGACAGCACAAAAGGGGCACGACCTTGGTTGTCCGTATGCAAGGTTTGCCGCAAGGTCGCACCCAGTGTGATGCTCAGGCTCACATGCAAGCCTTCAGGAAGGCCTGCTGACGCCAAGTGGCCTTGTGGCTGCAAAACCGGTTCAAGGCTCAAAGAAACTTCGTCGTCAGTGCTGGTCTGTATGGCGCTGATGTGCCAGGTGAGGTTTCGCACCGGGCCATGTTGCACAGCGTTGCTGGCTTGGCCTTGTTTAGCAAACCACGGCCAGCACACCGGAACGCCACCGCGAATAGCGGCCGGTTCAGGCAGTGAGTCGGGCGAGAGCCAAAAAACCTCGCGCTGGCCCGTAGGCAACCAAGACAACACATGAGCGCCATGCAAAGCAAGAATCGCTTTGCCATGGCGCGTGCTCAGTTGCAGGGCACTGTGGCCCGCGAACTGAACCGCTGTGATCTGCGGCGGCAGCAACAAGTTGGGCTTACTCGACCTTGGCTTTGGTGCGCAAGTTTTGTTGGAACTCGCTGAGCTTTTGTTGCTGCATCTGTTGAGCGATTTGCGGCTTGACTTCCTCAAAAGCTGGCAGCTTGACGTCACGCACGTCGTCGACACGGATGACGTGGTAACCGAACTGAGTTTTGACCGGTTCGGCGCTGAGTTGGCCTTTGTTCAGCTTGAGCAGGGCAGCGCTGAACTCAGGCACGTAGCTGCTGGGGTTGGCCCAATCAAGATCGCCGCCATTGGCACCGGAGCCGGTGTCTTTAGATTGCTTCTTGGCGATGTCTTCAAACTTAGCGCCTTTTTTCAGATTCACGATGATGCTCTTGGCATCAGCTTCTTTCTCCACCAAGATGTGGTGCGCCTTGTATTCTTTGCCGCCGTTGGCTGCAGCAAATTTCTCGTACTCGGCCTTCAAATCAGCGTCCGTGACGGGATTTTTCTTTTGGAAGTCAGCAAAAAGTTGACGAATCAGAATGGTCTGACGTGCTAGCTCCATCTGGACTTTGAAGTCGTCCGTGGCAGCCAAACCCAGCTTGTCGGCTTCTTGCATGAAGACTTCGCGGGCAATCACTTCTTCGCGCAACTGGCCTTGCATTTCTGGCGTGATCGGGCGACCGCTGCTTTCAATTTGCTGGGCCAGCGAGTCGAGGCGTGCTTTCGGCACGGCTTTGCCATTGACGATAGCGACGTTTTGGGCCATCACAGCGGAAGCACCAAGGCTCATCAGGCAGGTCAGGGCGGTAGCAACCAGAAGATTTTTTTTCATGCGGAATCCTTGCGATCGTGAAAGAGGAAATAAGAGAAAAAGAAAGACGAGGAAAATACCCAACACCAGATAGTGGCAAGCGCGTCAAAATCAAGCTTGCCACGGTGAATCAGGGTTTGTCGATGATCTCTATGGCCAAAGCGTGTAGTCCTTGGTCTATGAAATTTTGCAATGAATCATACACAAGCCGGTGCCTGGAAACGCGATTCTTGCCCGCAAAAAGCCCGCTGGCTATGCGGACGCGGAAATGGGTGCCGTAACCTTCCGCGTTGGCACCTATGTGGCCCGCATGGGCTGCGCTTTCGTCAATGACTTGCAACTCGGTGGGCTGCAAATCAGCGCGCAGCTGAGCTTTGATGGCGGCGACTGTTGGCAGCGATGGTGCGGCGCTCATGGGGCTGAATCCGGTTTGATGTATTTGTTCAGGTACACCGCCTGCAAGGCCACAAAGGCAAACATCAGACCAATGCCACCAAAGAGCTTGAAGTTAACCCAAGCGCTGGTCGAGAAATTGAACGCCACCCACAGATTGATGACGCCCATCACGGCAAAGAAAGCGACCCAACTCAAGTTGACGCGTTGCCAGATGGCATCGGGCAGACTCATTTGTGCCCCCATCAATTTTTGGATGCCGTTCTTTTTAAAGACCAGTTGGCCAATCAGCAAGGCCCCGCCCATGACCCAATACAGAACGGTTGGCTTCCATTTGATGAAGCTCTCGCTGTGGAAATAAATCGTCGCGCCACCCAGCAAAGTGACCAGCCCGAGGCTGACCCACAGCATGGTGTCAACTTTTTTGCCGGCTATTTTGAGCCAAAGAATTTGCAGCATGGTGGCGGCAATGACCACCACCGTGGCCAACAGCACCGGCGCTTCGGCCGGGCCGACCATGCCGCCCGCGACCATGAAGCCGAGCCAGTCGGTCGCCACGCCAGCGGCCCAGTCACGGTTGCCCTCAGCGTACTTGAACATGCCGAAGAACAGGGCAATCGGCAAAAAGTCGAACAAAATTTTCATGGCGTGATTATGGCTGTCGACGGTGAATGGATGGGCATGGCGGGGTAAAGTTTTTTCACCCCCAAGTCCTCACTTCGGCGTGAAGTCCAGTGAAGCGGAGTTCATGCAATAACGCAGTCCGGTCGGTGCCGGACCGTCTTCAAACACATGGCCAAGATGAGACCCGCAATCCGGGCAGTGCGCCTCTACCCGCTCGCCAAAGAGTGAGCGATCGACTTTGGTTTCAACGGCGTCGCCGTCCAGCGGTGCGAAGTAGCTGGGCCAGCCAGAGCCTGATTCGTATTTGGTGGCGGCGTCAAACAGCGGCTTGCCGCAGCAAATGCAAGCGTAAGTGCCAGCGGCCTTGTTACCTTCGTACTTGCCGGTGAAGGCGCGCTCTGTCGACTCGTGCCGGGTGATGTCAAAAGCAGCAGGTTCTGCGCCTTTTTCGGCTAACAAAGCCTTCCATTCGGCTTCTGTTTTTTCGATTTTGTAGGTCATGCGAATTCCTCTTTGAAAGTTATTTTACGAACTGCAACTGATCTCAATACCAGCGGCCCAATCGGGTGGAAAGTCAGCCAAGGCTTGGTGGCCCGCGATGTCTTCGTGCTCGTCAAACGGGGATTGAAGCACGTGCAGCAGTTTCTCAACTTCTGAATAGTCTTGAACGCCAGCGGCGCGAATAGCCTGTTCGCCCAGATGGTTGCGCAAAATGTACTTCGGGTTGATCTTGCGCATCAGTGCGTTGCTGGCATGCGTGTCTTGCTGGTCAAGACGAGCTGTGTAGGGCGCGGCCCAAGCTTCAAAAGCCGCACGGTCTAAAAAGAGGTCACGCACAGACTCGCGTCCTGTCGGCGTTGAAAAATCGCACAACCGGCGCCAAAAAATGGTGTGATCGATCTGATGCGCCGCCAGTAATTTGAGCGTGCTGTCAATCAATGCTTTGTCTTCATTTTGAGCGGCGTTGTCGGTCAGGCCGAGCTTGGCGCGCATGCGTTTTTCCAAGGCATTCGGAAACACGGTTTTGTACGATTCCAGCGCTGCCAAGGCGTGCTCTTGCTCTTCAATCAAGGGCAGCAGCGCCTGACCCAAACAAAAAAGATTCCAGTAAGCGATGTTCGGTTGCTTGTTGTAGGCGTAGCGCCCTTTGTTGTCCGAATGGTTGCAAACATGGCCGGGGTCGAAGGTGTCCAAAAACTGGAACGGGCCGTAGTCTATCGTCAGCCCGAGGATGCTCATGTTGTCGGTGTTCATCACGCCATGGCAAAAGCCCACCGCTTGCCACGCAGCCATCAGCTCGGCCGTGCGTTCACTGACGGCTTGGAGTAAGGCTGCATAAGGCTGGGCGGCATCTCGGCAGGCGGGGTAATGGTGCTCGATGACAAAGTCAGCCAGCGTCTTGAGTTCGGCGTGTCGATTGGCGTGGCTGAAATGTTCGAAGTGCCCGAAGCGGATGAAGCTTGGCGATGTACGCGCCACCACCGCAGCGGTTTCAATTTCTTCGCGGCGCACGCGGTCGTCAGAGCCGGTGATGCACAGGGCGCGCGTGGTCGGAATGCCCAAGCCGTGCATGGCTTCGGAGCAGAGGTATTCGCGGATCGAGCTGCGCAGCACCGCACGACCATCGCCGCCACGCGAGTAGGGCGTCAGGCCCGCTCCCTTGAGCTGCAGCTCCATGCCGCCATTCGGCGTTTGCAACTCCCCCAGCAGCGTGGCCCGACCGTCGCCCAGTTGTCCGGCCCATTGACCAAACTGGTGCCCGCTGTAAACGCTGGCCAAGGGCTCGGTGCCCGGCAACACGCGGTTGCCGGTGAAGGTTTCCAGCGCTTCTTGCGAAGCCAGCCACGACGCATCAAGTCCCAGTTCGCGTGCCAAGGCTGCATTGCGGCTGACCCAGTACGGGGCGCTGAGTGGCCGCAGCGGTTGCGGTGTCGAGAAATCACTGCCCAGCCGGGCGTAGCGGTTTCGCCAGAGCAGGGCAGCGGTCGGAGTCGGGGGTAAAGTCATGTGCAGATTGTCTCTGATAGGGCGAAAAAACGCCTCAAGTACGGGCAATCCCGTATCAATGGACGGGTCAGTTGAGGCGATCTCAGTGGTACAAGCTCAGAACGCAATCATGCGAAAAAAGACAAGAGGACGCTTCAAGATGCTCGGCTTAATGCAAGACCAACCGCTGTTGATTTCTAACCTGATCGATTTTGCCGAACGCCATCACGCCGACGTCGAAATCGTCTCAAGGCGGGTCGAGGGCGATATTCACCGCTACACCTACAAGGACGCCGCACAGCGCTCACGTCAGGTGGCCCATGCGCTTGACGGCATGGCGCTGCAGTTCAGCGACCGGGTCGCCACGCTGGCCTGGAACGGCTACCGCCACTTCGAGCTGTACTACGGCGTCAGCGGTTCGGGCCGCGTGCTGCACACCATCAATCCCCGTTTGCACCCGGACCAGATCGCTTGGATTGCCAACCACGCCGAGGACCAAGTGTTGTGTTTTGACATGAGTTTTTTGCCCTTGGTGCAAGCCGTTCACCGCCAGTGCAAAACCATTCGCCAATACGTCGCGCTGTGTGATGCCGAGAAACTGCCTGCTGACAGCGGCATTCCTGGACTCATCAGTTACGAAGCTTGGATCGCGCCGCACCCTCAAACGTACCGTTGGCCGACGTTTGACGAAAACTCGGCTTCCAGCATGTGCTACACCAGCGGCACCACCGGCCACCCCAAAGCCGCGCTGTACAGCCACCGCTCCACCACTTTGCACGCTTACGCCGCGGCCTTGCCCGACGTCATGAGCTTGTCGGCGGGCGACTCTGTGTTGCCCGTGGTGCCGATGTTTCATGTCAACGCTTGGGGTATTCCGTACTCCGCCTCGCTCACCGGAGCCAAACTGGTGTTCCCAGGCCCGGCGCTGGACGGCAAATCTATTTATGAATTGATTGAAGCTGAGCAGGTGACCTATGCGGCCGGTGTGCCGACGGTTTGGCAAATGTTGCTGACCCACATGAAGCCGGCAGGCCTGCATTTCTCCAGCTTGAAGCGCACGGTGATTGGCGGTTCAGCCTGCCCACCGGCGATGATCACCGCCTTCAATGACGACTACGGCGTGGAGGTCTTGCACGCTTGGGGCATGACCGAGATGAGCCCACTGGGAACGCTGTGCAGCCTGAAGAACAAACACCAAGGCTTGCCAGCAGAAGACAAAATGAAGATTCGTCTGAAGCAAGGCCGGGCGATTTTCGGCGTCGACATGAAAATTGTCGACGCCCATGGCGCGGAGCTGCCGTGGGACGGCAAAACCTACGGTGACCTGCAGGTCAAAGGGCCGTGGATTGTGAAGGACTATTACAAAGGTGAGGGCGCATCGCCGTTGGTCGACGGCTGGTTTCCGACTGGCGACGTCGCCACCATTGACGCCGACGGCTACATGCAAATCACCGACCGCAGCAAGGACGTGATCAAGTCTGGCGGCGAGTGGATCAGCTCGATCGACATTGAAAATATCGCCGTGGCACACCCGGCCGTGGCCATGGCCGCCTGCATCGGTGTGGCGCACCCCAAATGGGACGAGCGCCCGATCATCGCGGTGGTCAAAAAACCGGGGGCCGAGGTCAGCCGTGAAGAACTGCTGCGCTTTTACGACGGCAAAACCGCCAAGTGGCAGATCCCAGACGATGTAGTGTTTGTTGATGCGATCCCGATGGGCGCCACCGGCAAGATGCTCAAAACCCGGCTGCGCGACGTGCTGAAGGACTACAAGCTGCCGAGTTAAACCGTCGGTTTAATCGTGCTCCAGATCCCAGATGAAGTGGGCGTCTGTGAGCAGACCGTAATAGGCTTTTAAGGCGCTGACTTGGGCTTGCAGGGCGCTGTTTTCTGCCGCCGTGGCTTGACGCCGGGCCAAGAGCAAGGATTGCAGATCCCCTTCGCCCAAGGCATAAGCGCGCTGCACCAGCTTGGCGTTGTCTTGCATAGCACGTGCGCCCTCCTTGGCCATTTGAAGGCTTTCATACAAACCGCGAGCCGTCACAAAGGCGGTCGCAATCTCAGTTTCCAGCTCGCGTTGGGTGAGCTCCACGGTTTGACGGGCCACTTCAACTGCGGCGGCGGCTTTGGCGCTGCGTGAGTCGCGCAAGCCGCCCAACAAAGGGATGCTGATGCTGACACCCATCAGCCGTTCACGACCGCCCACCTCAGAGGTGCTGTAGACGCCCAAGGTCGGATCGGCGTATCGACTGGCGCTGGCATGCTCGGCTTGCGCTTGTGCCATGCGCAGCTGTGTCTGCGCGAGTTTGAGCACGTCGCTTTCAGCCATGATCCGCTGACGCCACGGGCTAACGTCTTCCGCCATCAGCAACGGAGAAGGCAGGGCGATGCGCAGTGGCTGGATGCCTGGGAATCGACCGGAGATGCGCGCCCATGCGGCGGCAGCTTGTGTCTGCGCATCGTTGTTTTGGCGTTTTTGCTCAGCCAATTCGGCGTTGGCCAGATTCAGATCGAGCCGGGATGCATCACCGGCCCGGCTGCGTTGGTCAACGGCCATCACGTTGTCTTGAACGGCCTGCAAATTAGCCGCAGCCAACTCACGCCCACGTTCGGACGCCAGCCAATCGATCCAGAGCGACAGCAGGTCTTTAGCTGACTCGTGCATGGCTTCGCCAAAGCGCGCCTCAGATTCCTCGATCGTGGCTTTGCCCATCGTCAGGTCAGCCGTGCGCTTGCCCGGCAGCCGGATCGCGCGTTCGACACCGACATTCCACTCACGGTATTGCGTACCCGTGTCGAGGGATCGACGTTGACCAAACGCTTTGGCTGTCCATTCGTAGGGTGAGAGCTCGAGGATATTGGACTCTTGCCGGGCGACCGCCAACCCGGCTCGGGCGGCAGCGACGCGAGGGTCTTGCTCCAGCAGCGGGCGCGCTAACTCAGTCGGCAGCAGCCCGGTAACGGTGGGCGCTTGCAAGGCGTAAACCGGCCCGGCCACGGTTAGCAAACAGACCACGAGATGTCGAATCATCATGCGATGTCTCCCGCCTCTACAACCGGCGTTATCCAGTAACGCAAACCTGCACCCGCCAATTGCGATTGGATGGCTTCCAGCAATGCTGGTTTATCAGCGTTAGAAATGATGACTTGCACCTGAGTCGCAAAGCCACGGCCAAGCACTTGCTCGGTCTGGTTCAAATTGTTAAACGTTAAACCATGCGCAGCTGTGGGCGCGCTGGTGAAGACGTTGGCGCTAGGCGACATGAGCAGCAAGTCGAGCAGTTTTTCTTCGACGGCCGGTGGGCACAGCAAAGTCAGGCACAGATCAGACATCAGAATTCTTTCGTTTCGCAAAGCCAAAGCGCAAATACAAAATCGGCAGCAGCATCAAGGTCAAGGCCGTGGCCGTGATCAATCCGCCAATCACGACGATGGCCAGCGGGCGTTGAATCTCAGACCCCGGCCCGGTGGCAAAGAGCAGGGGAATCAAACCAAAGGCTGTGATGGAGGCGGTCATCAACACGGGCCGCAGCCGGCGCTTGGCACCTTGCACCACGACGTCCATCATGGCCAAGCCTTCACTTGTCAGTTGGTTGAAATAGCTCACCAAGACCACGCCGTTGAGCACCGTGATGCCCAACAGCGCGATGAAGCCAACCGACGCCGGCACCGACAGGTATTCGCCGGTGACCCACAAAGCGACGATGCCGCCCACCAAGGCAAAGGGGATGATGCTCAAAATCAGCAGCGCTTGGCGGACTGATCGGAAGGTTGAAAACAGCAACACAAAAATCAAGCCAAGAGCGACCGGCACCACCACGGTGAGCCGAGCCGCAGCGCGTTGCTGGTTTTCAAACTGCCCGCCCCAGCTGATGCGGTAACCCGTGTCGAGTTGGACTTTTTGGGCGACCAAGGCTTTCGATTCTTCGACAAAGCCGACCAAGTCCCGGTTCGTGACATTGGCCACGACCACGCTGTAACGGCTGCCCATTTCCCGGTCAATTTTGACTGGGCCGGCGGCACGCTCCAGCTTGGCCACGCTGGCCAAGGCCACCGTATTGCCATTTTTGCTGGTGATGCGCATGGCCGAAAAATCAGCCGGCGACATGCGCAAGCTCTCAGCGCCGCGCAAGACAATCGGCGTGCGACGATTGCCTTCAATCACCACGCCGGCGCGTTGCCCCTCAATTTGCATGCGCAGCGCGTCCTGAATTTCTTCGACGCTCAAACCCAGCCGACCCGCTTGCAAACGATCCACCGTCACCTTCAGGTATTGCACACCGTCGTTCTGCACGGTGTAGACGTCTTGGTTGCCTGGCACGGTCTTCAGCAGTGCTTCAATTTGGCGAGCGTAGGCGTTCAATTGGCCCAAGTCGGGGCCAAAGATCTTGACGGCCAAGTCGCCGCGCACACCGATGATCATCTCTGAGACCCGCATCTCGATCGGTTGTGTGAAGCTGTAGAGGATGCCCGGCATCGGATCGAGCACCTTGCGCACTTCATCCATCAGCGCTTCTTTGGACTTCATGCGCCATTCGCTCTGCGGCTTGAGCAGCAAGTAGGTGTCGGTCTGGTTCAGTCCCATCGGATCGAGACCAATTTCATCGGAGCCTGCGCGCGCCACGATGCCATGCACTTCGGGAATGGCCGCCATGATGGACTGCTGAATTTTCAAGTCCAGCGCAGCGCTTTGCTCCAAGCTGATGGACGGCAGTTTTTCAATGCCGACGATCAAGTCTCCTTCGTCCATGGTCGGCATGAAGGTCTTGCCGACCTGGGTGTAAATGACCCCGGCGGCCAGCAACATGACGAGCGCTGCCGCAGCCACCGTGCGCTGCTGGCGCATGGCCCAGCCAAGTGCCGGTTCATACAGCGCCAAGAGTTGGCGTGGCAACCACGGGTCTTCGTGCTTGACTTCGCGCAGCAAATAAGACGCCAGCACCGGGATGACCGTCAGCGACAAAGCCAGTGAGCCGGCCAGCGCAAAAACAATCGTCAGGGCAACCGGCACAAAGTATTTGCCCTCCAGCCCTTGCAAGGTCAGCAGCGGCAAAAACACCGTGATGATGATCAAAATACCCGCTGTGACGGGCACCGCCACTTCGCGCACGGCGCGGTAAATGATGTGCAGACGCGGCAGCTTGCTGGCGGTCGGGTCGGTGGCCAGACGCTGCACGATGTTTTCAACCACCACGATGGCGGCATCGACCAACATGCCGATGGCAATCGCCAGACCGCCCAAGCTCATCAGGTTGGCTGACATGCCAAAGGTGCTCATCAGAATGAAGGTGATGAGGGCCGCCAAGGGCAGCACCAGCGCCACCGTCAGTGCGGCGCGTATATTCCCCAAAAACAAGCCCAGCAAAATGATCACCAGCACCGTCGCTTCAAGCAGAGCCGAGGTGACCGCGTGAACCGCCTTGGTGACCAGTGAGGCCCGGTCATAAAAGGTGTTGATCACCACGCCAGCTGGCAACGTTGGCTGAAGTTCTGCGAGTTTCAGGCGCACGCCTTCGACCACATTTTTGGCGTTGGAACCAGCCAATCCCAGCACCAGACCTTGCACGGCTTCGCCGCGCCCGCTCTGCGTCACCACGCCGTTGCGGGTGACGGTGCCGATGCTGACGTCGGCCAAGTTGCCCAAGCGGACGGGCGAGCCACCTTGCACCGTGACGACGATGGCACGCAAGTCTTCCAAGCTGTTGACGCTGCCTTCCGTGCGCACCAACAGCACTTCGTCACCTTCGCGCAGGCGGCCAGCGCCGTCGTTGCGGTTGTTCGCTTCGACGGCGTCTTTCAGCTGCGTGATGGTCACGCCGCTGGCGGCCATGCGGACCGGGTCAGGGACGATTTCGTAAGCCCTGACCACGCCGCCCAACGCGTTCACATCGGCCACGCCCGGCACGGTGCGCAGCGCGGGCCTGATGACCCAGTCGAGCAGGCTGCGACGCTCAGCGAGCGACAACGCATCGGACTCGACGGTGAACATGTACATTTCGCCGAGCGGCGTGGTGACCGGGGCCATGCCACCGGAAATTCCGACGGGCAAACTGGCCGTCAAACCGCCCAGCCGTTCGCTGACTTGCTGACGTGCCCAATAAATGTCGGTGCCGTCTTCAAAGTCAATCGTCACGTCGACCAAGCCGTACTTGGTCACAGAGCGCAAAATTTTGGTTTTGGGAATGCCGAGCATTTCGACTTCGATCGGAACCGAGATGCGGCTTTCGACCTCTTCCGGTGTCATGCCCGGCGCTTTCATGATGATCTTGACCTGCGTGCTCGAGACATCTGGAAAAGCGTCGATGGGCAAGCCGCGCAAGGCATACCAGCCGGCAGCGGCCAGCATCACGGTCGCCATCAGCACAAAGAGGCGCTGCGCCAAAGAAAATTGAATCAGTCTGGCCAGCATCACTGCGCTTCTTTTTGGTTGATCCAGGCGCCTTTGAGTGCCACGACACCGCTGACGGCGACTTGTTCGCCGGCTTTGACGGGGCCTTGAATTCGCACCCGTTGACCGGCGCTGGCGGCGACTTGCACCGCTCTGGCCTCGAAGCCGTCAGCCGTGCGCACAAACACATACGCCTGCTTGCCGTCATGCGCCACAGCCGACAGCGGGAGTTCCCACGCGCCCGTGGTCGATGCCTTTGTTGCCGCTGTGCTTGCGGCTGTAGGCAGGTCGACGGACAGCACCTCGCCCGGACGCAGCAGGCTGGTTTTGCCCTGAACCAGCGCGCGCAGGCTGACCATCTGGCTGCCTGATTCGACCATCGCGCTGCGGCTCAAGATTTGCGCGGTCAAGCTGCGCCCCACAACGTTCAGCTGGGTGCCGGGCAACCAAAGTCCGCTCTCGGCAACCGGCACCTGAATCTCTAACCAAAGCGTGCCGGTTTGCGCCAAGTGCAGCAAAGCCGTGCTCGGGTCGACTCTCTGGCCCGGTTTCACCGCCATCTCAGTGACCACGGCAGACTGTGCCGCAGCCAAGACCAAACTGTCTTGCGGGTTGCCGGACGCGATGACGTTGTCGATGCTGGCGCTTGACATGCCCATCAGGCGCAAGGCGGCTTTGGCCTGCATCAGGGCCGCATTGGCGTCCATCATGTTGGCCCGCGCTTCTTGAACACGGCGCTGAGGGATAAGACCTTCAGTAAAAAGCGCTTGCTCCCGCTGGCTGGCCTGTGCAGCCAAACTGGCGCGCGTGCTGGCTTGCAGCAATTGCAATTGCTGCTGGCCAAACTCTGCACTGGCCATCCGAACCAAAGGCGCGCCGGCGCGAACGGCGTCATTGGCTTGGACCAAGAGCTGCAAGATCACGCCATTGACGGGGGCGGCGATGACTTGTTCAGCGTTTGGGGGGAGGACCACCTGCGCCGGGTAATTTGTTCGCACCGACTCGGCTTGGCTTGGTGTCTGTTGTGTTTGCAAAGGGGTCGTCTGAATGCCCAAGGCTTGGACTTGGCTGCTGGCGACCGCAAATTTGGCGGGCCGGTCGGCCGACTGAGCCGCTGAGGAAATTGCGCAGAGCGCGGCCATGGCGAAAACTGTCAAGCGAGATTGCGACCATGAATGAAAAATACGCATAACGAACCTCAGTGAATGACTTGAATCTGGACTTATTTCGACACGATTGTAGTAATCATATGTTTCGTTGCCGTGTCAACCAAAGGCCGTGTTCAGTCCAATCCCGCGCAGATGCATTTTCATGATTTCATCATTCGTACAATGAAAAAAACAATCCTACTTCTTTAGACATCACCCGAAAGAAACGCCCATGACAGCGCACTACTCAGTTCACGGCAACGTAGCGGTCATCACCCTAGACAACCCGCCCGTCAATGGTTTGGGCATGCTGACCCGCCGTGCCATCACCGATGGTTTGCAACAAGCGCAAGCCGACAGCGCTGTCAAAGCGATCGTCATCACCGGCGCTGGCAAGGCGTTTTCGGGGGGTGCTGATATCAAGGAATTTGGCACGGACAAAGCCGCGGTCGAACCGAATTTGCGCAGCGTGATTCTGGCGGTTGAACATTCCAGTAAACCCGTGGTGGCCGCGATTCATACGGTTTGCATGGGGGGTGGCCTAGAGTTGGCGCTGGGTTGCCATTACCGCATTGCAGCACCAGGCTGCAGCATGGCGCTGCCCGAAGTCAAGCTCGGTTTTCTGCCGGGCGCTGGTGGTACACAACGCCTGCCGCGCGCCTTGGGTGTGGAGGCGGCGCTGAACATGATTGTCAGTGGCGAAGTCGTCAAAAGCGAGAAGCTGGCGATGCTGCCTGGACAAAAGCTGTTTGACAAAATCAGCGACTCTGTAGAGTCTTTGGCGGCAGAGGCCTTGACCTTGGCGCAAGACATCGCTGATGCGCGCCCCTTGCAGTTGGTGCGCAACTTGCCGTGCAAGCATCCACAAGGTGATGCTTACTTTCAGTTTGCCCGCAACATGGTCAAGGGCACGGCCAAGAATTATCCAGCGCCGCTGAAATGTGTAGACGCTGTGCAGGCCGCCACACACAAAAGCTTTGACGACGGCGTCTTGGTTGAGCGCGAACTCTTCGTCAACCTGATGTTGTCGCCCGAAAGCCGGGCACTGCGGCACCTGTTCATGGCCGAGCGTGCTGCCTCAAAAATCAAAGATGTGCCGGCTGACACGCCACTGCGCAACATCAAGTCGGTGGCCGTGATCGGCGCTGGCACCATGGGCGGCGGCATCGCCATGAACTTCCTCAACGCGGGACTGCCGGTCAAATTGCTGGAGATGAAGCAAGATGCACTGGATCGCGGAATTGTCACCATCCGCAAAAACTACGAGGCGCAGGTCAAAAAAGGCAAGCTCAAAAAAGACCAGTACGAGCAGCGCATGAGTCTGCTGAGCAGCACGCTGAGCTACGACGACTTGAGCAGCGCCAACCTTGTGATTGAAGCCGTCTTTGAAGAGATGGGCGTGAAAGAAAAAGTATTTAAAGAATTGGACCGGGTGATGAAGCCGGGGGCGATTTTGGCGACCAACACCTCGACGCTGGATGTCAACAAAATTGCCAGCTTCACCCAGCGACCACAAGACGTGGTCGGACTGCATTTTTTCAGCCCCGCCAATGTCATGAAGCTGCTGGAAGTGGTGCGCGCAGACAAGACCGCCAAAGACGTCGTGGCAACCGTCATGTCGGTCGCCAAAAAAATCCGCAAAACGGCGGTGGTGTCGGGCGTTTGTGACGGTTTCATCGGCAACCGGATGATCGAACAATACGGCCGCCAAGCGGGCTTTTTATTGGACGAGGGTTGCACCCCGGCGCAGGTCGACAAGGCGATTGAAAAATTTGGTTTCGCCATGGGGCCGTTTCGCATGAGTGACTTGGCGGGCAACGACATTGGTTGGGCCATTCGCAAGCGCCGCTACAGCGAAAAACCAGAGATGAAATACAGCAAGACGGCCGATTTACTCTGTGAGCAAGGCCGTTTCGGTCAAAAAACCGGGGCTGGCTGGTACGACTATGTGGCCGGCAAGCGCGACGCCATCCCAAACGCTGACGTGGTCGCTATGGTGGCTGCGCACCGGCAGTCGCTGGGCATCACGCCGCGCAAAATTTCAGACGAAGAAATTGTGCAGCGGCTGGTCTTCAGCTTGGTCAACGAAGCCGCCCATATTTTGGAAGAGGGCATTGCGGCCAAAGCCAGCGACATCGACATCGCCTATGTGTTCGGCTACGGCTTTCCGGCGCATCGCGGTGGCCCCATGCTGTATGCCGACCAAGTCGGGTTGTTCAATGTCATGCAAAGCATGCAGCGTTTTGCATTGAACCCGCTGGATGACGCTGACTTCTGGCAGCCTGCGCCGCTGCTGGCAAGGCTTGTCGCTGAAGGCAAAAGCTTCAACTGAACCCCATCCACCGAATCCGGAGAATTCCATGACCTCAGCTGTGATTGTTTCCACTGCCCGCACCCCTCTGGCCAAAAGCTGGAAGGGCTCCTTCAACATGACGCACGGCGCCACGCTGGGAGGCCATGCCGTGAAGCATGCCGTCCAACGCGCAGGCATCGATGCCGCCGAAGTTGAGGACGTGATCATCGGTTGCGCATCGCCCGAAGGCGCCACCGGTGCCAACATCGCGCGACAAATAGCCTTGCGCGCCGGTTGCCCGGTCAGCGTGTCGGGCATGACGGTGAACCGCTTTTGCTCGTCTGGCCTGCAGTCGATCGCGCTGGCTGCGCAGCGGGTGATCGCCGGTGAGGCTGATATTTTTGTGGCTGGTGGGGTCGAGAGCATTTCATGCGTGCAACAAGAAATGAACAAGCACATGTTGCAAGACAGCTGGCTTGCCAAGAACAAGCCCGAGATTTACTGGAACATGCTGCAAACTGCCGAGCAAGTGGCCAAGCGTTACGGCATCTCACGTGAGCGCATGGACGAGTACGGCGCTCGCAGTCAGCAACGTGCCGCGGTCGCGCAAGCCGCCGGCCTGTTTGAAGCCGAAATTGCGCCGATCACCGTGGTTGCTGGCGTGCTTGACCCGGTGATGGGCTTGACAACTAAAAAAGTCACCGTCAGCCGCGATGAAGGTATCCGTGAGGGCACGACACAAGAAGGTATCAGCGGCATCAAGCCGGCCATGCCCGGCGGTCTGGTGTCTGCCGGCAATGCCAGCCAGTTTTCAGACGGTGCGGGTGCAGTCGTGGTGATGCATGAAGCCGTGGCTGAGCGCAAAGGGCTCAAGCCGCTGGGGCGTTTCCTGGGCTTTGCCGTGGCCGGTTGTGAGCCCGACGAAATGGGCATTGGCCCGGTCTTTGCCATTCCCAAGGTGCTGGCCAAACTAGGCCTCAAAGTCAGCGACGTTGACTTGTGGGAACTCAACGAAGCCTTTGCCGTGCAGGTGCTGTACTGCGCAGACAAGCTGGGCATTCCGCTGGACCGATTGAACGTCAACGGCGGTGCCATTGCCGTTGGCCACCCTTACGGCGTGACTGGGCAACGCTTGACTGGCCATGCGCTGATCGAGGGCAAGCGCCGAGCTGCCAAGTTGGTTTGTGTCACCATGTGCATTGGCGGTGGCATGGGGGCTGCTGGTATTTTTGAGGTACTTTGAATGACAACTCTCCACTCGCTGAAACGGCTGCAAGCACTCATCTGGGTCTTGATCTATGGCGGTTTGCTGACGCTGGTGTTGGGCCTGTCGATGGAGCGAACCGATGATGCGACAGGTTGGCCCATGGTGCTTGGCGGCGGTGGCTTCGCGCTGCTTGGCGTGGTTTTGATTTATGTGCGTTCACGGCTGAAGGCAGATTGAAAACATGAAATTCGGTATCGAAATTCCTTTTGTCTCCCACCTTGGGTTCGAGCTCATCCACTTTGAAGGCGGCGAGTCAACGCTTGAGTTTGCTGCACGTCCAGAACACCAAAACTCCTTTGGCGTCACCCACGGCGGCGCCATCATGACGCTGATGGATGTCACCATGGCCTGGGCTGCCCGCAGTGTGGCGCCCGAGATGGGCGTCGTCACCATCGAGATGAAGAGCACGTTCATGAAGCCCGCACCCGGCGACGGCAGCACCTTGACAGGCCGCGGTCACCTGATACAGCGCACCGCCAAGATGGCCTTTGTTGAAGCCAAGCTCTATGACAGCCAAGGCAACTTGTGCGCGCATTCAACCGGTACGTTTAAATACGTCAAGCGTCCCGACACGAATACCGCGCTGGCGGGTTTGCCTGCGAATCAACTGTCGACCGATTGACCCTTCACCGGAAGCAGACCTTGCCAACCAACACTCAAATTCTGCTCGACAGTCGCCCTTCAGATGCAGCAACGCTCAGTAACTTCAAACTGGTCACGCAAGAGACGCCGGCACTGCAAGACGGGCAAGTGCTGGTGCGCCACCATTTCCTGAGTCTCGATCCGTACATGCGCGGTCGCATGAACGACGCCAAGAGCTACACCGCCCCGCAAGCCTTGGGTGAAGTCATGGGCGGCGGCACGGTGGGTGAAGTGCTGGAGAGTCGTTCGCCCTTGTTCACGCCTGGCGACAAGGTCGTCGGTTTGGGCGGTTGGCAGACTTACAGCGTCGTCAACGCCGCCACACCGGGGGCCTTGCGCAAAGTCGACACGACCCATGTTCCGCTGTCGTATTACCTGGGTGCGGTCGGCATGCCTGGCGTCACGGCTTGGTATGGTTTGGTTCACATCCTTGAAGCGCAAGCGGGCCAGACCTTGGTGGTCAGTGCTTCGACGGGCGCGGTCGGCAGCGCTTTTGCGGCGCTGGCCAAAACGCGCGCTTGTCGTGTCGTTGGTATCGCCGGCGGGCCTGCCAAATGTGACTACGCCACCACGGAACTGGGCTTTGACGCTTGCATTGATTACAAACAACACACGGATGCAGCGTCGCTTTCAAGTGCGTTGAAAGAAGTCTGCCCAGACGGCGTCGATGGTTATTTTGAAAACGTCGGCGGCATGGTGCTGGATGCCGTGATGCTGCGCATGAATGACTTTGGCCGTATCGCCGTGTGCGGCATGATCGCCGGCTACGACGGCAAACCGCTGCCCATGAACTACCCGGCGCTGATTCTGAGGAGTCGCTTGAAGATTCAAGGCTTCATCGTCACGGAACACTTGGACGTTTGGCCTCAGGCCTTGCAAGAACTTGGCGAGTTGGTCGCCACTGGCAGACTGCGACCTCGTGAAAGTGTGGCGCAAGGTTTGGCCGCAGCACCGCAAGCCTTCTTGGGTTTGCTGAAAGGCCAAAATTTCGGCAAGCAAATCGTCAAGCTGATGTAAACCGACACTGAAGCCAAAACAAAAGCACAACGCAAAAGCACAACGACCAGATCCACCACAACAGGAGACACGCCATGACCGAGCTGATTCTTCACCATTACCCGACATCCCCCTTCGCCGAAAAAGTGCGTTTGATGTTGGGCTACAAGAATCTGTCTTGGCGTTCAGTCCTGATCCCGATGGTCATGCCCAAGCCGGACGTACTGGCGCTGACAGGTGGCTACCGCAAGACGCCCGTGCTGCAAATCGGTGCGGATATGTATTGCGACACGGCGCTGATCGCTGACGTCTTGGAGCATCTTCAGCCGGAGCCTACGTTGTACCCGGAGCCTGTCAAAGGCTTGGTGCGCACGCTGGCACAGTGGGGCGACAGCACGCTTTTTTGGGCCGCCATGGCTTACAACATGCAGCCACGCGGGTTGGCGCAAATTTTTGCCAACACCCCGCCAGAAACATTGCAGGCTTTTCGTGAAGACCGCGGTGCCATGAGCGCCGGCATGATGCGCCTTCGTCCGGCCGATGCCGCCGTGGCTTACAAATCGTATTTACGGCGCATCTCGGACATGCTGGACTTGCACCCGTTTTTGTTGGGGGAGGCGCCTTGTATTGCTGATTTTGCGATGTACCACCCCTTGTGGTTCACACGGATGCGGACACCCGCACTGGCTGATATTTTGTCACTCACGCCGGCAGTGCAGGACTGGCTGGACCGCATGGCAGCCATCGGGCACGGCAGGCATGAAGCATTGAGTTCAACTGAATCGATTGATATTGCCGCGCAGGCAACGCCGCTGGCGCTGCGAGACGATATTTTTCAGGACGAACATGGCATTCCTTTCGGCAGCCGTGTGAGCATCAGCGCGGAGACCTTCGGCCCCGAGCCGACAGAAGGCGAACTGATCGCCGCCACGCGCATGCACTATTCACTGCGCCGAACAGACCCCCGAGCCGGCATCGTGCATGTGCATTTCCCACGCATTGGTTACGCGCTCAAGGCTGTGCCAGCCGGCTGATTACACGCAAGGGTTCAGGCTCAGCGCAGGCGATTGGTTTCAGCCTCGATGACCGGCATGCCGGCAGCCCTCTCTAAGCGGTCTTCAAGTTCACCGATGTAAGCCGCCAGCGTGTTGCCCGACTGCTCAATGCGTGACTCTATATCTGCTTGCAACTCAGCGAAACGCTGGTCCAGTCCTTGCCTGTCTTTGGCTTCGCGTTCCAGCTTGGCATGGCTTTCTGCGGCCAAATATTGCTGCAACTCTGTGAAGCGCGAGGTTTCGGCTTTGTCGGCCAGTTCGCGTTGGGCTTTGAGTTCACGCGATGTGCGATGGTTTTCGATCAAATACGCGCTTTTGGCATAAGCGCTGAAAAGCAGAAAGACCACCAGCGCCGCCACCAGACCGACCAGCATGATCATTGCCAAAGGCGCTTGTAGGCTGGTGAAGCCAAGACTGAGCAGACTGAGTCGGTTGAACTCTTCGAGGTTCAAGGCCACAAAGGCGGCTGTCAAAAGAACAGCCAACAGCAGCAAAATGGACCGTATGCGCATCGGAGCTCCCCTTAAAGCTCCATCATATGCAGAGCTTGGGTGAGGGGCTGTGGGAGAATGCCTCTTCATTTTTCGCCCGCTACCAGACCCTCCCACATGCAGAAAATCATCCGGCAAATCGCCACAGAAATCAAAGTTCAAGAGCAACAAATTCGGGTTGCCGTCGAACTGCTTGACGGCGGTGCAACCGTGCCTTTTATTGCCCGTTACCGAAAAGAAGTCACGGGTGGTCTCGACGATATTCAATTGCGTGAACTGGAAGCCCGGCTGGGGTATTTGCGGGAGCTTGAGGACCGCCGTGAAACGGTGCTCAACAGCATCGAAGAGCAGGGCAAAATGACCCCAGAGCTGCGCCGCGCAATTGAAGCTGCCGGCACCAAGCAGGACTTGGAAGACTTGTACTTGCCCTACAAACCCAGGCGTCGCACCAAGGGCCAGATTGCCCGCGAGTCAGGCATTGAGCCCTTGGCCGATGCGCTGTTTGCCGATCCGATGCTGGTGCCGCAAGACGCAGCCTTGCCCTACGTCAAAGCCGAGAAAAACGAGAGCGGTGACGACTTCACCACCGTGCAAGCGGTGCTGGACGGCGTGCGCGACATCTTGAGCGAGCGCTGGGCCGAAGACGCGCCGCTGGTGCAGTCACTACGGGCCTGGTTGTGGAGCGAAGGGCTGTTCGCCTCCAAGCTGGTGGCCGGCAAAGACGAAAACCACCCTGACAACGCCAAGTTTCGCGATTACTTTGCCTACGACGAGCCGATTGGCCGCGTGCCTTCACACCGGGCGCTGGCCGTGTTTCGCGGCCGTGGGTTAGAGATTCTGGATGCCAAACTGGTCTTGCCCGAGCCGCCCGTGAGCGTCACCCCCGTGGGTGTCAAGGCGGCACCGACGGTGTCGGTGGCCGAAGGCAAAATTGCGCTGCATTTGGGCTGGAGCCACAAAGCGCGACCGGCAGATGACTTGCTGCGCAAATGCGTGACCTGGACTTGGCGCGTCAAACTCAGTTTGTCGATTGAGCGTGACCTCTTCACACGGCTGCGCGAAGACGCCGAAAAAGTCGCTATCAAGGTCTTTGCCGACAACCTGCGTGACCTGCTGCTGGCCGCGCCGGCGGGCCCGCGTGTGGTGATGGGCTTGGACCCGGGCATCCGTACCGGCGTCAAAGTGGCGGTGGTCGACGCCACAGGGAAATTGGTCGAAACCGCCACGGTGTTCCCGCACGAGCCTCGCAAAGACTGGGAAGGCTCGCTGCACACGCTGGCCAAACTCAGCGAAAAACACGGCGTCAATCTGATCGCCATTGGCAACGGCACCGCCAGCCGTGAAACCGACAAACTGGCTGCCGACCTGATCAAGCGCATCACGCAACACGCGGAGTCAAGCGGAACCGCCTGGCCAATTGACAAAGTCGTGGTCAGCGAAGCTGGTGCGTCGGTTTATTCCGCCAGTGAATTCGCCTCCCAAGAAATGCCTGATGTCGATGTCAGTTTGCGCGGAGCCGCCAGCATTGCGCGGCGCTTGCAAGACCCGCTGGCCGAACTGGTCAAGATTGACCCGAAATCCATCGGTGTAGGCCAATACCAGCATGACGTCAACCAAAGTGAGTTGGCGCGCAGCCTCGACACCGTGGTCGAAGACTGCGTCAACAGCGTGGGCGTTGACCTGAACACCGCCAGCGTGCCCTTGTTGGCGCGCGTCTCGGGCCTCAGTCAGACGGTGGCCAAGTCGGTGGTGCGTTGGCGTGATGCGAACGGTGCCTTCACCAGCCGCGCAGACCTCTTGAAGGTCACCGGCTTAGGCGCCAAAACCTTTGAGCAAAGCGCCGGTTTTTTGCGCCTGCACGCCAGCAGCAACCCGTTGGACATGACTGGCGTTCACCCCGAAACCTACCCGGTGGTCGAAAAAATCATCGCCCACACCGGCAAGCCGGTGGCCGAGCTCATGGGCCGTGCCGAAATGCTCAAAACGCTAAGGCCTGAGCTCTTTGCCAATGACAAGTTCGGTGTCATCACCGTCAAGGACATTTTGGCCGAACTCGAAAAGCCGGGCCGTGATCCACGTCCTGACTTCAAGGTGGCGCGATTCAACGAAGGCGTCGAAGACATCAAAGACTTGGTCGAGGGCATGACGTTGGAAGGCACCGTGAGTAACGTGGCGGCCTTCGGTGCCTTTGTCGACATCGGCGTGCATCAAGACGGTCTGGTCCACGTGAGCCAGCTTGCCAACAAGTTCGTCACTGACGCCCGTGAAGTCGTGAAGACCGGTGACATCGTCAAGGTTCGCGTGACGGAAGTTGATGTGGCCCGCAAGCGCATCGGCTTGACCATGAAGCTTGACGCCGCTCCTGCGCGCCGAGATGCGCCTCGCGACAACAAGTTTGAAGGCGTAGCCCGTGGTGCGCGGATGCCGCAAGGCCAAAATTTCTCCAGCAGAAACGAGCCAGCCGGGCAGGGCAGCGCCATGGCGTCGGCTTTTGCCAAGTTGCAAAGTTTGAAGAAATAGAGCCGACGACACAGGTGACCTAGACAATCAAGGACACGGTTGATTCAAGATCAAGTGTGTGCTGGTTGGGCTCAACACCCTCCAAAAATACCCATGGTTCAATTTGAAACAAGGCGGTACCATTGGACTCGATCCACATCGCCTCTCCAACTCACAATGTGCTGACGCGTCTTTAACGCGCCGCACCAAAACCCATGAAACGACTTGAGCCTGCGCAGTTGTTGACACCGGCCATGCGCAGCATCGTGTCGGCGATGGCCCGCGCTACCCGACCTCCGTTTCACAGCATGACGCCGAGGCAAGCCAGAGCGACTTACGAGATGGGTGCAGGCATCCTAGAACTGCCCGTCAGAGCACTGGCAAAAGTCCAAGACTTCACATTACCCAGCCGCGACGGTTATGCCCTACCGGCAAGGCTTTATGTGCCGCGTGATCTCGGTCAGAGTCAAGCGGCTTGGCCTACCTTGCTTTACTTTCATGGCGGCGGCTTCACCATTGGCAGCATCAACTCGCACGATGTTTTGTGCCGTGAACTGAGCGCTGGTGCCGACTGCGCAGTGGTCTCGGTGAACTATCGGCTGGCGCCCGAGCACAAGTTTCCAACTGCGGCGCATGACGCCTGGGACGCCCTGCTCGGACTGGTTGCGGCAGCAGACGCCTTGGGGCTGGACGCCAGCCGTTTGGCGGTTGGCGGCGACAGCGCGGGCGGCACATTGGCCGCCGTTTGCGCCGTGCTGGCGCGTGACGCCGGCTTGCCCTTGGCGCTCCAATTGCTGATTTACCCCGGCTGTGCGGCGCATCAAGACACCCGCTCGCACCATACTTTTGCACATGGTTTTGTCTTGGACGAGCCCAGCATCAGCTGGTTTTTCAACCAATACATTCGCACCCCGGCGGACCGCGATGACTGGCGCTTTGCACCGCTGAACGCGCCCGATGTCGAGGGTGTGGCACCCGCTTGGCTGGGCTTGGCCGAATGCGACCCGCTGGTCGATGAAGGCTTGCTTTATGCCGATAAATTGCGAGCGGCTGGCGTCGCGGTAGATCTTGAAATTTACCGCGGCGTGACGCACGAGTTCATCAAAATGGGCCGTGCCATTCCGGAAGCCCTGCAAGCGCAAGCCGATGCAGCTCGAGCCCTCAAACAAGCCTTCGGCACCGAATAGAAGCAGCCCCCCCAACAGCAAACAAGGAAAGAGGACGCCATGACTGAGATCTTCACACTTCCACCACCGCTTGAAGGTTTTCGTTTTTCTCATCGTTTGCGCGTTCGTTGGGCCGAGGTTGACATGCACAAGGTGGTCTTCAAGGCCCACTACCTGATGTACTTTGACACGGCCATCGCTGACTACTGGCGCGCGCTGGCATTGCCTTATGAACTTGCCATGCAGGAAATGGGAGGGCAGCTTCACCTCCAAAAAGTCAGCATGGAACACCATGCATCCGCACGCTTTGACGACCAACTCGACGTGGCTGTTCAGTGCCAAAAAATCGAAACTTTCTCGGTCATTTTTGCCGGAGCCATTTATCGGGGCACTGAACTGCTGGCAACTTGCGAGTTGATCTATGTGTTTGCAGATCCGCTCACCCAGCGCGCATGCCAACTGCCAGCGCCTTTGCGACAAGTGCTCGAAAATTTTGAAGCCGGCCAGCCCATCGTGACGCTGAAAACGGGCCATTGGGACGATCTCGGTTGGGACGCCATGGAAGTTCGCATCGAGGTGTTTGTCGATGAACAGCTGATTCCATTGGAGCTGGAGAATGATGAGGACGACGCCGACGCCTTTCATGCGGTCGTTTACAACGGCTTCGATCAACCGGTTGCAACAGGGCGTTTGCTCGCGGGCCAGCAAGGGCAGGGGCGTATTGGTCGGATTGGCCGGATGGCGGTCAAACGGGAGCTCAGAGGGTCAGGGCAGGGGGCAGCGGTTTTGGCCGCGTTGCTGGCGGAGGCAACCCGGCGCGGAGACAGCGGACTGGTACTGCACGCACAAACCAGCGCTCAAGGTTTTTATGAGCGGCTTGGCTTCAAGGCACGAGGCGAGGTGTTCGACGAAGTCGGCTTGACGCACATTGAGATGTTTCGCACGCTGTAGGCAGCTTTGTCCGGATTGCTCAGGCCCGCAGCGGCCAGGTCAGCCTGACCCTTGGCTCGGCTGTGTCGTCATGTCCTTGAGGCTGAGCTGTCAGCGTTTTTTCGCACATGGTGGCGCTGTAATTGCCTGCGGTGGACTGCGTCGCCACCCACATCAGGCTGCTGCAACGCGTGCCGTAGCCTCGCTCGGGCATGTCAACCAGCGCGCTCGAAAGGGCGTGCTCAAAGTCTGTCGACACGCCGGTGTTCGGTAAATCGCCCAAGGCCGCGCGTTCCGAATCGGCCAGTGCCGTCCACAAGACACGGGCTAGAACAGATTCATCGCCGTCTGTGTCAGCCAGCGTCAATGCTGTTTGCATGGCCGCTTTCAACGCCTGCGTTTTGGGCCATGGTGTTTCGAGTAAGGCGTTCGACAATCCATAAATGCCAGGTGAAAGCACCATCGTTTGCCAGCCAGACACCGTTAAATGGCTGTTCATGGGGACGGCTCCAGCCAGCAGCTCACCGCGGTTGCTGGCCCAAGTCCATTCGCCGGTTAAAAAATCGCCTAAGACCACATTGCAGCCGCCGTAAGACGTGGCTTCAATATCCGCCAAAAATTGAGCGGCATTCATCTGCCCTTCAAGCCAGCGCAAAGGCAACTCGCCACGCGACAAAGCCGCCGTCGCCGCATCGGGTTCGCGCACATTGGTCAGCAGTGCGATGCGGCCGCCCGGGGTGCTGCCCATCCACGTGCCGCCAGCGCGCAAGTCACGACCGGACATCACCGTGTTGTCGCCCGGCGTGAGCCAAACGGCCAACGGCAGTGTTGGCCGGTCGCGGAATTCGTCCCGGTTCGAGGCGATCACCAGCGGCCAGCGAGCCGATGCGCCAACAGCGATGGCCAGCAGGCACATCTCAGATGTCTTCCAGCAATGGATAAGGCAAGGGCAACACGCTGAGCTGCGGTCCGCTGGCAGACACCGCCGTCAGTTGACCATCCATGGTGGCCGATGTTTGAATCGACACAATGGCGTCAAAACCGCCGTCTGGTGCAGGCGCAGCAGAGGCGACAAGGCCACATGGCTGCTCCGTGTCGGCGCTGTGAAACACCTCCTGACCGACACTCAGTTCAGCATCGGCATGGACGATGTAGGCACGCCGCTTGAGCGTGCCGCGAAACTGGCTGCGCGCCACGACTTCTTGACCGGGGTAGCAGCCTTTTTTGAAGTTGACGCCGCCGATGGATTCGTAATTCAGCATTTGCGGCACGAAAGCCTCGAAGATCGGCTGCGTGATCATGGCGACCCCCGAACGCACGCTCAGCCACTGCCATTGCTTGAGTTCAATGGCGGGTAAATCAGGTGGCGTTGTCCCCACGGGGGCGCACCACAGCGCGCGGGCGATGTTGTCTGCGGGTGGCAACACGACTAAGCTGGAGCCGGCAGAGTCAGTCCTTGACCAAATGTGGCTGATGTCACCACCTTGGCTTGACACCGCGTCGCCGGTTAAACCCTGCAGCGTGAAATCGGCGCTTGCATCGCTGAGTTTGGCTTTGGCGCGCATGACAAACATGGACAAACGCTTCAGGGTGGCCGGCAAAGTATCTAAGCTACAGACCAAGAGCAACTCTTCGGGGCTGCGTTTCAGCACGATAAAACTGGCCTGCATACGGCCCTTGGCGTTACAAAATGCCGCCAGCCGCGCCTCGGACAAGCCGAGCTGGGCGACATCTTGCGTCAGTTGGCCTTGCAGAAAGCTGATGGCGTCTTCACCGACGGCGCGGATCACGCCCATGTGCGAGAGTGCGACCAGACCAGACGGCGCGGCAGAAGTCATTAAAGGCAGTGAGGTGTGCATGCCTGAATTATCATAGCCATCAGGTTTTAATGATGGCTTTGCTCAAGGTGGTCCACTGGTGCGTCGTGTCTTTTCAAGTTTGTTGACGTTGGTTTTGACGGGCTCCATGCTGTTTTTCGGGCTTGCCCTGTGGTGGCTGCACGAACCCCTGACGCTGCAAACTCAAGCGGGCAACCCGGTTCTTGACCTTGAAATCGAGCCCGGCACGACACCCAAAGGTGTTGCCGAGGCCGCCGTGGCCAGCGGTGCCCAAACTCAGGCCCGTTGGCTTTACCTGTGGTTTCGGTTGTCCGGGCAATCGCGCTTGATCCGCGCTGGCAGTTACGAGATCAGCCCCGGCACCACACCGCGCTCATTGCTCAGCATGCTGGTGCGCGGTGAGGAGACTCTGAAAAGCGTCACCTTGCCTGAAGGCTGGAACTTCAATCAGCTCATGCTGGCCCTGAAGTCTGCGGAGCAACTTCGTCCCGACGCGCAAGCCATGAGCCCAGAGGCCCTCATGGCCCAACTCGGCAAGCCGGGCGTCCACCCTGAGGGTCGATTTTTCCCTGACACCTACACCTATGCCAAAGGCAGCAGCGACCTGGCCGTGCTGAAACGCGCCGCCCGTGCCATGGACAAAAGGCTGGATGCCGCTTGGGCGCTGCGCCAGCCAGACACACCGCTGAACAGCCCCGAAGACGCGCTGATTTTGGCCAGCATCATCGAAAAAGAAACTGGCAAACCCAGCGACCGTGCAGCGATCGGCGGGGTTTTCACCAATCGCTTGCGCATCCGCATGTTGCTGCAGACCGACCCGACCGTAATCTACGGCATGGGCTCGCAGTTTGACGGCAATCTGCGTCGCCGAGACCTGCAAACAGACACGCCCTACAACACTTACACACGCGGTGGCTTGCCCCCCACGCCGATTGCCATGCCCGGCCGCGCCGCGCTGTTGGCAGCGGTTCAACCCGCCAAGACTGACGCGCTGTATTTCGTCGCCCGCGGCGACGGCAGCAGCCAGTTCAGCGCGACGCTGGACGAACACAACCGTGCCGTCAACAAATACATTCGGGGACACTGAGTTTTGACCACTGCACCATTGACAGGACTTTTCATCAGCTTTGAAGGCATCGACGGGGCCGGAAAATCAACCCACATCGGCGCTCTGGCTGCAGCCTTCAAGGCGCAGGGCAGGGAAGTCACGCTGACCCGCGAACCAGGCGGTACCCCGTTGGCCGAAACACTGCGCACGTTGGTGCTGAATGACCCCATGGACCCGCTGACCGAAGCGCTGCTGATGTTTGCCGCGCGCCGGGATCACTTGAATTGCGTCATTTTGCCGGCGCTGGCGCGTGGTGAGGTTGTCTTGTGCGACCGCTTCACCGACGCTACTTTTGCTTACCAAGGCGGCGGCCGTGGCTTTGACGAAGCCGTGCTGACCCAGCTCGAAACCATGGTGCAAGCCACGGTCGAATCGAATGGAACGCAGCTGATTCAGCCCAAACTCACCGTCTGGTTTGACCTCGCTCCTGAAGAAGCCGCTAAGCGACTTGCTGGCGCCCGCGTGCCCGACAAGTTCGAGTCGCAACCCCTTGAATTTTTCCGCCGAGTGGCCGATGGCTACGCCCGCCGTTTGGTCGGAGAACCGGGGCGCTTTGCGCGTATCGATGGTGGTCAAACGCAGCAGGCTGTTTGGCAAGATGTGCACGCTGTTTTTGTGGCCAAAGGCTGGCTCGCATGAGCGATAACAACACTCTGACTGAGCGCAAGCCACTTGCACCCTGGTTGCAAGTTCAGCTCGAAAGCCTGCTGAGTCAACGTGGCCATGCTTGGCTGTTGAGCGGCCCTTCCGGTTTGGGTCAATTTGACTTGGCGCTCGCACTGGCGCGGGCTTGGCTGTGTGAAGCACCCAGCCCACAGGGCGCTTGCGGCCACTGCGGCAGTTGCCATGCGGTGGACGTGCACACCCACGCCGATTTGCGCATGCTGATCCCAGAGACCTTGTTTCTGAGTCTGGGCTGGCCGCTGGACCAGAAAACCCAAGAAGAGCTGGACAACAAAAAGCGCAAACCCAGCAAAGAAATCAAGGTCGATGCCGCGCGTGAGGTGGTTTCCTTCTCTCAGCTCACCCGGTCGCGTGGTCCGACTAAAGTCGTGTTGGTGTTTCCTGCTGAGCGCATGAACGGCATCACTGCCAACACCTTGCTGAAAACACTTGAAGAACCGCCGGGTGAGGTCAAGTTCATCCTTGCCACCGAGTCGGCCCAGCAGTTGCTGCCGACCATTCGCAGCCGGTGCCAGAGTCACACCATGCGCTGGCCAGCGTTTGAAGAAAGTCTGGCATGGTTGCAGAGCCAAAGCACGTTGGATGAGCTTGTTGATACCGATGGCGATGAGGGCGTGAAGACGCCGAAGAGCATCAAAGCCGGGCGCGCCAAGCCGCCACCACCGAAGCTAGAAGATTTGCGGGTGTTGCTCGCGGCAGCCGGCGGCCGGCCTGCTGATGCGCTGACTTGGGTGCAAGGCGGCGCGCCAGATGAAGCCGCACGTGAATGGCAGGCACTGCCCAAAGCCATGGCTCGCGGTGATGTTGCTGCGTTGACCGGATGGGCTCCTGCGTTGGTGGTGGATGCTTTGCAAAAGATTTGTCATGACGTGTGGGCCGTCAAAGTTGGCGCTCAACCGCGTTTTTTCAGCTTGGCTGATTTGCCATTGCCGGCTCGGCTGCCAACTGCGGCTGAAATGCCAAATCTTGGCAGTCCTGCCAGCATTTTTGCGCTGGCTGCTTGGTCCAAAGAACTCGCCGCCACCGCCCGAACGGTGGAGCACCCGTACAACCCCGGGCTCATGCTGGAAGCCTTGGTCAGCCGGGCCAAGCAGGCGCTGACCGCACGCTAAACCCTAGCCTCTAACAGTTGAGCCGCTAAGTTCTTCTCTCTTTTTATAACCGAAGCCCATGTTCACCGACTCCCATTGCCACCTCGTTTACCCAGAACTGAAGGCCGAACTGCCGGCCATTCGCGCAGCCATGGCGGCGGCTGGGGTCGACCGCGCGCTGGTTATTTGCACCACGCTGGAAGAGTTCGACGACGTCCAAGCCTTGGCCTCAGAGTACGACAATTTTTGGTGCAGCGTCGGCGTCCACCCCGACAACGAAGGCGTGACAGAACCCAGTTTGGATGATCTTTTGCGCCGGGCAGCGCGACCCAAAGTCGTCGGTATCGGCGAAACCGGGCTGGATTATTTTCGCTTGGGTGAACGCAGCGTGGCGGACATGGCATGGCAAAGGGATCGTTTTCGGGTGCACATCCGTGCCGCACGTCAAACCGGCAAGCCGCTCATCATTCACACCCGTAACGCTTCCGACGACACGCTCGCTATCTTGAAGGAAGAGGGCGAGGACGCCAGTATGGGCAGCGCTGGCGGCGTGTTTCATTGCTTCACCGAAAGTCAGGCCGTCGCTCGGGTGGCGCTTGACTTGGGTTTTTACATCTCTTTTTCGGGCATTTTGACCTTCAAAACCGCCGCCGACCTGCGCGAGGTTGCTGCCTTTGTGCCCATGGATCGGATCTTGATCGAGACCGACAGCCCCTACTTGGCACCCGTGCCGCACCGCGGAAAAACCAACAATCCCTCGTATGTGCCCTTGGTCGCACAGCAAATTGCACAGCTTCGTGGTGTCAGTGTTGAGTCCATCGCTGAGGCCACCAGCCGCAACTTTGAGCAACTCTTCACCGGTGTCATGGCCGCCTAAACCATGAGAATTCGACCACCTAAAAACCTCATAAAGTACTTGATATTATTGCTACTAAGCATTGTTTTGATTGGTTTTTCTGTCGCGCGCGCAGGCTCCTACGATGACTTCTTCACGGCCATCCAATATGACGATGCAAGAACCATCCGCGCTTTGGTTCAACGCGGTTTTGACCCCAACACCATCGACCCCAAGGCTCGCCACGGCTTGACCATGGCGCTGGCTGACTCGGCCTTGAAGGCCGCCGATGCCCTGTTGGATGCGCCTGGCATCGACGTTAATTTTCTGAATGAGCAAGACGAAAGCCCGCTCATGTACGCCGCTTTGAACGGCCATTTAGCTCTGGCTAAAAAGCTCATCGAGAAAGATGCGGACGTTAACAAAACCGGTTGGACGCCGCTGCACTACGCCGCCACCAAAGGGCACGTCGAGCTAATGCGTTTGCTGCTTGACAACAACGCTTTCGTTGATGCCGAGTCACCCAACGGCACGACGCCACTGATGATGGCTGCACAATACGGCAATGGCGCTGCAGTCAAACTGCTGCTGGATGAAGGCGCTCAAGCAACGCATTCAAACCAACAAGGTTTGACTGCGCTGGATTTTGCAGAGCGCGGCAGCCGCCCGGATGCCATCAATCTCCTGACCCAAACCGCGGTCAAACGACAGCAGCCTGCTGGGAAGTGGTGATAAATCGTCAGCACGCATCTTGTTTGTCAGCCACAGCCCGGCTTGAGTTAATCTCAAATGAGATACATAATGATGACTCACATGAAAGGTCTGGCCATGTCAGCACACACATCAATGCTCCACATCCGTGTTGACGATGTAACCAAAGAG